>JBAZLD010000065.1:0-2533 GCA_041650475.1 Candidatus Babeliales bacterium | reverse complement strand
AGCAAACCGAACCAGGACATGCGTTTTGATATCCCCGTCATCGGGCCGCGGACGATCAGGAACCTGCGCCGAGTCAAGGCGCGCTGCCTGGCCATCGAGGCCCACAAGACCCTGGTGATCGACAGAGAGATTTGCGTGAAGATGGCCGATAGGTGGCGCATCGCCATCGTCGCCGTCTAAGGTCTTTTTCGAAGAGACAGGCGGGGCAGGGGCTTAGAGTTTTTCATGCTTGACAAAGCCCCGTGAAGTGCTTAAAATACGTTTGTTCTGATAAAAGGAGGCGTCTATGGCAGTCAAGAAGAGTCTGGTGGGCAAGAAGATCGAATTCAAGATTTCGGCACCGAAGGCAAGCTGGGTCGGCGTGGCCGGTGATTTCAATGGCTGGAAGCCGGACAGCCTGACCGCCAAGAAAGACAAGAACGGCATCTGGAGAGCATCCGCATCCGTTCCGACCGGAACATACGAATATAAATTCGTCGTCGATGGGTCCTGGATCGTCGATCCAGGCTGTTCGCGCCGCACCATCAATTCTTTCGGCAGCGAAAACAGCGTTCTGGTGGTTAAATAACCAACGCGCACGCGCGCCGAAGAGAGCTTTTTTTGACAAAGGATAGCCCCTGAGGGCTATCCTTTGTTCATTAAAGGAGGCATGGAAGTGAAATACGTCTATGGTCCCGTGAGATCGCGCAGGCTTGGGTTTTCGTTGGGAGTAAGCACCGTCCCCTATAAGGTGTGCAGCTTTGACTGCGTCTATTGCCAGCTGAGAGAGACGACCCGCAAGACGATGCAGAGGAAGGATTACATCAAGGTTTCGGATATCACGGATGAGCTGAAGACTTTTTTTGCCCGTCAGCCAAAAGACATGAAGCTGGATTACGTGACGTTTTCCGGGGCGGGCGAACCGACTTTGCATGCGGGCATCGGCCGGTTGATCCGCGCCGTCCATGGGATGACGGATGTGCCGGTCGTGGTGATCACGAATTCCTCGACGCTGATCCGGCCGCAGGTGCGGCGGGAACTTTTGGGCGCCGACGTTGTCATCCCGTCGCTGGACGCCGTGACGCAGGATATTTTCGAGAAGATCGACAGGCCTTTGAAAGGTTTGAGCATCAAAGACGTGATCGGCGCTTTAAAACGTTTCCGCAGGGCGTTTGGCGGCAGGTTATGGCTTGAGATCATGCTTGTCCGGGGCGTTAACGACAGTCCCGCTTATCTGAAGCTTATGGAGAGAACCGTTCGGCAGATCGAACCCGACCGCATCCAGATCGTCGCGCCTGTCAGGCCGCCGTCCCAGGCCTGGGTCAAGGTCCCGACGAAAGCCTCGCTGAAGACGGCAAAGAAGATCTTCGGCAGGGATTGCGATATCATTTGTTAAAAAAGCCGTGGGAAACGGGTAATTTTAGCTCTTCATTTGTTTTGTGCACCCGGCGCTTATATGGAATTGCGCCGGTGCAAAACAACTGTTTTGCGCACCTTGCGCTTATGTGGTATTGCGCAAGTGCGCATTTACTATGCGCCTGTAGCTCAACTGGATAGAGCGCTTGCCTTCGGAGCAAGATGTTGGTGGTTCGATTCCACTCAGGCGCACGAAAATTTTTATTCAACAGGTTTTGGTCTTCGCTTAGCCTTAATAGTAATTCAAGGAAGCGCTCGACACCGGCCAGCCTCACCGGTTCGGCTGGCGCGCTAAACGGTCGGACTTGTTCGTCCGACCAGCGCCCTGTTGGGCGCAAGAAGATGTGCTGGTTTCGGGAGGGAATAAAAAAGGCGCCTTTTTCAAGGCGCCTTTTTTATTCTATGTCAATCCTGCGTTATTTGCTTCCCGTCTTGTCCGGCTGCGTTTCATCAAACACATAGTCCGGGTGGTAGAGAGGCTCGTAATCTTTGGGGATAGCGGCAGGGAATGTCAACACGTCCCAGACGCCCGATCCTGTGCGGATAACCGCCTGGACCATACCCTTGAAGAACCCCGCAAAGATGCCGACGGCGGCATTGTTGCTTTCTTTCCATTCCTGTCCGATCGTTTGAGGCACTTCGAGCAGGCCCGTTGCGACGTTGGCGATACCGCGCGCCAGTTTATCGCCTGGGGTCTTCGCCATAGCAGGTGTGGCCAAGCTTAAGACAAGAGCGCAGACAGCAATAAACCTTACTGCATTTCTCATGCGTCCTCCTTTTCGACAGCGTCCTCGCGCACCATGCGCGGGAATCTTTGTTTCAAGCTACCATATCGCGTTGTGTCTTGTCAAGGGAGTCTTTTTTGAGGGATTTTTGCCCGGCGCGGGTGTATAATATGGAAAATGACGGCGCTTGTCTGTCATCCGCGTTCTTCATGCCGTGACACTGACTATCGTAGCCTATGAGTATCCGAAGAAAGTTCATTGTTTTTATCGGCCTTTCCGTCATCACCATCCTCTGCACAGCCTTCCTTCTGGGGTATTTCTATTTTTATCTGCCGCGCCTGGAGACCATCGGTTCCAACCAGGCAAGGGCGGCGCAGCAACTTGCTTATGCGCTCAGCGCCATCATTGACGAA
>JBAZLD010000064.1:0-2533 GCA_041650475.1 Candidatus Babeliales bacterium | reverse complement strand
TCGCTCCGACGACCGCGCGGCCGTGCCTGCCGTTATCGAGCAATGCGTCCACCGCTTCCTGCAGCATGCGCTTTTCGTTGCGGATGATGATCTCGGGCGCGTTGAGCTCCATCAGTTTCTTAAGCCGGTTGTTACGGTTGATGACGCGGCGGTACAGATCGTTCAAATCGGAGGTCGCGAACCTTCCGCCGTCAAGAGGCACGAGCGGCCGCAGGTCCGGCGGGATGACCGGCAGGACCTCGAGGATCATCCACTCCGGCTTGTTGTCGGACTTACGGAAATCCTCGACCGCCTTGAGCGTCTTCAATATCTTGCGGTTGCCGAGGTTGTCCTTTGATTTTTCAAGATCCTTATGCATCTTCTTGCATAATGCGTCGAGGTCGAGCTCTTTCAATAATTCGCCGACCGCCTCGGCGCCCATTTTTGCCTTGAACTTGGATCCGTATTTATTCAGCGCTTCCTGATATTTTTCTTCGTTGAGCAGGTCCTTCTTTTTCAAAGGCGTCGGGCCGGGATCAAGGACGACGTATTCCTCATAATAGATGACCCGTTCGAGGTCCCGCAGCGTCATATCGAGCAATGCGGACAGCCTGCTCGGCACGACTTTGAAGAACCATATATGGGTCACGGGAGCTGCCAGCTCGATATGCCCCATGCGCTCGCGCCTGACCGCGGACCGGTCGATGGTGACCCCGCAGCGGTCACAGGTGATGCCCTTGAACTTGATCCCTTTATATTTTCCGCAGTTGCATTCCCAGTCGCGGACCGGCCCGAATATGCGCTCGCAGAAAAGCCCGTCCTTTTCCGGCTTGAGCGTGCGGTAATTGATCGTCTCGGCGCGTTTCACCTCGCCTTTCGACCAGCCGTGGATGGTCTGGGGTGATGCCAGCCTGATCGATATATTGTCGAACTCGATATTGGTCTCTGCCATTATGCCGCCTTTTCCATACGGATATCAAGCCCCAATCCCTGCAGTTCCTTGACGAGAACGTTGAAGGATTCGGGGATGCCGTGGGTTAATCTCTGTTCGCCTTTTACAATGGCTTCGTATATGCGCGTCCTGCCGGCAACGTCATCGCTTTTGACGGTGAGCATCTCCTGCAGGGTGAAGGCAGCGCCGTATGCCTCAAGCGCCCACACCTCCATTTCGCCGAGCCGCTGGCCGCCGAACTGCGCCTTGCCGCCTAACGGCTGCTGGGTGACGAGCGAATACGGCCCGATGGAACGCGCATGGATCTTTTCGTCGGCCAGATGTATCAGTTTCATCATGTAAATGATGCCGACGGTGACTTCCTGGTCGAACTCCGTACCGGTATGGCCGTCATGGAGGCGGACCTTGCCGTTTTCGGGAAGCCCCGCTGTTTTGAGCATATGTTTTATCTCGGGCACGGTCGCCCCGTCGAATACGGGCGTCATGATGTGCAGGTTCAACGCCTTTGCCGCCCATCCGAGGTGCGTCTCGAGGATCTGCCCGATGTTCATACGCGAAGGTACGCCGAGCGGGTTGAGGACGATCTCGACCGGCGTGCCGTCGGGCAGATACGGCATATCTTCCTCGGGAAGGATGCGCGCGACGACGCCTTTGTTGCCGTGGCGTCCCGAGAGCTTGTCGCCGACCGACAGCTTGCGCTTGGTCGCGATGTACACGACGACCCGTTTCAGCACGCCGGGAGGAAGCTCATCCCCGCGCTTGACCTTTTCGATCTCCTGCTCCTCCTCGTTGAGCAGTTCCTGTATCTGGTCGTCGAAGGAAGAGGAAAGTATCTTTGCCTCCTCGTTGTTCTCGAGGTTCATGCGCTCGAGCTTCGATTTATCCACGCCGAGCAGGTCGCTCAGGCGGTTGATCTTTTCGACCCGGACGAACTCGACCTCCTGGGCGTAATACGCCTTCAGTTCCTTTATCTTGGCGAGTTCTTTTGCTTTTTCTTCTTTCGATTTCCTGCCGCGTTCCTTGCGCTGGAACAGGTGGACGTCAACGACGAATCCCTCGACGCCGGGAGGCACGCGCAGGGACGTATCCCTGACGTCGGACGCCTTTTCGCCGAAAATGGCGCGCAGGAGCCGTTCTTCCGGAGAAAGCTCGGACTCGGTCTTGGGCGTGACCTTGCCCACGAGGATATCCCCGGCCCCGACCTCGGCGCCGATACGCACGATACCCGTCGTATCAAGATTGCGCAGCGTTTCCTCGCTGACATTGGGGATGTCGCGGGTGATCTCTTCATTGCCCAAACGGGTCTCGATGGATTCGATCTCGAATTCCTTGATGTGGATCGACGTGAAAACATCCTCGCGCACGACCTTTTCGCTGATGAGGATCGCGTCCTCGAAATTGTATCCGCGCCACGGCATGAACGCGACGAACAGGTTCTTGCCGAGGGCGAGCTCCCCCTGCCTCGTGGACATTCCGTCGGCGATCACCTGGCCTTTTTCAACGTGTTCGCCGAGCTTGACGATCGGCCGCTGATTCAGGCAGGTATCCGCGTTGGTGCGCAGGAATTTCTTCAACGAATACGTGCGCTTGCCGATCGTTATG
>JBAZLD010000063.1:0-2545 GCA_041650475.1 Candidatus Babeliales bacterium | reverse complement strand
AGATAGATTTTTTCCTTCCTCAAAAAAATGCTCCTGTTGTGGCAATATCAAAAAAGACTTAAAATTAAAAGATAGAGTTTATAACTGCGAAAAATGCGGAATCTCAACAGATAGAGATATAAATGCTTCTCTTAATTTAAAACAATTGGCTGTGAGCTACACAGTAACTGCTTGTGGAGAGTTATATCAATCAATGGATTTAATCCAAAGAAACTCAATGAAACAAGAAATTAACAGCGAAATTGTCCCAATAAACAATTTTGCATAAGTTTAATGTATCGGGGGAATATTTTCAGCACATAAACCATCAAACAACTATATTGTTTTTGATAAGAATCAAATTAATATTATTAGTGAAGGTGCAAACAAGTTTGCTTTTGATGAAGAGATTAGGCATGAACTCAGGCGTTATTTGCAGGATACTGTGTGGAATAAAGTTGGTGGTGTGAACGAGAGGGTTGATGAGTTATTAAAACTACATAGTAAATTTATAGATAATGTTAGAGACAAGATGAGTGCTGGTGAAATTGCCAAAAGGTTATTTGAGTATGAAAAAAATATTTTAAGTAGGAAGTAATATGAAACTAAGAAAATTTATATCGACTATTATATGTGAGTATTTGAATGAGATGGCATATACAAGATATGAAAAGGATGATGATATACTGCCAAAAGAAATATTAGAACAATTAAAGTTAAAACTTGGATTTAAAAGATTTACAAGAATTGGTAGTGGTAGATTTGGAACTGCGTTTAAAATATCAAATACGAAAGTGTTAAAAATTACAAAAGATTTAAAAGAGTATGAATATGCTAAAAAAATAGAAGGACAGAAAAATATTCATATTGCAGATGTTTATAAAACATTTCATTTTACTAATAAATTGGAGGAAGGTTATAATCAATATGTGTGTATTTTAAAAGAATTTTGCAATATAGATGAACACTATTTTGATAGCATTATTGATAGTTTTTTGGAATATACTGGAAAAGAAATGAGTTTATCTTATATATCATCCGAATTTTTAAGTGGTGATATTAACAAACAAACATTAGATAAATTTTTCAAACGATATAAAGATAATGGCGGCACTAAAACTGGTTGGATGGAACAATGGTATAATATGTTAATGGAGTTGAAATCTAAAAAAATATATGTTAAGGATTTTAATGGCTCTAATGTTGGAACTAAACCGTCAACAGGAAAGTTATGTATAATTGAATTGGGTTTGGGATATTGGGAAAATATAAAATTTCAAGATGAAGATAAAATTGATATTTATTAATGTTGGGGGGGTGATTTCTTTTTAAATATTATATGCAAAAAGGGGTTACATGTTTTTTTCATATATTTATGTGCATATCAAAAAAGTTTGTAAAAAAAAATAAGTCATGGAACTAAGAAAATTTATATCGACTATTATATGTGAGTATTTGAATGATCGGCTTGATTTGGGGGGCAATATAAAAGACGTATTGATAAAAAGAATTCCTTTTTTAAAGGAATATACTATATTTAAGAATACGAGAGATGAAGATAGATTAAGTGCACAAAGGGTAGTTTATAATAAAGATGTAAAAGTGGTGATGGCTGACAAAATTTTAGAATTTCCACAATATAATATTTCATCTGAGATTGTTTATTATCCACATAAAATAAACGAAAACACATTTCATAATTTTATTATAAAAAACGAATTTCATATGACGCAACCTAAAGATATGGATGATTTGACTTTTAGAGTGTTTCTTATGGCAAAAAAGCAATTAGAAGAAAAGTTATCATACAGAAAAGACGTTATGGTAAAAAGCAATGAAGATATACCAGAAAACGAATTGGATAAAATTATAAATGAGATGAATAGAGTTTTATTTAAAATAGAAGAATTTTCTAAAAAACACCACTTCAATTTGTTTTAATTGATATTTATTAATGTTGGTGATGTGGTTTCTTTTTAAACATTAAATCCAAGTAGCGTACAAATAATAAATACTGTAGAATTAAAATAAAAAAGAATTTAAGAAATGAAAGTTAAATGGTTTTTTTAATTATTTAATATTTATATAAAAAAACAATTATTATGGTAACAAAAAAAATAACTTTAAATGAATTAAGGAATTTGGTAAAACAGGTTATTGATGAAGAATCTTTATTATTTGAATCGGAAGAAGATTATTTGCCAAATCTTAGTGGGAAAATAATTGAAGAGGATGAGTTTGGCTCAGTTGAGTTGTTAGCACTTTCAGAAGCAGAATACAAAGGGAGGAAGGTGACATTAAACAAACCATTTTTGACACCAGACGGACCAAAAAAAAGATCTGTATATGTTAAAAACGACAAGGGCAATATTGTAAAAGTTAACTTTGGCGATCCAGATATGCGTATAAAAAAGTCTAATCCGCAAAAAAGAAAATCATTCAGAGCAAGACACAAGTGTGATCAAAAGAAAAACAAGGCTTCTGCTGGATATTGGTCATGCAAGTTTTGGTAATTTTTAAATTTATTTTTTTTTGTTTGTTTAAAGGCTGTTAATTATCCGTTTCA
>JBAZLD010000062.1:0-2591 GCA_041650475.1 Candidatus Babeliales bacterium | reverse complement strand
ATGATGTATATATCGTTGATTTTACCTGATTTTGAAAAAGAAAGCCCAATGCTTTAGCTTTGGGATGAATTTTTCCTATAAATTTTCATAAATTTGTAATAATTTTTTTATAAAAATCAATAGATAAACAAAATTCAACTAATATAAAGGTTATACATAAATGAATATAAATAACAATGAAAAAAAATACAAATCAACAGAAACATTAGTATATAGTTGTCAATATCATGTTATTTGGACAACAAAATATAGACGTAAGGTTTTAACTGACGTTATGCAGTCCAGATTAAAAGAACTTATCATATCAAAACAACAAGAATATAAATATGATATTATTGATATAGAAATTATGTCCGATCATGTTCATTTGCTATTAGATATCAATCCTTATTTTGGAATTTATAAAACAATAGGAAAAATAAAAGGTTTTACATCAAATAGAATGAGAAAAGAATTCAAAGAATTAACAACAAGATTACCTACTTTATGGACAAGATCAAAATTTATTTCTACTGTTGGTGCAGTTAGTTTAGAAGTAGTAAAAAAATATATAGAAAACCAAAAAAATGTCTAAGGCAGATAATATAGCAAAAACATTTAAAGAAACAAAACAAAGACGACAATCTCAAGATGTTGTTGTTTATGAATTAAAAATTATAAACAATAAACTTTCTAAAACATTAAAAGAAAAACTAAACAGACTTTTTCTTGAAGCAAAATGGTTTTATAATTATATTTTGAGTAAAAATGATGTATTTAATTTTGATTCAAAAATAAAACAGGTTCAATGTAAAACTACAAACGGATTTGAAGATAGAGAACTAAAAACAATAGGTTCGCAGATAAAACAAGAAATTTTAAAAAGGATACAAAATTCAATAAAATCTTTATCATCTAAAAAGAAAAAAGGAAATAAAGTTGGAAAATTAAAATTCAAATCTGAATTTTTATCAATACCGCTTAAACAATTTAATACTACTTACAAAATTAAAGGTAATAAAATTTTAATTCAAGGAATAGGTAAAATTAAAGTAAAAGGAATAAATCAAATATCTAAAATAAAAGAAAAAGATTTTGCCAATGCAAATTTAATTAAAAGAAATAACGATATATATTTAAAAATAACTTGTTTTAAAGAAAAAACTATTTTAACAAAAACGAATAATGCAATTGGTATTGATTTTGGTATTAAAGATTCAATGGTTTTTTCAAATGGAATAAAAATAGATACAAAAATTCCACTAAGTAGACAAGTATTAAAAGAACACAAAAAGTTTTCGAAAAAAATTAAAAACTCAAAAAATCACAATAAACAGTTAAATAAATTGAAAAAATCATATGAAAAAATAACAAATAAAAGAAAAGATACAAAAAATAAAATAATTTCTTATCTAAAAAACAATTATGATATAATTTCTGTACAAAACGAAAACATAAAAGGTTGGCATTCTGGATTATTTGGAAAACAAATTCAGCAATCTACAATTGGTGGAATAATTGAAGGAATCAAAAAACTTCCTCATACAACAATTGTAGATAGATATTATCCAAGTACACAAGAATGTCCGAATTGTTTAACGCGTGTTAAGCAAGATTTATCAAAAAGAATATATAAATGCAAATGTGGTTATGTTGAAGACAGAGATATACATTCAGCTAGAAATATTCTTTTTGAAGGATTACAAATAGTACCTACGGTGCGTAGGGATCTAATTCCTATATGGAATAAAAAGCCTGTGGAGATAGAATCAACCAAACAAATGTATGATTATTTTAAAACATTTTGTTTAAATTCTATCTATGAATCAGGAAGCCCAATGCTTTAGCTTTGGGTAGCTCACAGCAATAATATCTTTTGAAACCTTATTAATAGCAGATTTTATATTTAATTCTGAAGAAACTCTTTTCACATCAAATGTTTTTAAAAAGTTGATTAATTTTCCATCTGATTTGCGTTTCAATTGATCTATTTTTGATTTATCTCTTTTATTGATAAAAGTAGCAATATATTTAATATTATCAATTAAATATGTTAATTCTCCATATTCTGGAATATATGATAAAATAGTTACTTTTGGTGCCATAGTTTCACTCCATTTAATTATAATCAATTATAAAATAATTATTTCTTAAAAACAAATATTGGTTCTGATTTTGTCATTGCATTATATATGTTTTTATATATCATCTCGTGTTTTTCAACAAAATTCATTTTTTCTTTTAAAATTTTTTCTGTGTCGTCTGCAATTAAATAATATTTATTTCCTATCTTTATATTTGCGATATTAATAATTAAAATTCCTTCTTTTTTCAAATAATTATATGATTTTTCAATCAATTTTTCTAAAAAACAAGACTTCCATGAATCATAAGTCCTATATCTTTTGCTGCTTTGTTTATCATCTTCCCCATATATTTCTTTGCAAAAATATGGCGGCGATGTGAAAATCAAATCAAATTTCTCTTCTGTTTTCCAATCTTCAAAAGCATCATATATAATTTTCGAATTTTTTTCATATATGTCTCTATTTAATATCACTTGCATATGCTTCAGGTTTTTAACAGTTTCAGGACAAGCATCAATTCCTACA
>JBAZLD010000061.1:0-2646 GCA_041650475.1 Candidatus Babeliales bacterium | reverse complement strand
CGGCCCTGGATGCGGTCCTCCAAGCGAAAGGGACCATCCCGTTTGAGACGATTCACACCTTGCGCCGCCCCGGTGGACTCCCCGGCCATCCGACGGTGGACGTTCCGGGCGTCCTGTTCAATACCGGATCGCTCGGGATGGGGATCTCAAAGGCGAACGGCCTTGTGCTTGCAGACCGGCTGACTCCGATGTTTTACCCGGCGACAGGAGAGATAAGGCCGCGACAGCGCAAGATCCACGTCCTTGTCGGGGATGGGGAATGCGAAGAGGGGCAATTCTACGAATCTATAAACCACGCGCAAGAGAACGTCATTGTCCACATCGATTCAAACGGGTTCGCGCTCGCCCATGAGATATTTCCGATTCATGTCAACGATTCCTGCAAGGATATTCACGTTCACAAAACCGTCAAGGGCTCCGGGATCTCCTTCATGGAGGGCCGGAACGAATATCATGCCGGGGCATTGAACAGCATGGAATATGGTCAGGCGATCGCGGAACTCTGTTCACGCCTCGATAAGGCCGGGGTCCGGTATGAATTCGCCGGGAAACGGCCCTACGATCGCCCCTGTGAGGCTTTCAAACTTGCGAGGGAATACCCATCCATCCTGGCGGCCATAGGCCGTGACAGCCGCGTTTTGGTAATGGATGCGGACCTTGAACCGGATTGTGGCCTGAAAACCTTCAAATCCCTTTACCCGGACCGCTTCATTCAATGCGGGATTGCGGAACAGGACATGGTTTCGACGGCGACGGGGCTTGCAGCAGGGGGCTTCATCCCGATTGTCCATTCCTTCGCGGCCTTCCTATGCCGTCGCGCAAACGAGCAAATTTATAACGCCTGTCTGGAGGGGCGGCACATCGTCTTTGTGGGGGCAATGGCTGGGATGCTACCGACGGGACCAGGAACATCTCACGAATGCCTGCATGATGTGGAGCTGATGAAAACCATGCCGGGGATGACGGTTCTCGTGCCGGAGGATGCCGATCAGTTGGATGTGGCTATGAGGTGGGCGGTCATGGAGGCCACGGGGCCGGTCTATGTGTCAATCCGATGTTGGGAAATGGAGGGGATGAGACGATGAAACCGCCATTCAAGATGCGAACCGAAACGGAGATGGAGCGATACCGGTCTGAGACATTCTGGACCAAGGAATATGAGACCATAGCCTGGATCAAATCCTTTGATCCCCATGATGTCTTTTTTGATGTCGGCGCGAACCTTGGCATTTATAGTCTATTTGCCGCCTCGCTCTATCCCGAAATGCCCATCTTTGCCTTTGAGCCCATGCCGGAGAATGCTTTAGCGTTCATGGGAAACGTAAAACTGAACGGCTTTCAAAATATAACCCTGGATGCGAGGGCTGTCGGTTCTCACGTCCACAATGCCAAATTGGGGATCATCGACCCGACGGCCGGGAAGAGCGGGGCGCAAGTTGGCGGGGATGGGATCTTTCATGTTGAAGTCAAGGTGATTTCCATCGACGCGGCGGTGATCAAGTATGGAATCCCAACTCACGTCAAGATCGACATCGACGGGCAGGAACTTGAGGTTGTCGAGGGGATGCGCCTGACGATGCGCTTTATCCGTTCCTGTCTGATCGAGGTTTCGGCGGCCACAAAGGGGCCGGTGATGGAGATATTCACCGGACAAGGATTCACGACCGACAACCGATTCAATCGGTTTCATCCCCATTCAAGGGACCGGCGGAAGAGGGAAGGCATAGACGCCGAGAATATCGTGTTCACGCGGTAGAAAGGAATCTAATGCTCTGCAATGAGTGCTCACGTCGTGCCGTTTGCAGGAGTCTATGCCCGGAGGCGCAAATGTATGTGAATCAGGATCATGTTAGACAAAGAGAATTGCCGATTGGAACACCCAGGTCTGGGAAATTCCCTCTCCCGAAAAAGCGGATCAAACTGTCAAAAAGGGAACAGCAAATTGTCACCTTAATGTCAGAGGGCAAGAACTATGCAGAAATATCAAAGTCGCTTGATATTACTTATCTAAACGTGAAGAAAATCTTCTCCAGATTAAAGAAAAAACACGGCTAAAATTGTCACCTTTATCCCCTTTATAGAGGAATCCTTTTTGTCCGGCAAGCCGGATGACGGCCGCAGTTGATTCTGTGGGGATGCACGCGCAGGGGTGGGGCGCGTTTGCTTAT
Organism: Candidatus Babeliales bacterium; assembly: GCA_041650475.1. GTDB lineage: Bacteria > Babelota > Babeliae > Babelales > UASB340 > JAIPGX01. Next base: position 478 of record JBAZLD010000061.1, on the reverse strand, counting down.
CTATAAGGGGCGAGAATGTTTTCAATCCGTGAGCGTTTCCGTCGATGGGCTGCGGTGCAACTGCGCGGCGTTCTGGGTTCTGAAAATTTCCTTAAAAACATAATCGAGCGGACCTATTCGTCGAGCGGTGAAAACGTGACGGCGGACACGGCGTTGACGGTTGCCGCGGTTTATGCCTGCGTCCGCGTCCTTGCCGAAACCGTCGCCTCCCTCCCGCTGTTCATATATCAGACCCGGACGGACGGCGGGAAAGACCCTGTAAGGCAGCATCCCCTCTGGGATCTCCTCCACAATAAACCGAATCAGGACCAGACCGCCTATGAGTTTTTCGAGCAGGGGATGGCGCATCTCAATCTCCGGGGGAATGCGTTCAGCCAGAAAATCCGGGAGGCATCGGGCCGGATCGTCGAGCTGATCCCGCAAGACCCGAGCATGGTGAAGGTGGAGCGGGGCGAGGACGGGCGGCTGATTTACAAGA
>JBAZLD010000060.1:0-2652 GCA_041650475.1 Candidatus Babeliales bacterium | reverse complement strand
AAGGCGTCTTCGGCCCCGCTCTTTACTGCGTCGAGGAGCCCCTGGAACAACTTAAGATGTTCTTTTTCTTCCTGAATGAGAAAACCGATCTCCCGCCCGGCGTCTGCGTCCCTGACCTTGCCGGCCAGGTCCTCATAAAAACGGATGCCATCCTCTTCCATTCGCACCGCTACCTTGAAAGCCTGGGCAGGGCTGAAATCAAAAATGATAATATTGCCGTTCTTGTCGATCTGGACTCGCATAGGACCCCCTTCTTTTGACCCCCTGCCTCCCGTTCACGAGGAAGTCTGCGAAGGCGTAAAAAATCACGGCCTCCCAGGGACATTTTGATCTCGGCTCAACATGTCCCGCAAAACGATGAAGCCCCGCTAGAGCCTGGATACGGTATCTTCGTCTCTAACGGGGCCGCCGCTCGTGGACAGTTTAGGCTCGTGTCCGGGAGTAGTCCAAGCCTATCTATGGTCTTCGGAGATTTTGGAAGAGCGGATTTTAGCCGCATGCAAGGCGCGACGACGATGGCGTACCCGCTGTGGTACGTCGAGGAGGAGCAACGCAGCAGGCGGTCAAAAGGCGCCTTCCCCTTGGTTAGAAACCAAGGGGCCGGCCGCTTTTGGGCTGCGACTGCGTCGTTCATCCTTGGCGTAGCGCTGTGGCTAAGCCGGCGTCCTCTCTCCTTGTCTCGCTCCAAAATCGTCACGGCCGAAACTCCGATGAACCATAGATAGGCTTGGACAACAACCCTCTTTGCAATGAGCTATCGCCCGCAGAAAATAACGCGGTCTGAGTCTCATGACAATCTCCTTTCGTAACTGGTTTAAGGCATCTATGCATAGATTATTATATATCCGATAAAAATTGTCAAGTATTATTTCTTCGCCGTCGCCATCATATAATTGATGACGCGGTTAGAGACGCCTTCTTTCTGAAGGGCCGTGACTTCTTCTACGGAAAGGTTATAGACGGAGCCTGTCTCGGCGATCTTGGCGATAATGGCGTCATCCGTCATCCCCGACTTGGCCAGGACGATCACATCGGAAATACCAAGCTTTTCCTTTCCGGCCAGGATCTGTTCTTTGGTGCGCTTCTGGTCGATGGAATGGCCGATCAGACCCCCTCCCAGCGCCCCGACCGTACCGCCGATAAGAGCGCCTTCGATCCCGTGGCCCGACTGGTGGCCGATCACGCCGCCGGCAACGGAACCCACGAGGGCGCCGCCCAACGCGCCTGTCTTGGTATTCTCGCCCATCGTTTCACAACCTATAAGAGACAGGACAAAACCCACAGCCAAAAATGACTTAACAACGGTTCTTAACGCACACATATCCATCCTCCTTGATTTTGCCTGAAAAGAGGTCGTCTTCCTTATTTCTGCCTGCCGATAGGCAGGTTGCCTGTAATGGGTCATCTGCCCCGCACCGGTCCCGCATAACGGGAGACAATGCGGGATTTCGCTGCGCACGGAGAAAAAGGGCCAATTTTACCGTCTTAAGTATAGCCCAACACAAAAAGCTTTTCAATAAGAATCGGCCTCTTAAAGGCCGCTTTCGGTCCGCCGCGCGCAGCCTCCGTGACGGAAACGGGATGAAAAAGGACTTGCCGTGTTACGGCAAGTCCGTAAAATTCTTATGTCGCGGCCAGGCGGCCAACGCGACTTTCAGACGGGACTAAAGGGGCCTATGAATTCATTTCTTTTCTTGTTTCAGGCGCCGCTCAATGTCCGAAAGATCGGACTTCTTCTGCTCTTCCCCTTGCCATGTTTCCCCTTTTTCCGGAGCCAAGGCCTCCGGCTGCATATCTTGCGAAGGGGTTTTGAAATCTTCCGTCAGGTTTGAAATGCTTTTCATCTGCTTAAACCAAATGACGAAAAAGATCAATCCCAGGACGCCCAGGAAGGCCACAACCGCAATGATCAACTTCCACGTCAGCATGGGCGAGACTTCCTTGGCCTCGGTCATCAGGGTCTTGGCAGCCTGGAGATCGGTCTTGACCGTCTCCAGTAATTTTAAGTTCTCCCGAAAATCAGAAATATAGCCGCCGGGATTGGGGTTCACGACATTCTGCGTACGTTCGATCCGGTCGAGTTTATCGCCGATGCTCTGCTTAAGGTACTTGGCACGCTCGAAATAATCCGTATTTTCCAGAAGCTTGGTGACCTTGTCCGCTTCTTCTCTGATCGAAGCGATCTCTCCCTCCGGGACCTTCCAGACATCTTCCATCTCAATCTCAACAACCACCGATTCTCTCGGCGCCAGGTCGTAATCCTTGTAAACGTAATAGGCGGATTCTTTCGGGTCATAGGCGATCTCCAGATCGCCCATGTCCACAATGTTCTCCGGCTTGATCTCTTTGGGAAGATAGGACTTAAAAGGGACTTTGCGGCTCTGGGTATGGGAGGGATTGACGACAGCGGCGCGGACGACGATGTTCGCCTCTACCGCAGAAGGCAGAAAACAGAGAACAGAAAACAGAGAAAAAAACAATGTTCTAAGAATATTATGCTTGTGCATTTTTATCTCCATGCCATTTTCCAATAAGGCGGTAAAACATGGCACCTAACTCGTCATATTTCTGATCGAGAACACCGCATTCCTCTCTACATATATAACCACAATCCTTCGAAAAATCAAGCCATCCGCGCATTTCTTCACCGGG
>JBAZLD010000059.1:0-2653 GCA_041650475.1 Candidatus Babeliales bacterium | reverse complement strand
GAAAGGGAGATAAGATGAAGACAACGTTTACGGTGAGCCATGTGGAAGAAGACCCTGTGTTCAAGGAATATTTTGACCAGAAGGCGGCAAAGGTTAAAAGATATTTAAAAAGGTTCAGCGACGATCTGGTCTATCTGCATGGCGTCCTGGACAAGAATCCCCACAAGAAAGACGAGTTTTTTGCGTCTTTAAGCCTGTTCTTGCCTTCCATCGCCATTCATTGCCGTGAACGGGGACAGGATCATGTCGCGGCCATCAACGCGGCGTTCCTCGACCTGGCGCGCCAGATCGAGAAACATAAGTCAAAACTCACAAGAGAAAAACGCCGCAGAGAACGTTAACCCCCTGTTTCTTTTGATGTTGCGCAAACGAGGCATGGAGTTGGTTTTTGTGGTTGACAAACCATCGGATTATGGTAACATTTTTATTTTAGCAGTCTGATTTAGCGAGTGCTAACAAAACAGAGACAGCTGTATATGAGGTAAGAGATTTTAAGAGGCTCCAGACGAAATCATGCCCAGATTAACAGACCACGATTCAAGGAATAAGGAGATCTTACTGGCTTCGATTGAGATGTATCTCAATTCCGCCTCGCCCATTTCTTCGGAATCTCTGCGTAGAAAAAAGAGGCTGGCTTTAAGCTCGGCCAGCGTGCGCAATGTTTTTTCCGAACTTGAGGATCTGGGGTTTTTGACCCATCCCCATACCTCTGCCGGCCGCATTCCGACCGACGAAGGGTACAGGCTCTATATCAACGTCCTGATGAACAAGAAGAAGCTTTCTCCGAGAGAAACGGAGTTTATCGACAAGATCTATGAGCTCAAGGTGCAGGAGTTCGATGATCTCTTTGAAGAGACGAGCCGGATCATGTCGGATTTCACGCATTACACAAGCCTTGTATATTTTAACGAAAAGGAAATCGAGAGGACATACGCGTGCGGGGCGCGCTATCTTCTGGAACACCCGGAGTTTTCCGATATTCACAAAGTCCAGATGATCCTGGAGATCTTGGATAAGAAGGAAGAGATGATCGACCTCGTCAACCGCAACTTTTCGGGTCAGACGCAGGTTTATATCGGTAAAGAGATCGCCTGCCCGCAGATGGAGCATTGCGCGGTCGTTGTTTCGCGCTATGAGGACAAGCATAAACGGTCGGGTCGCCTGGCCCTGATCGGCCCCAAAAGAATGGCTTATGATCAGGTCATTCCTCTTATCGAGTACGTCTCCGAAGCCATCGCCAGGAATATCGAGAGATTTTGACCGGGTAGAGCGGGGTCTTGCGTGATTTGAGGCCTTATTTTTAGCCGAGGGGCCAGAATGTCCTTAAGGGAATATGATGAATAAAAACGATCATACTGAAAATAAAAATGGCCAGCCTTCTGTCGGGCCGGACATGGCCAAGCCCGGCAAAGAGGCTCATGTCCCCGGCGCCAACAAGGCGGAAGACAAGGTTGTGTTGAGTAGGGAAGAGTATGAAAAGCTGAAGGAAGAGGTCGCGAAGGCCGGGGAGACCTGGGACAGGCTCCTGCGTCAGCAGGCGGATTTCGAGAATGTGCGCAAGCGCCTGGAGCGCGATAAGCAGGAGTTCCAGAAATATGCCCACGAAGATATCATCGTCGATCTGCTGGGGATACTGGATGATCTGGAAAGGTCTGTCGAGGCCGCGGAAAAAGGGCAGGAGAATTCGGACGCCTTTCTGAAAGGCATCGAGATGATCCTGGCGCATCTTTATGAGCTTCTGAAAAAGCGCGGGGTGATCGCGATCCCGGCCAAAGGGAAAAAGTTCGATCCCAATCAGCACGAAGCGCTGGTGCAGACAGAGACGTCCGAACACGAAGACGGCGAAGTGATCGAAGAGATGCAAAAAGGTTACAAATTGAACGACAGGGTCATTCGCACCGCCAAGGTGAGAGTGGCTAAGAAAATAGAGAAGAAAAAAAAAGAAGGGTAATTTTTAATCCCGCCAGAGGCGGGATCAAGGAGGTCGTCATGGCAAAAATTATCGGTATTGATTTAGGGACGTCGAATTCAGCGGCATCTGTCATGGAAGGCAACAGGCCTGTGATCATTCCTTCGGCGGAAGGCACGACGGTCGGGGGAGGCAAGGCATTTCCATCCTATGTGGCGTTTACCAAAGACGGCCAGCGTCTGGTCGGTGAGCCGGCCAGGCGTCAGGCAGCCATTAACCCCGAAGGCACGATCATGGCGGCCAAGCGCAAGATGGGGACAGACCATAAATTCAAGGCTTTCGGCAAAGAGTATACGCCGCAACAGATATCGGCGTTTATTCTGCAGAAGATCAAACAGGACGCCGAGAGCTATCTGGGTGAGCCGGTCAACGAGGCGGTGATCACGTGTCCCGCGTATTTTGACGACAACCAGAGACAGGCGACCAAGGATGCCGGCGAGATCGCGGGCCTCAAGGTCCTGCGTATCGTCAACGAGCCGACAGCCGCGTGTCTGGCGTATGGTTTGGACAAGGCCGGCAAGGAACAGAAGATCATGGTGTTCGACCTGGGCGGCGGGACGCTGGACGTTACCATCATGGAGATGGCTGAAGGCGTTTTTGAGGTCAAGTCCACGCACGGCGACACACAACTGGGCGGCACGGACATGGATAACGTCCTGATCGATTATATCGCCGCCGAGTTTA
>JBAZLD010000058.1:0-2656 GCA_041650475.1 Candidatus Babeliales bacterium | reverse complement strand
GCTCGAACCGCGATCACAAAATTCCTCAAAACAGAGACATCCTTCTTTTCTCTCGCGCACGAGCATGATATTTTTGAGCTTAGGCGCATGAGTCCGTATGCTCTCCAGCGACACATCGGGGCGGCCGCGGGCGATCAAAAGCACGGAATCCGAATGGGCCAAACAAGCCTCCAGCTCGTCATTTTTGAGCATGAAGTCAAACGGCACGACCGTGGCGCCGATGGAAAAAAGCGCCAGATATGAATAAATATACTCCGGCCAGTTCGGAAGGTAGAGAGCGACCTTATCGCCCTTCCTGATGCCGTAATCCTTCAGATTATTAGCAAGCCTGAAAACACGATCTTTGAGTTCGCCAAAAGTAATCCCATGATCCTCGAAAATAATGGCGGCTTTTTTCGGAAAATCCTTTGCCTGCTTAACGACTAGTTCCCGGATCGTCTTCATAAATACTCCCTCTTACCTAATAATTAAGGAGAAGTTTCGCCATTAACCCAAGGGCGGATGACCCTGAAATGTTGATCCTGATTATCCGCCGGAGGCGGATCACCCTAAAATGACACTTTTTAATATCCGCCATAAAACTGGCGGATGTCCCTAGATATGGCATTAAGGTTGGTCAAAATAATTAGTAAAATTTTACTAATTAAATTTTAATATGTCAAGAATTATTATTCTTTTGTTTTAACAAAACCCTAAACATATCTATATCAATAAGATGTGTGGTGTCCAACGGCTTTACAGATGTGCCCCTTTTTGTGCCGGATTTCCGCCGTGATCGCCTTCCCCGACAAACGGGCAGACGAGGAATTCCGCCCGTCTGCCATCCATCTCCACCTTTACAGGTGAGGCCTTCTGAGCACGGGGTAAATATTACGGAGGGGGCGTTGCATTCCTCATTTTACATAGAGGTGTGGGGCCACTCGGGGATACTGATATTCTTCTTCGTGAGTTCCTGGCTGATGTTCTGGATGAACTTCTTCTCAGCGCGCAGGAGTTCCAAATTATGCTCGACAATGGAATGCAGATGATAGGACGATTTTACCTGGAGCTGTTCTGAGAGCTTTTCCAAAGCCTCCTCCACCTTCGAAAGGATCCGCATTCTGCCTTTGAGCCGCCGCAGGGCGACATCGGGAGGCAGAGAAGGTAAAAAATAGAGAGCGGCATCAATGCTGAAATTCGGACGGTCGGCGGTCAAAAGACTTTTCGTCAGCAACTGAAGAAAACGTTCGTGCCCTTTAGGTGTCAGGCTATAGATGAATTTCTCGGGCCTGGGGCCGCCGACGCTGACCGTCTTTTTGAGATACCCCTTTTTCTCCAGAAGGTTGAGGGAATAATAGATCGATTCGACTTCCAGCGCGGCAAAGGTACTGATCACCTCTTTGATCTGTTTTTTGATCTCATAGCCGTGCCGCGGTTTGTCTTCCAAAAGCCCCAAAATGATCAATTCCTGTTCAATCTTCATGCCGTCAGGCCTCCAGAATAAACAGACACTTCAGCAGAAAACATCTTAGGCATAACAATCCATGGCCCGTACGATACGAAACGCTCTTCGAGAAGGCCTGACCCGGCGCAAGGAGCTGGCCTCCGCATGCCGCGCCGAGAAGGGCCTAACGGGACCCGCGGGTCTCCTCAAGGACATGCCCCATATGACGGAATTTGCGATAACGCAGGTCGGTAAGTTCATCCTTGGGAAGTTTCATAAGCTCAACAAGATGTTTTTTGGCGCAGGCCTTGATGTTCTTGGCCGCATCTTCAGGGTCATGATGCGCGCCGCCCAGGGGCTCCTTGATGATCTCGTCGATCACGCCGAACCTCAAGAGATCCTGGGCTGTCAATTTCAGGGCTTCGGCCGCTTCGGCCGCCTTGGCGCTGCTTTTCCAAAGGATGGCGGCGCATCCTTCCGGAGAAATCACCGAATAATAAGCGTTCTCCATGACGCAGACGCGATCGGCCACACCGATGCCGAGCGCGCCGCCGGACCCCCCTTCGCCGATGACAACCATCACCAGAGGAACACGAATACCGGACATCATCTTCAAGTTCCAGGCGATCGCTTGGGCCTGCCCCCTCTCCTCGGCCCCGATCCCGGGGTAAGCGCCCGGCGTATCGACAAAAATAAGGACAGGGAGATCGAATTTCTGGGCCAGTTCCATGACGCGCAGGGCCTTGCGATACCCCTCCGGATGGGCGCAACCGAACGTACGAACGAGGTTCTCTTTGGTGTCGCGGCCTTTCTGATGGCCCATCACGACGATCTTCTGGCCGTCGAGCTTGGCAAATCCGGCCACAATGGCCCGATCGTCGCGGAAAGAACGGTCCCCGTGGATTTCCACAAAATCTTTCAGGATCAGCTGGATATAATCAAGCGTGTAGGGCCGATGAGGGTGGCGGGAAATCTGGACACGCTGCCAAGGCGTCAGCTTTCCGTAGATATCCTTGCGCAGGCGTTCGAGCTTTTCCTCCAGGCGCTTGGTCTCGCCTGAAAGATCGATGTGTTTTTCAGCGGTGAAATTCTTAAGCTCCCGGATCTTCTTTTCAAGCTCGGCAATAGGTTTTTCGAAATCAAGGGCGACCATAGGGATCCTAAAGGCAGTTGATTAATCGATGACGGTCACTTCTGTGTTGACGGGCAGAAGATCATAGAGCTCTTCGACCT
>JBAZLD010000057.1:0-2675 GCA_041650475.1 Candidatus Babeliales bacterium | reverse complement strand
AGTTTTTACAAACGCAAAAAGAATTGATGTAAAAGGCGAACATAAATTGGATAATTTCAAAACAGATGAGAAAGGAGATATCAAAGACGATCTTATTATTAAAGGCAACAATCTTTTAGCGCTTCACTCTCTCAAAAAACGTTTCGCTGGAAAAGTAAAATTGATTTATATTGATCCACCGTATAATACTGGCAATGACGAGTTTAAATATAACGATGCGTTTAATCATTCCAGTTGGTTGACTTTTATGAAGAACAGATTAGAAGTTGCTAAAAAATTATTAAAAAACGATGGAGTTATTTTTATTCAGATTGATAATCGTGAACAATCATATTTGAAAGTGTTATGTGATGATATTTTTAATAAAGATAATTTTTTGAACATGATTACTCTAAAAGCAAAGGCTGGTGGAGGTGTTGGGCAAGAAAGTTTTATTTTTGATATTTGCGAATACATTTTAATATATGCAAAAGATAGTGCAAATGTAAAAAATTATCTTCCCTTTATTGAGGTTGAGTTGGGGGATAATATTAAAGCTACATATAATAAAATTTTAATTCATTTTGGTTTTGAAAATCATATAAAAGATATAAACGGGGGAAATGTAGGAAAGATTAAAGTTTTTGAGCACAAGAATTTTTCTATTGATTCGCTGGGTAACAATCAAAGAACAGATGAAAACTATTATAAATATTTTGAAAAAATTTTTAGAACTACTAATCCACAAGGTGGATTAATGAAAAGAGTTATGCCACAATTACCGAAAAAAGGATTAGTTTCTATTGAATATATACCAACTAAAGGTAAGTCCGCTGGAGAAAAATATAGATATTATTTTTTGGATGGTTCTTTGATAGTTTGGTTAAAAGATAGTGCAATCAAAAATAAAGAAGATAAAATCGTATTAAAGCTTGTAAAAAATGATAATTTATGGAGCGAGAATCTTCATCAAGGCATAGCAAGTGAGGGAGAAGTTGAATTAAAAGCAGGTAAAAAACCGGAAAAACTATTAGAAAGAATTATTAATATGTCAACGAATAGAGGCGATATTGTAATGGATTTTTTCGCCGGTACCGGAACTACTTGTGCTGTTGCCCATAAAATGGGTCGGCAATATATTGGTATTGAGCAACTTGATTATGGAGAAAATAGTGCTGTTGTAAGATTAAAAAATGTTATTAATGGCGATCAAACCGGTATTTCAAAATCCGTTGACTGGAAAGGTGGCGGTGATTTTGTGTATATGGAATTTGCAAAGTGGAATGAAAATTTTGTTGAGAAAATTCGGAAAGCAAAAACAGAACAAGAATTAAAGAAATTATGGGAAGCGATGAAAGAGAAAGCGTTTTTAAGTTATAAAGTTGATATAAAAACAATTGATGAGCATGCCAAAGATTTTGAAGATTTATCAATTGAAGACCAAAAAAAGATTTTGCTTGAGTGTTTAGATAAAAATCATCTTTATGTCAATTACAGCGAGATTGAGGACGAGGAGTACGGAGTGAGTGGGGATGATAAAAAAATAAATAGAGCGTTCTATGATTAATAAATTAAACAACAATTTATATGATGCGAGGGGTTCATTATGGAGGAAGTGGGATTTGCACGTTCACTCTCCCAAAACTTATGGTGGATCTTATAATGGTTTTATAGATAACATTAATAATTCAGAAGCAGAAGTTATAGGAATAAATGACTATTTGACTATAGAAGGATATGAAGAAATTATTTCCAAATATAAGGATAAAGTTAAGAAGATTTTATTCCCCGTTATAGAATTCAGAATGAACAATATTTTGCTAGATAAAGATGATCCGCGATCGAAAAGAGGTGCAAGATTTAACTTCCATATTATTTTTGATAATGATATAAATCTAATTCCTAAAATAAAAACTTGGATTAATGCTCTCGAGTGCCTAAATGAACAAGGCAAATCAGATAGAGTTGGAAATATAGAAATATTGGACGAGAAGCTATCTGTTAATTATTTTAGAGTAGTTGAGAATCTTGAAAACGATAGCCATTTAAAAAATAGATATTTAGTTTGGTTACCTTATGATGAGTATGGAGGTATAGACAATATAGATCCTAAACAAGATAAATATTTCAAATTAGGTTTAATAAACAAAGCACATATTATCGGGTCATCTAATATCAAACAGATAAATTTTTTTGTAGGGAAGAGTGATAAATATAATGAAGAAGAAATTAAAAAATGGTTAAATGGTCGTAAAATTCCTTGTGTTAAAGGCAGTGATGCGCACAAAATTAATTATCCTTTTGGTAAGTTACAAGATGAAAACTCACAACCAATTGATAAGTATTGTTGGATTAAAGCAGACCCAACTTTTGAAGGATTAAAACAGATATTATATGAGCCAGAACCCGGAGATCGTGTTTGGATTGGTCCAGATGTTCCGGATAGAAAGGAAAATTATCAAATAATTAAAAAAATTAAGTTTAGTAATACAAGCGACTTTCCGGAAGAAATTGAGTTTAATCAAAATTTATGTTCAATTATTGGTGGTAGGTCTTCAGGCAAATCAGCGCTTCTAAATTATATTACCCATGCAATAGATCCAGAACTTGTTGAGAAAGGATTAGAAATTAAAAGTGCGGGGGAAGGAGAGGAATACCGATGGGGAGAAATTAAAATCAATTACGAAGTGGAATGG
>JBAZLD010000056.1:0-2721 GCA_041650475.1 Candidatus Babeliales bacterium | reverse complement strand
GCGGAACTCAAGGCCCTCATCGACCGGGCGGGCTTCGTCGCCCGCGTCAACGGCGACCTGTTCCGCCGGAAAGTCGGGGCTGCGGTGGTAGCCGTCCGCCGCGGCGGAGAAATCCACGCCTTCGACACCATCAATCACATGTTCCTGATCGAACAGATGATCGTCCCCGGTTCGTGCTACTGGAACATGGGCGTCGGACGGAACATCGGCGACGTGGAAGCCGACGAAGAAGGCATGAAGACGATGACCCTCCTCGGCCAAAACATGGCCTGGCTTCTGAAGAAAATTCACGGATGAACAACACGATGGATGTACGCATGGAGCATACGGAGGGGCTGGGAGGCCGGGCGGAGGTCTGGGTGGACGGCGCGCTGCTGGACGTGTGCGACGGCATCAGCCCGCCGCGGCGGCGCACGCCGCCGGGGCCTCTGGAAGACGTCGCCTTCCGCTACACGACGGATGAGACGATCTCCTGGGAGCAAGCCGTCGCGGAGAATCTCAGCCATCGCGTCATGCTCGAACCCGTCCAGGGCTGGGCGTACGCCGGGTTCGGCCGCGTCGTGCAGGTCATGCCCGTCGTCATCCACTTCGGCCTGCTGCGGATGGAAGACCCCAACTGGTCCACCGACGAAACCCTCGTCGGAAAATTCGTCCGCGTCCCCATCGACCGCCTGGAAATCGTCCCGGCGGGAAAGGGAGATTCGCCCGTATTGTCCAAGAAATAATTTTTCAGAACCACTTGACAATAAATAAGATGTATCATATCTTACAGATATGCAGTTGCACTGCAAATCTGCAAGAAAGGTTTTTCATGTATATCCCGCGTATTCTGGAATCCAAATTGTCGCAATTGGCGAAGCAATATCCCGTCGTCACCCTTACCGGTCCAAGGCAATCCGGAAAGACAACGCTCTGTAAAAAAACGTTCCCCGATATGCCGTATGTCTCCCTGGAAGCTCCGGATCATCGGACCTTGGCCGAGCAGGATCCTCGAGGATTTTTCACTCGTTGGCCGACCGCGATTATCGATGAAATCCAGCGCGTTCCCGACCTGATGAGCTACATTCAGGGAATGGTGGATGAATCCCAGCGGGAAGGGCGATTCATTCTCACCGGCAGTGCGCAACTGGAACTGATGAAATCGGTGACCCAGTCGCTGGCGGGAAGAACGGCATTATTGAAACTGCTGCCGTTTTCTTACGATGAATTTCGCGTTTGTTCTGAATTCAGTCATCTTTCAGATCATTTGGATTCACTGCTCTATACGGGCATGTTTCCCCGTATTTATGACAAAAAACTCAATCCGACGGAAGCCTGCGCCTTTTATACCGAAACCTATATGGAACGGGACGTTCGTTCGCTTCTTCATATCAAAGACCGTTCTTTATTCGTGACGTTTTTAGGTCTCTGCGCCGGCAGGAGCGGCCAGGTGCTGAACCTTACGAACCTGGCCAACGATGTGGGAGTATCGGTCAATACCGTCAAATCCTGGCTGAGCGTTCTGGAAACAGGTTTTATTGTTTCCTTTCTTCCGCCTCATCACGCCAATTATCGAAAACGCCTGATGAAATCTCCCAAACTGTATTTTGTTGATTCGGGTTTGATGTGTTATCTGCTTGGGATCACCGACGCGGCGCAATTGGCGACGCATCCGTTGCGCGGGGCGATTTTTGAAACGTTCGTCGTCACAGAACTGCAAAAACAGGCATGGAATCAGGGTTGTAAACCTCGCCTGTATTATTACCGAACCAGCGACGGCCATGAAGTCGACGTTTTGATCGATACGGGCGGCATGGTGATCCCCGTGGAAATCAAGTCCTCCACGACGTTTCGCCATTCCCTGGCGGATGAATTGACGCGATATAAAAAACTCAACCCAACCGCCGGAAAAGGCGTTTTGATTTACGGAGGAACCGACGATTGGCCCCAAAGCGATCTTGACGTGTTAAGTTTTCACTCGATCCATACGCTTCGTGATAATTTCATATAGCCAAAGGTTTGCTGGAATGTATCCGCGCACCTTGGCCAACCGGCCGACGGGAAAGAAAAACACTCCTTTGCATTCGCGTATCTCCGGCGTACAATGGCGGGCCTATGAATGCGAATCGGGTCAAGGTGAAAGACCTGGCCAACGGGCAGGTGGTCGATCAGGTGTTCGTCGTTCGTGAGAAAGACCTGCGGACCACCAAAACGGGGACGTATTATATCTCCGCCACCCTCGCCGACGCGACGGGCGGAATCCCCGGACGCATGTGGCAGGCGAACGAAGCCGTCTTCCAGGCGATTCCCACCGACGGATTCCTGCACGTCAAAGGGCGCGTGGAGGACTACCGCGGCAGCCTGCAGCTCGTGATCGAAGCCTGCCGACCGATGGCCGCCGACAAGGTGGACATGGGCGAATTCATCCCCGTGACGGAACACGACGTCGACGAGATGTGGAACGAACTGCTGGCCGTCACGCGGACGATCAAGAACAAGCACCTCAAAGCCCTCGTCAAAAAATTCGTCGAGGACAAGCAGCTCGTCGCGGCGGTCAAGAAGGCCCCGGCCGCCGTCCAGATGCACAACCCCTTTGTCGGCGGGCTGGTCGAGCACACGCTGATGGTCACGAAGGCCGCCCAGGCGCTGCTTCCGATGTACCCCAAACTCAACGCCGACCTCGTGATCGCCGGCGCGTTTCTGCACGATCTCGGCAAGGCCGCGGAAATCACCGGCGGCGTG
>JBAZLD010000055.1:0-2724 GCA_041650475.1 Candidatus Babeliales bacterium | reverse complement strand
CTCGCCATCATTGAAGTCGAGGATTATCATTTTGCCACCTCTCAGATGTCCCAAACATCCCTGCGAAGCACGGTAGGACAGGTAAATTTGGATGAGCTCCTTTCAGAAAGGGAGAAGATCAATTCAGAATTGCAGTTGATCATCGACAAGGCAACGGACCCCTGGGGCGTCAAGGTCTCCCATGTAGAAATCAAGCACGTCGACCTGCCGCAGGAAATGCAGCGCGCCATGGCCAAACAGGCGGAAGCCGAAAGAGAACGCCGCGCCAAAGTCATCTCGGCCGAAGGCGAATACCAGGCCTCCGAAAAACTCGCGCAGGCAGCCCAGGTCCTCCAGCGACAACCCATGAGCTTACAAATGCGTTATCTCCAGACGCTCATGGATATCTCGACGGAAAAATCCTCCATCATCGTCTTCCCCTTGCCGATGGAAATGCTCGGATGGTTCAAGACGCAAGGAGAAAAATAATAAGAAAATTGAAAATCGATTGCCGAAGTGGCGGAATGGCATACGCGGTGGTCTCAAAAACCATTAGGCTCACGCCTGTGAGGGTTCGACTCCCTCCTTCGGCATAATTTAAAAACCGGACACCTCACGTCCGGAACAAAAATTAAAAACCCCTGACGGTTAAATGTCAGGGGTTTTTTATCAACCCTTCTGCCTGATTATTATTTCGGCTGGTCCTGTTCCTCTTGAAGGCCGCGGAGAGCGCGTTCCGGCCTGCAGGCGAAATATTTCTTGTCCGGCGTAGAAGCGCAAACCCCGGCCTCCTCTTCTCCTCTCGGCCCGCGGCATTGACACGCATCGCCTTCGGCCTTACCCGAACAGGCGTCAATCGCCTCTTGAGGCGGAGCCTTCATTTCGCGGCCGCCGAAAGGCCCATCTGCCTCACGCGGCGGAGAGAATAAAGACTCATCATTTTGAGATGCCGTCTGGGATTCTTCACCAAAAGCACTCATCGCCAAAAATAGCGAAAAAAACAAAATCAAACACATCGCCGTCTTTTTGCCCCAGACATGCCCCGGCTTCCTCATCAGGACCATCCTTTCTCTTGCCCTGCGGTGCCTGTTCAACGGAAATACGGCCGCCCTGTTGACGCCCCATCTCTATCTCCCGGGAGGCAGGTCTTCAGAAGGCGGCCCGTACCCATCCATGGGGCCTCGGCCTCCCTGTGGACAACCGGCTGAACGCATCTCATCAAGAAGCGCTATAAATTTCTCCTGCTGGGCCGGGTCAAGGATATTCATAATCCTCTCATCGCCTTCGCTCTTGATCTTATCGATCGTATAACGGACATCCTCTCCCAGCCTGTCGATCTCCTGGCGCGACCTCTCCAAGATCTTTTCGACTTCGGCTTCCTGTTCCTTGTCGAGATCCAGCCGGTCCGCCAGCATTTCGACGGGGCTTGCGCCGCCGAATCTGCCTCCCGGGCCCCGGCCCATAAAATGCTCGGCCCTCATGGCGAAATTCGGTCCGCCCGGCGGTCCAAACTCCGGACAAGCCGCTTTTTTGACGATCCCGGCACCGACCAGGACACCGGCCAAGACACACAACACAGCAAAGACAGCCACATACACTGCATTCCTGTTCATGGGCCTCTCCTTTCTTGAAAAACTAATTTTTTGCTCCTAGAATCAACCCCAAGGCCATAGCCGTTGTCGTTTTGGTCCCGCTGAAGATATGTTCTTCCAATGAATACCGGCCCGTCTGCCGGGGGCCCAGGATCAAAAAAATCGCGGATAGCGCGATAGCGACGGCCGGGAGAAAAATGAGCCTGCGCGCGAAATATCCCATACCGACCAGAGAAAAATCCTCTCGCCCGCTCTTCTGGCACAAGATCTGCATCAGCAGGCGCCTCGCCAGCTCTCCCTCAGGCAAAGCCTTACGCTCTTTTTTCAACAAAAGCTCCCTGACACAGGAGAATGCCCGTAATTCTTTTTTACAGGAAAAACACCCGGCCACATGCGCTTCAACGAAAGCCGCATCCCTATCCCCGGCTTCCCTGTCGATGTAGCGGGACAACAGTTTTCTGACTCTTACGCATGCGTTCATATCACATCTCCTCCAAGCCTTATCAGTTCCTTCCTCAGCATCTGCCTGGCGCGATAGATCCTCGATTCCACGGTCCCGATACGGCAACCCAGAACTTTCGATATCTCGTTATAGCTTAACCCCTCGATATCCTTCAGGACCACCGCAGCCCTGTATGCCAACGGGACTTTGTTCAGGGCTTTCTGGATCAGCGCTTCCTTCTCTTTTATCAGGAGCGCGGAAAGGACATCCTCGCGGCCGCCGGAGGCGTCGGCGCTCTGCCCTAAAACTTCTTCTTCCGTAACAACGTTCTTCCTTTTACGCAGGAAATCATAGGCCGTGTTCATCACAATACGGTAGAGCCACGTCGAAAACCGGGAGCGCCGCCCGAAACCCCTGAGGCCGCGGTAGGCTTTCAAAAATGCCTCCTGGGCGATATCTTCGCTCTCCCTGTCTTTTCCAATCAGGGAAAAAACGATATTCAGGACCCTGTTCTGGTATTTCCTGACGATCGCCTCAAATGCCTTCTCTTCCCCGCCAAGAAACTGTTCTATGTAAAAGGCATCTTCTTTCATCGATTCTCCGGATATTAGACGTAAGGGAAGCGGATTTTATTCCAGGAATTTTCAGGCGCGCAGCGGACAAACAAAAAAGCCTGATAAAACATCAGGCTTTTTGGGAACGTTTACACCT
>JBAZLD010000054.1:0-2812 GCA_041650475.1 Candidatus Babeliales bacterium | reverse complement strand
TTCCCGGCGATCCTGTCCAATATGGCCGCAGTAGGAGAGGAGAGCGGGGAGCTGAATGAAATGCTTTTCCGCATTGCGGCGGCATTTGAGTCTGATGTGAACCGAACGGTCAAAACGATCGTGTCTTTGATCGAGCCGGTGCTGATCCTTTGCATCGGCGCGATCGTCGTGCTTATGGTATTCGCAATACTCCTGCCCATCTTCCAATTGGACTTTTTCGCTCAGTAATGCTATACTTGTGCCACATATGAAAAAAGAGAACATAATTCAATTGATCGTTATTGCCATAGTCACGCTGATCGCATATATTCCAACTATTGGCTGGATGTATGATCGCTGGACCGCTGCTGAATCATATTACAGCCACGGCGCGTTAATACCGCTCATCTCAGCATTCCTCATATGGTTCAAGCGTAAGGAATTGATGACAATCGCGCCTGCGCCTGCATACAGGTGGGGCTGGGGATTGTTTATATCCGGCATTCTGATCCATCTTATCAGCGCATTCTGGCAGGTGTATTTCAGCTCTGGATTCGCGCTTATTCCCATTATAATGGGCCTTGTTTTATTGGCTTTGGGCAACAGGTATCTTAAACGGCTTCTTTTTCCCATCCTGTTTCTTATATTCATGATCCCATTGCCAATGGTGGCTATTGCAAACATTAGTTTCCGGTTAAAACTTTTTGCATCGCAGATCTCAGTTTTTTTTGTGAACGCCATGGGAATTCGAGCAGTAAGGGAGGGAAGCATAATTAAGACTGCTCATTCGTATCTTGTGGTCGAGGATCCGTGTTCAGGCATTCGATCGCTGATAGCGCTTATTGCCCTCGGCTGTCTGATGGCATATCTGAGCAAGTTATCCAGGCCTCGAAAGATCATCCTGTTCTTATCTTCGGTTCCGATCGCTGTTTTTTCAAACGTCATCCGTATCATTTCCCTGACATTGGTAAGCGAGATGTACGGTTCCGAGATCGCGACAGGAACATTTCATGATGTCATGGGAGTACTGGTGTTTGTCATAGCGTTTGTCTGTTTGACGGCAGTATCAAAACTTTTGCATCAATAGATCATATGGGTAAACGAACATTCATTGTTGTATTGATAATTCTCGTCATTGTGGCGATATTCAGCATCATCGCGTATCTGCCTGCCCAATTTGATGCAACAACTTCCGTGAGAATAGCTGATTTTCCGAAAGTCATTGATGAATGGAAGGGTGAGGATATCCCGCTTGATAAAAGAACATATGATCTCCTGGAAACGGACAACCTGATCATGCGTGATTATACCAATCCGCAAGGAGATGTCGTTAATCTATACATCATATATTCCCAGACCAATCGAAAGGTCAGCCATCCGCCTGAGATCTGCCTGCAGGGAGAGGGCGCTGTCGTTGTTGAAAAATCATTAGTGCGCATCAGCCCTGCGCTTTCTGCTGCGAAACTCATACTTGAGAAAAAGGATTTTCAGGAAGCAGCATTTTACTGGTACAAAGCAGGGCCGGCATTTACCAGCGAATACCTGCGCCAGCAGGTAAAAGCCTCGATCGACCGCATGCTTGGAAAGCAGACTTCTGTCGCGCTTATCCGGGTGATCGCGCAAATCAAAGGTCAGGATCGTGAGTCAGCTTTTACTTTGTTAACTTCGTTTTCCCGGAAGATCGAACCACTCCTGCACCAATACGCCCCGTAAGGATGTTGTTTTTCACGCCTCGCATGTTTACCTGCAAAAACTGACGTATCTTACCCAATCGCAGTGAGTTAAATCGATATTTGCCGAAAGCGCTTTCATGAATGTTGTGATTCATGAACAATACTATTATATAGAAAGTTAATAGTTTTTTAAATTATTAGAAATTTTAATTAATTATTGTAATCCACTGCTGCATAGAGGATTGTAAACTTAGTCAATTTATTCTGAATTTATGAATTGGCATGGAAAGTGCTATATACACTGTGCTATGGAGAAAATTAAATCATTCATTTCATCGATAAAACAGGATTTATCAGCGATTCGCAGGCAATTAGACATATTCATGTCAGTTCGCCGCTACAGGATCCTTGCGCAGGGAAGATCTCCCAA
Source organism: Candidatus Babeliales bacterium (assembly GCA_041650475.1). Taxonomy (GTDB): domain Bacteria; phylum Babelota; class Babeliae; order Babelales; family UASB340; genus JAIPGX01. The sequence continues at coordinate 730 of JBAZLD010000054.1, read as the reverse complement.
AGCCATTTAAGATGATAAGCCATATGAAAATGAGAGTTCGCATATTCTGCATAACATTAACGCTTCTTGCGCTGGCTTTTGCGCTTGAGCCGGTGTATCGCAATAAGATAATCCTGGCTGTGCCCTTTTTTACCAATTCCAGGGTCAGCGTGGAAACATTGAAGAATATGCCTTCAGTCGCGCAGACAGAGCCTGTTCAGCACAAGACACGCGCTCCTGAGCCTGCTACGGTGATCTTGATGCTGGGCGGCATCTCCGGCATTGTTGTCAGATATGCCAAAAAAGGTTTTGAACAGATCAAGCGCGCCATTGATATTGTCCTGTCGGTTTTTGGATTGACCATTACGTCCCCGATTCTTGCATTCGCCGCGATTCTTATCAAGCTGGATTCAAAAGGCCCGATCGTATATAAACAGATCCGTCTGGGCAAGGACAATAAAACATTCAAGATCTATAAGCTGCGCTCAATGCGCCAGGACGCTGAAAAAGGAACAGGCGCAGTGTGGGCGAAAAAGAACGATCCGCGTATCACTGCATTGGGAAGGATCCTGAGGAAATCCCGTATTGATGAGATCCCTCAGCTTGTCAATGTGTTCCGCGGGGACATGAGCATTGTGGGCCCCAGGCCGGAGCGTCCTGAGCTTGTCCTGCAGTTAAAACAGCAGATACGCGATTATGAAAAGCGGTTGCAGGTAAAACCAGGCCTCACCGGGCTCGCGCAGGTGCTTCA
>JBAZLD010000053.1:0-2883 GCA_041650475.1 Candidatus Babeliales bacterium | reverse complement strand
ACTTTATGGTCTGGCCCTGCTCCCGGCTTCGCTTTTTTTAGACTGGTACTTCCAGGGAATAGAAAAAATGGCACAAGTCGCCATGGCCCTTTTGGTCCGTTCAGCCGTGTTTATGGCGGGCGTTTTATGGCTCGCCAGGATGAAGAGCGATATCACGCATGTGGCCGCGATTTATTGTTTTTCCTGGATTTTATCGACGTTATATTTGTGTATTTTATCGCGGCGTCACGTCGGCATGCTGCATTTTGTCTGGGATCCCGTTTTCTTCCGCAAGATGCTAAAAAGCGCCCTGCCCGTGGGTTTCAGCCTGCTGGTCGGTTGGATTATTTTATATTTTGATACGGCATTGTTGTATTTCTGGAAAGGCCCCGCCGTTGCAGGTCAGTACACGGCGGCTTGCCGGCCCATCATTCTTGTCGTGACGGCTATCCAGGTTTACTTCAATGCTATTCTACCGACCATGTCAAAAGCGACAAAGATCTCCCCGAAGGCTATCACGGATATCCTTCACTGGACGGCACGATGGGGTTTGGCTCTTTTTTTGCCGGTTGCTATTTTGGGGTCGGCGTTCGCTGTTTTTCTGATCACATGGATTTATGGCGCCGCTTTTCAGAACAGCAGCGTCATCTTCTCCGTTTTGATCTGGTGGCCCATCATCGTCCTCTTTGTCATGAATTTCTCAAGATTGATGTTGTGTTATGAGCGCGAAGCCGCCATCGGGAAGGCATCTGTCCTGACGGCCCTGGCGAATATTGCCTTGAATTTCGTTTTGATTCCAGCCTATGCGGCCCTGGGTGCTGCGTGGGCGAAAATCGGCGCTGACATCGTGACATGGATCTTTTATGCCTATCTGGCGAGGAAGATCTTTATTTTTTCTTTTAAGGACTCCTGCAGGCCGGCCCTTATCGCTGCCGCATTCATGATCTTTTTTTTTATCCCTGCGCCAGAAGGGCAGGGATGGAGCACCGCCTTTTGGGCATGCTTTTTCTATGCGGCCGTTTTTTTAAGTGTTACACTGTGGATGCAAAAGAGGTCCTCGGAGAATCATTTGAATGAAATGGGCTGATTTTGTGAAGAAAACCTGGGAAAAGAGCCCACATCCCGTCCTGGATGTCGGTCCTTCGGGGTCTTGGGACGATGAAATGGTTGATTGCCCTTTTGTCATGGCGACACAAGAGAATTCCTACAGGCTGTTCTTTACGGGGCATGGCCGTTCTTCCGGAGGCTGGGGAATAGGCGTGGCTGTTTCGGAGGATTTTATAAACTGGGAGAAGCGCGTTGACAACCCTGTCATTAAATCCGGGGCTGCCGGTTTCTGGGGAAGATCAATCGACGGTGCCGCTATCGTATCGTATCGAGGCGGTTACTATCTTTTTTTTGAGGCAGCCACAGGCGGGGCGCCTCTTCAAAAAATAAAGTATTTTTTCCCGCCGGCCCTGCGGGAGATGTTGGGGTGTGTACGGCGCTGCTGTTTTTCGCCTCAGTCCCAGGCTGTCGCGCATGCGTCAGGCCGGGGCATCGGAATAGCGCAGTCTTCTGATCTTATCCATTGGGAAAGCATGGCCGGGTATCCTGTATTCATGCCTCATGATCCAGCTTTTCCGGAAACACGCGGCATTTTTTCTCCGTGCCCCTTCGTGATAGGCGACAGGCTTTATCTGTTTTACGGCGTGTCGAACGGCAAGACGGTTTCAACGCATCTATCGATAGGCACTGATCTGGCCGTGTGGCAGAAACACCCTGAAATCATTCTTGAGCCCGGCCCGGCCGGCAGCTGGGACGAAGGGAGTGTTATCATCGTCAGCATTCTCGCCTTGGAAGATGCTTATGTGGCTTTTTATGAAGGGCAGGACAAAAAAAATCAATACGCCATCGGGATGGCTGTTTCGCAGGATTGCATCCATTGGAAAAAGTATGAACAGAATCCTGTGCTGACAAAGGGCCGACCGGGCGATAAAGACGAAACGACCGTCAATTCCCCGCACGTCTTTGAAACAAAAAAAGATATATTCCTCTTTTACGGAGCCAGGGATTCAAAGATGCGCGGAAGGTGTCTGATGGCGCAGCTTCGCTGACACTCTCTAGAAAATGCAACGAATATCCGTCTTTCTTGAAGACCGCGGCATGCGCAAGACATATGGAACAAAAGGACTTGCAATACAAGCCTCTCGAGGTAACATACTAACGGTTGCATGATGAACAGCATGAGAATACTGATCGTACATCCATCTTTGCTTTTTTTTGGAGGGGCCGAGGCCGTTGTTGTGCATTTGGCACACGCCTTGAAACGGTTCGGCGCAGAAGTAAGCATTCTTACGTCGGCCGTATCGGATGACATCAAAACGCAGTGCCGGGACATCCCACTGATTTTCCCCGACAAAAAGGCAAGTTTTCATTTCAATAATCCCGGTTTTTTTTCCGGTCTTTGCTATTTTGCCGCGCAGGTCCTTGTTTTAAGAGGCCTGTTGAAGACACACGGGAGTAAATTTGATATTATCCACGTTCATAATTTTCCCGCGACATGGGCTGTCGCTTTGGCAGGAATCAAAAGACGGGCTGTCTGGATGTGTAATGAGCCGCCGGAATTATGGAACAGGGAGCAGCCGTCTCTATTATTCCGCCTGGCTTACTTTTTCGGTTTCCATGTTGACCGGTTGCTTGTACGCCGGTCGATAGCTAAAATCTGCGTCAGCGATGAGATCAACGGCAAGCGGGCGCGTCTGCGGTACGGACTCGAGCCGGAGATAACTCCTTATGGTATTGACGGTGTTTTTTTTGCCGATACGGCACAGGACGATCCCGCGGTTTTTAAAAAATTCGGATTACCGGATGGTTTTATGCTGGTGCAGGTTGGAACGGTAACACCGCAGAAAAATCAGAAAC
>JBAZLD010000052.1:0-2917 GCA_041650475.1 Candidatus Babeliales bacterium | reverse complement strand
GATCGGGCCACGTACACCATGGAAGCGGCAATAACCGCAAGACAAACAATAATAATGGTATCCGCAAAAATCACGAGGGATGAAAAAGGAATGATCCGCCTATCCAGAGGGAAGGGAAGCAGAAAGGAATACACAATGAAAAGCTTTGCATCTCCGGCGCCCCATGTTTCCGTAAAATAAAGAATCAACCCGATGCTCGTCGCGATGCAGAGGTTGCCAACGAAAAGGACCGGATCAATCTCAAATCCTTTAAATACAATAAGATACGCATAAAGGCATGCGCCGGCCGAGAGGCTGAAAACAAGGTCCCAGTTTTTTATAATGCCTTTTTTGAAATCGTAGAATGTCGAGCGCACACCCAGGATGATCAGAAGCGGCAGGAAAGAAAGCGTTATGGTTGAAATATCCATGCAATTCTGTTATAAATTATTGAGCCTCTTGAGACGAAGGCGGCACATGCTTGAGGCAGCGGGGACAAAAACGCCTCGGCTATCTATTGTATAAAAATTTTGGCACGCCGTCTATCCTTTTCCCATGCCTATCAGATATGACACCATGCGCATCGATAAACTGCTGATCAAACACTATCAGCAGGGCATCGAAGATGCCCTTGGCCGCCTGAACGGTTTAAACGACATAGCCCGCCTTTTGGAAGAATGGGAAGAGGAATTCTCCGGATACATCGGCACGCATCACGCTCTTGCCCTCAACTCCGGGACAGACGCCCTTCAGACGGCCCTTTTGGCCCTTCAACTGAAAAAAGGCGACGAAGTCATCGTCCCGAATGTCACCTATCCGGCCGTCCCTCTGGCCGTCCTGTATGCCGGAGGCATCCCCGTTCCCGCAGATTGCCGGCCCCAGGACTATCAGATGGACCCGGACTGTGCCGAACGGCTTATTTCAAAACGAACCAAGGGTATTATAGCCGTCCACATGTTCGGCAGGCCGGCGCCTCTAGAGGCGCTCATGAAACTCGCAAAACAGAAGGGTTTATTCACCATAGAAGACGTCTGCCAGGCAGAAAGCTCGGAGTACAAAAACAGGAAATTGGGTTCCTTCGGCGAGCTGTCGTGTTTTTCGTTCTCGTACTACAAACCTCTTTCTTCATGCGGCGGCGGAGGCGGGATGCTGTGTTTCAATGATCCCAAATACCGCAAGGTCGCCGAACTCACGAATATATGGAAAGATGAGGCCGTTCTTCTGGAAGCTGGCCGGCGATTTGCACGGATGTATCTCTGGGACCTCATCGCCGTAAAAACAAAATTCAAATTTCTTAAAGACATCATCAAATCGCGGCTGAAGACCAAGGCTTTTTTTGAGAAGAAATTGTGGGGGCTCGGGGACATCGATTTTCCCCGTGACGGCAAAAACGAGCTGACCGTGCCCCAGGTCTTCGTCATAACCTTGCGCGAACGAGACCGGCTGGGACAATACCTCCAAAATATCGGAATCCAATGGCAGCATCCTTATACGCCGCTGCATAAAATGAATATCTTCCGGCCTTTTATACGCCAGGACATGCCGAACAGCGACGCCTACGAACGTCGCGCGCTTCATCTGCCGCTTTTCTCCTTCATGAAAGAGGAAGAGGCTTCGTTCATTGTCGATGCCGTCGTGAAATTTTTCGCCAGCTCCCCAAAAACCCGCCCATGAAAAAGCTCTGTATTTTCTATCACAATACCGGCTCTTTGGGCCATGCGCGTATCGTCTATGTCCTCGTCAAAGCGATCAGCGCGCAATCCGGAAAAAGCGTCGGCATAACGGTCATCGAAACAGGCAGGGAAAGAACCCGGTTGTTTCCTATCGATCGGTATGCAAAGATCTCATTCATCCCCCAGGGGGACCGCAGCCACGCATGGAGCCGGGCCCTGTTGCAGGAGATAAAAAAGATCCGACCGCATGTCTTCGTGACGGAACAATATCCTTTCTTTCGCCATCCGGAGCACCGGCTGCTTTTGCCCATCTTGACGGAATTGCGTTCTTCGAAGACAGTGACCATCTCAAGCGCAACCCACCTGGACTGGACAAATTCACTTCCTTCATTCCTCCCAATGGCCTACGATATGGTCCTCTATCACAGGCCGGAAACGGAAATCAACGCATATAAAAAATATCTTCCTCTCAAGGAAAAGGAACGGTTGGGACGTGTACTCCTGGCCTGCCGCAAGATATTTTTTCCGACAGGTTTCATATACGACCAGGAAATGACCGCCCGCAGGACAGAACGTAAAAAAGGCCGCGGTATTCTCTCCATCGTCGTCAGCAGGGGAGGACTCTCCGAGAACCCCGGGTTTATCCGGCAATGCCTTAAGCTGGCCTTGAAACGAAAGGACTGGCATTTCACCATGTCTATGGGCGCCATGGAGCTGCCGCACAGCCTGGCGCGCCTTTTGGGCCGCCTGGACAACCTCGATTACTTTTCATGGTCCTATCCTGAATTCGAGGACAAACTCCGGGATGCCGACGTCAGTCTAAACTTCGCTGGATACAACACCATGGTTTCTCTTCTGAAATACAGAACTCCCGCTGTGATTTCGCCCGTTAAAACAGCCGAGCAGCTCTGGAATGCGAATTTTCTGAGGAGACACCTTGCGGCTCGGATCATCGGCGCTCGCGATACGGACCCTGGACACCTGGAGGCCTTGATCACAAGGCTCAGAGAAGACAAACAACCCGGGACTCGGGATGCGATCCCGGACGCGTGGTTTGAAGGCGCCCGGCGATCGGCAGACATGATCCTGGGGCGGCTGTAAGGAAAAAATGCGGCTATCTTCCTCGATCAAATACTGCTGGATATTCATCACCGACCGCTGTCAGCTGGATTGCGATTACTGTTTTTTCAAAACCAAAACACAAACGAGAACGCTGAGTCATGGACAGATCCGGCAACTGTTCAGCCTGCTTAAAGGCTCCCGCA
>JBAZLD010000051.1:0-2991 GCA_041650475.1 Candidatus Babeliales bacterium | reverse complement strand
AGTATGTTCAACGGCACCCGCGTTTTCTTGGCGACGTCTTCCAGGCTTATGCCTTTGTCCAGCCGGATCTTCTTTAACCGTTCGCCTGCTTTATCCATCTGCGTTCCCCGACATGGGCTGCGCGTTCTGCGGTATATAGCCGTGATCGGCAAGCCATGATTCGCGGTCGACAAGTATCCGGCGCGGTTTTGAGCCTTCATACGGGCCGACAAGCCCTTCCTCGTGCATCATATCGATGATGCGGCCTGCGCGGGTGTATCCGAGGCGCATCCTGCGCTGGAGGATCGAAACCGACGCCTGATTGCATTCCATGATGATGCGCACCGCTTCGTCATACATCTCGTCCTTCTCTCCCGAAGCGCTGCCCGCTTTCTGCTGCTCCTTGACGATCGTATCGTCGTACACCGGCTCTGCCTGCTTCTTGATGAATTCAGCGACCCGCTCTATCTCCGCGTCGCTGACCAGGGCTCCCTGCGCGCGGACGAGCTTCGAGTCTTCGGGACGGGAAAAAAGCATATCCCCTCTTCCCAGTAATTTATCCGCGCCGTTGGTATCGAGCACGGTCCTCGAATCGACCTTGGAAGCGACCTTGAACGACACGCGCGCCGGAAGGTTCGCCTTGATGACGCCGGTAATGACATCGACCGACGGACGCTGGGTCGCGAGGATCAGATGGATGCCGACCGCGCGGGAAAGCTGCGCAAGACGCGTGACCGCGTTCTCGACCTGGTCGCGGGCAACGACCATCAGATCGGCGAACTCATCGATCACGACCACTATATAGGGAAGTTTCTCCCCGGCTTTTTCATTGTAGCCGGTGATATTGCGCGCCGACGCCTCTGCGAGAAGCCGGTACCGGCGTTCCATCTCGATCACGACCCAGTTCAACGCCGTCGATGCCTTCTTGGACTCGGTGACGACCGGGCATAACAGATGCGGCAGGCCGTTATACGGCGCAAGCTCGACCATTTTCGGGTCGATCATGAGGAATTTCATGTCATTCGGGGAATACCTGAACAATAAAGAAAGTATGATGCCGTTCACGCACACGGTCTTGCCCGACCCGGTGGTTCCGGCGATCAAAAGATGCGGCATCTGCGCAAGATCGGCGATAACGGGCTTGCCGGCGATATCCTTGCCGAGCGCCAGGGTCAAGCGCTGTTTCGCATCCTGGAATTCTTTCGTCGCCAGGACCTCCTGCAGGAACACGAGGCTCGACTGCATGTTCGGGACTTCGACGCCCACGCGCGCCTTTCCCGGAATAGGCGCTATGATACGGACCGACTGCGCCTTCATGACGAGCGCCAGATCATCCTCGAGCGCTTCGATGCGGTTCACCTTCACCCCCGGCGCCGGTTCAAGCTCATACCGGGTGATGATCGGCCCGCGCTCGATATCCGTCACTTTCACCGTGATGCCGAAATCCTCAAGCGTTTCCTGCAGGATACGCGCGTTGTTCGTCAGATCCTCCTTGATCTGCCGCGCTTCGAACGGCGGCGGAGAATCCAGAAGATCGAGGCCCGGAAGATGATAATCGCCTGATTTCGTCACCACCTGCCTGGGTTTGGCCAGTTCGGCGTCTTGCTGCTGAGCGGCAGGCTCTTTGATCTTTATCTTGGGCTTGACGTACGTCACCGGCACCGGCGTTTCTTCCTGTTCTTCCGCTGCTTTTTTCTTATTTTGAGCGGCTGCAGCCCCGTTCTGCATGTGCAGGTTCACCCGGGGCCTCGCAGTTTCACGGACGGACGGCCCGCGGCCTTCCCTGTCCTGCCGCTTGAATATTGCGAAAATGTCGAGCCAGCTTTTTTTCTTCGCAGGCAAAACCGACGATACCATTATCTGCGCATTGTTCACGGTATGCATGAGGAATGTCGATATGAGGACCTCGGTGACGAGCGCGAGCGACAGGACGGTCAGGGCGGCAAAAAGGATATACCCGCCCAGCTGGCCGAAATACGAAACGACGAATTTCGATACCATGAATCCGCAGAACCCGGCCCGGTAAAAACTGATGGTCTCGTTGCGGATGGTTGCCAGGCCCGTCAAAGAGCTGATCGCCAGCATCAGCACGATGAGACCGACCAGCCGCGGAAGGCGGATGAGCGGCGGCTCGTTCCTGAAAAAACTCACCCCCGTCCAGAGGATGAACAATGGAAAGGCGAAACTGGCGTATCCGAACAGGAACATGAGGACCCCTGCCAGCAATGCGCCGAACGACCTGATAAGATTATGCGGGGGGATGTTGGGATGCGAGGTATACCACGAAAGATCGTTGATATCAAAGGAAAAGAGGCTGGCCAGAACGATGAGGCCGGCAGCTACGAGTATGACGCCCTTGAACTCATTCAGCCTTTTCTCTTTCACTTCTTGGAAGGTTCTTCCGCGCGCTTCTTGCTGAGGTTGATGCGCCCCATTTCATCGACGGCGACGACCTTGACCTTGAACTCATCGCCGACCTTGACGACGCTCGCCACGTCCTTGACGAACTCGTTCGAAAGCTCGGACACGTGCACGAGCCCTTCCTTGCCCGGCGCTATTTCGCAGAACGCGCCGAAGTTCGTCACGCGCTTGACCTTGCCCGGATAGATGCGCCCGACCTCGACATCGTCGGTGATCGCCTTGATCATCGCGATGGCCGCCTGGGATTTCGCGTTATCGTTCGACGCGATCAGCACGGTCCCGTCGTCGTCGATATCGATGGTCGCGCCGGTCGCGGCGATGATCGCCTTGATCGTCTTGCCGCCCGGGCCGATGACCGCGCCGATCTTTTCCGTATTGATCTTTATCTTCTCGATGCGGGGGGCGTATGACGAGATCGCCCCGCGCGGCTTCTGGAGCAGCGCGGTCATCTTGCCGAGGATCGTCATCCGGGCCTCGCGCGCCTGCGCAAGGCACTGGGTGAGCTCGTCAAGCGTGATCCCGTCGATCTTGAGGTCCATCTGGACCGCGGTAACGCCGTTCTTTGTCCCGGCGACCTTGAGGTCCATATCG
>JBAZLD010000050.1:0-3025 GCA_041650475.1 Candidatus Babeliales bacterium | reverse complement strand
GGAGGCTCTTTGAACAAAACTGCCGGGATATGTTTCCCCAATCCGATGATCTTTGAGATAGCGGAGGGCGGCACCACGGTCCTCAAATTGGCCGAGCAGAACCCGGTACCACTGGCCCTTGCCCTGTATGGAAACCGCGTCCACACGAACCGCGAACCCTGAAGCCCGCATTTTATCAGCCAGGGCGTCCGCCTTGTGTCTTTCCGGATAGGCGCTGATCTGGATGCTGTATGGCGTGCCGGCCTTGGTTTTGACGCCGAACTGATCCGGGGACGCAATCTTCCGCTTTGTCGGGGCAGGCAGGGCCGGCCTGGACTCGTTTCTGCTCCGGACTCCGGCGGGTTCGGTAGGCAAAGGAGAGAGTGCCGCCTGCGGCGATATGCCTTTGGTCCGGGAAGGCTGGGCCGACTTCGATTCGCTCCGGACTTCAGCCCGTGCGGGTTGCGCCGGCACAGGGGCCGGCGCCGCCTGCGGCGCTATGCTCTTTATCGGAGGAGGCGATGCCGGCTTCGGTTCGCCTGGGCTGCCGATCCGGCCGGGTTCCACAGACGCCGGGGGCGAGGACATTCCGGCAGGGACATGGCGCCCCGTTTCCGCGGGAAAGGGCGGTTCAAGCCACTGTCTGCCGTCATAATACTGGGCATGGGTCGTCAGCCTGTTGATGCGGATTGGGTAATCCTTGCCTCCAAGGCGGATGGACTCGTAGTGATAAAGTGTCGGCCACAAGAAAAACAACAGAGGCAAAATGACCACGATGAGAAGGCCTGGGGCGATCATCCACGGATGAAGCTTAAATGCCGATCCCGAGAACATGTCGACGGTCGCCCGGGAAGGGGCCGTTTCTTCCGTATCGGTATTCACGGGGAAGGGCAGGAGCGCCGTTGACAGCGGCTGCTCTTTTGCATCATTTCCATCGGATGTCTCTCGCTCAGCGTGAAGAAGCAGCAGCTTCTCATAGGCCGTTTTGATTTCCTTCAGCTTTTGCGTTGACGTTTCTTTCCAGGACGAAACATGAGGGTAACGCTCGGGGTCCCAGGTGCTGGTCATTTTTTCATAGGCGAGGCGGATGTCCGATATCGAAACTCCGGGACGGATCTGCAGAATTTTATAATAGAGATCCGGATTCCCCGCCATATCGGATGCGGCCGCGGCAGAATCGGCGGAGGCCACACGCCGGTATAATGATTCCAGTTCCTTTGCGAGCCGGTCTTCTTGCGGGGTGACCGGATCATCCTGCCGCTGTTTGGGATCATCGGTCATGAAGACGTTCCTTTGCATTGATCCATGTGTTTCAGGTAAGCTCGTGTCAAATGATCGGGATCAACATCCAGCGCATGGGCGTAGGATTTCAGAAAACCCTTGACGTAAACACGCGGCGGCAAGAGATCGAAGCGATCCTCTTCGATGGCCTGAAGGGCCGCCATTCCCACCTTGCTTTGAAAGAAAATATGATCCAGGGAGATGCCTTTTTTTTCCCGAATGTTCTTGAGATCCGCGCCGGCAAGCGCATCCCGCTGAAGCATGGCGTGCACGAAAGGGTCCGCCGCGGCGGCTGAAACCGCATGGATCGCGGGCGCCGCGGCGTCGTGATTCCGTCTGAATTTGTAGAGGGGAATGGGAATCTTTGTTTTGTCCTGATATTGCTGCCCGTCCTCCATCCGGCCCTGGGAAATGAGCTCCTGGTCATAGGCGCATCTTGACCCGCTGTTGATGAGCACCAGATAGGCATGTTCCAGCTCCGCGAGGATTTTTTTTCGCTCGGCTTCCGTGAAAAAGGAATAGGAACCTATCGATTCATGGGAGTAGAGTTGATGAGCCTCCTCGTAGGCGCGCCTGATTTCATAAGGCGATGCATCAGCGGCGACGTCGAGCAGTTCGTATAATGTTTTGCTCTGTGAGGGTGTCATCGGTTTGTAGAAATTCCCCGCTAAGATGATTCATCACAGACCAGATTCCCGAATTCCAGCGGCTGGCCCTGGATCAGCAACAGTTGCCTGCAACATTCCCTGAGGTCGAGGGCGGCTTGGGTATAAGGGTACAGGTCGACGAACGGGGCCGTCTTACACACGGCATTGTGGACCCGGTCATCGAAGCCGACATTGCCCAGGAAATTCATCCTCAGGTTCAGATGCTTTTCAATGATCCGGCAGATCATTTTACCGATGTTGGGATTATCCTGCTTGCGGTGCTGATTGACGATCAGCCTGAATTCGAAGGTCCGCAATTCCCTTTCCAGGATCATCCCCTTTTCGGGATCCAGTTCCCTGACGACGTGCAGAAGAAGATCGGGATTCGTCACCGTGGCGTGACGATTCTGCTCCTCCGCTTCGCGCGCCAGATTCCGAAAAGCGTGACCATTCAAGGTTTGTCTGATTTTACGAAAATAGACCGATCGGATCAGGCGATAGATGTTTTCGATAGCGGTCGGTTCAGGGGTTGTCACGAAAATACCCGAAGGAGAGGCCAGGAAGAAGTCGAGGGTATTGAAGGACGTGCCTGCTCCCAGATCCAGGAGGATGTAATCGAAAGGCAGTTTGACGATATGGCGGATGATCTTGAGCTTCTGTTCATGGGCGAGGTTGGCAATATCCAGGGTGTTCATGGCGCCGCTGATCAGGAAGAGATCTGGGGTCGGCGTTTCGATAATCGTTTCCGAGAGGCTTTCGCAATCGTTCCTGATAAAATCCGACAGGCTCAACGGAGGATGAGGAACGCCGGTAATCGTGTGAAGATTAGCGGCGCCGAGATCGAGGTCGATCAGGAGCGTCCTGTGGCCCTCCTTCGCGAGGATGATCCCGAGGGATCCGGTCAGAAAACTCTTTCCTGAGCCGCCCTTCCCTCCCCCGATCGGCCATACGTACGACATCCCATCACCCATGACGACTTACCCAACGGCGTTCCGGGAAAGAAACGCCTCCGAACCCAGCGTTTATTATCATGGAATAAACTGACGATGTCAATGAAATATCGAGTTGCATCCGCCTTGACATGATCGGAGATTTTCATTATCGTCACCGACGCCGGC
>JBAZLD010000049.1:0-3077 GCA_041650475.1 Candidatus Babeliales bacterium | reverse complement strand
AGGTGCTCGGGCCCCGCGGCCTTATGCCCAGCCCCAAGACCGGCACCGTCACCAACGACATCGCCAAGGCCATCGAAGACGTCAGGCGCGGCAAGGTCGAATACCGCGTCGACAAGCAGGGAGGCATCCATCTTTCGGTCGGCAAGATCTCGTTCGACGGGGATAAACTCTACGATAACGCGCAGTGCGTTATCAACGCTATTACCGAAGCAAAGCCCGGTACGGTCAAAGGCAAGTTCGTCCGCAGCCTGTATGTCTCGACCTCGATGAACCCGGGCCTCAAACTCGAGATGTGATCATGAAAAAAGTCAGCCTTATCGTCAAGGAAGTTTCCGAGAACAGGATCAAGGAAAGCATACGGCAGAGCGGCAGTTTCCTTATTGTCAAATACTCGGGAGTTTCATCGCCCGACATGTCGACGCTGCGCATGGCGCTGCGCGCAGTTGAAGCGGACATGTTCGTGGTCAGGAATACGACCGCGCGCCGCGCGGTGAAGGATTTCGGCAACGAAGACCTTATGAAACTGATCGACGGGCCGTGCGGTTTCGTTTTTTTCAAGGACGAGCCGGTTGCGGCGTCAAAGGTCCTGTACGGATTTGCGAAGGATCACGAGAAGCTGAAGCTCGAGGGCGGCCTGCTCAAGGATCGGGTTCTCGGCGTCAAAGACATCGAGCAGATGGCGAAGCTGCCGTCCCGGGAGATGCTGCGCGCCCTGGCGGTCATGGCCCTTAAGTCGCCGATCAACGGCATTGTCGGCGTGCTCAAAGGCAACCTGCGCAAGCTCGTGTGGTGCATGGTCGAGATAAAGAATAAAAAGGAAAATCAACCCCAGTAATCAATGAAGGAGGAGTCAAAATGGCGAACCTGGAAGAGATGATCAAAAGTATCGAAGGCATGACCGTTATGGAGCTTGCGGACCTGGTCAAGGCCCTTGAAGAGAAGTTCGGGGTTTCCGCGAACATGCCCATGATGGCAGCGGCGCCTGCAGCGGGAGCGGCAGCCGCGCCTGCAGCCGAGGAAAAGTCGACCTTTACCGTCGTGCTGGCAGCGGCGGGCGCGAACAAGATCGCCGTGATCAAGGAAGTGCGCACGATCACCAGCCTCGGATTGAAAGAAGCCAAGGACCTCGTCGACGGCGCTCCGAAGCCCATCAAGGAAGGCGCGACCAAGGAAGAAGCCGAAGAGATCAAGAAGAAACTCGTTGCCGCAGGCGCAACCGTCGAGCTGAAATAACACGGTCTGCCGGAACCGCACGCACTGAACGGCCGTGAAAGATAAAGGCGAACACAGCATGCTTAAACGAAAGAACTTCGCAAAGATCAAGGACGTGTATGATTTCCCGAACCTGCTGGATATCCAGACGGAATCCTACCAGGAATTCCTGCAGATCGATACGCCGCCTGACAAGCGCCTGAACCGGGGGCTCGAAGAGGTGTTCTCGGAGATATTCCCAATCGAGTCGAATGACCGGTCAGGCTCGAGTATGTCAGTTATTCCCTCGGAAAGCCGAAGTACGATATCGCGGAGTCGAAGGAGCGTTCCGTTTCGTATGCCTCTCCGCTCAAGGTCCGTTTCCGCCTGACCACTCCGCATGAGACAAAAGAACAGGACGCGTATTTCGGCGAGATCCCGCTGATGACCGAGACCGGCTCGTTCGTCATCAACGGGGACGAGCGCGTCGTCGTTTCGCAGCTGCACCGGTCCCCGGGCGTCTCGTTCGAGGAGGAGAACCATCCGACGGGCAAAAAGATATTCTATGGAAGGATCATTCCGTACCGCGGGGCGTGGCTTGAGTTCAAATACGACCTCACCGAGACGATCCTCGCGTACGTCGACCGGCGCAAGAACTTCCCCGCGACGCAGATCCTGCGCATCATGGGGTTCTCGACGGACAACGATATTATCGCCGCGTTCTCCAAGGACTATCCGGAGATCCGCAACACGCTGAAAAAAGACAACACCAAGAGCAAGGAAGAGGCGTACATAGATTTTTACCGCAAAATGCGGCCGACCGAGCCGGTGACCAAAGATGCGGCGGAGATGCTTTTCTTCAGGCTGTTCTTCGATCCGGCGCGCTACGACCTTGAGCGTTCGGGCAGGTTCATCCTGAACCGCAAGCTCGGCATGGATGTTTCGACCGACAAGCGCGTTCTTGATACCGAAACGGTCATCAAGGTCATGGAATACCTGATCCGCCTCAAGGAAGGCGTCGGCAGGATCGACGATATCGACCATCTCGGCAACCGCCGCATCAAAACGGTGGGCGAGCTCGTCCAGAACCAGGTGCGTATCGGCATCAGCCGCGTCGAACGCTCCATACGCGAGCGGTTGAGCGTCATCGGCGACATGACGAACCTGAACATCCATTCGCTCATCAATTCAAAGCTTTTCTCGACCCAGATACACGATTTCTTCGCGCGTTCCCAGCTGTCCCAGTTCATGGACCAGGTCAATCCCCTGGCAGAGATGACCCATAAGCGCCGTTTGAGCGCGGTCGGTCCGGGCGGGCTGTCGCGCGAACGCGCCGGCTTCGAAGTGCGGGATATCCATCCGTCGCATTACGGCAGGATATGCCCCATCGAGACGCCCGAAGGCCCGAACATCGGCCTTATCGCCTCCCTTTCCACGTACGCGCGCGTCAATCAGCTCGGGTTCATTGAAACGCCGTACCGCAAGGTCGACAACGGCAAGGTCACCCGCAAGATAGATTATCTCACCGCCGATGTCGACGAAGAAAAGACCATCGCACAGGCGAACATGCCGATCGATTCGGAAGGGACCTTTACGGAAAAAGAGGTCGGATGCCGCTACAAGGACGATTTTCCCAAGGTCGCGCCCAAGCAGGTCGATTATATGGATGTGTCCCCGCGTCAGCTCGTGTCCGTTGCGGCCTCGCTCATCCCGTTTCTCGAGCATGACGACGCCAACCGCGCGCTTATGGGATCGAACATGCAGCGGCAGGGTGTTCCCCTGATGATAACCGAGGCGCCGGTTGTCGGCACGGGCATGGAATCCAAGGTCGCCTATGACACCGGCGCGGTCGTCAAGGCGCTTGAAGCGGGCAAGGTCAACGCGGT
>JBAZLD010000048.1:0-3300 GCA_041650475.1 Candidatus Babeliales bacterium | reverse complement strand
GCTGGACGGCCTCGATCAATCTGCGCTTTTGTCTCTTGATGGCCGCTTCGCTCATGTACACCTCTCGACGAGCTCGGGATTCTCATGGACGTTGCCGATCACCACCCAGGAGTCCGACAAGGGGGCGAACCAATCCTTGCCCCTGATCTCAAAGCAGGCCCGCGCGGCGTTCCACCTGACCACGCCCGTCCCGCCGGAGTCATCGGGCAGCTCATGATGGGCGATGTCGCCTTCGAAGAACCGCCTGCCGTTCCCGTCGGGGACGCCGGGCCCCATCATGAGGGTTTCGCCTTCGCCACTGGCCAGGATGCCAGAGAGCTTCGATGGTCTCAGGAGTCCCGTGATTATCCAGGACCCCGACCCCCAGAGGCAGAGGCTGTCATCCGCCCTGAGATAGACCATTTCCCGGCGCACCGCGTTCCAGGCTCTGATTTCAAGTTTCATTGGTTCCCCCATTTCCCGCCCCTATTCTACACGGGGAAGCAATGCCCGGGCAAGCGCATCCCCGAGTCGGGAAAGAGCTTTCTGCATCCTTTTGCTTTTGAAAAGACGTTCAATCCGGGCTTGGCCTTTGTCTTTTTTCACGTTGCCACCACGAGCTCACGCTTTCAGCTTCTTGGCGGTGGGGAGTTGGATCTGCGGGAGATTCTCGGCGATCATGGACCGGAAATCCTCGGACTTACCGGCGCGGTCGGCCATGACCGTGATCGCCTGCACCATCGCGCTTTCGGCTTGTAGGATTTTGCCGACGAAGCTCAGCTCGACGGCGGCAACCTTGAACTCGGTCTTCATGAGGTTTTCTTTGGCCGCGTGAGGGGCGGCGTGGATTGCCTCAAGGCTGTCCAGGGCGTGATTGATCGCCTTGTCGATTTTCGTTTTCTGCTCCGGCCCCATCATGCTGAACGGAACGTATGTTGGATTTGACATCGAGAGACCTCCTGATTTCGGATTGAATTATTTTCGCCTTAACCAGCCTGTCTATCTCTGGAAAATTATGTGCGACAAACTGACGGTATAGAATATTATAAGCGACGCGGAATCCATGATTTCTTTTGTTGCGTAATCTCCAGGCCACCCCGCCATCTCGTATGCGATAGACGCCGTCTAATATGTCCTGTCTTATCTGGATTATTTGGGCAGTGATTTCTTTTTTATATTTGCCGAAGTATTTTCTGCGAATGCGGTGTCCTAAAAAATAAAAGTCGGCCCTCCAAACCCCAGGCTCAATTTGCCATATTCTTATTTTATGCGGACGGCTGTCTTTGCGATGGCGAACCTTGATTCTTTTGGTAACAATATTTGCAGTAATTATCTTGGAGGCCACGCTATTGAGCTGTTTACTTTTCTTGAAACAAGTGAAACAGAGCTCAAGCCTACGCCCTCTTCCAATCGAGAGGATTGATCCGCATTGCTTACAAACCATCACACTCCTCCGATTCGCGGCTTCTTCCAATTCCCGTGCCTGTCCGTGTTGTCGATGATGTACTCGGCCGCGCATCGCAGATGCCCAAACTCGTGGACGGGCTCGCCGGAGGCCATGATCTGGACCATCTGGGCCTTGACGTTCCGGCGCCCACACCAGTCGCAGGACCCGGGGGCCAGGCGGTCGGAGTTGGCCAGGATCTCCGCGGCCTCGGCCTCGATCGACAGCTTGACCCTTGCCCCGGGGAAGGCGTCGCTCACGGCGCAGCCCAGGACCTCGGAGATCGCCTTCATATTTCGGGGGTAAGTCCGCTTGGTATATCCGGTCTCGATGAAGGCGATGGTCGACGGGCTGACTCCGGCCTGAGCCGCGAGCGAGGCCCGGCTCATCCCCAGGGCCTCGCGGATCTCCCGGACGCGGTTCATCCCTTCGCCTTCCTCATCGGAATTAATTTCCCGGGGCTTAGCAGGTGATGATGACGCAAGTGTTCTTTTTGGCCGGAGAATAACAGCAGGTTTGCGTACCTGTTATCGTCTGGAATTCCGTTGATGTGGTGGACGATTTCCCCAGGAGAAAGGAATCTTCCGAGATGCCTTTCCATAACCAACCGGTGCTCTGCGACATACCCTTGGCGATCTGCATATGGGTGCCCAAGCGATCGCACGAGACGATACCCGTCGGCCTTTATGTGAACTCCTCCTTTCCAGTTGGGGTTTTTCTTCCCCAGCTTGGAGAAGCTAATCTTCTTCCTTGAGACTGGATTTTTCATCCCCAAGCGCCCAGCGGAAACCCTCGACCTGCGTTCTATCCCAAATTTATTCATGAAATAGATCACGATCTGTTGAGTAACCCCGGCCTCATTGGCAATCGTGGTTGAGCTTTTCTGTAGGCGGTGATATTGATGAGCCAACCACGTTGGGTTTTTGTATGGCTCGTTTTTACCTCGAATTCTCATGGGCCTCATCCTTCAGCGACGGAACTCTCGCGACGCAGAGCTCACAGTCCTCGTCCGGCCGCCACTTCCCGCCGGCCGCGCAGAAGATCAGGGATCCGTTCCGGGCCCCGGCGTGCTGGCAGAGAGGCTCGGGGCAGGTCATTATCCGATGCCCGTAAAAGGCGGACTCTCCATCCTTCGCCGGGTCGGGGAGGGCGCGGCGGTTCTTTTTGCGAATTGGTCGTTTCCCTTCGTGCATCCGCATGTCGTGTGCCCCATTTTCTCCGCCGCAGAAAGAGCATTTCAGCGTCGACGTGTTCATGCTTTCGCTCCCCTCGGCTCATCGGCCGGCTTGTACAGCAGGCACCGCGGGCACTTATCCAGGGGCTTGAATGTCTTGGCCAGGTAGAACTTGCACTTCGAGGGCAGGGTATCCCCGGGAGGCGTCTGCCCGAACCGACAGGGACGATCCCGCTTCGCGGTCACAGCCCCCACCCGCAGGCCCGGTTGATCCGCGCCCTGAGCCTTCCCGTCCAGGTTACGTTGTCGAGCTCCCGGTTCTTCCTGAACCATGCCAGGGCCAGCAAGACGCTGACCGCGGCTCCGACCATGATGAGGATGCGCGAGCGTTTCATGACCCCGCCCCTTCCGCTTCCAAATTGGCCTTCCCGGCATGGGTCTTGATGAGGGCCAGGCGGGAGCGGTGGGTGTCGAGGACGGCCTGGATCTCGTCGATCTCCGTCTCCGCAACCTTGATGGCCTGAGTGAAGTCGTCCCCGGCGGCGGCGGCGCGATCGACGGCGATCTCCAAGTACCTGATTTCATCCGGCATCAACATGGCCTCCCCTCCTGAGATATATTTCCCACGCTCTCCGGCGTTGGATTCGATCCTGAAAAGTAGCTGTGGGTCAACACGGATATCCCTCGAAAAGCATCTTCGTCC
>JBAZLD010000047.1:0-3360 GCA_041650475.1 Candidatus Babeliales bacterium | reverse complement strand
CGCAGCAAGCTGGCAAAATAAATCAAAGCTTTCTTAAGGAGAGGACCTATGTTCAACCGCTTTACGGAACGGGCACGCAAAGTCATCATTCTGGCCAAGGAAGAAGCGAAGCGCTTCAATCATGATTACATCGGCACCGAGCATATCCTGCTCGGGCTGATCCGCGAGGGCGAAGGCGTCGCGGCGACGGTGCTCGAGAAAATGGGGCTGTCGCTCGAGAATATCCGCCTTGAGATCGAGAAGCTGGTCCAGCCCGGCCCGACGACGCAGATCATCGGCGACCTGCCGTTCACCCCGCGCGCGAAAAAGGCGCTTGAGATGGCGGCGGAAGAGGCGCGCGCCCTCGGCCATAATTACATCGGAACCGAGCATTTGCTCCTGGGCCTTCTGCGCGAGGAGGAAGGCGTCGCCTCGCAGGTATTGCTGAACCTCGGCCTGGACCTGACCGGAGTCAGGAACAAGGTCATGGAAGTCCTCGGTTCCGAACTGCCCGGCTTCGGCCAGGCGCAGACCAAGACCAAGACCCCCGCGCTCGACGCGTTCGGCCGCGACCTGACGCAGCTTGCGAAAGAGAACAAGCTCGACCCGGTCATCGACCGCCATATCGAGATCGAGCGGGTCATCCAGATATTGAGCCGCCGCACCAAGAACAACCCGGTTCTGCTCGGCGAGGCAGGTGTCGGCAAAACAGCGATCGTCGAAGGGCTTGCGCAGGCCATCATCCTCGGCAATGTCCCCGAGCTTCTGCGCCACAAACGGCTTATCGTGCTCGATCTTGCGCTCATGGTCGCCGGCACCAAATACCGCGGCCAGTTCGAAGAACGCATCAAGGCGGTCATGGAAGAGATCAAGCGTTCGCAGGACGTCATCATATTCGTCGACGAGCTTCATACGCTCGTCGGAGCGGGCGCAGCCGAAGGTGCGATCGACGCCTCGAACATCCTCAAGCCCGCATTGTCGCGCGGCGAGATCCAGTGCATCGGCGCGACCACCATGGACGAGTACCGCAAGTACATCGAGAAGGACGCGGCGCTTGAGCGGCGTTTTCAGACGATCATGGTGGAGCCTCCGTCGGTCGACCAGACCGTGGAGATATTAAAAGGCCTGCGGGACCGGTATGAGGCGCATCACCGGGTGACCTATAAGGACGAAGCGCTTGAGGCGGCCGCAAAGCTGTCGGACCGCTATATCTCAGGCAGGTTCCTGCCTGACAAGGCCATCGATCTCATTGACGAAACAGGATCGCGTGCGCGCCTCAACGTGCTTGTCGTGCCGCCCCAGATCAAGGAGTTCGAGGCAAAGGTCGAGGGCTTGAAGAAGGAAAAGGAAGTCCATATCAAGAACCAGGATTTCGAGAAAGCAGCCGCCCTGCGCGATCAGGAACGCCTCGCGCGGGAGGAACTCGAACGGCTGAACCGCGAATGGACCCAGACCAAGGATAAGATACGGCCGGAGGTTTCAGCCGAAGACATCGCCAAGATCGTGGCGCAATGGACGGGCGTGCCGATATTCAGGCTCGAGGAAAAAGAGAGCGAGAAGCTCCTGAAGATCGAGGAAGAACTGCACAAGCGCGTCATCGGGCAGAATGAGGCGATCGACGCGATCGCCCACGCGGTGCGCAGGTCGCGCGCAGGCATCAAGGACCCGCGCCGGCCGATCGGCTCGTTCATCTTCCTCGGCCCCACCGGCGTCGGCAAGACGCTGCTGGCGCGGGCACTGGCGGATTATATGTTCGGCAACGAAGACGCGCTTATCCAGCTTGACATGTCCGAGTATATGGAGAAGTTCAACGTGTCCCGCCTTATCGGCGCTCCTCCGGGGTACGTCGGATATGAAGAAGGCGGACAACTCACTGAACGGGTTCGCCGCCGCCCGTATTCCGTTATCCTGCTCGATGAGATCGAAAAAGCGCATCCGGACGTGTTCAATCTGCTTTTGCAGGTGTTCGAGGACGGTCGGCTGACGGACAGCTTCGCCCGCAAGGTCGATTTCCGCAACACGATCATGATCATGACCTCCAACGTCGGGGCCGAGACCATACGCAAGACCGGGTCCATCGGCTTCAGGGACCAGCAGGAGGAAGTGACGTACAAGGACATGAAAGGCAAACTCCTCGAGGAGGTCAAGAAGACCTTCAAGCCGGAGTTCCTCAACCGTATCGACGATATCATCGTGTTCAGGCCGCTTGCGAAAGAGGACCTGGAGAAGATCGTAGACATCGAGATCGGCCATCTGGCAAAACGGCTGGCGGAGCAGGGCGTGACCCTGAACGTTTCCCGGGAAGCGAAGGACTTTCTCATTGAAAAAGGGTTTGATCCCGTGTTCGGGGCGCGGCCGCTCAAGCGGACCATCCAGCGGTTCCTCGAGGATCCGCTCGCCTCCGAGATCATTGCCAAGAAGTACAAAGAAGCGACGAACGTCGTCGTTAACCGAAAGAACGAAGAGCTCGCATTCGAGACATGCTGATACGCCGGATCGAAGATACGCTTGAGGAGCGGACGCGCACCTTCCTGGGATTCCTCGGGGGCATCACGTCGCTCGCGTTCCAGACGGTCATCCTGGCCGTGACGCCGCCGTACAAGCGCCGGCGGATCCTCGAACAGTCAAAGAAGGCGGGGCTCGACAGCTTCCTCATCGTCGCGCTCATCTCGTTCTTCATCGGCGTCATCTTTTCGTTCCAGATATCGTATCTCATGCGCCAGCTCGGCGCCGAGATGTATATCGCAAGCATCGTCGCGCTTTCCATCGTGCGGGAGCTCGGTCCGGTCATCACCGCGCTCATCGTCGCGGGCCGCGTGGGCGCTTCCATCACCGCGGAGCTCGGGTCCATGCAGGTCACCGAGCAGATCGACGCGCTGACGACGCTGGCGACCAATCCGGTCAAATACCTTGTCGTGCCGCGGTTCGTCGCCCTCGCCGTGATGCTGCCGATCCTGACGCTGTTCGCGGACATGATCGGCATCGTCGGCGGATGGATCATCTGCGTCACGAAGCTGGGCATTCCGTCCAAGATGTACATGACGATCGCGTTCGATTCCCTGCAGTTCAAGGACCTGTTCACCGGCCTGATCAAGACGGTTTTTTTCGGCATGATCATCGCGTTCGTGAGCTGTTACGAGGGGTTTAACGTCGAAGGAGGGGCTGAAGGCGTGGGCAAGGCGACCACCCAATCGGTGGTCATCTCGTTCATCCTTATCATCGCCTGCGACTGCTTCTTCACCGCGTTGTTCTATTTCATTTTTCCGTGATGCATACGATCGAGATCAAACACGTCACCAAGAGCTTCAATACGCACCGCGTGCTCAACAACGTGAGCCTTTCCGTGGAAAAGGGCTCGACCCTCGTCGTCATCGGAAGGTC
>JBAZLD010000046.1:0-3725 GCA_041650475.1 Candidatus Babeliales bacterium | reverse complement strand
CATTATTTAAAATGGGATCATAATCTATTAATTTTTTAGCAAAATATTTTTCTCCCCAAGTCCAATTAATTTTTAATCTTAATGCTAAATAGTTAGAAGCTAGCATGCGACATCTATTGTTAATAAAACCTGTTAAGGTTAATTTTTTTATGCTTGCATTAACGAAAGGTTCATTTGTTTTTCCAGATGTCCATTGATTAAAAATTTTTTTGTTATATTCCCATTTGATTTTTGGTTTTTTTAAGGTTGATTCAAATAATTCTGGATATGCAAAATATAAATTATAATAAAATTCTCTCCAGTATAATTGCCTTATTAATTCATGATTTTTGCTTAAGATTTTAATTATTTTGTAATAAATATTTCTTATAGATATGCAACCTGTATTTATATAAGCAGAAAGTTCTGTAGTACCTTTAATAGCAGGAAAATCTTTTATTTTTTGATAGTTTTTAAAATTTTTTAGATTTTGTAAAATTTTATTTGCTTGATCAAAACCACCATGGTTATTAATATTTTCATTTATTTTAAAATTAGTTGATAAATTTTTGATATTAAAATTTGTTTTTAATTCATAATTTTGATTTATATAATTCTTAAAATTATTTTTAATGGGTTTTTGTATTTTGCAAAATTGCGATTTTCTAAAAAATGGAGAAAAAACTTTATATGCTGATTTTATGTTTTTTCTTTTTCCTGGGTAAATAGTATTTATTTCATGTAATAAAAAATCATGAAAAATTTTAAATTCTATTTTTTGATTATCGCAAATTTTTTGAATTTTTTGTTCTTGTTCAATCTGTTTAGGATGATAAAGTTTATTAATAAAAATTGCATTTATATTTTTGTCTTTCTTTATTATTTTTTTTAGATCAATAATAGAATTTATTAGAAAAATTTTTGAATTAAATTTAGTTAAAAATTTATTTAAAATATCAAGAGATTCAATTATAAATTGTTGATTATTTTTATTTTTGATTTTGAACAAATCTATATTTTTTGTCATATAAATTGGAATTACAAAATTTGAGTTTTTTAGTGCATGTATAAGACCAATATTATCTTCAAATCTTAAATCTGAACGAAATATAAAAATAGATTTTTGATATTTTAATTTTTTCATTATTATTCTCCAGTGACAGTATTTTTATTTTAAAAATAAGTATATATAATTATATAAAGCAAAAACTAGATTAAATTAAATATGCTTGAAAGTTAAAGCTATGTTACAGAATAAAAAAATTGCATGTGTAATTCCTGCAAGATTAGGTTCAACTAGATTTGCAGAAAAAATGTTAAAAAGTATTTTAGATAAACCAATTTTGCAATGGGTTTGGCAAGCTGCCAATAGTGTAGATTTTTTTGATGAGATAGTAATTGCAACAGATTCTATAAAAATAGCTGGTTTAGTACAGAATTTTGGTGCTCGATATATTATGACATCCCAAGATTGTGCCTCTGGCACAGATAGAATTATAGAAGTTATGAAAACTGGAAAAATTAATGCTGATATTTGGGTGAATTGGCAGGGTGATGAGCCTTTTATTACAAAATCTATGATTTCTTGTTTATTGCAAGATTGCCATAATTGCAAAGCAGATCTTTGGTCTTTGAGAAAAAAAATTATTAAACAAGAAGATATAAATAGTTTTAATATAGCAAAAGTTGTTTGTGATAATAATAATTATGCACTTTATTTTTCTAGAAGTACTATACCATTTTATAGAGACTCTAAAGAAAGTAATATTTATTATAAACATGTAGGTATTTATGCTTTTACAACTCAAGCTTTAAATAAAATTTCTAATTTGAATCAAAGTGATTTGGAAATGGCTGAAAAACTTGAGCAATTAAGATTTCTTCAAAATGGTTTACGCATAAAAATGAATGAAACAGATGAAGAAGTAATAGGTATAGATACCCCTCAAGATCTTGAAAAAGCAACTCAGTATGCAAAATTAAAATTTTAAAATTAATTTTATAAAATTATTTATTTTTGATATTGTGAAAATGTTAAAAATAATTAATTTTATAAAAAAATTTTTGTAGGGTATTGTTTGGTTTTTCTGGAGAAAGGGTAATTTTTTATGTCTTTGTTAAAAAATTTTTTTGTTATATTTTTTTTACTGTTTAGTTTAAATCTTAATGCTGCTGAACCATTTTCTTTTGTTGCTATATCAGATACACATTCTGTTGGTGTTTTTGATTATTCATCTATTATAGATAATAATCCTGAATATTATACAAATTTTATGGTTGGAACCAAACTTCCGCAGCGAATAAATGTAATTGATCAGATAGTTGGATCTTTGATGGATGCAGGTTTTAGACTTATTCCTGGAGAATTTAGTCAGATAGATATAGATAATTTGATTGGTGCTCCTGCTAATTTAAAATATAGAATGGCTGCCATAGATCTTAATAAAAATCTATATTTGGGGAATTTAGATACAGCAGATAATTTTTTATGTGACAGAATTATAAATGAATCTGTTAATTATGTTGCAACAAAAAATGGTAAAACTTGGTTGTTAAGTACTGAAAATGTTCATGGGGGATATAAAATATATACAGATGATGTTAGTATTCCAGCTGCTTCTAATGAAATTGATAATATTAAAATAGATGCAAAATCTTGTGCGCCTGTTTGGCGTGATAATTGGAAATTTTTAAAAACAAATGAAGCAACAATTCAATTTGAGGCTAAGGCTTTACATGATGTGATAGTTATGTTGAGCCCTGATAAATATGGAATCACAGATTTTCCAGCTTACACATTTGTAATAAGTGGTTGGGCCGATCAAAATGGACAAGGCACAAAAACAGTTTTAAGAACAGTAAATGGAAATATAGGCGGAGTTGAACTTGGACAATCTAATTATTTTATAAAAACTCAAGATGCTAATAAATTTTTGCCTTACTGGATTAAAATTACAGAGCTTATTGATGGAAGCAAAAAAATTAGTTTGGGCCAGAGTTATGAAGTTGGTAACAATGTTATTTTAAGTTACGTCGATAGTGATTCATCACTACACGGTTTAGCTTATGTAAATTATTTTGGAATTTCTTCATGGGATGTTCAGGTAGAATATAAAAATATAAAAATATCCACAACAGAAAATCTTCCTACTAGATTTGCAAAACCTGTTTGGAATGATGATTGGATAATTAATACAACAGGTAAAACTGTAATAAATTTTAGAGCAAAAGCTAGTCATGATGTTTTTTTATTATTATCTCCAAATAAATCGCAAGAAGATGATTTTGCAGCGTATACGTTTATAATTAGGGGATGGAATGGTACACGAACTGTTTTGAAAGATCGTAATTATTACGGAACAGAATTTATAGCAAAAGAATCTTCAACGGGAGATCCTAATGTTTTAGGTGATTTAAATGAAGCTGAGTTTAAAGAATTTTGTTTAACAGTAGATAAGGTTGATGAAAACAAAATAAGGTTAGAATTAAAACAGGGTAATAATATTATTATTAGCTATGATGACTTAGATCCGATTTTACATGGTTTAAGTGATATAAAATATTTCGGAATTTCTTCATGGGATGTTCCTATTACTTTTGATGATATACAGATAAGTGATTCTTTTAAAATAGATCCATTGTCTGCAGTGGCATATTGGAATTCTCAGGAATTGCCGGAAATAAATAAAGGTTTAATAAAATTTAAAGCAAAAGCTTCACGCGATGTTTTTTTATTATTATCTCCA
>JBAZLD010000045.1:0-3777 GCA_041650475.1 Candidatus Babeliales bacterium | reverse complement strand
AAGATTTCGTCTGGCCGGTTAAAGGGAGAGTGGTTTCACATTACGGCAATACGTTTAAGAATATGCTTAACAAGGGCCTGAACATTGAATCATCGGGCGGCCAGGATATCGTTGCCTCGCGCAGCGGCAGGATAGTTTTCTATAGCCCCAAGTTCAAAGGTTACGGTAAGGCAATAATCATTGACCATGGGGATAATTTTTCCACTGTATATTCCGGGAATTTTGAATCACAGGTTAAGCCGGGCGATTCTGTAATAAAAGGGAATGCGATAGCCAGGTTTAATCCGGCCGGGAATAAGCGCCTGCATTTTGAGATCAGGAAAGGCAGTTATTCCCAGAACCCATATTTTTACCTGCAATGACAGAAGATAAGTTTTTCGGAAGGCAGTTTTATCTGAGCATCCTTGATAAGAGGGTGCGCGGGCTCTTTAGCGGCTACAGGCAGAATCTTGCCATCGTAGGAGATGAGCTCGTTGGTAAAACCTCGATAATCTATAAATTCCTCAATAATTTCTCCGACAATCGCATCATCACAATTTACCTCCAGGCCCGCCCGGAAAGCTTAGCAAGTTTTGCCAAGCGTTTTATCGGGATCCTGCTTTATAATTTTCTTGTTAACAGCGGCATAGAATTAAAGGAAGACCTTGGATTTTTAATCAAAAAATCGGAAAAGTACATCCCCGAAACTGTCAGCAGGATCAGGGAAATACTTTTGTCGCTTGAAAAAAGAAAAAAGAACAATATTTTCTCGGAGATCCTTTCGTTGACCGAAAGCATGACGGCGGAAACTTCCAAGTGCTGTGTTGTTATCTTCGACGAATTCAATAACCTCGAAAGCCTGGGGGTAAAGGACCTGTATTCTGAATGGTCTAAGCTTCTTTTAACCCAGAGGAACACGATGTACATAATCGCAAGTTCCGCCAGGTTTAAGACGAAGATGATCCTCTCCAAGAACCTTTCATTATTATTTGGAAACTTCGAAGTCCTGGAAGTCGAGCCGTTTGATATAAGGACCAGTGAATATTTTCTTGCCCAGACAGAAGAAGGCAGGGGCCTTAATGCCGGCATCAGGAATTTCATAGTGCATTTTACCGGCGGCTATCCATTTTATCTCGGCCTTATCCGCGACAGTATCGCCAATGCAACCAATCCTGACCTGGCCGGGATATTAGAAGACCTTTTATTCGAATCAAGCGGCATTTTAAACCAGAAATTCTCAAATTACTTAAAGAGGTTCCTTGATTCCCCCAGCAGCAGGGAATACATCTCTATCCTGTATCTTATTTCCAGCGGCCATAATAAATTAAAAGACATTGCGCATATCCTGCATAAGCCGCGCAAAGAATTGAACCAGAAAACAAACGACCTGCTGGAACTTGATGCCATCAGCCGCCATGGCGATTTCTTAAAGATTAATGACCGTGTTTTTAGTTTCTGGCTGAAATTTGTATATCAGGAGAAACTCAATTCACTCACTTTTGATGCGAAAAACCAGAAAACAATATTCAGGGATTATATCGAAAACGGGATCAACGAGTTCTTGGATAACGCAAAACTCCCCATACAGGAGCGCCTTACCGAAGTATTAAGGCAGTTTAACGACGAGATGGTTTTGTTGGATACAAAGCGCCTGCGCCTGTCTCATTTCCGCGAGATCAAACCGCTGGAGTTTAATAACAAAAGTTTTAAGGAAGGGTTGATAGGGCGCTCCAGCGACAGTTTGTGGATCGTGGCATTCAGGAATGATTCCCTGACTGAGGATTGTGTTATTGATTTTTCGCGCGAGTGCAAGCGTTACCGTTCGAAGACACAGAGAAAAATTATCATTACATTGAAAGATATCGATGCCAATGCCAGGTTAAGGGCGCTTGAAGAGAGGATCTGGGCGTGGGATATAAACAGCATTAACCAGATTTTTGATTTGTTTTCTAAGCCAAGGGTGATCGTATAGATGACCAGAATCGGCGTGATCTCGGATACCCATATGGAATTTGATACTGCGGCTTTCCCCAAGAAAATCCTGGATGATTTTAAAAACGTGGATATGATAATCCATGCCGGAGATCTGGGGAGCTTAAAGGTCTTAGAGCTGCTGAAATCTGCCTGTAAGAATGTTTATGCTGTGCGGGGCAATATGGACCCGCATACCGTGGCCGGTAAACTTCCGGAAAAAGAGATCATTAAAGTAGGCAGGTATAAAATCGGGGTAACTCACGGGATCGGGGCTCCGGCAAGATTATTGGACCTGGTCAAGGAGAAATTTAAGGATGACCCTGTAGACGTCGTTGTCTTCGGGCACTCGCACCAGCCGTTTAACGAGAAAATCGGCGGGGTCTTATTTTTTAACCCGGGCAGCCCCGTGGATAAGATGTTTGCTCCGTATAATTCATACGGGATATTGTTATTAAACGATAACATTGAAGGCCAAATAATAAAAATTTAATATGGATAAGCTCTGGGCGCCATGGAGGATCAAATACATAAGGAACAAGAAGCAGCTTAAATGTATTTTTTGCTCCGCAAAAGAAGGCAGGCGGGATTACATTGTCTTTAAGACAAAATTATCCGTTTGCCTGCTTAACATTTACCCTTACAATAACGGGCATGTCATGGTTTCTCCGTTTAGGCACGTGAAGGATTTCTCCGGGCTCAAAAAGGAAGAATTATTGGACCTGATGTCTTCTTTAAACAGGGCAAAAAAACTATTGGAGAAAGTTTTACAACCGAACGGGTTTAACATAGGGGCAAATATCGGTTCTGCCGCGGGTGCAGGCATTGCCGGGCATCTTCATATACACATCGTGCCGCGTTGGAAGGGTGATACTAATTTTATGCCGATACTGGCCAAAACAAAGGTTGTTTCGCAGTCGTTAAGCGAATTGCTGAAGCTATTAAAAAATGCTGAATCAGGGACAGATTAGGGAGTTTGAAGATAATTTTCTTGCCTCTTACGCCATGAAAAGCTATAATAGCCGTGGGCGCGTGCATAAAGAAGAGGAGCATGCATACCGTTCTCCTTACCAGAGGGACCGTGACAGGGTAATCCATTCCGCGGCTTTCAGGAGATTAGAATATAAAACGCAGGTCTTTGTCAACCATGAAGGCGATGATTATCGTACGCGCCTGACGCATACTTTAGAAGTCGCCCAGATCGCCCGCACGATCGCACACGGCCTGAGGCTTAATGTAGATTTAACCGAAGCGATTGCACTGGCGCATGATCTGGGGCATACTCCTTTCGGCCATGCCGGAGAAGAGGCGCTGAATTTGTTAATGTCGCGTTTTGGAGGATTTAACCACAATGTGCACGGGTTGCGGGTGGTGGATGTCCTGGAAGAAAGATACCCGTATTTTGCAGGTTTAAATCTGAGCTGGGAAGTCAGAGAAGGCATTGTAAAACATTCTTCTTCATTTGATAAGGCAGGACGCATCAAGGAGCTTGCTCCGGATGAATCCCCGACATTAGAAACTCAGATAGTCGATATTGCCGATGAAATCGCTTATGATAACCATGATATTGACGACGGGCTTTCTTCGGGGCTTTTGAAGGAGAAGGACCTTGCAGGAGTTGCTCTTTGGAATAATTTAAATAAAAAAATCTCGCAGGAATTTACAAATATAGATTTTGAATTAAAGAAATACCTGATAATCCGCCTTTTGATCAATATGCAGGTTACTGATTTGATCAGGAACACTGAGGCAGAGATCAAGAAATCCGGCGTAAAAACTTATAAAGATGTAAAAAAACGGAAGAAAAAGATCGCATCTTTTAGCCGG
>JBAZLD010000044.1:0-3796 GCA_041650475.1 Candidatus Babeliales bacterium | reverse complement strand
TGGGTTTGCCCGTGAGGTGACGTCCCTCTGCACCCTGGCAAAGGGATTGAAAAATTTTAGGAGCTCTTGTCTGTCTTGCTGAACGGCATCCCCATCAACCTCAAAAATTCATATGATTCTTTTTCAGAAGAAGAAGCGATGACAAGCGTAATATCCATCCCCTGTACGCGGCTGACCTTGTCCACATCAATCTCGGGAAAAATCGCCTGTTCGGTGATCCCGATCGTAAAATTCCCGCTGATATCAAACGATTTCGGATTGAGGCCTCTGAAATCCCTGATCCGGGGAAGAGCCACGCTGATCAGGCGGTCAAGAAACTCATACATCTTCTGCCGTCTCAATGTAACCCTGCAGCCGATCGCCTGACCCTGCTTGATCTTAAAATTCGCGATCGCCTTTTTTGAACGGGTCATAACAGCCTTCTGACCCGTGATCATCCCCAGCTCTTCGACGGATTTCTCCAGCATCTTGATATCCTGGATCGCTTCCCCCACTCCCATGTTGACAACGATCTTTTTGAGGCGCGGAGCCTGCAAAGCGTTCTTATAATTCATCAGTCGAACCATCTCGGGAACGACTTCCTTGCGATATTTCTCTAACAAACGCGGTGTAGGTGCTTTATTGTCTGTCACTGTTTTCTCTGCCATTTTTTTAATCTGTGCGATCTGGGTTTAATCTGTGTGATCGTTCTTCAAAAAGCCTCGTTGCATTTCTTGCAGATACGCGCTTTGGTCTTGTCTTTCAAAATAGAAAAGCCGACCCGTGCAGGCACTTGGCAATTCTTGCAAACAACCATTAAATTCGAGACATAAACCGGACGTTCCACCTGAACGATCCCGGCTTCCTGCTGGTCCTGGCGCGTCTTCCTCTGGTGTTTTTTGACAAAGTTGATGCCTTCCACAAGGACCTTGCCCGCTTCGGGAAGCACCCGCAGGACTTTCCCCTTTTTTCCCTTATCCTTCCCCGTTATAACGGCGACGGTATCGCCTTTTCTGATCTTTTGCATAATGTTCTTCTTTTTATTGTACGGATATACGTTAGATAACTTCCGGAGCTAATGAAACGATTTTCATGAAATTTTTTTCGCGCAGTTCTCGCGCCACGGGCCCGAAAACACGTGTCCCTCTGGGATTCAGGTCCTTGTCGATCATGACCACGGCATTGGAATCAAACTTGAGATACGACCCGTCAGCCCTGCGCAAAGGCGCCTTCATGCGCACGATGACCGCCCTGGCCACTTCCCCCTTTTTGATCGTCGCCTCCGCTGAAGCCGATTTGATATTGACCGTGATGATATCGCCGATCGTCGCATCCAACTTGCCCTTGCGCCCCACAACGCCGATGCAGGAAGCGACTTTTGCGCCCGTATTATCCGCTACCGTCAAAAGCGTCCGTTTGTAAATCATAGGATTTCTCCTACCATGGCGGCCCTGGCAAGGATCTCAACCACCCTCCAGCGTTTATCTTTAGACAAAGGACGGGTCTCGCAGATGCGGACCTTGTCTCCAATGTGCGCCTCATTCTTCTCGTCATGGGCTTTGAATTTTTCCTTCGCCTTGATCGTCTTGCCATAACGGGGATGCCGGACAAACGTCTCGACTTCGACGACGACGGTCTTCTGCATCTTATCGCTCTTAACGATCCCGATAAATTCTTTCCTCGTTTTTTCTATCTTTCTCTCGCTCATATTCCATTCCTTATTTGGCGTCTCAAATCTTCTGACCCGCTAACAAATGCAGCCCTTATTCCTTGCTCTTCTCCGGCTGCCTTAACAACGTCTCAATGCGCGCGATGGACCTGCGCAGTTCCTTGAATCGGTGCGGTTTTTCAACTTGACCGATCGTCTTGCTATAATGCAACCGGCCCAGTTCTTCTTGCAACGCGGCCTTCTTCACCGATAAATCTTCCTTGCTCAAGTTTCTCAATTCGGCTATCTTCATTGCATCCTCTTATATCGTATGAGTTCGCGAAATGAATTTGGTGCGCACCGGCAGCTTGAAAGCCGCCAGACGCAACGCCGTACGCGCCAGGCCTTCCGGGACACCGCCCAGTTCTAACAAAATAGCACCGCGTTTCACCATGGCTACCCAATGAGACAAATCCCCCTTGCCTTTTCCCATGCGGGTTTCTGCGGGTTTTTTTGTCACGGACTTATGAGGGAAAATCCTGATCCAAACCTTTCCGCTTCCTCTCAATTGCCTGGCCAAAAGGACGCGTATGGCCTCGATCTGGTTATTTTTAATCGAACCGTTCTGAAGGGTCTTTAAACCAAACTCGCCAAAACTCAGCTCAAAGCCTTTCATGGCAATTCCGCGATTTTTTCCCCGCTGGAATTTTCTGTATTTGACCCTTCTCGGCATTAAGGCCATCTCTTTGCTCCTCTTAAAATACAACCACTCATGTTTCCTGCGCTTCTGAAACCCGCGCGATTACAGTTTATCGCGATTCTTTCTCCTGGGCCTGCTGAAGCTCTTCCTGCTTCTTGCGGTCTTCTTTAAGCTTTTCTAAAAGGGCGTCTCCCTTATGAACCCAAACTTTGACGCCGATCAGGCCATAGCGCGTATGGGCTTCCGTAAAGCCATAATCAATGTCCGCACGGAATGTCTGCAAAGGAATACTGCCCCACTTATAAACCTGGGTCCTGGCGATCTCAGCGCCTCCAAGACGGCCGGCGACGCAGACCTTGATCCCTTTGGCCCCGGAATTGACCGCCTGGTCGATCGACCTCTTGATGGCACGGCGAAACGCCACGCGTTTTTCAAGCTGAAAAGCGATATTCTCCGCGATCAGCTGGGAGTCAATGGCCGGACTCTTGACTTCTTCGATGTCCACAACCACTTCTTTATCTTTTACAATGTCCCTTAGTTCATTCGTTAATTTCTCGATATCTGCTCCGTGACGGCCGATGATCACTCCGGGCCTGGCGGAATGGATGCGGATCTTGACCTTGCCGGCCACGCGGTCGATGGAAACCTTGGACACGGCGGCGGCTTTAAGCAGGCGCTTGATATGCTTGCGGATCTTAAAATCTTCTTCAAGATAAAGCCCGAAATCCGCATGACGCGCAAACCATCGAGACGTCGAGTCTTTAATAAAACCCAGCCTTACTGATATCGGATTAACCTTTTGCCCCACACAACCTCCTCATCCCGCCTCCGGCGGGCTGACTCCGCAGCCTGCATCAGTTCATTTTGCGAACGCCTCCGGCGTTGTGAACAAAATGAACAAGTGTTTAGGCAAGGCGTCTTTTTACTAACCTATTTTTTCTTCTTGGCCCCGGCGACCCGGCTCTTCTTCTCCGGTTTTTTCGGCGCCGCAGGCGCTACCTTGGGCGGCGCAGCCACAACCTCGCGGCCCAGATCAAGCTCAACGGTAATATGGCTTGTCTTCTTTAAAATCTCTCCGGCGCGGCCGAACGTGGCGGCGCGGAAACGTTTCCAGCGCGGCCCCTCATCCGCCGTGATCTTGGAAATCACCAGCTCCTGCGCATCCAAGCCTTTGCTCTTGGCATTGGCGATCGCGGAGCGTAAAACTTTTGAAATATAATACGTGGGCCTCTTATTGATAAATCTAAGAAAATGCACGGCCTCCGCGGCATTCATCCCGCGGACCAAATCAAGGACCTGCCTGATTTTCCTGGCTGACCCTCTGATATATCTGACTTCGGCTCTAGCGATCATTATTTTTGCCTTTTTAGATATTTTCCCTGCAAAATTAATCCCTGCCCACCTCCCAGGTGGGCGAGCCTGCGCACGTCCAGGCAAGGACTCATTATTATGTCAATTCTACGGCTTTT
>JBAZLD010000043.1:0-3849 GCA_041650475.1 Candidatus Babeliales bacterium | reverse complement strand
CATCATTCTTTCCGCTTTGTCCAAAGACGGCGACAAGATCGCCGCTTACAAGAAAGGGGTCGTAGATTATCTCGTAAAGCCTATCGAGAAGAATGACCTGATCGGCAAGATCGAGAAAGCCCTTTCGAATAAATACTCCCCCGAGGAATGAGCATATAAAGAAGAGCCTCGGAAGAAGATCCGGCAAGAGGCTCTATTTTAGGAGACGATCAATCAGGCAAACGATGGTAAACTTTTCAATTTATCGCCGAATATAGGCCCGAGCCCTGCAGGGATGCAGGACTTGGGTTTTTTATCACAGGGGCCTTTCAATGAGAAGCCGCGGATTTGTGGACACAGGAGCGAAAACACCTTTATTCGTCGCGATTTTTATCATCCTGGCTACGGGGGTAACGCTGACCGGCTTGGTCTTTCGCCTGGAAGACAGGCGTATGCGCGGAGAACTCCTGATTCAGGCGCGTATGTTGACGAATGCCATCAACGCAAATCTCATCTCGAGTTTAAGCGGTTCGGATGCCGATCTGGCCTCCCCGGCCTACGCGCGTCTTAAGGAGCAGCTGGCCCTGGCATGTACTGCCAACCCGCAGTGCCGTTTTACCTATCTCATGGGGCAGCTGCCAAACGGAGATGTTTTCTTCTTTGTGGATTCCGAACCATCCGATTCTCAGGATTACTCTCCTCCCGGACAGGTTTATAGCGAGATCTCGAAGCCTATGCATGATGTTTTTACGACAGGCCAAGAGGTTGTTGTAGGCCCGGCATCCGACCGCTGGGGCACGTGGGTGAGCGCGGCGGTTCCGGTTGTCGATCAGCCGACAGGTAAAATGATCGCCGTATTAGGCATGGATATCAGTGCGCGCGACTGGATGACGCGCATCATTTATCATTCTCTTCCGCCGGCGATCGTGACGGTGTTGATTTTTGTCCTTTTGGAAGGCTTTTTGCTCATTCAGAGAAAGAACGAGCGGGAAAAGATACGGCTTGCGGCATCCCGGATGGCCCTGCAGGCCAGCGAAGAGAATTTCAAGCAGCTGTTTGAGAATATGGCAGACGGCGTGGCTATTTTCCGGGCGATCGATGCAGGAAGGGATTTTGTCTTTGTCAACCTCAACAAGGCGGGAGAAAGAATATCCCAGGTTAAACGGAAAGACGTTATCGATAAGAGGATGACCGAGGTATTTCCGTCGGCGCAAGACATCGGTCTTTTGGAAACCATGCGCCGGGTCTGGAACAGCGGCGTATCGGAATACCTTCCGGGCGTCCTTTATAAAGACGAGCGCATCGAACATTGGACCGAGAATTATGTATTAAAATTGCCTTCGGGCCTCATCGTATCGATCTATTCAGATATCACCAAGCGCCGGCCGGCTGAAGACGAGATCAGAAGCCTGGCGAAATTTCCCACCGAGAATCCCAGCCCGGTCCTGCGCATTGCCGTAGACGGCAGGCTGATCTATGTGAACCCTTCCGCCCTGAAGTATCTGGCGGACTGGCATCTTCAAGTCGCCCAAGCGGCTCCATCCATGTTGCGGGATTTGGCCTTTCGGGCATTAGAGAGCGGTTCAGAGCAGCATTGCGATCTTGTCTGCGGCACGCAGGTGTATTCTTTCCATATAACGCCGATCGTTGAATTCGGTTATGTCAACCTTTATGGCAATGACATTACCGAGCTCAAAAAGATAGAAGAAGAGTTAAAGAGAAAAACGGAATTTCTTGAAGCCCAAAAAGAAGCCTCTCTCGATGGACTGCTTGTGATCGATGAAAACGGGCAGAGGCTATTGATCAATCAGCGCCTGCTTGACTTGTGGCAGGTGCCGCAGGATGTCATCAACGATACGAACGATGAAGCGCTCCTGCAATATGTCGTGCAAAGGACGACAAACCCTCGGGAGTTCCTGGACAAGGTTCATTATCTCTATGCCCACAAAAACGAGACAAGCGAAGACGAAGTCGAGTTTAAAGACGGGAAGGTTTTTGACAGATATTCGTCGCCTGTCATAGACAAGAACGGAAAATACTTTGGACGTATCTGGACCTTCCGCGATATCACCGAGCGCAAGATGGCGGAGAAAAAGATACTGGAATATGCCAAGCGTCTGGGGTATCTGACTAAATATGCCAACGATCTGATCATCCTCCTTGACGAGAATTTTAACCTTCTGGAAGTCAACGAGCGCGCCGAGGATGTTTACGGTTATACCCGCGACGAGCTGATCGGGAAGCATGCAACTTCTTTGCGCGCACCTGAAGTCCGGGAGATGTTCGGACCGCAGATTGCGCCGGTCCATGAGGGAGGCCGCGTCCTTTTTGAGACGGTGCATGTGCGCAAGAACGGGGAAAAATTTCCGGTTGAGATCAACGTCAACACCTTCGATGCCGACAAGAAGAGGTTCTATCTGGCTGTTATCCGCGACATCACCGAGCGCAAGAAGGCGCAGGAAAAGTTAAGCCGGGCCCTGGAAGAGGAGATAAGGCTGCGTGAAATAACGACAAGCATGCTGGAAGACAACAAGCAGATCAGGGCGAGGCTGGAAAAAAGCCTGGAAAAACTCAAAGAGACCCAGGTCCAGCTGATCCATGCCGAGAAAATGGAGGCCGTAGGCAGGATGGCTTCTGGTATTGCGCATGAGGTCAAGAATCCTCTGGGGATCATCCTGCAGGGGATCAATTATCTTGAGGAAAAACTGCCGAAGGAAGAGGGGAATTGCCACGATATCCTCGGCATGATGAAGGATAGTATCAAGAGGGCCGACGGCATTGTCCGTGCCGTTCTCGATTTTTCCCGGGGAGAAGAATTAAAAATGGAACAGCAAGACATCAATCCCGTGATCAAAGGCTCTCTCGAGCTCGTGCATCACAAACTCAGGCTTAATTCCGTAGAGCTCGTATGCGAGATGGGAAACGATCTGCCTAAAACGCTGTTAGATAGCGGCAAGATGGGGCAGGTGTTCGTCAATTTATTCAATAATGCCACAGACGCGATGCCGAAGGGCGGAAAACTCTATGTCCGTTCTTACGTGTCGAAACTCAAGCCGCCGGTACACAAGACCGGAAATAAGGAAGACCGGATCTTTATGCCGGAGAAGGAAGCGATCGTCGTGGAAGTGGAAGATACGGGCGCAGGGATAGAGGAAGGGTTCATCCCTAAGATATTCGACCCATTTTTTACCACAAAGAACCGGACGGAAGGGATCGGTCTCGGGCTTTCGATCGTTAAAAGCATCATTGACCTGCACCAGGGTTCGATCACTGTGGAAAGCCAAAAGGATAAAGGGACAAAATTTACCATCGTCTTAAAGGTCCTCGGCGGTCCCGGGGTTTAGCTATTTATGGGGAAGGGCATCCGTTCTGTCAAAAAAATGCAAAAAGTCATAACCCCTGCGGCCATGCAGCGGTTGGACCGCCTGGCCCGGGAAAAATATGGGATCCCGTCTTTGATTCTGATGGAAAATGCTGGCCGCTCGGCTGCAGAAGAGGCCCTGTGGTTGCTGGCCGGAAAGAAGAAGCGGGCGGTCTGTGTTGCCGGAAGGGGCAATAACGGCGGGGATGGATTTGTCTGTGTCAGGCATCTTTTAAACCATGGCGTTAAAGCGGAAGTTTTTCTGATCAAGGGGGCCAAAGAACTCAAAGGGGATGCCCGGAAAAACTTTCTTATCCTTGGAAATATGGGATGCCCGATCCGTTTTTTTGAGGGAGAAAAAGACGCCCCTGCGTTACGACGCGCCCTGGGAGATGGCAGCCTCGTTATTGACGCCATTTTCGGTATCGGTTTTTCAGGCGCGGCCAGGCCTCCTTATGACAGGGCGATCGACCTCGTGAATCACTCTCGCATACCCGTGTTGTCTTTAG
>JBAZLD010000042.1:0-3906 GCA_041650475.1 Candidatus Babeliales bacterium | reverse complement strand
ACGGTCAGAAGAAGAAACTTTGCGTTCACCGCAAAGGAGCAACGCGGGCTTTTGGGCCGGGTCAGCCGGGTTTGCCCGAGAGGTATCAAAAAACAGGCCAGCCTGTTATCATCCCCGGCGATATGGGCAGGAATTCGTATATGCTCGTAGGCACGCAGCAGGCGATGGATGAAACATTCGGTAGTACCTGCCATGGCGCGGGACGTCTGAAATCCCGGACCGCAGCATTGCGCGGCATAGATCTAAATAAATTATTGAAGGACCTGGCAAGCAAGGGTATTACCGTGCTTGCGACGGGCAGGGGAACGATCGTAGAAGAAGCCCCTGAGGCGTATAAGAATGTTAACGATGTTGTCGACGTCGTGCATAACGCAGGCATTTCCAAGCGCGTGTGCCGCATGCGACCTCTTGGCGTTATAAAAGGATAGGAGCAAAAAACAATGTTGGATATTCGTTTTATCCGCGAGAATCTCGATCTTGTACGAACTGCGTTGCAGAACAGGAATTCTAAGTTCGATCTTGATGCGGTTGTTAAACTTGATGACGAGCGCAAGAAAATTCTTGTTGAGGTAGAAGGCCTTCGGGCGCAACAGAATAAAGCGAGCGATGAGATTGGCGCATTGATCAAGGCAAAACAGGATCCCAAACCTGTTATTGCATCGATGAAAGATATCTCAAGCAAAGCCGGCGAGCTTGATAAATTGTTGTCCGTAAAAGAGGATGAGTTGAACAATGTCCTGATGACAATACCTAATATTCCCCAGCCGAGCGTTCCTGTCGGAGCTCCTGACAAAGCGCAGATCGTTCGTTCCTGGGGTACGCCGCGCCAGTTTGATTTCAAGCCTCTTACGCATATTGAAATATGCCAGAACCTTGATATCGTCGATTTTGCCCGCGCAACCAAGATCACCGGCTCGAATTTCATATTATTCAAAGGTGCCGGCGCCCGGCTTGAGCGCGCGCTTATCAGTTTTATGCTTGATCTGCACACGTCGAAACACGGATATACGGAGATATTTCCGCCGTTCCTGGTGAATCGCAGGTCGATGACCGGCACCGGCCAGCTGCCTAAGCTGGAAGAAGATATGTATAAGCTTAAGGACGACGATCTGTTCCTTATCCCGACCGCAGAAGTCCCGGTGACCAATATATTCAATGACGAGATCCTGGATGAGGATAAGCTCCCGATCTATTATGCGGCTTACAGCGCATGTTTCAGGAGAGAGGCCGGTTCTTACGGCAAAGATACCAAAGGGCTGGTAAGGGTGCATCAGTTCGATAAAGTGGAAATGGTAAAATTCGTCAAGCCTGAAACTTCTTACGAAGAGCATGAAAAACTCCTCAACAATGCCGAAACCGTACTTCAGATGCTTAACCTGCCGTACCGGATACTCGCTTTAAGCACCCAGGATATCAGTTTTGCCTGCAGCAAATGCTATGATATCGAGGCGTTCGCGGCCGGCATGGATAAATGGCTTGAGGTTTCGAGCTGTTCGAATTTTGAATCTTTCCAGGCCCGCAGGGCGAATATCAGGTTCAGGAGGAAAGATACCAAAAAGGTCGAATTTGTGCACACGTTGAACGGTTCCGGCGTTGCTCTGGCGCGCACGGTGATCGCGATTCTTGAGAACTATCAGCAGAAAGACGGCTCGGTTATCATCCCCGAGTGTCTAAGGAGATACTTCGATGGCGCGGAAAAAATTTCCTAAGGATAAAGATTTTGAGGAGTTCGAGAAACTGGACGTAGACCCGCAGTCTGACCCCGGTGTCCCCGAAGGCGTGGGCTTGCCTCCTGCGCTGCAGTCGAAGCTGCAGGCAGTCCAAAAGGGATCGTTGAGTGTGCTCAAGCTTGCTTTAGGCTTGAGTTTCATGACATTCGTGTATTCCTCGACCGTTGCTTTTATGAGCGAGTTCAAGAATATCGACCTGAAATTCCAGAGGCCTCTCTGGGAAGGGTTGGTTGCGTTTGTTGTGATCTATTTCTTTATCTGGGAGCCGGTGAAAGTGTATCAAAAAGGGCAGAAGATACTTGAAGCCATTTTCAAGTTTTTCGCTCCTCTGGTCAAAGTTGCGCCGTATGTGCTGCCGATCTATACGATATTATTATTCTGTATTTATCCGATAGTGCGTTTTTTTATGCCGTATGACGAAACACTGGCGTATTTCATGTTTTTATTCGGTTTCAGCATCGCTTTGCATCTTGTGTTCGGCGCAAAATCGCTCAGGACCAAGCAGAGCGATTTCCTGAAAGCGAATTATATTTTTGGCTTTACCCTTGTGTATATCATCGATGTTCTGTTGTTCAGCCTTTTGTTGAACCTTGTTTTCGACAAATTCTCTTTCGTTGAGTTCTTTAATGTCGCGTACAAGACGTCGCAGGACATTATCGTGGCGATCATAAAGCAGATCTTTGTATTGAATTAAGCCGTCATTGCGATGAGCCCCGAAGGGGCGACGAAGCGATCTGGTGGGGTGGCAGAGCGGTTGAATGCGGCAGTCTTGAAAACTGTTAAGGACGCAAGTCCTTCGAGAGTTCGAATCTCTCCCCCACCGATTATTTTTTCTCATTCCTTGACTTAAAACTCCGTAATTGCCCAGCCAATTAAGAATTATCCTTGACATTTTAGATATATATTGTATACTTTTATACAGATAGATGTATTAATATATACAATTTATTGTATGAATAACTACAGAATAAATACAAAGGGTTTGTTGGACAGGCTTGCGGCGTGGGACGGTTTTCTGAAACGCAAAGTCCGTTTGATCGCGTGTGGCGGCACGGCTATGACGCTTTTGGGTATCAAAGAGTCGACCAAAGACATTGATCTAATTGTGCCAGAAGAGAAAGAACACGACTATTTGATAAAGATTTTGTCCGAGCTAGGATATCGTAACGCGAGCGGATGGGGGTGGGCAAGGGATGATGGTTTTATCTTTGATCTATTCCGTGGTAAACGGGTGCATACGACCGAGCTGTTGGAATCTCCTTTGGAAAAGGGAAAACACGCGATGGTTAAGGAATACAGTCATCTTTATCTGGGTGTTCTTAATCCGTATGACATCATTATCACTAAGTTATTCAGGGCGACCCAAATTGATGTAGAAGATTGCCTGATGCTGGTTAAGCATGAAATACATAAGATCAAATGGGAAGAATTGGATGCACGGTTCCGGGAGACTGCTTCATTCGATGTTTCAGAGGGCAACGTTATCAAAAATTGGGAACATTTTGTAAAAGCGGCAAAGAAGGAAGGATTGTATCGTGAAAAGAACTGAGCTTGTGAAAAGATTAAGCGGCCTTGGCTTCCCGTTGCTGGAAGTAGTCGAAGAGTCGGATGCTAATTTGACCTTAGCGGACCTGGTCAAATCACGGGATCTGCGCCTTTGGGAAGGGTTTCCGGTGGTATTGGCTTTTAGCGCCGAAACTGGGATGTTCGATTACGAGAAGACCGAAAGCCGTTTCAAGAGTTCTTTTGATAAATTACATTTTGGCTTATTGGTGGCGCTTTCGCTCGCGCTTTATAAGACGCTGGATCTGGAATTTCCTTGGGCGGATAAACTATATTCTACGCTCAATAAGGAAGGCTTGCGCCAGTTTGACGGTTATTTAAATGCTTTTAGATCAGGACATGATCTTCGTGTCCAGCAGCGTCTTATGTCTGGTCAGCGTCTGAAGACGACATTCAATAGTTATTTTATGCAGAAACAATCGAGCCTGCAGGATTTGTTGTCTACAAAAGAAGAGCTTGGTCTTGAACAAGCCCTCTCCCAGGTTTTTTCGCCCAAGCAGAAAGAGCTGTTTTTTAAAAAATTAAAGAGCGAGAAATTGACCAAAACGGAAAAAGAATATTTCTCGCGCGTGGTAAAGAAGAAGGTGCTGGCTTTAGCTAATACCCAGATGCA
>JBAZLD010000041.1:0-3966 GCA_041650475.1 Candidatus Babeliales bacterium | reverse complement strand
GCGCCAGGCACGCCGCATCGACGAACGGCCGCGCGGCGTCGTGGACCATGACATATCCGCATTCCGGCGCAAGCGCTCCAAGGCCGTTTTTCACCGAATCCTGCCGCCTGGTGCCCCCGTTGACGACGCCGATGACTTTTTTCGAGCCCGACGCCCTGACGCATTGGTCCACGGCGCGCCGGTTCGACCGGTTGGCGACGACCACGATGGACGCGATCTCGGGGCAGGCGGACAGAACCCTGAGCGAATATTCCAGGACCTGTTTCGACCCCAGACGCACCAGCGGCTTGGAAACTTTTGACTTGAGCCTTTCGCCCCTGCCTGCGGCAAGGACGACCGCGCAGATGTTCATCATTTATTCGCCAGCTTGGTAAAGATCATCCTTCCGGCAGGGGTCTGCAGGACGGACGTCACGGCAACCTTGACCTCCTGGCCGATGAGCCGGCGCGCCTCTTCGA
Source organism: Candidatus Babeliales bacterium (assembly GCA_041650475.1). Lineage (GTDB taxonomy): Bacteria > Babelota > Babeliae > Babelales > UASB340 > JAIPGX01. Next base: position 3,508 of record JBAZLD010000041.1, on the reverse strand, counting down.
CGACCACCATGGTGCCGTCGTCAAGATATCCGACCGCCTGGTTGTACTCCTTGCCTTCTTTGAGAAGCTTCAACGTCATCAATTCGCCCGGGAATACGACGGGCTTGAGCGCGTTCGCCAGCTCGTTGATGTTGAGCACCTTCACTCCCTGGAAGCTCGCCACGTGGTTCAGGTTGAAATCGACGGTCATGATCTTGGCTTCGAGCAGCTGCGCAAGCTTGACGAGCTTGGCATCGACCTCTTTGATATCCGGGACCTCGTCGTCATGCAGCGACAGATTGACCCCGGTCTCTTTCTGCATGGAATTGAGGATCTCAAGCCCCCGCCTGCCGCGCTGGCGCTTGATCGGATCCGTGGAATCGGCGATCTGCTGCAGCTCTTTCAGGACGAATTTCGGCACGATGATCTTGCCCTCGAGGAATTTTGTCTTGAGGATATCGGTGATCCTGCCGTCGATGATAACGCTCGTGTCGAGCAGGGTCAGTTCCTCGTTCTGATCCTGCCTGCGCAGGCGCACATAGGGGATGATGATATTGAACTCGTCCTTTCCCCGCAGGCCGATCACCATGCCCAGATAACAGAACACGAGCGTCAGGATCGTCCTGCTGATCGCCAGGCTCTCCGGGGGTATCGGCATCAAATAGAACGCATCCCCCACGAGTTTCGCCATGATAAGGCCGAGGATAAGGCCGAAGACGCTCGATGACAGGCCGCGCACCGATACGGACCGCATCCCCAGTTCCAGCGCCACGATCACCACGCTGACGACCGCGCCCACTCCGGCGCCGATCCATGAATTGACGCCGGCTAATTGATATCCGACCATGGTACTGGCAACGATAAAAAGAAAACGCAATGATATCAGGTTCATTTCTGAGCCCTCCCTCCGATGACAAGATCCATCGCTTCCTTAAGCGTGGAAACAGGGACCAGCTTGATGGTGTTCCCTCCCATTTTCAATCCCTTGATGCTGTTCGCCGGCACGACGCACTGTTTGAATCCGAGCTTCTGCGCCTCGTTGAGCCGTATGGATATCTGCGATATACTGCGGATCTCCCCGGTCAAGCCCACTTCACCGAGCACTGCCGTGTCCGCGGGCGCGGTCCGGTCAAGGAACGCGGACGCGACCGCAAGGGCCACGCCGAGATCGCACGCGGGATCTTCGACCTTGAAGCCTCCGGCGATGTTCACGAAGATATCCTGCGCCTCGAGCGCCAGCCCCATGCGTTTTTCAAGGACCGCGACGAGAAGCGTCAGGCGGTTGAAATCGAACCCCTGCGCCCTGCGCGTGGCATACCCGAAATTCGACCGGGAAACGAGCGCCTGGACCTCGACCAGAAGCGCCCGGCCGCCCTCGACGGATGAAACGACGAGCGACCCCGGGACGTTGTGCGGCCGCTCGGACAGGAATATCTCCGAGGGGTTGCTGACTTCCTTCAATCCCTCCGACGCCATCTCGAAAACGCCGATCTCGTTGGTGGAGCCGAACCGGTTCTTGACCGCGCGCAGGATCCGGTATGTCGAGAACCGGTCGCCCTCAAAATACAGGACCGTATCGACGATATGCTCGAGCACCCGCGGCCCCGCAAGCGTCCCTTCCTTGGTCACGTGGCCGATGATGAATACCGACGTGCCGGTCGATTTGGCAAGCTGGGTCAGGATACCCGCGCACTCGCGGACCTGGCTGACGCTGCCCGGCGCCGATCCGACCGCCGTATCGAACATCACCTGTATTGAATCGATAAAAACGATATCCGGCTTCAACTGCCGGATGTACCCGGTGACGAGCGAAAGGTCCGTCTGGTTGACGATATATAATTTCCCCTGCTGCGCGTGCGCGCCGAGCCGCTGTGCGCGCAGTTTCGTCTGCGCCACCGATTCCTCTCCCGAAACATACAGGACGGTCCTGCCCCCGGCGGAAAGCTGGTTCGATATCTGAAGGGAGATCGTCGATTTGCCGATGCCCGGGTCGCCGCCGATCAAAACGACCGATCCGGCCACGATGCCGCCGCCGAGGACCCGGTCGAGTTCGGCGATGCCGGCGGACGTGCGGCTGCCCTCTGCCGGCTCGACGTCTTTTAAAAGCACGGGCGGCCGGTCATATCCGGCGCCGCGCCGGCCTCCTGCGGGGGATGCGGAAGGCGCAAAATCCTCCTCGACGAACGAGTTCCAGCTGCTGCAATCCGGGCATTTGCCCAGCCACTTCGGGGACTGGTACCCGCACCGCTGGCATGCAAAAACGCTTTTTTTTCTGGCGATAGTCCGGTTCATCGTGATGACCGCGCGGGCGTGTTTATCGGGCGTTTATTTCCTCGGGGCGGGCTTTTCTTTACCCTTCCAGAACAATTTCCACGGATGACTCTTGAGGTCCACGACAAGCGCCTCGAGCTCGTTGTAGATCTCATCCTCGTATAAAAGCTTGCCGACGGTGCCTTCGCCGTTCTTGATGCGGGACACCCCGTCGTCGATGTTGAGCGTCAGGGTCTTTATGGAATCCGCCACGCCGTTGATGCTCGTCAGCGTGGTGTCCAGTCTGGTCGCAAGGTTCTTTGCGAGCTCCCCGAACTCCTGCATGGCGAACGGGTCGTTGCCGACCATGGTGTCCCCGTCCTTGAGCACGTCGGAAAAGTCCTTTCCCGGCATGATCTCGATATATTTCTCCCCGAGGATCCCGAGGGTGTTCACCCATACGGTCGAGTCGCGGGGGATATTGATGCTCTTGGTTATGATACTGACCATCCGGACCTTCGGCCGCTCGCCCTTGACCGGGAAGAAGAACTCGATCGCCTTGATCTCGCCGACGTCGACGCCGGCGAAACGGACGGGCGAGCCGACCTTGACGCCGTTTATGAAATTGAAGGTGAAGTTCACGCGGTAGGTCAACAGGGTATTCTTGAAATCGCCGATATAGAGGACGAATATCATCAGGACCACCATGCCGGCGAACACGAACCCGCCGACCCTCAATTCGAGCTTGCTCTTGCCGAATATCATGTCTGCCTCCGTAGTATGATTAGATAAAGCTGTCGGTCGCCTCGGTTATCGGCCCCTTGGCGAGGCCGTTGATGAACTGATGGACGACCGGATGCGTCGTGTTCTGGATCTCTCCCGGGGTCCCCTCGGCGATGATCTTGCCGTTAAAAAGCATCGCGATGTGATCGGCGATCTTATAGGCGCTTTTCATGTCGTGCGTGACCACGATCGAGGTCACCTTGAGCTTGTCGTGGAGCGAACGGATCAGTTCGTTGATGGAATCCGCGGTGATCGGGTCCATGCCGGTCGTCGGCTCATCATAGAGGATGACCTCCGGCTTGATGCAGATCGCGCGGGCCAGCGCCACGCGCTTGCGCATGCCGCCGGACAGCTCCGAGGGCATGAGATTGCCGATACCCGACAAACCGACAAGCGAAAGCGCCTCTTCCACCCGCTCGTATAATTCGTCCCCGCAAACGCCGAAATGCTCGATCAGCTCGAAACCCACGTTCTCTCCCACGGTCAGGGAATCGTA
>JBAZLD010000040.1:0-3974 GCA_041650475.1 Candidatus Babeliales bacterium | reverse complement strand
GATCCCATCGTTTTCGGTTGTTCCTGCGCCCGGCCTTTAAGTTTTATGGCCAGGGACACGTTGTTCAGGGGAAAGTTTTTCGGCTGGCTGCTTATGCGCGTTCGTGCTTTTCCGTTGAAGCGCAATGCCGCCGATATCGGGGCCATGAAAGAAGCTTTAAGCCGCCTGAGGCGGGGGCAGGGATTGTTGTTATTCCCGGAGGGGACGCGTACCGTGGGCGGCAGGCTGGGCCGCGGCCTTGCCGGGGTGGGATTTTTGGCGCGTAAAAGCGGTGTTCCGGTCATTCCCGCTTTTGTCCGGGGGACGGACGAGGTCCTGCCCAAGGGCAGCAAGCGCCTTAAAAGTGCGCCGGTCACGGTCTGGTTCGGAGAGCCGCTTGTGTTGTCTCCGGGCTCAGGTGGGTCTGATGAGGAATTCAGCGGCAGGGTGATGGATCGGATCGAGGCCCTTAAGGCGGCTGCAGAAGCAGGCACCTTAACATTTTAGCTTGACAAATTTCTGTTTTTTAGGATAATTGTTCTCTACCCGCGCACCAATCCTGAACCTGTTACGGTCCAGGACGATGCGGGGTTTATGCCTGGCGCCTAAGTGTTTTTGTTCCAGGCCTTAAATGCAAATAGACGCGGCGCGTCCGCGCTATTAATACACCATAAAGGGGGAATTTTTTGTGATGGGAGAGAAAAATGATGTTTTAACACAGCTCTACGAGCAAAGCTTCCGGGAAATCAAGGAAGGGGAGATCGTCAAGGGCAAGATCGTCAGGCTCGGTGTCAAAGATGTCCTGATTGACGTGGGCTATAAGTCCGAAGGGGCTGTGGCACGCGAAGAATTCACCGGCCAGGCGGATTTGGTTGTAGGCCAGGACGTGGAAGTCTATGTGGATGCGATCGAAGACGATAACGGGATGATCGTCTTGTCCCGCGATAAGGCCAGGCGTCTCCACGGCTGGGACAAGATCAACCAGGGTTTCAAGGAAGGGGACTTGGTCGATGGCTGCGTGCGCAAGAAGGTTAAAGGCGGCTTTATCGTCGATGTTTACGGTCTGGAAGGGTTCCTGCCTGCGAGCCTCGCGATGTTCCGGAATGTCAGTGAAAAAGATATCGTCGGGCATACCTTCAAGTTCAAGATTATCAAGATCAATGCCTTGCGAAAGAGCCTGATCGTTTCCCGTAAAGAGGCCGTTGCCAAAGAAAAAGAAGACAGTCGCGCGCGTTTCTGGGAGACCCACAAGCCCGGCGATGTCGTGAACGGTCTGGTTAAAAATATTACGGACTTTGGCGCCTTTATCGATCTTGGAGGTGTGGACGGCCTGCTGCATATCACCGATATGAGCTGGTCGCGCATTTCGCACCCTTCTGAGATGCTGGCTGTCGGGGACAGAATTGAAGTGACGATTCTTAATATGAACAAAGAGACCTGCAAGGTTTCTTTGGGCTTGAAGCAGCGGATGACCGATCCATGGACAGACGTGGCGACAAAATTTCCCGTCGGCACGCGTCTGAAAGGCAAGGTCGTCAATATTGTGCCTTACGGCGTTTTTGTGGAGTTGGAGAAGGGCATCGAAGGGCTGATTCATGTTTCAGAGATCTCCTGGCAGAAAAGGAACATTAATACGCAGGAAATGTTTGCCGTGGGCGATACCGTTGAGGTCCAGGTGTTGACCATCGATAAGGATAACCGCAGGATTTCTTTGAGCATCAAGCAGCTTGAAGGAAATCCCTGGCTTGAGGCGGAGAGTAAATTCCCGGTGGGTGCGCGGGTTTCCGGAAAAATCAGCGGGTTTACGGATTTCGGGGCCTTTGTGGAGCTCGATGGAAATCTTGACGGCATGATCCACGTTTCGGACATGTCGTGGACCCGGCGCGTGATGAATCCCCAGGAAATCCTGAAAAAAGGCCAGAAGATCGATGTCGTGATTCTTTCTGTCGATGCCCAGAATAAAAAGATATCCTTAGGGTTGAAACAGGCGCTGGATAATCCTTGGGCGAAGATCGCGGAAACCTACGCCATCGGCACGGAGCGCGAGGGAGAAGTGACGTCCAAGAACAACTTTGGTATTTTCGTGCGTTTTGACAGCGAGTTCGAAGGGCTTCTTTATATCAATGAAGTCCCTAAGGAGACGTTTGAAAAGACCAATATCGGCGATAAGATAAAAATAAAGATTATCAAGGTTGACGCGGACCAGATGCGTATCGGCCTTGGACTAGCGGCATAAGTTGAAGAATGTTGGTCACCAGGACACCAGACGACCAGTTGCCAGTAAAAGATTTTTCCGGCGGCCGGCGGCCTGGTGACTGGTGACATTTATTTATCGACATGATGATGGACATCCAAGAACAATTGAAGGCCATCAAGCGCGGAACGAGCGAGATTATTGCGGAAGAGGAGCTCGCGGCGCGCCTGAAGTGGTCTGAAAAGTCGGGCAAACCCTTGAAGGTCAAGGCGGGGTTTGACCCGACAGCGCCGGATATTCATCTGGGGCATACGGTCCTTTTGCGCAAGCTCAAGGCATTTCAGGACCTGGGCCACATTGTTTATTTCCTGATTGGTGATTTCACGGGCCGCATTGGAGACCCTTCGGGTGTTTCTGAGATCCGTAAACAGCTGACGCGCGAAGAAGTCCTTAAGAACGCGGCGACCTATAAGAAACAGATCTTTAAAATTCTTGACCCTCGCCGCACCCGTGTCGTGTTCAACAGCCGCTGGTATGAACGCATGAAATTTCAGGACGTGATTGCCTTGTCCAGCAAGTATACGGTGGCGCGCATGCTGGAGCGGGATGATTTTTCCAAGAGGTTCAAGGAGAATCGGCCGATCAGCATCCTGGAATTCATGTATCCTTTGATCCAGGGGTATGATTCCGTGGTTTTGGGTGCGGACGTCGAGCTGGGGGGCACGGACCAGAAATTCAATCTCCTTGTCGGCCGCGAGCTGCAAAGAGAATTTAACCAGATGCCGCAGGTCGTCATCACCATGCCGCTTCTGGAAGGAACCGACGGCACCAACAAGATGTCCAAATCCCTCGGAAATTACGTAGGGATCAACGAATCCCCCAAGGAAATTTTTGGAAAAATTATGTCCATCAGCGATGAGCTGATGACGCGTTACTATGAACTGCTGACAGATGAAGATCTTCAGGCTGTCCGGACCATGCATCCGCGTGATGCCAAGATGAAGCTGGCGTCTTGTGTTGTTACGCATTACCATGGACAGGCCGCAGCTAAGACAGCGCGGAAGGAATTTGAAAAAGTATTTTCCCTGAGGGATATCCCCGAGAATATCCCCAGAGAGGTGATTGATTTTTCCTTGTCTGCGCCCCCCACGGCATCGTCCGTGATGATGCATCTGGTTGCCCAGGGGAAGCTCGTTCTTCCTTCCGGAAAGACATCCAGAAACGAAGTTTTGCGGCAGTTTGACGGGGGGGCCGTGAGGATTGACGGTAACAAAGTGATCGATCGGGACATGCCCCTTGAGTTTGGAAAAGAGTATTTGTTTCAGGCATCCCGCAGGGCTTTTATCAGGGTTGTTTTGAGAAAAAAATAATAAAAATAATTGTTGACAAAGTAAAGCTTTACGCTATACTTAACAATTACATCTGCAAGCAGTTTTGTCTCTTTTAGAATAACGGTGAATATAGCCTGATGACACAAAGGGCCATCCCGCAAGGGAAGGAATCCGGATAACATTCTTATTCCGTGATGTTGCCGAAGATGTGCAAAGGCATCATGTGGATGCCTTTTTTATTTGGCCCGAGGGGCAAGTGACATAGATTTCTTAAAGATGATTACAGGTGGGAGATCACTGTAATCGATGTGATCGCCGCCGTAATCATTTTTTTCGTTCTTTGATAAATAGCCAAGAAGTCGTTCTTCTCGCGCTTTGCGTGAGAGGAACAACCGTTTTTTTTCGGAGAGTTTGATCCTGGCTCAGAGTGAACGCTGGCGGCGTGGATTAGGCATGCAAGTCGAGCGATG
>JBAZLD010000039.1:0-3986 GCA_041650475.1 Candidatus Babeliales bacterium | reverse complement strand
CTTCCGCATTACCGGGATCCACAAGAAGGGCTTTATTGAGCTCATGGAGGGCCTCAAGATCATAGCCCATATTGTAGTATTTCATGGCTGTTTCAACGAGGAATTGCGATGAGGAAACGGCGAAAACCGGCTGAGGCGGGAACGCGATCGACACAACGATAAAGAATGCTAAAACTCTTTTGATAGTTCGCAAATTCATATCTTTCGGGAATCTCACAGATGTAACCCTTGCTGTCGAAGACAATCAAGGGCCAAAACGAGGTTAGACGTCCATAACGATTCTCTGCAAAACCTCTTTTTCCAATTCATCGAGCATAAGCGGCTTATGAACACAGGCAAGGACATTAAACTCTGCCAATCTCTGCAGGATCTTCTGATCCTCGACGCCGGTCACCATGATAACCCTTAGCTGCCTGCCGGCTTCCCTCATCCTGCGCAGTGTTTCAATACCGTCAATTCCGCCCATGCGGATATCCAAAAGCATCAAATCCGGAGCGGGCTGGTTCTCCAAAAGGCTCAAAGCCTCCTCACCGCTCTCGGCAGTCACGACCTCGATCTTGCGTCTCTTAAAATAGCTCTTAAGATACTCCCGCACGTCGGCTTCATCGTCAACAACCATCAACCTTGGCATATCCCCCGCCTTTTTGCAATAATAAAGATGTATTATACAAAAAACATTCGGGTAAGTCAAGAGAAATCAGTGACTTATGCTTTTGTAAAAACTAAAGTCCACTTTTTAAAACTTTTGAAAAAGCTCCGCCTGTCAGGCGGTCCAGGAGGGCAGTCAACTCTTCTAGGCGAGTATATTTCTCGGAGCGATTCGTCGGGGCATATGTTTGCCCGGAGAGTTCAATCAGAAGCCTTTTTCTTTCAAAATACAGTTGCGTCGCTTCCGCAAGCACGTCATTTCTCAGCTGTACCGTGAGCCGCGAACGCGTATCAATGCTCGTTTGATCCGTTGAATAGACAAGATCGGCCAAATCCCACGAAACATTCACCTGCCAATCGTTCGGGCCCACGGCGAATAACCCGTTATATGAACCGTAAACGTTATTCCCGTACCCAAAAGACAAATCGGGCAAAAAAGCTCTTGCCCTGGCCTGTTTGTGCCATGTCTGAATCTTGTCATTCTCTACATCGCAATACTTGATCACCATCTGCTGAACATCTTGAATCGTCGGTTCGCCTTCTATATTTATAGCCGGATATCTCTGCGGATCATCGATATCTTTTTTAAGGCCGCCGGTACTTAAGGCAAAAATTCCCGATGGTGCGGCAACATATAAGCGATGTGACACCAAAACAATACGACGCCCGCCATATAGCGGCACCTTGAGACGCCAGCCATCTTCTTTAAATTCAAAAACACCTGTCCTTGTTACGGCATAGATATCCGGCGCCCCCGGGGAAAGGACGCAATCTTGAACGTCCTTTGAATCTAACCCCGATAACGGCAAACGGCTCCACGACAAACCAGAGTCTTCACTTTTAAAGACCCCTTCGATTGTTGCCAGATACAATGTCGACGGCTCCCCTTTCTGAGCGATGAGACAATGAATGCGATCTCCGTCTGCTTCTTCAAAGGCATCCATTCCATCCGCTATCTCCTCTGATGTTGTATTGATACGAAACACTTTTGCCCACGTCCTTGCGCCATCCTGCGAGCGATAAAGACCATCATAAACAGCCGCGTAAATAATTTTCCCGCTGGCATAAACATAGTCGATAGACTTTTCGCCCAAATCCGTCATGTTCTTACTCCATCTTCGACCTCTCTTAGGTTTCGCATAAAGGCCGCCGCGCGTCGCCGCGTAAATGTTACCGTCGGCATCTACGGCAACGCTGGCGCAATCCTGCTCGGCATCCTGGTTACTGCTATAGATCTTATCGGCTGCCAGGTTTGCCAAATCTATTTCAAAAATGCCTTTGGACGTTGCCGCGTATACACAGGATACGTCATCTGAAAACACGATTTGTCTCACCTGGACATCAACATCATCGCCCAACATAATTTTTTGCCAGGCTTCATCGCCTGCGGGGTCTTTCCTGAACATTCCCCTTTCGGACCCAACCCACAAAGCCGGCTTGGGTCCCGGTCCTACAGCGATAGTTAAAATCTTTTGCCCCTCCAACCCTTGATGATCGAGACGATCAAAATCTTCGGCGAAGAGACAAGGCGATATCGCACACCAAACAATAAAATATATGACCCATTCATATACGCTTATTGAAAATCGGTTAATTTTCTGCATATGCGCCTCTCTCCCGCAATAAACCCAATTTTTTTCGTAATTCATCCAATTCATCAACAACTTTTTCAAAATCATCATAGTTTCTTTCCTGCACGGAAAGACTAAAATGCTCTTTGAGTTTTTTTCGTAAAGTTTCGCGCCTTTTCAGCAATCTCTTCACTTCTTTTCCTTTTTCCGCTTGCGTGGTCATAGTTTTTCCTCCGGTCTCAAATTTCACTTTTTGTCTATTCTTGTATCTGCGGCGACTGATACGCGGCAAGCACGGTAGTCGTAACCCGATCCTTTACCTCCGGCGTCAACGTCCGCACTGTCTCATACCAGATATTGTCCCTGCCCTTCTGCCGCGGCATGGAAACAAATAAACCGTTCTTGCCATCCAGCACCTGCAGCCCCTTGACCAGGATAGCGCCGCTGATTTCGATATCGGCAAATGCCTTGATATTTCTGATCTGCGGGTCCAGCTTGTGGATCCTGTTGACCTTAATATCGATACTCACTTCACTCCTCCTTTTTTGCCTGGCAAACCATCAAAATGGAATTATTTATTTTTTTGTTTATTCTAAGGCCATCATAATAACTCTCACATAGCCGGAAGTAGGATTCCAAGCGTTACCATTCTTATCCCTAACACTCCCCAAGTGTGAAGGGTCGGTTCGTATGGTCACGGCCGTTGACGTTAACTCAGCAATAAAAACACCGCCGCCGTATTGCTGGTTTTGTCCCAAACCCCATGCATATTTTCCGGAACCATCGCTATTTTCAGCAAGATAGCCGACAATCACGCATTTCGTCGTTCCCAGATTATGCGTTTTTAAATAGGCCTTATTCAGGCTTACCGCAAACCACCCGCTGTCATATGTTTTCAAAGCAGATATCGGCAGCTTGCCGTTCGTGTCCATCTTGACGGCTTTGTTCGCGGTCGGCACAGATGTCACATCGCCTGCCAGGAGATATTCGGCAGGTATTTTAGTACCGAACTTCTCTGTATCCCGCGCCATCTCTGCCCGAATCGCATAACCGGCGCTTGTTATTTGCTGCCTTGGGCTCATAACATCATCACCGACTTTAATCTCGAGGAAATATGATTTGTCAAAAGCGATATTTAAAGCTGAAACCGAACCGAGAACGGCACTAAATACCCCCCTGTCCACCACAACACCGGAATGGGTCTCCTGCCACAACAAGTTTCCCGCTGTTTGCGCATCATAGATCCTGAATGTTACATCATAGGCGCCCGTCAAAGGCTGGCCTTGCGTATCCAGCAAGCGACCTTGATAGCTGATTAAATGCGGTATGTCCGCATAAAGACTTAAGCAACACGTTAAATACATCATTAAAAAAACAAACCCGCCCCTAAGCTTTTGTCTCATACTCATACACCCTCCCTTGTGTTCCTTTCATTGAATTGGTTTTTTAGCCAAAAAGACATTGCCTTTGCTTTCCACAAGTCTTAACTTTCCTTCAAAAATTTTTTCATCAACGGCCCTCTTGACGCCGGAATATTCTCGATAATCATGAAAACATACGAAACAACCATCCTTTACTAATGGAAGCCAGTCGTCAATATCCTTCTTGACGCCTTGGTAAGCATGATCCCCGTCAATCCATAAAAAATCGATCTTTCTCTCAAGGGGCCAAGCCTTCCTGATGTCGGCGGAAAACCCCCTCAAAGGAATGATCTTGCCGCTCCATGGCGATATATTTCTTAAAAAATCTGGAAATGTGTCCATGCGC
>JBAZLD010000038.1:0-4229 GCA_041650475.1 Candidatus Babeliales bacterium | reverse complement strand
GCTGCAAATGAAGTCATGCGCCGCGAGGAATGAAATAAAAAATCTCAGGGCTTTCCCTTGGTCCATGCATCCAAGAAACACGGGACCTTGGGACGTCACCGAAATATAACATGATGGTGTTCCGCGAGCGCGTAGCTTCCCGACGCTCACGTTTGTTCGGCCGGAACCGTCGCATATTTGGTCTGCTGGTTTTTGATAACTGGATTTCGGGCGCATAGCTCAGCTGGTTAGAGTGCTGCCCTCACATGGCAGAGGTCGAAGGTTCAAGTCCTTCTGCGCCCACGAAGTCTTTTCGAAGAAAAGACGAGTCCCGAGTTTCCGTAGTCTAACGGTCCGAAACGAGGGAAGAAAAAAACAACGGTCGAAGGTTTCCCTCGCCGCCGATCAGCAGAGGCAACAGCGGCTCGGGACGGATCAGCAGCCTCGGACGAAATGTGCACCGGACGTGCGGATGTAACCTCATCATAGTCAACGTCAAGTTAAGGAGCATGAGTTGTCGACGCCAAACATAAGCGAAGAGCTGAAAAAACTTGTTGAGCTTCAGAAGATGGACAGGCAGATATTCGAACTGAACCGAAAACAGGCAGAGGTCCCGGTCCTTCTGGAAGCCTTACAAAAAGAATTTGAAGACAAAAAAACGACATATAAATCCCTGGAAGAAAGCAAGCAGAAGATGCAACTGCGGCAAAAAGAAAAAGAGGGAGAACTCGCCGCCAAAGAAGAGGGAATCAAGAAATCTCAGGGACAGCTCGGCCAGCTCAAAACAAACAAGGAATACCAGACCAAGCTTGCCGAGATCGAAAGCCTGAAGGCCGACAAGTCCATTATTGAAGAAGAAATCCTCAAGCTGATGGACGAGATCGAACAGGCGAAGTCATCGGTCGAAAACGAAAAAAAAGCCTTGGGCGACGAAGAAAAGATCTATAACGACAAAAAACGGGTCATTGAAGAACAATCCAAAGAAATGCAAGCAGCCCTCCAGGCCCTGGAAGGCAGAAGAAAGATCGCTTCCGCCGATGTCGACAAAAAAATTCTCCAGATGTACGAGCACATTCTTCATGGCCGCGGGGGCGTGGCCCTGGTCAGTGTCATCAATAACTCATGCGAGGGGTGCCATATGCGCGTCCCGCACCAGGTGATCCATGAAATCAAGATGTATCATCACCTGATCACGTGCGAAAGCTGCGCCCGGATCCTTTATCTGGAAGAAGATGTTCAACCTTAAAACCGTGGACATCTACATTGACGGTTCATCGATGGGAAACCCCGGAGACGCGGGCGTAGGCGTGATTTTCTCCCAGGCCGAAGTCCCCGTAAAAAATATCTCCAGGTATATCGGGCGCCAGACCAACAATGTCGCCGAATACACGGCTTTGATCACGGCTTTACAGGAAGCCCTGACAATGAAAATCCGGCGGGTCAATATTTTTTCCGACAGCCAACTTCTTTGCCGCAAAATCACGGGCGAATATAAGGTCAAAAACGAAACAATCCGGGATCTCTTCCGACAGGCGCAAACACTGCTGTGCAGCTTTGAAGATTACAGCATCGAGCAGATCCCGAGGGAAAAAAACAAAGGCGCCGATAAACTGGCGCGCCAGGCTGCTAAAAAACGTTCCAAAATAGACAGGATAGCCGCCCCGGGCCGCGAAACGGCCCCCGTGGGAGGAAAGTCCGAGCTCTAGAGGACAGCGCAGCGGCTAACAACCGCCTCCGTTACATTGCGTGACGGACGGATCAGAGCCACAGAGACGAGTCCCCCCACTGATTCGCTTTTGCGAATGCAAAACGATTCAGTGGGGGGGGTGAAACGCGGCAATCTCTGCGCAGAGCAATGCCAAATAGGTCCTGACATCTTCCCCTTGGCATCAAGGGGAAGAAATAGGATGGTCCGTCTGAAGACGTCAGGACGGGTTGGCTGCTAGATCCCGCCAAGCAATTGGCGAGACCAGTCGAATGGCTATCGCCCCCGCCGTTTTGTTTCGCTTTTGGTGAGACCAGGCGAACCAAAACGAAACAGCGGGGGAGACAAAACTCGGCTTATATGTCTATTTTGAACACGGCCTCAATCCATGCTTATCCTTTCACAAAGGATAAGCATGGATTGTCCGGCCAATCCGTTCCGCGAAGGATAAAAGACGAACGCCTCTCGCCTCTGGCTTAAACGCTGACAGAGGCGCGCAAGCGACCAAACCAGCAAATTCAGCGCAAAAACGACCCAAGGTTTCTGCAAAGGACGCTGACAGGGCCCCGGGTCAACTCCAGACAAAAGATTCAGCGGGAAATTGAGAGGTTAGCATGTCAGGGCACTCAAAATGGGCAAGTATCAAACATAAAAAAGCGGCGATCGACGCTAAACGCGGCCAGCTCTTCACAAAGCTGATCAAAGAACTGACGGCGGCGGCGCGTTCCGGCGGCGGTAACATGGACACCAATATCCGCCTGCGCACGGCTGTGGCAAAAGCCAAAGAAGGCAACATGCCGTGGGACAATATTGAAAAAGCGATCATGCGGGGAACGGGGGAGCTTCCCGGCATAACTTACGAAGAGGTGACCTACGAAGGTTATGGGCCCGCCGGGATCGCCATTCTGATAGACGTCGTGACGGACAACAAAAACAGGACGACGGCTGAGCTGCGTAACATGATGTCAAAAAAAGGGGGCAACATGGCCTCCGCGGGCGCCGTCAGCTTCCTGTTCCAGAAAAAAGGTTTTATCACGGTCGACAAGAAAACCATCGATGAGGACAAGCTGATGGACATCGTCCTCAATGCCGGGGCCGAGGACATGAAGAGCGAAGGCGACCAGCACGAAATCACGACGCAACCGCAGGACCTGGAAGCCGTCAAGAATGCGATCAGCGCCAAAAAAATCCCGATGGGAACAGCCGAGATCACCATGATCCCGACAACAACCATTAAGATCACGGAAAAAAATACGGCCAACACGATCCTGTCGTTAATGGACACGTTGGAAGAACATGAAGACGTCCAGCACGTCTACGCCAATTTCGACATTCCCGACGAACTGCTCGAATCGGCGGAAGAATCTGAATAGAAGGGACGTATGCTCATCCTCGGCATCGATCCGGGTTTGCATGTGACGGGCTACGGCCTCATCGAAGCGGACCACCGGGGTTTTATTATCCGGCATGCCGGTTTTATCAAAACCCGGCTCAAGGACGGCTTGCCCAAACGCCTGACGCAAATTCACCGGGAATTATCGCAGATCGTGGAGCGGTATAAACCGGAGGCGCTGGTGCTTGAAAAACTCTATGCGCATTATAGACACCCTGTAACGGCATCGCTTTTAGGGCACGCGCGGGGCGTGATTTGCATGCTTGCGGACGAGAAACAGGTCCCTTTCTTCGAATATCCGGCTACCCGCGTCAAAAAGATCACCACGGGCAAGGGGCACGCCTCCAAAGAACAGGTCCAAAAAATGATAGAACACTCTTTCGGCGCGGCGCACGCTTCGCTGGGGCCCGTGGATACGACCGACGCTGTTTCTCTGGCTGTCACGCACGCATTTGAAATACGGCAGCGCAGGAATCTCGAGACAAAAACAGCCCGCGGCCCCAAAGAAAATTTTCACAAAACTTGATCCCATGATCGCAAGAATCGGCGGCAAACTCATAGAAAAACGCAAACATTCTGTCGTCCTGGAGAATCACGGCATTGCTTATGAAGTCTTCCTGCCTACGATCACCTTGTCTGCCATCGAGAACTTCATCGACCAAGACGGCTGCATACGCTTTATCACGTACCATTATCATCATCTGGAGCCGTCGCGCAGCACGCCTGTGCTCATCGGTTTCACAAACGAGATAGAGAAAGAGTTCTTTGAGGAATTCATCACTGTTTCCGGTATCGGGCCCAAGGCGGCCCTCAGGGCCCTGAATACATCCATCACGGCCATCGCGCGCGCCATCGACCAGGCGGACGCGTCTTTCTTAAGGTCTTTGCCGGGTATCGGGCCGCAGCGCGCCAAAGAGATCATTGCCAAACTGCAGGGAAAAATCGGAAAATTCGGCCTGATCCAGGAATCCAAATCCGCAGCAACGGCGGCCGCTCTCCCCAAAGACGTCATGGATGAAGCCGTAGATATCCTGATGCAGCTGCAGTACAAGAAAAATGAAGCCAAAGAGATGGTCCAGGAAGCCGTCAAAAAACAATCGCAATTCAGGGACGTTGAAGAACTGCTGAATTTCGTTTACAAACAAAAGATCA
>JBAZLD010000037.1:0-4276 GCA_041650475.1 Candidatus Babeliales bacterium | reverse complement strand
GCGGGGAGAAGAAGGAATAAAGTTTGCGGGTAAGCGGGTTAACGGGTGAGTGGGTAAACCGGTTAACCGGCTCATAGGCATGCCGGTCAACAGGCTTTCAAACGAAGTCCGTGAATTGCAGCTTATCTTTGTTTCTATCGTCAACAAATGTCATAAGAAGGCGTAGTTTTTAGGTATTTTGAAATTAGATATTGATTCGTCATTTGGATTTGGGAATTCGACATTGATGGTCGGAGAGAAATATGCTAAAACTCGGAGAACTGCTCATCAAACGCGGGGTCTTGTCTGAAAAGCAGCTGGATGTGGCCTTGAAGGAGCACGAAAAAACCGGCGAGCTTCTCGGCAAGGCCTTGATCCGGCTGGGTTTCATTACGGAAGAACAGCTCCTGGTCACCTTGGCCGAGCAGCTTTCCATCCAGTATGTTCCGTCATTAAAGAGCAGGAAGATATCGGATGCGGTCATCAAGGCGGTCCCGGCGCGATTTGTCTGGCATTATAAATTTATGCCCTTGTCTCTCGTGGAAAACCTTCTGACGATCGCCGTTTCGAATCCGCTGGATGTCTGGCCGACGGAAGATATCAAGTTCCATCTCGGATTTGATGTGGAGGTGGTATTGACCCCTGATGCGGAGATCATGGCGGCGGTCAGGACATATTACGGTGTCGGCGCTGCGCTTGTCGAAGACATCCTGAACAAGGATAAAAAGGAAGAGACCCAGAAGAGATTCGAAGAGACGGGCGTCACGGTCCTGGACACGACTGAAAAGATGGCGCAGGATGCCTCTGTCGTCAAGCTCGTCAACCAGCTCCTGGCCGAGGCGATCCAGGCCCGCGCTACCGATATTCACATCGAGCCTTATCGCGACAGGGTCAAGGTCCGTTACAGGATCGACGGCATCCTTTACGATATCCCCGTCCCGGACACCATCAAACAGCTGCATGGGGCCATCACCTCGCGCATCAAGATCATCTCCAACATGGATATCGTCGAGAGGCGCCTTCCGCAGGATGGCCGGACCAAAGTCAAGCTGGGAGAGATGGACGTGGATTTGCGTATTTCTATCATCCCGACGTTGTACGGCGAGAACATGGTGATCCGGATCTTGCCGACGGGCATGCTGTTCAATATGAAAGACCTGGGGTTGTCGGATCACGACCTGGGGATCATCAGCGAACTCCTGAAAAAGCCCCACGGCGTCATTTTCCTGACGGGGCCGACGGGATCCGGAAAGACAACGACTCTTTATTCTTTCTTGTCTTATCTCAACAGGCCGCAGGTGAAGATCATTACGGTTGAAGACCCGGTGGAATATGAATTGACAGGCGTGACCCAGCTCCAGGTCAATCCGCGGATCGGCCTGACATTTGCCACGGCGTTGCGTAATCTTCTGCGTCACGATCCGGACATCATGATGGTGGGCGAGGTCAGAGACCTTGAGACCGCGGAGTTGGCGATCCGGACGGCCCTGACAGGCCACCTTGTTTTTTCCACCCTCCATACGAACGATGCCGCTTCGGGGATGACGAGGCTCATGGATATGGGGCTGGAACCCTATCTGGTCGCATCTTCCGTCCAGGCTTTTATTGCCCAGCGCCTCGTGCGCACCATCTGTCCGGACTGCAGGGAAAAGGTCCCGTTTAAAGAAGAAGAGGCCTTGAAAAAAGTCGTTGAGAATTCTTCCGAGCAGATTGAAAAACCCTCTCACGTGTTTCACGGCCGGGGTTGCGAGGCGTGCAAATTTACCGGGTATCGCGGAAGGCTTGCCATCTATGAGATCCTCGATATCAAGGAAGAGATCCGGCAGATGGTGATCGAAAAGGCCAGCGCGTCCCAGATCAAGCAGAAGGCGATCAAGATGGGCTTAAAGACGCTTCTGCAGGAGGGCTGGGAAAAGATCCGGGAAGGGTTGACCACGCCGGAAGAAGTCATGCGGGTGACGGAGATCGGTTAAGAACAGAGGAGGGAAGACAGAGGGCAGAGAACAGAGAACGGAGGACAGAAGATCAAAAATGCCTCATGTCTAAGTTTCAATGATGAATCAATGGCGAAAAAGAGAAAAAAAGAATGTCTTAAAAGGGCTTAAAGAAAAGATCAAAACCGACGGAAAGACAAATGGGGTTTTTTGGTTATTGAGATTTGAGACATTGATGAGACATTTGGGCTTAGGAATTCGACATTGACGGTGTCAAAGCGTGCCCTCTGCGGTGCATTTTTTTATTTTTACTTTGACACTGTGATACCTTGACACTTGAACGTTTGGGAGTTCAAAATGCCGACATATACGTACCTTGCCAAGAAGAACCTGAAAGAAACGGTGGAAGGCATCCTGGTGGCGGATTCGCAGGAGCATGCCGTCGATAAACTGATCGAGATGGGGCTGTCGCCGGTGCGCGTCGAACCCCTGGTCCAGGCCGTTCAGGAAAAATCCGTTTCAGGGGGCTCTTTTTTTCTGCAGGGCGGCCTGACCCAAAAAGACCTCCAGGTGTTCACCAGCCAGCTCAAAAGCCTTATGAAGGCGCGCGTCGATCTTTTGAAGTCTTTGAGCATTCTTTACGGCCAGGCGGACAAGCCCAAGCTTAAAAACCTTATCCTCGACCTGCATAATACCATCAAGAACGGCGCAAGTTTTTCTGTCGCCCTGGCCAAGTATCCGTATTTCTTTTCCAACCTTTATGTCAATCTGATCAAGATCGGCGAGGCCTCCGGCCGTCTTGACGATGTCTTGACGGAACTGGACGGTTTCCTGTCGCGGGAACAGGAGTTCAAAATGCACCTGAAGACCGCCATGGCCTATCCGACGCTCATGATGGCGGTCGGCGCCGGCGCCATTTTCGTCCTCTTCAGCTATGTCATCCCGAAGCTTAGCGCGATCTTCTCTGATTTTGATTATCAGCTTCCCCTGCCGACGCGGGTGATGCTGGCAGTCAGTTCTTTTTTCCAATCCTGGTGGTGGATGATTCTTCTGGGCGCGGCGGCGGCCATTGTACTGCTGGTCCAGGTATCCAGGACGGAGGCCGGGCGTTCCCGCATGGATTGGGTCAAGCTTCATATTCCCGTTTGGTCCGGATTGATCCTTAAGCAGGCGTTGGCGCGTTTCTGCCGCACGTTGTCTTTGCTCATCCGCAGCGGTCTTCCGGCGTTCCAGTCTTTGCAGGTGGCGATCCCGACCCTGGAAAATGCCATCCTGATCCGCGAGCTGGACGTGGTGAAAAAAGATGTCCTGGAAGGGACGTCGATGGCCTCGAGCATGAAGAAGGTCTCTTTTTTCCCTTCGTTCCTCATCCAGATGATCTCCGTCGGAGAAGAAGGGGGAAAACTGGAAGGGGTTTTGGGCGAGGTGGCGAATATTTATACGGAGGAGATCGACGCGCGCCTGAAGGTGATTACTTCTCTTCTGGAGCCTGTGATCATCCTGGTCTTGGGCCTTATTCTCGGCGCCATTGTCATGGCCATGCTCTTGCCGATTCTGCAGATTAATCTCTTGATCAAATGAAAAAAATGTCAAGGATTCGGCGTGCCAAAGAGTCAAAGAAAAAGCAAAAACAGGAATAATAAAAAAGAAACAATCGTTTTAGGGCAAGGCTGAGCCCGCGTTGTCTTTGATGTTTTTGGCAAAGGTTAAAATAGTTTTTTTGCTTTGATCCTTTGAATCCTTGACTCTTCGATGCCGCCCTTCATATGACAACAACCGTTGTTTTAGATATCGGCAATGCGTGGCTGAAGGCCGTCGTATTCAAGACGGCGATCGGCGCGGCGCATCTGCGAGGCGTCCTGGCGAAGGACATCAACGGGTTGACCGACGATGCCATCGGCCGGGAGATCGCCGTTTTTTTGGGCAGCCTGAAGGTCAAGAGACCCCAGAATCTCATTATTTGTTTTTCCCGCAACTCTGTGACGCTTCGCAATCTCCGTATTCCGTCGGTCAATGCATCGGAAATCGATGACATGATCAAACTCCATGTCGGCCGTCAGGTCCCCTATGCCAAAGAGGAGATCGTCAGCGGTTACAGCTTGATCGGCCGGGACACGATGGGGTATTCGAAGGTCGTCCTGGCGATCGTCCATCGCGAGAACATCCGCAAGATCTTCCGGATTTTGGAGAACGCCGAGCTGTACTCCGACCGTATCGAGCTCAGTTCCGAAGGCGTCCTGTCGTGGCTCCTGCGGGCCGTTAAGCCCGGCGAGACGAAGCCCGAAGACGCCTTTCTTATCCTGGACATCGATATCTCCTCGACGGATTTCATTGTTGCTTCTTCTTCGATGATCCTTTTTTCC
>JBAZLD010000036.1:0-4882 GCA_041650475.1 Candidatus Babeliales bacterium | reverse complement strand
TTAAAGGGTTCTGTCTGCGATACGGCCGCCCTTTTGAACGAAAGGATCGATAAGGGCGAGTCGATTCTTTTCGAAGGCGCCCAAGGGACGTTTTTGGACATCGATTTCGGCACGTATCCGTTTGTGACATCTTCGAATGCCGTGTCCGCCGGTGCATGCACAGGGACGGGGGTCGCCCCTACGAAGATCGACCGTGTCGTGGGCGTTGTCAAGGCCTATACCACCCGCGTAGGGGAAGGTCCGTTCGTGACGGAATTTCCGAAGTCGCTGGACGAAGAGATCCGTTGCAAAGGGCAGGAATTCGGGGCGACCACGGGGCGTCCGCGGAGATGCGGCTGGTTTGATGCCGTCATGGTGCGGCGTGCCGTGATGATCAACGGGGTCGATTCCCTGGCCATGATGAAGCTCGATGTCCTCGATCAGATGAAGACCATCAAGGTCTGTGTGGCTTATAAATATAAAGGCAAGGTTTTTCGCGCTTTCCCTAACGACTTAGACGCGATGCAAAAGGCCAGGCCTGTCTTTGAGGTCTTTTCGGGCTGGCAAAAAAATACGGAGGCCATCCGTTCATATAAGGACCTGCCGCAGGAGGCCAAGGATTATATCCGGGTGATCGAAGATCTTTGCCGGGCACCTGTCAATCTTGTGTCTGTCGGTTCCAGCCGCGAAGCGACGCTCTCCAAGCCGTAGCCGGGCGCCTTGATCCGCGCAGCTTAGAGAGGTTTTTTTCAAAAGGCCGCTCAAACAGGGATTCATCAATAACGGGCCCGCAAAAAGAACTTTGTCTTGACGAAAGGCGGGAGCCGTGTTATCTTAAGCTTTGCCTATTTTTTTACACTGGTAAGTTCCGCTCTCTGAATATTTTGTGAAGATTTCGAAGATATAACTCATGGTGTTTTCTAAGTCACGTGTCCATTGAAGGAGGATGTATGTTTCGCTTAAGGAATGTGATGGTTTTTCTGGTTTCGGGCGTGCTTCTTTTCGGCGTAGCCGGATGTACGATTATCTTCCAGAAGGGCCGCAGGTCTGATGTAGAGAAGATCCGGGAACTTCAGGATGAGGTTGACCGTTTATCCCAGATCCGCGCAGAACTTGAAGAGCAGCTTAAAGGGATCAAGGGCGTCAGTCTGAGCATGGAAGACAGAGGGCTGGTCATTACGTTCCTTGATGAAGTCCTTTTTGATTCCGGCAAGGCCAAGATCAAGTCGGATGCGTTTTCTGCCTTAGATAAAGTGTCGGCCGTGATTACGGAGAAGGCGGCCGATTTCGATATCGGTGTCGAAGGTCATACGGACAACGTGCCGATAAAATTTTCAGGCTGGAAGTCCAATTGGGAGCTTTCGACGGCGCGCGCGACGAGCGTGTTGCATTATCTTGTCGATAAAGGGGTTTCTCCGGGTCACCTGGCGGCGATCGGTTATGGCGAATTCAGGCCCGTGGCCGCTAACGATTCCTTGGAAGGCCGCCGCAAGAACCGTCGCGTAGAAATCGTCATTCTTCCGGAACTCAGGAAAGTGGTTCCCGGGGCCGCAGAGACATCTGCCTCCGATACGAAGATGCTCGAGCCGGCTGAAAATTTAAAGTGAGGACAAGGGATATCTAAAGGGTATCGGATATGAACAACCGCAAGAACCCATACCCCGTCGTTATCCTTGTTATTCTGGCCGTTCTGCTTTTTATATTCTTGGTCCGCGTCTCGCTGAACCTGAAGCGTTCCCGCAGCGATTTTCAGAATGAGATGGCGCAGCGGCTGGACCTGGAAGAGCAGTTGTCTCGCATCGAGAAAAATCGCCAGCTTTTATCCTGGGAATTGCAGTCTTTGCGCAACCAGCTTGCCGCTGCGGCGGAGGAGACAAAAAGATTGTCACGGGCTCTGGAGGCGGAATCGAAGAACGCTGCATCTTCGAGCGAAGAGCCGGAAGATTTTAGGAGAGAAGAGAAAACCCCTTCGTCAGCTTCTATGTAAATGGACACAGCGGTCATGTTGTTTTCAAGAAAAGGGGGGAGGCGGATGTCCTCCCTTTTTTCTTAAGGGTTAAGCGAAGATTTTCCAGATGGGGGTGCCTTATGAAAAGAAAGGCTAAAACGATCCAGAAGATTAAAAGGGCGGCGTCGAAACCGAAGCCCAAGGGAAAACCAAAAAAAGCCCTGCCTCTAAAAACGGTTTCCAGAAAAACGGAGACCCGAAAGAAGGGGCATTTTTCGCTTCGCCTGCCCGGGAGGGCTTCCGCTCCGACGGCCGGAAAGCATGAAATCCCCCTGCAGGAAATGAAAGTCGAACAGGCAAAATTCTATACGGGCGTGATGGAACAGCCTGTTTATCAGAAATCCGTTGTCGCGGAGCTGGAACATAAAGAATTGGCCTGGCGCTATGGAGAGGACATTCTGGTTTTGCAGATTCGCGATCCCTGGTGGGCCCATGCCTATTGGGATGTCTCCACATCGACCGTGGACCGTTTGCGCAAGGAGATGGGGTCTTCTTTCGGCGGGGGCCGGTGGCACCTGCGTTCCTACGACGTCAGTTTCATCAATTTCACAGGCAGCAATGCCCACAGGTTTTTCGATACGGCCGTTGATCCGGACGCGGGCAACTGGTATTTGAATTTCGGATCGCCGGGGACTTCCTGGTGTGTTGATTTAGGGTTGCTTCTGCCGGACGGCCGTTTCATCACGGTCCTGCGTTCTAATACGGTCGCTCTTCCCCTGGATGGCCCGTCCTGGGTGACAGACGAAGAGTGGATGATTCCCGATGATGAATTCCGCAGGCTCTACGGTATGTCCGTAGGCCTGGGGCCGAATGTCTCCAGCCCCGTGGGCAAGCTTTGGCAGGAGCGGTTGAAAAAAGATATCTCTTCGCGCGGCATCGCCTCCATGGGCGTTTCTTCGCCGGTCCGCAAGGGCCAGGAGAAACTGCCGTTCTGGCTGGTCGTGGATTGTGAATTGATCGTGTACGGTGCGACCGAACCGGATGCCCGCGTCACGGTACAGGGCAGGCCCATCAAACTCAGAAAAGACGGGACGTTCACCTTGCGTTTCGCGCTTCCCGACGGCAGACAGGATATTCCCGTCGTCGCCAAATCCGCAAAGATCGACGAAACCCGCACGATCACGCCGGTCGTCACAAGAAAAACAACGCGCCAACCTTAGGAAATGACTGATGCCGAAATCCGAATGACGAATTAAATCCAATGTTTAAATGACGAAAGACAAAATTTGTCATTTGAATGAAATTGGATATTGATCAGGCATTCGAAATTAGGAATTAGACATTGAGGACATGAATATGGTCAAAGGTTATCTTTGCATGGTTCTGCACGGGCATCTTCCTTATGTGCGTCATCCCGAACATGAAGATTTTCTTGAGGAAGACTGGTTGTATGAGGCGATTACGGAGACCTACATTCCCCTCATTGCCATGTTCGAGAGCTTGGACCGCGACCGGGTGAATTTTCGCATGACCATGTCGGTGACCCCGACCCTGGCCTCCATGTTGACCGATACGCTCCTGCAGGAGCGTTATGTCAAGCATATCAACAGCCTGATTGAACTGGCGCACAAAGAAGTCGAAAGGACCCGGTGGCTTCCGGAGTTTCAGAAGCTGGCGGTGATGTACCTGAATCTTTTTACACACGCGCGCGATCTTTTTGAGCGCTACCATCGGAACCTCGTTCTGGCGTTCAAGCGTTTTCAGGATTCCGGAAACCTGGAGATTATCACGTGCGGCGCGACACACGGATTTTTTCCTCTCATGGATGTGGCCAAACCTTCCGTCCGCGCGCAGGTCCGTGTCGCGGCCGCCAATTATGAAAAGAACTTCGGCCGCCGGCCTCGCGGGATATGGCTTCCCGAGTGCGGCTATATGCCTGGCGACGACGAGATCTTAAAAGAGAACGGTATCAAGTATTTCTTTACGGATTCGCACGGCATTCTGCATGGGACGCCGAGGCCGAAATACGGCGTTTTTGCGCCGGTCTATTGTAAATCGGGCGTGGCATGTTTCGGCCGCGATATGGAATCTTCTAAGCAGGTTTGGTCCAGCGTCGAAGGTTACCCCGGGGATTACGATTATCGTGAATTTTACCGTGACGTCGGTTTTGACCTGGATTACGACTATATCCGGCCCTATATCCATCCCGACGGGATCCGGATCAATACCGGCATCAAGTATTATCGTATCAGCGGGCCCGGCAATGAAAAAAGGCCGTACGATCCCGACGTCGCCAGGGAAAAAGCCGCTTCTCACGCCGGGAATTTTATGTTTAACCGCGAGAAGCAGGTCGAATACCTTTATGAGGCGCTGGGCCGCCGGCCCATCATTATTTCTCCGTATGACGCGGAACTTTACGGCCATTGGTGGTTTGAAGGACCGCAGTGGCTGGAATTCCTGATCCGCAAAGTGACGTTTGACCAGAAGGCGATCCGCATGGTTACGCCTTCGGAGTATCTGGCGGAGAACCCCAGGAACCAGGTCATTACGCCTTCCATGTCGAGTTGGGGCTGGAAAGGGTATTCGGAGGTCTGGCTGCAAGGGTCAAACGATTGGGTTTACCGCCATCTGCACAAGGCCTCCCGGGTCATGACGGATCTTGTCCGCAGGAACCCCGATGCCGCAGGGATGAAAAGGCGGGCCTTGAACCAGGCCCTGCGCGAATTGCTTCTGGCGCAAAGCTCGGATTGGGCTTTTATCATGGCGACAGGGACGCATGTTACTTATGCGCAGCAACGCACCAAAAATCATCTCTTGCGTTTTTTCAGGGTGGCCCAGGACGCCGCCGGCGATAACATCGATGAGGGTTTTTTGAAAGAGCTGGAAGACAAGGATAACATATTTCCGGAAATCGATTATCGGGTCCATCAATAAACCCCCGTAAGAAATATCTTC
>JBAZLD010000035.1:0-4968 GCA_041650475.1 Candidatus Babeliales bacterium | reverse complement strand
GATTATGGTAACCGGCCACGATGTCCAACTTGATATTGACCTGCGTCAGTCCTGCCGCCGGATCGGTATCCTGGACGGCCTTGGCGCCTTTTTTCGACCGCGACTGAGCGGGGCTTTTCCGTGAGGCCTTGACGTTCCGGGACGCGTCGATCTGCATGATCCTGACGCCGTTCTCGTTGGCAATGGCGGATATCGCCTGCATGACCGAAGGGATCTCCCGCTCGGCCGGCAGCCTTTTAAGGGCTATGGGCGCGGCAGAGGGCCGCGACGTCTTTTTCACGAACGCGCTGTCGCTCTTGAAGGATTCAATATCTTTGCGTAAATCGACGATCTTTTTTTTGGCCGCATTTGCCCCTTTCATCTGAGCGCCGATCACAAATGCGAAATCGACGTACAGGAATACAAGCAGGCCGACGATAACCGCGGCCAGTTTTTTCTTGTCATGCACTATATCCTGCAGTACAGGAAGCATGCGATCACCCTTTCGGAGCGAGCGAACAGGTCAACACGAAATCGACGACATCATACGTGCCGATCGTCTTACGCTGGACCGAGCCGACCTCCATATTGCGGAAATCCGCGCTGAAATCCTTGTCGTCCTTTAAAGACTCCATGAACACGTTGATGACGTCCATCTCGTCCATCTTAAGTGATACGACGGACGCCCGCACGATAAGGTTCTTTTGATCGAACGAAACGCTGTTGAACCATATTCCGGACTGGAGGTCAAGGCTGAGCTTGTTGAGCTTCGGCGCCACGCGGACACGCTTCACAAGCATCGACTGGACGATCTGGGCATCGGACGATTCTGCGGTGAGGACGCTTTTCAGCCCGAGCACCTGTGTGCGCTGCGGTTCGAGCTTTTTCCAGGTCTGCTGAAGGCCGGCGAGCACGCGGCTGCGGGTTATGCTCACGGCGCCCAGGAACAGATGGATGACGATGACGATAAGCAGGATGACCGGGACTGCATAGATCGCGTTATCCCACTGAGTCGGCTTCGCCGCCTCCTTGACCGTTTTTTTCTTTACCCTGAGCTCCTCAGGAAGCAGATTGATCTCTATCATTCATTAACCCCGTAATGCAAGCCCTATGGCAACGGCAAGCTGGCTGCCCACCGCCCTGACCTTTGCCGCATCGAGATTCGACGCGATCGTGACCTTCTTGAACGGATCCCAGTTCTCGACCGCCAGGCCGAGCAACCCTCCGAGCATATCCTTAAACCCTTCATAGAGCGTGGCCCCGCCCGAGATGAATATCTTTTCCACCGACGACACGCTGCGGCTCTCATAATAATCGAATGACGTCCTGATCTCCTGGGACAGTTTCGCAAGCACCGATTCGACGGCGGACGACACTTTTTCGCGCTGGGCCTTATCGACGCTCATCTTCATGGCCTCGGCGGATTTGAAATCGGTCCCGAGCGCTTCGGAAATACGCTGGGTGAAATGATTGCCGCCGATCTGTATGTCGCGGGAGAGCATCGGCACCCCGGCCTCGAGGATATTCAGATTGCTCGTCGCCGAGCCGATGTTGATCAGGCCGACCGCCTTGTTCTTCACGTCGACGTCATCCTGATAGCTGAAATTGAACGCGTTGATAAGGGAGATGGAATCTATTTCGACGAGGGAAACATCGATACCGAGCTGGCGCATCTGCCTGATCTTCTGGTCAAGCGAATCCTTCTTGACCGCGGCGATCAGGACACGCATCTTATTATCCGGCAGATTATCCTTGATGATACAACCGTCAATATTGACTTCCGATATGGGGAACGGGATATGCTTCGGCGCTTCGAATTTCAACGCCTGCTTCAATTCGGTCTGGGTCATGCGCAAAAGTTCGACATAACGGATGATCGCCTGCTGGCCCGACAGGGAGATATTGACGGATTTGATGCCCTGGGATTGGATGAGCTTCTTGAGGATCTCTTCGGGGTCGAGGGCGCTCGGCTCGATCGCGTATCCGGTCAGTTCGATGCTGTCCTGGCCGAACTTGAGCTTCGCCAGCTTGATGGTGGATACGCCGATGTTCAGGCCGATCGATACTTTCTCAGGTGCGAACCGAGAAGTGAACTTCCCTATGAATGGTATCATTCGTTAGAATAGTATAGTGCCGTTACTGACCGTCGCCTCGTATTCAGGCTGCGCCGGCTGTGGCTCTTGAGGGATAACCGGTTGAGCCTCTTGCTGTTGGATACGTTCACGCGCCTGCGGCTCGAACTTCGGCGCTGCCGGCTGCGTTTTCTCTGATATATTAAGAACAATGTTCATAACTATAACAACCGTAAGACATAATACCACTATTCCCAAAAAAAGTATAGTGTTTTTTTTATTTTTATTCATCCATCTCCCTCCACACCATTTTCCTCGATAATTCGACCGGATTGTCTATGGTGAACCGGTCCATGTACGGAAAGTACGGCGGCGCCATGCCTTGCAGCACGCGGTCGTCGTAAATGAAATTCCTGCCGTATCCCGTTCTCATGCCCGAAGTGCCTGAAAATGTCCCGAAAGCACCGTACCAATCGGAGATGACCCCGCCTAAAAGCGTCGCCGTTCCCCGAGAGCTGCCGGTCGAATAATCGTCAACGGTAAACACGCCGTGCGGCGCCATGACCACCGCATGCACATTGACGTCATCCGGCGCAGTGGTCCCGATACGCACATCCCCGCCCCATGACAAAATGCCCAGCAGGTTATTATATCCGGCTGCGTTCAGGTTCGGCGTCGTGTTGTACGCCTGATACATGACGTTACCGGAAATGACGATGTCCCGCTCGCCGGATACGGTGATCTGCGTGTCCTGCTGAACGGTCCCGGAAAAACCGGCAATATCGTCATTGGCGTAAATAATGGTGCCCTCATGGGTATTGCCGTCGGGCTTGCCGTTATACGTCGTCGATACGCCGTCGCTGACAACGGTCGTCGTATTGGCCGCGTTATCGACGGTGATCACGGTCGTATGGTTGGCGTGGCTGTAGTACTGGGTGATCGTGTAAACCGCGTTATTCGATCCGTCAACCGACATGACGACCGTGGGGTTATCGGATGACTGGCCGCTATTGCCGTTCAGATATATCCCTCCGGTCAGCGTCCCTCCGGATTCAGGCACGTATACGCCCGGGCTCGACGCGCCCGGCACTGCCATGCCGCCGAGCGCGGCATCTCGCAGCTCGGTCTGGGAAATAGCCGCAGGCAGCGGGATCGTGTCCTGCGACCTCAAAAACCCGTTATCGAACTGGGGCACGTCGCGGCTGCCGTTATGGTCTGCGTCAAGCAATATGGAACTGCCGTTGTTATAAAACCGGGAAGTGCCCTGGGACTGAGTGACCTCGTTGGTGAAATGTGCCGAAGGAGCGTTGGCAAAACTGAACCGCTCGTTCGTGTGCACGGGCCCGAAAAAGTTGGTATCGGCGGTGAACCACACGGTCGTGCCCGAAGGTGTGCGATGATGGAACGTGAACAGCGCGTATTTGGCGAAATTATCCTGGCGCACGACCAGGTCGAAATCATTCGGGGCGAACGCGATCGTCTTGACCATCGGCGGGTTAAAACGGGTCAACCGGGCCGTCGCCTCGACCGTATAGCTATAATAGAACCGGTATATCTGATTGACCGCATCCCCGGTCGGCGCCTGGCGGGACACGATGCGCAGCGTGGACGTTATGGTATCTCCCTCGATGGCCGAGTTAAGACCGCTTTTGATGTCGGTCGTGATCGTCAACACAGCTTCCTCATCCTGAACCTCGAACTGAGTGCCGGAAGACGGATACGCGTGATCATGAAGGAATTCAAGCGCCGCGTCCGAGGTCACATACGCCATAAGCGCAGAACCCTGCTGATTGCGAGGGGTATAATTCTCCATGCGCAAGCGCAGGTCCGTCTCGATGCGGGAGCGCATCTCCGCCCACGCGTGATTGGCTCCTGCTTCGGCAAGATGGACCGCCTGGATCACAAAGCGCTCGGAATCGGTCGAATGTTTCTCGGTAACGATGGTCATCAGGTACACGGACGTCAGGACCGCCAGGACGACCATGACGACCATCGAAATGATCAAAAGGACCCCGCGCTGGTTATCTCGTCCCATCCTCATCAGAACTCTCCCTCCTCCGGCTCCTCGATGCCGGTCGAGTTCGACAACGTCATATTAACGCGGTTGCGCAATGTCACGTCGGTGGTCAGGTTGAAGATATCGTCCTTGACCGTGGCGACGAGCACTCTGACCGCGGGGCAGGAGGCGTTCACCGAATTGCAGTTCATCGCGTCGCCTCCGGTGCAATCGCAGGAACCCCCGAACGATACGATGCTGATCATGGCCGAAACGACCTCTTCATCGTCCGTGCCGCGTTTGAACAACAGCTGCCTGCTGTCCGACGGGTCGAGCTTATAGGTTACCTTTTCAAGTGAATTCACCGTGTTGTCGTCGTTATATATCGGAACGTACGCGTCTATGCGGGTCCTGTTCTCGGATATGGACACGTTATACAGGGTGCCGTTCACGTTCCAGCAGGGATTGGAATCACGGATCTCCTTCACGATCGAATCAAGCACGCGCCGCGCCTCGCTGTGTTCCTGGACCTTGTTCTGCCCGGTGCGCCAATAGGTGTCCGAATGTATCAGAATGGACACAAGCATGGCGAATATGACGCTCACCAGGCCCGTGACGACCATGGCCTCCAGCAATGTGAATCCTCTGTTCTTCATGGCTCACAAAGTAAAGTTGCCGGCGTAGGTGACGATCTCAACCGGAGAATCAAGCCTCGGCCCCGACGTCTCCGCATACAGAGCCGTGTTTTCGCCGCTGTCGAGCATGCCGTTCAGGTTCGAATCTTCGCCGATGACCCTGCCGCGCGTGCGGAACGACACCACAACGCGGATCCTGCGCAAATGAGCGTTTGTCGTGTTGGAAACCTCTATCCTGCCCACCGCGTCGGCGGCATTCGGAAAACCCGTTATGTTAAAGGTCGTA
>JBAZLD010000034.1:0-5264 GCA_041650475.1 Candidatus Babeliales bacterium | reverse complement strand
CATCTTTCGGAGGAAGTGGTGAAAATAGAGCTTATCTTCGCGGAGTTCGGGGAGAGAGCGTGCCCGGTAAACCGGAAGCATTTCCAGACGTATTTTCCAGACGCAGAGATAGTCGAAATTTCCGAGGAAGGACGAAAGTATATAGGCGATCCAACGCATCCGCGATTCGGCTGGCGCATGAACGATTATCACAAAGTGTGTGGTCTGGTAAAGTCCGCGGCCGACATCGCAATTTCTTTTGATGCTGATATGCGTATTGTGAGTGATCAGGTCAAAAGCATTATTGACCTTGTTTCAACATTCGGGCTTTGCTTGCCAATCAGTCCGCGTCGGCTGGTTCGTGTTGATAATACGATCGGGCAAGATGGCCAGGTTCTTATGGAAGACGCCGTCAGATTTATGCACGCCGTCAACTGCGGGATCATCGCCCTGGACAAAAGCAACGAGCGCGCGATGTTCTGTGCAAAAACATTTTTACGGATCATGGAACGCACCCCCATGCGCGGACCCGTAGCCTGGGCGAAAGCATTTTATATAACAGAATTTTCTCCATGCCTTTTGCCGGCGCAGTGGTGTGTCTGTGCGGAAGATGCCGGATGTGGCAATGAGATTGTTTTGCATGCAGGTCATCAAAAAGTCAGAGAGCATTATGCGAACATCCTTTGATCAATATAAGCCGGGAACGCACAAGCTGATGCGCCATTTGGATCATCTTAGGAAAATCCGGGACGGCCAGATTGTTGCTCCGCTTCATGTTTCGGTTTGGCCGACGATCAAATGCCAAATGAGATGCAATGTTTGCTGTTGCCAGGACGAGGACCATGGCGCAGAGACTTCGATTCCATGGGATGATTACGTTGAGGCGGTGCGAGTGCTATCGGTTTACGGCACAAAGGCCATCGAGCTTTCTGGAGGCGGTGAGCCGCTTTTGTGGAGAGACTTTGATAAAGGTGTTGAGTTAGCCAAAGAAAATGGAATTGCTGTAGGGCTCGTGACAAATGGGCTTGAATTGAATAAAACCCCTTTGTATGTTTTGGAAAAGTTTTCTTGGATTCGCGTGAGTGTCTACAGCATGGAGCAGATTCGCGACATAGACTTCAAGAGGATTCCGGCGACCGTCAGCCTATCTTATATTCTCGGGCATATGGACGATCTTAAAAACCTCCATGAATTTGCTGTGCAAAATAATCT
The DNA here is from genome assembly GCA_041650475.1 of Candidatus Babeliales bacterium. Lineage (GTDB taxonomy): Bacteria > Babelota > Babeliae > Babelales > UASB340 > JAIPGX01. The sequence goes on along the minus strand of JBAZLD010000034.1, from coordinate 4,073 downwards.
TCCGGTGCGCTTAGCCGTCATGCAGCCATCTATTCCCGAAGATGACATTTGCGCTGAAATTGCTATTAAGCATTATGGAGAGCCATTCTTTTTCGCCAGAAAAGAGCGCGGCATTCCGGCTGGCTGTTATATGCCCTGGATCAGAGCGGCTATCGACTGGACTGGACACTTCTTGCCATGCCCATCAGTCATGCTCGTCCCTGGGAGTGTCGGCAAGATAGCTGATTGCTTTCGGCTCTGCCACGTACGAGATCTGGAGCGATGGCTTCAGAATAATTCGCCTCATGATATGGGTTTTAGGTGTGGGTTTTGTAATTGCGGCAAAGAGCACAACGATTTTATTCACGAGTTGTTCAGTGAGGTTGGAAATGTCGAGTTTGTCTAAATTCCCGGATGGAACTTTTTTCGACGCCGATTATTTTGAGCGCGGCCGTGAGACTGGGAAGAGTTTTTATAGTCATTACCGCTGGTTGCCGATCAGGAGTTTCCGAGAGGCGCTCGCGATTGTTGACGCACTCGGGCTTAATGAAAAGAGCCTAATCCTTGACGTCGGTTGCGCGAAAGGGTTTTTGGTAAGGGCCTTGAGGATGCTTGAGATTCGGGCGGACGGATGCGACATAAGCGAATATGCCTTGTCATGTGCGGACGGGGCATGCTTTTGGAAAAGCGATACGACCGAGGCTTGGGAACGCAGGAAAGGTATCTACACGCATGCCTATCTCAGAGATGTTCTTGAACATGGGACGCACGAACAGATTCTTGAGACGTTGCGGTTCATTCGCTTGGTGGCTCCGGTCCTGATGTGCGTCATCCCGATGGGCGACTCTGGTCTATATCGGATACAAGAATATCACCTGGATAAGTCGCATGTGACGGCCGAAAACGAGGCCTGGTGGCGCCGGGTCTTCGCAGAGGCCGGATGGAGGATCACGCGCGAAGAGGAGCATATCCCTGGTATAAAAGACAACTGGCGGTTTCACCCATACGGCAACAGAGTATTTTTTCTGGAGGTAGCATAATGGAGCGCAATCCATGGTTTTTGTGATCCTGACGATAGATGAACGGCTTGATGACGCCAAGAAATGCGTGGCCAGCATTTGCCGTGTTTACGGCCTCGGGGCCAATATCACCCTGGCGACATATGGCGGAGTTGCGGTTGGGCGGCAACCGCTGACCGAAGCATATGCGAAGTTAATGGGCTTCGACTACCTGGACGTTCCCCGTCATGGCTTCTTAACCGAGGACGACACACGCGAATGGCATGCCTGTGAGGTCCTGGCGAGGATGCAGATCACGCGGGTCATGACCGAGCGTGGATATTCTGAAATTTACATCATGCACGCGGACGTTCGTGTTCTTGGCGATTTCAGGCCTTGTTTTCAGCCTTCTGGAAAGTGGAGCTTTGCGGCAATATTGTTGCGGGCCAAAGAGCGATTCAGCGAGCTTGTCAAAAAGGGCTCCTGGGCGCTTTATTTTGAGGGAAACCAGGCCAGGCTGGCGGACATCCTCGTTCGCTATAATCAGGCCTTTGTGGCTCAAATGTATGCAAAATACGGGGACGATAGAGGCCTCTGGGAGAAGTGGCTATCGAAATTCATGCTTTTTGGAGACCTGGCGCAATTTGACGTGGCCAGGGAGACGGAAGGGTTCACGGGCCGGGCTATCCTTGAGGATACGGATGAGGAGCCGATGCTTTGCGGCACGGTCAAGCACGAGGCTCGGCAGGCGATCCCGGCGTGCCTGTCAGATGCCACGCGCAAGGGTCTTGATCGAGAGGGCATGGTGAGGAATTTTGAAAGGCGCGTTTTGCAACCGGAAGGCAAATATAGTGGAAGGTAAAGTTTTCGTTTATGCCGCGGGTGTTTTCGACTTTCTGCATTACGGCCATGTGCGCTATTTGGAGGCCGCGAAGAAGCTCGGGGACGTGCTGGTTGTCGGGTTGCTGACGGACGACGGCACGGCGCGATACAAGCGCAGGCCGCTTTTGAGCTATGAGCAGAGATATGAGACCGTCCGGGCCCTGCGGTGCGTGGACTACATCGTGCGCCAGGAAGATACCGATCCCACGGAGACATTGAAGATTTTAAAGAACGAGCACAAGTGGAGATTCGATATCTTGGTTCGTGGTGACGACTTTAAAGGGGCGCCTCCTGGGACAGAGTTCATCGAGTCTTGTGGTGGCAAGGTCGCGAGGATCCCCTATTGTTCGGAGATCAGCTCGACAAAAATCAAGGAGTATTTCGCGCAATGATCGATATAGTTTTATTTTTTTTCAATTTATTAGCGATCAGTATTCTTATTAAAGTTTTGGTGGTTGTTTCAAAAATTTTAAAAAAATTATGAGACCCGGAGAGAATTACGATTTTCTGAATGCGAACGAATACTTTTCCAGAAAGGAGGGGAGGTGGATTCATCAGACCCTGTAATTTTCTTTTTTACTATTTTTGTGTTCGTCATTTTTGTGTCTATATGTGTTGCAACTCTCGTTTTGTATGTGTGCGGTGAGGAAAAAATGAAACCAGGTGAGAATTACGATTTTTTGAACGCGAAGGAAGCCACAAAAGACAAGTGGGCCGACGGCATTCTTTTTGCCGAGCGACTTTTCCGTGAGGAGTTCGGGCTTGTTCTGCGCGTCGCTTATGGCACGCTCTTGGGCGCGATCCGGGAAAAGGACTTCATCAAGAACGACACCGACATCGACATGACGTATTTGAGCGCGTTCAACAGAAAAGAGGACGTCATCGCCGAGATGCACCGGATTTATGATCGGCTGATTGCGATGGGGCTTGTCGTTCACGATTTCAGGACGCGCAAGAATAATCCGCACGGCGGCCAGATTCATCTTTACTTCGAGCAATATGACATGATCCTTGACGTCACGACGTCTTGGATCGACGAAGATGGTCACTTTTGGGTTTTCCCGTATGGCAGGATGATTCAGGGCAAAGAGATTCTCCCGTTCAAAAAGGTTCCTTTCCGCAAGGTTGAGATCACGGTGCCGAAGAATAGCGAGGCGATTCTGACGCGGCTTTATAACGACTGGCGCACGCCGATCGGCCGCGGCAAGGACGGCGGGAGCCGGGCCGGGTTCCGGTTGACGTGGAATTATGGGTTGCTGACATGATCCACGTTTATCCTCTGCGTGATTGGATCGAACACAAGATTGAAGGAACCGGCTGCGTTTGTGAGCCGAGAGTAGAGCCTGAGAATGGTGAAATGATCGTTATTCATAACTCAGCGGATGGACGTGAGTTGACGGAAGAGGGTAAGCGGCGAAAGGTGGTGGTGTCGTGACCCGACACATCACGATGCTGGTGGCACACCCGGACGATGAGGTGATCTTCGGATTCCCGGTCCTGCAGCAGGCCAAGAAGATCATCTGCTGTTCAAGCGATCTGAACAACCCGGAGCGAGCATGGTGCAAAGATCGCAAGCTGGCTCTAAAGGAGATCGGCCAAAAGGTAGGAGCGGAGGTCATATGTCTGGATTTCAACAGCGAGTTTTACAGGTTGCCGACGAGAGACGGCTCTCTTATGCGTCTGGCGAACGATATTCTCTCCTTGCTGGAGCCAGAGGAAGTTTTATTTACACACAATCCCTGGGGCGAATACGGACACCTGGATCATGTCCTGGTGCACCAGATCGCGCGGCGCAGTGGCAAGAGGCTCTTATACACCGACATTTCTTTAGAGGCGGGCTGGTTACCATCCTTGATGTATTTGCCTACGATGCCGCCGGTCGGATCATTTACGAACGAACAGAAATTTTACGCAGAATGCAAGGCGATATATGACAAGTGGAACTGTTGGACTTGGAGCAAGCCACCAATAGAAAGGACATCGGTTTATGAGGATAGTAACGGCAATTCATAACGCTGAAGGCCGAGGGTATGCGGAGATGGCGCAGAACATGGCGCGGTCGGCCCTGGATCAGGGTTATAAAGTGTCTGTTTATACTCTCCCAGAAGATCCGATGACGAGATACGAGGGCAATCATTCGTATTTTGTGCCGTGTTTTTTCAAGCCGCAGATCATCCTGCGGGCGCTGAATGAGTTTCCAGACGATGTCCTCTG
>JBAZLD010000033.1:0-5498 GCA_041650475.1 Candidatus Babeliales bacterium | reverse complement strand
CCGGTGGGGAATCTTTTCAAAGGCCGGGTGGCGCAGGATATTGCCGGCAAATAACGGCCTGGTCGCGATGTGGTTCTTTTCAAGATAACGAACAAGATCGTCTTTGGCGAAGGGCGCATTGTCTCTCACGCCGATCATGAAACCAAACCAGCTCGGTTGGGCCCTTTTGACGGCCTGAGGCAAAATCAGATATTCTTCGTACTTTTTCAATTCTTCGTATATCTGTGTAAAATTCTCTTGCCTTGAACGAATAAATGCCGGGAGTTTTTTGAGTTGCGCAACACCGACAGCCGCGGCCATATCCACAGGCTTGAGATTATAGCCTATATGGGAATAAATGTATTTGTGATCGTATCCCTTAGGCAATGATCCCAGCGTCCATTGGAAACGGCGGCCGCATGTGTCATCCTCTCCGGGCGCACACCAGCAATCTCTTCCCCAATCGCGAAAGGACTCAAGGATTCTTTTAAAAAGCTTGTTATTGGTCACAACGGCCCCGCCCTCGCCCGTCGTTATATGGTGGGCCGGATAGAAACTCAATGTTCCCATATCGCCAAATGTCCCCACCGGTTTGCCGTCATAGGCAGCTCCCAGGGCATCGCAAGCGTCCTCAATCAAAAAAAGACGGTGCTTCTTCGCGATAGCCAGGATCGCTTCGACATCAAAAGGATTGCCAAGAGTATGGGCCATGAAGATGGCGCGCGTTTTTTTACCGATAGCCTTCTCTATCAAGCCCGGGTCGACATTATACGTTCCCAGGGCCACGTCTAAAAAAACAGGGACGAGTTGATTCTGAACGATGGGTCCAACGGTTGTCGGAAAGGCGGCCGCAAGGGTTAAAACCTCATCGCCGGGCTTCAGCCGTCTCTCCATGAGCAAAGGAGACGTCAGGGAAGATACGGCCAGCAAATTGGCCGAAGAACCGGAGTTTGCCAAAACGACATGGCGACATTTCAAATAAGCCGCCAGATCTTTGACAAATTGCCCGCCGTACCTGCCTAACGTCAACCAAAAATCGAGGGAAGAATCTACAAGCGCGATCATCTCGTTTTGATCATAGACCCTGCCCGCATAAGGAATATGTGTCACTCCAGGGACAAAGCGTTCCTCGTCCGCTCTTAGCCGGTAGATTTTTTTAACCATTTCAAAAATTTTAGCGCGAAGGCGTTTCTCTTGATCGTTCATGACACTCCCAATATGACGTGTACCAGTCGATGGTTTCTTTCAATCCGTCCCGCACCGAATAGTGGGGTTTCCATCCCAGAAGCTTCTTTGCTTTTGCGGCGCGAAGACTCTGGCGTACGATCTCGCCTCTGGCTGTATTTAAAATAAGCGGTTTTAAATCATCGCGACCCATCAAGACAAGAATATCCCGCACAAGGTCCTTGACTTTGATCCTTGCCTCGTTGCCGAAATTGAACCCCTGTCCGACGACCGCCTTTTCTCCCATCTTCTCGGCCAGATGGATGTAGGCCCGGGCTGCGTCTTTTACGTAAAAATAATCACGGATATATTCGCCGTCGCTACGAATAATCGGTCTTTCGCCGAGATATGCGGACCGTATTGTCCCCGGGACGAGACGATTGTAATTCAAATCACCCCCGCCGAACAGATTCCCGCAACGTGTAACGCATACAGGCAATCCATAATGATGATAATACATCTGCGCGATGAGATCCGCGCAGCTTTTGGAAACATCGTAGGGGTTTCTTCCCGCCAACGGCGCATCTTCTCCATAAGACAAACCTCCATGATCCCCATAGGCCTTATCGCTGGAAGCGACAAGAATGCGTTTCACGCGACGATGATGACGGCAGGCTTCCAAAACCGACCACGTTCCTTTAATGTTGGATTCAAATGTAGACAGAGGACTGTTATTAGCTGTGCCCACGATCGTTTGAGCAGCCAGATGGAAAACGAGCGTGATTTCGTATTCATTGAGGACCCTTTCAATCAGGGCATAGTCTTCGACGTTTCCCCGAACCACGGTGATCCGGGACGCAAGTTCTTCAGTAAAAATCTTTGATTCCGGCACAAAATCTCTCACCAGGCCGATCACCTTGACGCCCATAGACAACAGTTCCTGGGTCAACCATGACCCCAACAAACCGGTACAACCTGTCACAAAAACGCGCTCCTTGTTCCATTTCATATGCAGCCCTCTCTTTTTAATAAAAACATCTCCTTCTCAAGTATTTGCGCCGCCTCATTGACTCTGCGCGATGACGAATTGGTTCGACGTTCTCAAAAACAGGGATGTCAGCAAAAGATCCAAAAATGTAAAAACAGCGACGACGAAAATATTATGAAACGATATAAATTCCCATCGAGATGAAGAGCGTTCTATGCTGTTCAGGCCCAAAGCGTTACGAAAAGAAATGATCCAAAAACCCGGCGAAGGCATGGAACCTGTTTTAACAACTTTGAAACCGAGTTTGTTCAAAAAACGCACCAGACATCTTTGGGGAAAAATATAAAAGTGCCTCGGGATGTGGTAACCGCCCCAAAATCGTCTGTGAAAAAGTAAAAAATCAAGCCCTCCGGGGCAGGGCGTTTCGATCAAGATCTTTGCATTTTTGCTCATGTGCTTGTGTATGGTCGCCAGCGCGTTCTCAGGGGCGTCAAGATGTTCCAAAATCTGGCTCATAAGAACGAGGTCAAATCGGCCCAAGCCGGAGTAGTCGCTCAAATGATCCGCATTCCCCTCGAGCAACTCAATATCATATTGCCTGGCAGCCTCCCGGGCCTCCCGGGTCAACTGCAAATCGATCCCGACAAGCCTCAGACGCTCTTTTTCAAAGATTTTACGTAAACCGATAAGCCTCTGGATATTTCCACAGCCGCACTCAAGCACCGAAGCGGATCCGGTTGTTTTAATAATCTCAACCACTCTCTTCAAATCGCTTTTGAGTTTTGCCCGATAAATCAATCCTCTGAGATACAAGGGTGACCGCGGATTGACCGTATAATAACGGCTGGAATATAGCATCGGAATCTCATCCTGTGACGGTTTGTCATCCAGAAACAAAAGACCGCATATCTGACAGCGTCGTATATCGTAGGTCCGCGAAGAACTTAAATATTCAAAATCCCTCCCGCGGGCAAATACCTGTGAAACCTCCGATCGACAGACAAGGCAGGCACTCATAGCTTAAAAACACTCTTTTGCGTCAACGACGCAGGGCCGGTCAAACGTCCTGGAAAGATGTTTTTCAATAAAATCCCTGTTTTCGGCCACGTAGCAGGTTAAAGCATAAGCTCCCAGCCGTTGCATCATGTTTTTACGAATTGTCTCAAGGGGGGTTTTCAGGACATTTCCAAAAGAGATATGCATAAACGGGCAAGGCAAGACATCGCCATAAGGCGTTATATAAAGTTTTTCCGCGCCGGCGGAACAGCCATATTTCAAGATATTAGTTTCAAAGTCCGTGCGCACGTGGGGATATTTATTCACCAAGCTGTAGATATACTTTCGGTCCTCATCCGTAAGCAGGACGTCCAGCCGTCCGCGCCATCTGCCTACGGGCGCCGCCCTGGAAATAATAAGCATAACGCCGAGTTTCTTTGTCAAATCGACCAAAGATTTGACCCCCAAACTCATGCAATTCTCGTGCGACACGGTGCATACCACGCAAACCTTGAACCCGCATTTCAACGCGAGACGAACAGCATCCAATGTTTTGTCGAATGCTCTCTCCATATGCCTAAAATTATCGTGGAATCCTGCATCGGCACTATCAAGGCTGAATAACATGGCATCAACACCCAGGGACCGCAATTCCCTGGCCCTTTGCTCATCAAACAATGTTCCATTGGAATTAATCGTGATGTAGGCATTGGAAGGCCCAATGATCCGGATAAGATCATTAAGTTTATCGTAGAGCAAAGGTTCACCTCCCGTAATCCCGAACGAAAGGACACCGGCCTTCTTGCAGGCGCAAAGGATTTTCTGCCACTCTTCAAGGCCAAGTTCTTTTTGCCTCCAGGCCAATTTTTCTGAATCTCGGTTTTTGAAATTTTCAGAAAAACAATGTTCGCATTTCAAATTGCAGGAGGCGGATACGCATATATCCACATAACGAAGTTTCGGTACACGCAGCAGCTTGCTATAGACCGTACGCCATAACAATTTGCCGATCAGCGCGGGCTTGCGGAGACTCGCTGCATAAGCAACATTGTAATAAAAAGACGCGGCCTGTCTTATCATGTTCTCTCAAGGTTTACGTGCCGAACAAAAAAGATTACAACCGAATTCAAAGGCGGCAACCTTGATATCCTCGAATCCGCAGTTCGACAACAAGGCGTGCAGCGACTTTGCCGAATAGTAGCGTTTATGTTCCCGTATTTCCGAACGGCTGATCAGACCGAAACCAAAAGCCAGGACATGTATGATCCATTTTGCATTTTTCGATGGGACCGTTATGAGCAGTCTTCCGCCTGGCCTTAATATTCTCCTGGCCTCCAGGACGATACCCTTGTCATTGTCGAAATGTTCAAGCGTTGCCAACATCGTGACGATATCGACGCTCGCATCCTCGAGAGGAAGGGTATCGTTGATCTCCATACTGAAGATATGGAGGTTGGAATAAGACGCAGGAACAACCTTTCTGTCGATCCCGATGCATTCTTTGGTTCTGTCGCTGATCTTGCGCAACAAAACAAAATGAGATCCACAGCCGATATCGCATACAACCTGGCTCATTTTGATAAAAGGAAGGATTTTCCCGAGCCTGAACTGGCGCAGAAACTTTTCCAAGAACGGTTCGTTATTGAAGACGCTTCGCATGATTCCGTATTTGATGATGCACTTAATCGCCTCAAAGCCGTCCCTCCAGCCTACTTTTTTGCCTGCGTAGTAACTTCTGCCATAATAAGCGATCCCCACTTCATAGATGCGGCAGTTCATTTGGCTGATTTTTATCGTAATTTCCGGCTCAAAACCAAAGCGCTTTTCCTCGACAGCGATATTTTTAATCACATCGCTCCTGAATGCCTTGTAACACGTCTCAATATCCGTCAAGGTCAGATTGCAGACCATGTCGGTCAATAATGTCAAAAACTTATTGCCGACCATATGCCAAAAGAACAGGGCCCGGTGTGTTTGCGTTGATAAAAAACGCGATCCATAAACAACGTCAGCGACGCCGTCTAAAATAGGTTTGATCAATGAATGATATTCCTGTGGATCATATTCAAGGTCAGCGTCCTGCACGATCACAATATCGCCGGTGACATGGGCAAAACCGACGCTGAGGGCCGCCCCCTTCCCTTCGTTTTTATCCTTGAAGATGATCCTGAGATTATCCTGTCGCAGCGCTTTAAGGACATCGCGCGTGCCGTCGGTCGACCCGTCGTCAACGATGATGATCTCCTTATCGATATTGACGTCGTTGATGCGCCGGATGATTTCCTCAAGAGTGTCTCTCTCATTATAAACCGGGATAACAACTGACAGCTGTGGGCCGCGATTCTTGTTCATGAGTGTGTCCTCTTAATGC
>JBAZLD010000032.1:0-5547 GCA_041650475.1 Candidatus Babeliales bacterium | reverse complement strand
CGCTAGAAAAAAATTGTGCCCGATCTCATGCCCCTCCCGTTCTTCCTCTCTCTTCGTATAGAGGCACGTTAAAAAGAGAATGGGGATATCCTTGGTCTTGGGGTCTTGATGAAGTTTGGACGCCGTTTCCGAACCGTCCATCCCCGGCATGAGAATATCCAAGACAATGAGCGCCGGCTGTTCTTTCCTTGCGATCTCGATCGCTTCCTGGCCGCTGGATGCCGTGAACACCTCGTATCCGGCACCCTTGAGCCTTTTTTCCAGCAAGATCAAAACAGACGGTTCATCATCAACAGCCAGGATCTTGTTATTAAGCATGGTTCCCCCTTTTGAAGATCGTCGGATTATTTGGCGACGCGCTTATCGATCTCGCTCAAAAGCTCATCGACATCATAGGGCTTAGCAATGAAAAAATTCTGGCCGAGGAGATGCCCGCAGACCTTCTCCTCCTGCTTCGTAAACAGGCACGTTAAAAAGAGAATGGGGATGTCCTTGGTCTTGGGGTCCGACCTCAGGACATTAGCGACCTCCGAACCGTCCATCCCAGGCATCGCGATATCCAGGACGATCAAATCCGGCACCTTCTTCTGGGCCAGGGCGATCGCCTCCTTCCCGGTGGAGGCCTTGATGACGTCGTAACCCGCCTTCGACAGACGCTCACCCAAAAGCTTCAGGACGTCCGGTTCGTCGTCGACAATGAGTAATCTTCGCTTATCCATCTCGGCTCCTTCATTTTGCCCCTCACTTCGACATCTCCGTCAACATCATTCCCCGCCGCTCTGTTTATTCAAAGCCATTCTTATGACGAAATTCAGTTTTTCGGGGTCATAGGGCTTGGTTAGAAAAAATTCAGCGCCCGCCTGCTTGCCCATTTCAATATCTTCTTTTTGCGCCAGGACGCTTAAAAAAACCACAGGAATATCCTTCGTGGCGTAATCCGACTTCAGCTTTCTGCAGACCTCGATGCCGTTAAAATATGGCATCATGATGTCGAGGATGATCAGGTTGGGCTTCATGGATTTTGCCAGGTCGATCCCCGTATAGCCGTCTTCGGCGACCAAAACGTCGAAACCGAAAGACACAAGCCTGAATTTCAGCAAATTCCTCAACCCCACTTCATCATCAATGATCAGGATTGTTTTCTTGTCGTCTCCCATGCTTCACCCGCGTGTTATGGGAAGAGTGAATTTGAAGGTTGATCCCTCCCCCAAATTGGATTCAACCCAAATACGGCCCCCCATGGCCTCAACCAAATTCCGGGAAATATAAAGTCCCAGGCCCGTACCCCCTACTCTGCGCACGAGCGTCGAGTCCAGCTGCACAAATTTTCCGAACAGGCGCGCGATCTCGTCAGGAGGAATCCCCATGCCTTCATCCTTGATCCCAAACTCCACCTCATTCCTCACCATGCGAGCGGTCAAAACAATCCGGCTGCGCTCGCGCGTAAATTTAATAGCGTTATTGAGAAGATTCATCAGGACCTGGATCAGGCGGTCCTTGTCTGCCTGGACGACGGGAAGATCTTTTTGGCAATCCGTGACAAAAACCAGCCCTCGCTTCTCGATCTCGATCTTGACAAGGCTATAGACCTGGTCGATGACCTCACAAATATTGCAGGGGCTCAAATGAACCTTCAGAAGGTTCGACTGGATCTTGGAAATATCCAGGATGTCGCCGATAAGGCGGTTGAGCCTCTTGATATTGGACAGGGCGATTGAAAGGCAGCTCTTCTGGTTCCGGTTAATCTTGCCCTGCGTCCCGTCGGCCACGATCTCAACCCCCTCCTTGATCGCCGACAACGGCGTCCTGAGCTCATGGGATACCATGGAGACAAATTCCGTCTTGATCTTGTCGATCTTCTTGCGCTCGGTGATATCACGGATATTACATTGGATGATCTTGCGTTTTTCGACAAAATACGTAGAGGCGCGGAATTCCACGTCGACGTCCCTGCCCGAGCATGTCTTCACCTTGACGTCGTCATAAAGAACGGACAACTGGTCCTTGAGCGCATGAATCGCCTTGTCATAAACGGCCGACTCGCGGAAAAAAGGCACGGCTGAATGGTGCAGCCCCATCAGCTGATCCCGGGTGCACTCCAGCGTGCGCAAAAGATAGGGATTGGCATTGATGATATTTCCGCTTAAGGCATCGATGATTAAAATGCCGTCTTGGGCGGATTCAAACAAATTCCTGAACATGAGTTCAGAGACCTGCAAGGCCCTGGTCCTCTCCTCAATCAGATTCTCCAGATCGTGCGAGTAACGTTTCAGCTCGTCTTCAAGGCGCTTGCGGTCCGTCACGTCATGCGTGATATGGATCACGCCGATAATGCGGCCCTTCTCGTCCTTTAGCGGAGACAATGTCACATCAACATAAACTTCTCTGCCATCAGGCATCCTGTGGATATGCGTCGCTTCGATCGTCCGTCCGCGCTGGGTCACCTCATCAAAAGAACAGGCATCACAGGCCGGGCAGGCATGACGATAGATCTCTGAACATGGCTTGCCGATCACATCTTCTTTACGAACCCCCATCTGTTCCATAAAATACTTGTTGATGTCCAGGACCGTTTTGGTCTGGCAGTCGAGGACCACAAGCGAATCGCTGATCGAATCAATGACATTCCTTGAAAGGGCGCGTTCAAATTCCAGCATTTCGACCATGCCCTTGCGCTCTGTCATGTCCAGTGTCAACTCCAGGACCTGTTCAACCTCGCCGTGTTCGTTTTTGACCGGGGTACAGATCAAAAGAAAATCGATGATACGCCCGTCAGGAAAGGCTACCCTCGTTTCTCCGGTCTGGACCTGCCCCGTCATGAGCGCTTTCCGCGAAGGACACGTTTCACAAATGCTATTACGGAATTGATACGCATCAAAACATTTGCGGCCGCGGATCGTGTCAAGCTTTCCGAACCACTTTTCCAGGACCTGATTGACCCAGACAATATTAAAGTTCTTGTCGATGAGCGACAGCCCCGCGCCGATGGAATCCGCGATCGTCCTGAGACGGTCACGTTCTTCAGACAATAACTTCTCCAGACGCTTCTTTTCCGTAATGTCCTGGACAATGCCATAGAAATACTTTTGCCCGGCTTCATCCTGCCGCAAGACGGTTGTAAAAGACGCCCAGAAACGGCGGCCCGTGGCTGATACCATCTCTGCCTCTTCATCTTTGATGTACCCTTGAGAAAGGATCCTCTGGCTGATCTTTTCCCGTTTGCCCGGATCCACGTATAACCGAGCCAGGAGGATATTCTTTATGTCCGCCGGAGAATCTTCCCACTCGAACATCTTTCGACACGACTCATTATATTCAATAAAGTGCCCTCCCGGCTCAGGCGTCGAGATATATACCCCGACGCTGAGATTATCAACCAGGTCCTTATATTTTTGCTGGGCCTCTTTGAGGGCCCTCTCCATCTTGTTCGACCGGGAAAGATCCACGCCGATACCCAGGAAACCAACCAGTTCGCCCTTGTCGTTACGGAGGCCTGCGATGGTCGAGCTCACGGGAAAACGCGTCCCGTCCTTCTTAACCATGATCCACTCGCGCTGAAGCACCCCGCCCTGACGCACCACCTCCATGATCGCCGCAAAGCCGGATAGCAATGTCCCGGTTTTCTTATAGAACTCTTCTTCGAAGGCCTTCATGTCCGCCGGATCATGAAGCATCGCCGGCGTCTTCCCCAGGATCTCGGGGGCTTTGTAACCGAAAATCTGCTCGGCCCCGTAATTCCACAGCTGAATAATGCCGTCCAGGTCTGTAGCACTCATATAAATCTGCCCGGAACCATCAAGAAAAGACTTCAATCTGGCATTGACATCCGCAAGTTTTTCCTCATAGCGCTTGTGCGTCGTAATGTCCTGGGCCAGGCCCAAAGCAAAAAGAATATGTCCTTGCGGGTCGCACACGGGAAATACCGTCAGTGAAACATCCAGTTCTCCGCCTGTCTTGTCCCTCTGCGCCAGCTCGCGCATGACCGTATGCCCCTCGAAAACACCGGCGATCTCCTGTTCAAGCGCCGCGATACCCAAAATATCCGTGACTTTTCGGCTCAGGATAGGGTTCGTCTCATTAATAATGTCTGTCTTGCAATGTCCATATAGTTTCTCTGCGCCCTGGTTCCAAAAGATCAGGCGCAGGTCCCGGTCGAACCCGAAGATCGCATTGGGCGAATTATTAAGGATGCCGCGAAACGTCTCTTCAGACCTCGCCAGTTCCCTTTGCGTCTCGCGCAGGTTCAGCAAAGCCTTGTCAAGATTGTTCTTCTGGACCTGCAGCTCAAAACCTTTCAAGGCAAAAATAATCACAAAGGCATAACCCAAAACCAGCAGGATGAGAAAAATAATACAGATCCCGATAGAAAACAGCCGGATCCGGGACACCTCGCTCTGCAATTTTGCTGCGTCAATATCAATCCCTAAAAGGGTCAATGTCTGATTGTCCCGGTCGACCACGGGAAAAAATACGGTATAGGCCAAACCTCCTCCCCTCTCGAGATAAGGCCCTGCCAGTGTGGGCTTCTTCGAATAATACGCGTCCGCAATGGCCTTCCGCGGAATCTGACGGCCAAAAGCAGGCGTCACCTCATGAGGAAAGACCTGCGGCGAACTACCCACGGCGAAGGAAAAACGATCCTTGCCCGGCAAAACAAGATACAGCGCCTTCGTATAAAAGGACAACTCCGCCAAATCCGCCATGCGGTTATGCATCTTGAGATAAGTCCTGTAAACAGCCGGATCGTCAGGAACAACGAATTGGCGGATATCCGGCTTCCCGATGATATCAACAAGATTTCTGGCATCCGTAAAGACCAGTTGCTTAAGATGTCTCTTTTCAAATCGATCGACTGTCCGGATCAGATAATAGCCCGACACGGTCAACGCGAGATAAAAAAACAGGAAGGTATAGATGAGGACATGCCGGCGACGCCCTTTCATATTCCGCGAAGGCCCCTCCAGGACATACCGTGTCGACTGATGGATCAAAAGGAACGCGACGATCGTTGCGCCGACGGAACGATGAAAAGCCAGCGGAACGCGCAGCACGTAATCGAAAAAGAAGGTCGAAGAAGGCCAAACGGAAATGAGGTATCCGCTGTAGAAACCGGCTTTCCCGACGGGAAAGGCATAGAAGAAAAATGCCGCGCCGATCAGCCGGAAAATCCAAAAAGAACTGACGCTCTCCTGGCGGCGCGCATAGACCCAGAAGACATAACCCGTCGCAAAAGTAGCCGGCAGCCTCAACGTCAGCGTGACCCACAGACTTGCCAGGCGGGCATCGGGAACGAAAAACAATCCGGTTGTAAAAACAACGGCCGGCAAAGCGTAGAGCCACGAAGGAATGGATCGTTTCGTCAGAAGGAAAAAGGAACCTCTTGCGAATTCCAGCAGAAAAACAAAGGAAGCAACAAGAACAGTAAGGCGTACCCCAAACAACAAAGAGGGATCCATATAAGATATGGACAAAAGGTCAAGCCATTCATTGAGTGCCCGGCAGCAGGCAAAAAGGACAAAAAAGGGCCAGTTCATGGTCAAGGAGTGA
>JBAZLD010000031.1:0-6547 GCA_041650475.1 Candidatus Babeliales bacterium | reverse complement strand
TGTTCAAGCGCGAAGAGATCAAATATATCCTTGACGATTCGGAGGCAACGGGCCTCATCACTTCGGCCGCTTATGCCTGCATGGCCGATGAACTCAGCGCCATGACGGATAAATTGGCGTTTGTGCTCCAGGCTTCATGGATCAGGGACCAACCTCTCGAAAAGGAAAATTTCCATCACCCTCAAAAAGATGCCAGCGGGCCAAATGAGCTGGCCGTCTTTCTCTACACATCCGGCACGACAGGCCATCCCAAAGCCGCGATGCTGACCCACGGCAATCTTCTGTCCAATGTCCGCTCTTCTTCGCAATGCATCCGGGTTTCCCCCAAAGATACGTTCATTTGCTTTCTGCCGCTCTTCCATTCCTTTGCGGCAACGGTCTGTATGCTCATGCCTTTGGTCGCGGGGGCCAAAACCGTCATCATGAAATCGCCCCGGCCGATCAAAAAACTCTTAAGGACGATCCGCAAACACCGCGTCACGATCTTCGTCGGCATCCCATCCATCTACGGCATCCTCAAGGACACGAAACTCCCGCGATTTCTGCCTCCGGTTCTCCTGCGGCTGCTCAATCCCATCCGACTGGCCATTTCGGGAGCGGCGGCCCTCCCCGTCGAGGTTTTTCTTGGATTTGAAAAAAAATTCCGTATGCCGCTCCTGGAAGGCTATGGGCTGACGGAGGCCTCGCCCGTCGTCTCCCTCAACCCTCTTCGGGGGCCGCGAAAACCGGGCTCCATCGGCCTGCCGCTCCCGGATGTCCGCGTGAAGATCGTCAACGATCGCGGAGACGCCCTCGGTCCGGAGCAAGAGGGGGAACTGTGCGTCAAGGGGCCCAACGTCATGCTCGGCTATTATAAAAAAGAGGAGGACAACGGTCAGGCCTTAAAAGACGGCTGGCTTCTGACCGGCGATATGGCCAGGATCGACCGGGACGGATACATCGTGATCATGGGCCGCAAAAAAGATATGGTCAATGTCAGGGGCCTGAACGTGTACCCTCGAGAGATCGAAGAAGTCCTCTACAGGCACCCGGCTATCAGGGAAGCGGCCGTCATCGGCGTTCCCGACCCGCACAAAGGCGAAGTGCCTAAAGGGTATGTCGTGCTCAAAAAAGAAGGCTCTCTGACCAGCCACGATATCATCGTCTATCTGCGGCCGCATCTGGCAGACTACAAAATTCCCAGAAAAATAGAAATCAGGAATGAATTGCCGAAAAATTCATCGGGAAAAATCCTCAAACGCATCCTCATCGAAGAAAGTTCCAGCCAGGACGCAAGCGCCAACGGCCTACCCCGCAAAGACAGGTGAGTTTCTATTGACACCTCCGCCATTCAAGTCCATAATAGGAGAGAAGTCAAAAAAAACAAAAAATCCACCAGCGATCTTGCGCCTTACCGGAAGCGCATAAAAAAGAATAACTTCGTGAATTTTTTTAAAAAGTCATGACAGAGCTCAAGAGCAGAAACTACAGAAAATCCAGAGCCAAAAACGCCCTGCGCCAGACAGCCAAAAAAGTGCTCCAGATGGGGATCGTGATCGTGATCGGGGAATATCTCCTTCTGAATGCGATCCAGTTGTCCCTTTCGGAACCAAACCCGATGCTTTTCTACCGCAACATGCCCAACCACATCGTAAACCTGGCCGTCACCGAAAAACCCATTTTGCGCGTGGCCCAGGCTTACGATTCCCTCAAGAACAACATCGATTTTGACAAGATCATTCAGGACCAATTCCCTGCTCAGGTCAAAGGGAACCGCCCTGATTTCAGGACTACGGATCTTCAGGACAAAGAAGGCGCAAAGGTCGGTTACGTCGTGAAATTCTAAAGACCATAAGCGTCAGATTCGTGAAGATGAACGTTAAAATTTTGTTTTTCATCAGCCGCAAAACGAAAGGAGTTCCATGAACGATTTTCAAAAAACCGTCCAGAAAAAAATCAACGAAATCTGGCCCGATGCCCACAAACATATTTCAAAGATCAGCCGCGAGACGCTGAAAACCTTGAAAAAAAGCGAACAACAACTCCTGACGATCTATGGGACGACGAAGAAAAAAGCCGAAGAATTGATGCTCAAGGCCAAACGCGAAGAGCTTTATTACAGGCTCGGACAGTGCATCGCGCCCCTTTTAACATCCGACCAGCTTAAGCGCAAGAGCGTCCTGAAAGTCTATACGGAACTCCGAGAGGTCAATAAAAAACTGCGCTCAAAAAGCAGGCCATGAACGTTTCGCAAGGCATCACAGCCAGACAATCCAGGGTCTTGGGTTTTATTCAGCAGACCATCCACCATACGGGCCGGCCCCCGACGATCCGGGAGATCGGCAGGCATTTCGGCTTTAAATCCACCGGCACAACCCGCGATCACCTCAAGAGCCTTTCTCGCAAGGGCTTCATCAAACTGACACCGCGCCAATCGCGTGCCATCAGTATCAAGACGCCGGCGGCATTCCGCATCCCGATCGTAGGCACCATCGTCGCCGGAATGCCGGATATCGCTCTGGAAGAAGTCGAAGAGTACGTCGACCTTGACATGTTTCTCCCCGGCCCGGATCGCACGATCTTCGCTCTCAGGATCCGCGGCGAGAGCATGAAAGAAAAAGGGATACTGACAGGGGATATCGCCCTGGTGAGGCGGCAGCGAACGGCCGACGCGGGAGACATCGTGGCCGCGCTGATCGGCCGCGAGGCGACCGTCAAGATCCTTGAAAAAAACAAAGCCGGCTTTTTCCTGAAGCCGGCCAATTCGTCTTTTCCGGAAATCCACGACCCCTTTACCCTCCTGGGAAAAGTCATCGCGGTCATCAAAAAATTCTAGCCCGCAAAAGGGCAAGCCTGCGCCATCCCAAAGAAGCGCAGGGCCTAACCCGGAAGGGGCGGTTCTCCTCATTGCGCTCAAAAGGAGAACCTAGGCTAATCCTTCTTTACGGCGTTTTCTCAAAATCAGGGCACTTTTGTCACGAAGCACATAGAGAATCAGGAGCCCCACGGGGCCCAAAATCCCCAGCAACCCCATCACCCAGCCATAACCTTTCCCGCGGGCGTACATATATCCGCCGCAGGCCAAAAGGACATAGCCTCCCGTCATCATGACATAACCAAAATAACCGTGAGGCGATCCCAGGTACGTCACCACATACCCCAGGGCGCCGAATAGAAAACCGCCCCATACGCTCATGAGGGCCTGTGCTTTGTATTCTTTAAGCATAAAATTCTCCGTCCCGCGCACTCCCGACGCCGTGATCTGACATCCAAGGGAGAAGTTATAAAAAAGCAGTATATCATAGCTTTTGATCTTTTTCATAAAGAATTGTCTTCCGGCACTTTTTTATGTACAATACTCCCTTATGGACCTATTAATCCTCGTTATGGGCGTAGCGTTCCTGGGATTGATCGGAGCCGGGATTTTCTTTTTTCTTAAAGAACCCGCTATGATGCGCATGCTGGGTACCGCGCTGCCGGTCAAAACCGAAATTCCCGAGAACGACCCGACGGCCGTCCTGCAGAAAAAAATCATGCGGCATGAAGAACAGATCGCCCGGTTGGAAACCGAACTGAAAGCCGCCCGGGAAGAAACAGAACAGGTTCGCGGCCGGGAACAGGCCCTTTTAAAAGAACGGGCCAACACGGCCTTCGATGCAGAAGGTTACGAGAAGCTGAAAAACGAACACGCCGCCCTCAAAAAAGAATTGACCGGCAAAGAAGAAATCCTGGAAAACGAAATCTCTTCCAGGCGCCGCCAAAGCGACGAACTCACGCATCTTAAAGCTGAGCATGAGGCCCTGAAGAAAAAAAACATCGAGACGGAGGATACCCTGCGCAAGGCGCAAACCCTTCTTGAAGGCTTAAGAGAAGAAAACAAAAACTTCAAAACCCTTCTTGAATCGCAGAAAAAAACCATCGAAGAACATAATGTCAACAAAAGCGAGGGGCAGTGGGTTTCCCGTTTTGAATTCGAAAGGTTAGAGGCGGTCTTAAAGGAAAAAGAACGCCTGCTTCAAAAATTCCAATCATCCGAAGAAAAATGACTTCTATGCGGCCGATCGTCCGATATGTCCTCTTGTCTTTGGGAACCGGGTTCCTTCTGGCGGCAGCGCGCCCCTGCCTGGCGGCCCCCAAGGTTGCCGCACCCAAAAAAATCGAATATGACGGACGGCTCCTGACCTATAATCCAGCCTGGAAAAACGAAGAAATCTACCTGGAATCGAACCTCGACGATGATCCGGACGCCGAGATCGTTATCAGTTTCGTCGCCATGTATGTCACCGAGCATGAAATGCCGGAGCAAGAAAACAAAACGCCATTCAGCATATCCCAAAAAGAGCTCCTGCCGGTTTATAATTACATGTTCTACCAGGTCTACGACATGGGCGCAGACAAAGACTATCACCTCGCCAGGACATTCACGGGCATGGACCGCCCGGGACGCGTCACCGTCATCCCCTTAGAAGAGGGGAGGCCGCCTGCCATGATCTTCGTAAGCCCGGGCGGGGAACGCTATCAGGACGTAACTGTCTATCAGTGGCGCGAGGGAGGATACCGTCAGCTCTTCAACCGCGGCACAAGCCGCGACGTCTCTATCGTCACGGATACCGGCAGCCCCCGGATTATCTTGGGAGAGGATGTTTTCGCCTGGAACCAGGAAAAACAACATTTTGAAAAAAAAGAAACACCCCAAACAAACCCTTCAAAAAACGAAGGACGAAAAAAAGAGTAGAAAAAACGTCCTGTCATAGGTTATACTTATTACATGGAAGAAAAAGCCCTGAATATTCTATTGGTCGATAACGAGGCGGAATTCTGCGAATCCATGACTTATTGGCTGGAGACCAAGCACCATCACGTCCAGGTCTGCTATACGGGCCGGGAGGCGATCGAGATCATTAAGAACAAGCCGCTGGACATCGTCTTCCTTGACGTCCAGATGCCCGAGATGGACGGTTTAACCGTCCTTCGGGAAATCCGTACATTCAACCAGTCTCTTCCGGTCGTCATCGTGACAGGATACCCCAAAGAAGAAAGAATGACCGAGGCGATTTCCCTGGGGGTTTCCGGTTTCTTCCCCAAAACTTCGAGCTTTGAAGAATTGGGACGCATCATTAAGGCTTCGATCCGTACGCACAAAGACTTACCCCGTCCCTCATAGGGACCGGCCTCTTAAAACGCCTTCATGGAGATCCGCGCGCGTCAGAAAAAAGATGTGATCATACTGGAACTGGCAGGCCGCATCGATATGGATGCGGCCAATTTTGTCGAAGCCATCGGCCAGTGCCTGCGCGACGGCTTTACGGATATCCTCTGCCGCTTCGAACAAGTCGACACGATCGATTATATGGGGATCTCGGCCCTTGTCCTGGCTTATAAAGAAGTGACGAACAACAACGGCCGCATGAAATTCTGCGATGTCCCCATCCACGTCAAAAATGTCATGACGGTAGCGGGCCTGGATCGCGTGATCGATATCTACCTCACCGAGGAGGCGGCCATGGATGCCTTCAGCCAGGATCAGGTGATCGAAAACATTCAAAAACTCCAGCTGCGCCGGCGATTTAAACGCCTCCCCGTAGACATCAAGATCGAGCTGCGCCCCAAATACCAAAAAAATCCGGTCTGCCACAAAGCCGAAATCGTCAACTTGAGCGGTATCGGTGCCTATATTTTCGGATGCCAACAATTCCGTCTGGGAGACGAATTCGTCCTCACGATGCAGTTGTCCCACAAAGAAGAACCTCTCCGGCTCGATGTCAAAGTCGTGTGGCTCCCGGACAAACACATCCAGCCCCATCTCTATCCCGGCATCGGCGTGGAATTCCACAACATCTCCCAATCGGCCCAGCAACGGATACTGGAATTTATCGACAAGAACCTTTCCCGCATCGTTTCCGAAAAATAAAACCACGGGAACGGCATACGGCCGGCGAAGCCGGATGAGATGCTGGACGACGTCTTCAGGGCCTTGATCTGCACGCATAATAATAATCTCCCCCGCAGGACCATTCAAGTATCGCTTGACAGGGAAGGGGGGATTGCTATAATCAGCCTGTTCTCTTAAACATATGACAAAAAGTGCGCCGCCGGTCAAGACAACAAAAAAGACCGCGTCCCGGATCCGTCTGTTCCATCGCTCCTGCAGAAGGTATCCCAGCGTCAAAAATTTTTCATCGCACGAAAGGAACCATGAAAACAAGCCTGATGATCGCAGGAATCATGATTTTCTTATCCGGATGTGTCACGATGGAAACACCGCCCGATCAAAATGTGTCTGCGGCAACGGTCTCGTGCCCCTCCACGGAACAACCCGCCCCTGAATCCGCGGATGCCGATACGACCATCTCATCAACGCCGTCCGCGCCGCTCCAAGAAGCGACGTCTCCGGAAACAACGACGGCCGAAAAACCAAAAAAGAAAGAAATCCAGACCGCCTTGAAAAATGCCGGTTTCTACGCGGGCGAGATTGACGGTAAATTTGGGCCGAAGACGAAAAAAGCCATCGAAGAATTCCAGGCGGCCAACAACCTGGCTGTTGACGGCATCGCAGGGCCGCCAACCT
>JBAZLD010000030.1:0-6737 GCA_041650475.1 Candidatus Babeliales bacterium | reverse complement strand
AGGCCGGCCGATATGCCTTGAAAAAACAATCTGAGCGGACAGCCACATACGCTCCGCTCATGCATAAACAGGATGGCCTGATCCGTTGGGACGAATCCCCTGATCAGATCTATAACCGTTTTCGCGGCTGTTACGGCTGGCCGGGCACATTTACGTATTTTAAAGGGAAGATCCTCAAAGTGCTGGACCTGAAACCCGGCAGACACACGGCACCCAAAACGCGCCCGGGGACCATTATCAAGGCCGCCGGCAACGAACTGGGCGTTGCCTGCAGAAACGGCTCCGTCCTGATTACCGAGGTCCTGCCAGAATCGCACAAAAGGATGCCTGTCTCGAGTTTTCTCGCAGGCCATGATGTTAAAATCGGGGACGTGCTCGGTTCTTCGACCGTTCCACACTGAGATCAAACGGGATCCCGAGGCCGCGAGGACGGGTTTTTGACTTGCAAGTTCCGGAGTTTGTGCTAAAATTCTACAGTTATGCCTGAACTCAGAAAAGATCCTATTATCGGAAGATGGGTTATTATCGCTGTCGAGCGTTCCCGAAGGCCCAAAGGGTTTAAAACGCCTGCCCATCCTTCCGCAGATGAAGATTGCCCCTTTTGCGAAGGCAGGGAAAACCAGACACCCCGCGAGATATTCGCCATCCGCAAAGAAGGGACCAAGCCGGATGAACCCGGCTGGGATACCCGCGTCGTCCCCAGCAAGAGGCCTTTTTTGAAGGTCGAAGGAGACTTGAACAGGCACGGCCGCGGGCTCTATGACGTCATGAGCGGAACAGGGGCCCACGAGATGATCATAGAAACCCCCAAGCACGTCGGAAATATCGCAGACTTGGATGAGACCCAGATCGCAAAAACAGTCACCTGCTGGATCGACCGCTTTGTGGACCTCGGAAGAGACGAGCGCTTTAAGTACGTCCTTGTCTTTAAAAATTACGGGACGGCCGCCGGCGCCGGACGTATCCATCACTCCCGCAGCCAGTTAATCGCAACGCCCGTGACCCCCAAACGCGTCAAAGAAGAGCTGACCGGTGCAAAAAAATATTATGACTACCATGATCGCTGCGTCTTCTGCGATCTGGTCCGCCAGGAGATAGATACGAAAAGCCGCGTCGTTCTCGACTTCGACGGTTTTCTCGCGGTGACAGCCTTTGCCTCGCGTTTCCCTTTTGAAATCTGGATCCTTCCCAAAGAACATAACTGTGATTTTTCCGGCATGAGCGTCGAAAAACGCCTTTATCTCGGGAAAGTCTTAAAAAAAGTTTTAACCAAGCTTAAGGTCGCCCTGGATGACCCGGCATACAATATGGTGCTTCATACGGCCCCGTTTCGCAGGACGAAATCAAAAGCCGGCTACTGGAAAACCATCGAAGACGACTATCACTGGCATATCGAAATCATCCCGCGCTTGACGAGTCCGGCGGGTTTTGAATGGGGGACAGGTTTTTATATCTGCCCGATCACCCCCGAAGACGCAGCACAATACTTAAGAGAGGTTGAAGCGTGACAGAACTCAGACGCGACGCCATTGTGGGACGCTGGGTCATCATGGAGACAGACGAACCCATGACGCCCAAGGACCTGCATATCCCGCCGCATCATTACGAAGATACGGCCAACTGCCCGTTTTGCTACGGCAACGAGTATATGACCCCGCCTGAAATCCAGGCATTCCGCAACACGAAGACACAACCCAACACGGCGGGCTGGCAGGTCCGCGTGGTGCCGAATAAATTTCCCGCCCTGCAGATAGAAGGCAGCCTCGATAAACGGGGTATGGGGATATTTGATCTTTCCAACGGCATCGGCGCCCATGAAGTCATTATCGAGACCCCTTATCACGAAAAGGACCTTCCCGACCTTGAGCTCGGCGAGATCCAGAATGTCCTCAGGATGTACTGTCAGCGCTCCCTCGACCTGCAAAAGGACAAACGGTTCAAGTACATCATGATCTTTAAAAATTACGGCAGTGGTGCCGGCGCGACGCTGGACCATAACCACAGCCAGCTGATCGCGCTGCCCATGATCCCCAAAAATGTGATCGAGGAGCTGACGGGGTCGGGAGAGTATTTCGACTTCCGCGAACGCTGCATCTTTTGCGATATGATCCGCCAGGAGATCGATGAAAAAGAAAGGATCGTGACGCAAAACGACCAGTTCATCGTTTTTTGTCCTTTTGCGTCCCGCTTCCCGTTCGAGATGTGGGTCATGCCCAAAGAGCATCAGGCTTTCTTTCACGAGAGCTCGGAAAACAGCCTCGCTAGCCTGTCCTGGATCCTTAAAGACGTTTTGACCAGGATGAAAACCGTCCTCGGCGATCCGCCCTATAATTTTATCATCCACACCTCTCCCATAGACGGAGAAGAGCGTCAAGGATATCACTGGCACATGGAAATCATGCCGCGTTTGAGCCGTATTGCGGGCTTCGAGTGGGGAACAGGGTTTTATTCGGTATCCACGCCGCCGGAAGTCGCGATTAAATACCTCAGGGACGTAAAGATATAAGCAATTCCAAATTCCAAAATCCAAATGACGAAAGAAATCCTAATAACTGAATGACGAATGGAAAAATATTTTCGGCATTTAGTCATTCGATATTCATGAGGCATTTGACATTCGGAATTGGATATTAATCAAAAGGAGGAACATCATGGCAGTCAAAGTCGGGATTAACGGATTTGGAAGGATCGGACGCTTGGTCTTCCGGGCCGCGCTGGAGGAAGGCGCTCAGAATATCGATATCGTCGCCTTAAACGATCTCACGGACGCAAAAACACTCGCGCATCTTCTTAAATATGACTCGACCTTCGGCCGGTTCAAAGGCACCGTGTCGGCCAAAGAAAGCGCGATCGTCGTCAACGGCAAAGAGATCAAGGTCTTTTCGCAAAAGGACCCGGCGCTTATTCCATGGAAAGACGCCGGCGTCGAAATCGTCATCGAATCAACGGGGCGGTTCACCGATGCCGAAAAGGCCAAGGCGCATATCACGGCCGGCGCCAAAAAAGTCATCATCTCGGCGCCTGCAAAGAACGAAGACGGCACGTTTGTCATGGGCGTCAACGAAGATAAATACGATCCCAAAAAACACAACATCGTTTCCAATGCGTCATGCACGACCAACGGGCTGGCGCCTCTGGCCAAAGTCCTTTTGGATAATTTCGGGATCAAGCATGGCATCATGACAACGATCCACGCCTATACGAACGACCAGGTGATCCTTGATTTTCCTCATAAGGACCTGCGCCGTGCCAGAGCGGCGGGGCAATCCATGATCCCGACGTCCACGGGAGCGGCAAAAGCGATCGGCCTCGTCATCCCGGAACTCAAGGGAAAAATGGATGGACTGGCCGTCCGCGTTCCGACGCCGGATGTTTCCCTCGTGGATTTAACGGTTGAGGTCGAGAAGACGACGACCGTCGAAGAGGTCGTTGCCGTCCTCGAAAAAGCGTCCCAGACACCGCGCCTCAAAGGCATCCTGGCCGTGTCCAGGGAACCGCTTGTGTCCATTGATTTCCGCGGGAACAGCACGTCTTCCGTCATTGATGCCGAATCAACAAAAGTCGTCGGCAATCTCGTCAAGGTCCTCGCCTGGTATGACAACGAATGGGGCTATAGCTGCCGTATCGTCGATCTTTGCGAGTATATCGTCAAAAAAGGCATATAACCTTCTATGACCACAGGGAACCGTTAAACAAAGGGGCACTTGGTTTTTCTTCAGGTGCCCTTTTGGTTTGATCCCTACAACGTTTATGTCTCAAGAACCCGACTATCATTTTCTAACGTCAACTCTGGCCGGTCCCCAATGGAAGCGCATAGGGACAAAACGCAGGGCAGGCGTCGTCGTCCCGCTCTTTTCCGTCTATTCCCGCACCAGCTGCGGGATCGGAGAATTGCCGGATTTAAAACTCCTGGTGGACTGGTGTTCTCAAACGGGTTTAAGCATCATCCAGCTCTTGCCCATGAACGACACGGGCTTCTGCTTCAGGCCTTATGACGCGCAAAGCATGTTTGCCCTGGACCCCGTTTATCTCTGCTTAGAGAAGCTTCAACACGCCGATGTTAAACCCTTCCTGCCGCAATTGCTCCAGATGAAACAGCGTTTCCCTACGGGGAAAGGGCGGGTTGATTACGGCGTCAAAGCGGAGAAACTGGCGCTCCTCTGGAAGATCTTTACATCGATGCCTGCCGACAGGCTGCCCGAAGCCTTCGATGTCTTTGTCAAGAAGAGCGTTTTCTGGCTGGATGATTATACACTCTATAAGGTCATAAAAGAAAAAAATAACGAGATGAGCTGGGAAGGGTGGAGCGAAGACCTCAAGAATTGCGACGAGGACACTCTCGACGGATTTCGCGAGACCTACCATGAGAACATTCTTTTTCATAAGTGGCTCCAATGGCAGTTGTTCGAGCAATTCAAAAAAATCAAAGACTATGCCCGTGACAACAATGTCCTTTTGATGGGAGATATCCCGTTCCTTGTCTCGCGGGACTCCGCCGATGTCTGGTCGCACCAGGATTGTTTTAAGCTCGCTTTTTCTTCCGGAGCTCCACCGGACCTTTTGTATTCCAAAGGCCAACGCTGGGGGATGCCGCCGTTTAACTGGGAACATATCGCACACCGCCGTTATGATTATGTGATCGAAAAACTCAGCTTCGCACAGAATTTTTACGATCTCTACCGCATCGATCACGTCGTCGGAATTTTCCGCGTCTGGACCATACCGATCAGCGAACCTCCCGAGAACGGGGGCCTTAACGGGGCTTTCGATCCTGCCGATGAAAAATCCTGGGAGGCGCACGGACGCAATCTCCTGTCGCTGATGATGCGCCATTCCGACATGTTGGCATGCGCCGAAGACCTGGGGACCGTTCCAGATTGCTGTTTTCGCGTCTTGAATGAACTGGGAATCCCCGGTATCGATATCCAGCGGTGGATGCGTGATTGGGGTAAGACCTACGCCTTCAAATCTCCTCAGGCCTACAGGAAGTGCGCTCTTTCGACCATCTCTACCCATGATATGAGCAACCTCCGCGCCTGGTGGGAGTTCGAATGCGGCACGGTCGATGAAGGGCTCTTCCGCAGGAACTGCGAAAAAAAACACATCCCATTTGAACAGGTCAGAACCCGGTTATTCGATGTCGAGGCGTCCCGATATGGACGCCTCCGCTGGAAGCGCCAGATCGACACCGAAGAAAAACTCCTGTCCGCCCTTGGGCTTTCAGCGTCGGAAGCCTGGGCCCTCCTGGACATGTATCGGGGATCGTTCCATGAGCAAAAACAATTCCTGGATTTTCTGGGAATACGGCAGGACGCGCCGGAAAACCTCTCCGCCGCTTTGAACAAGAATGCCCTGGCAAAAATCCAGGAAAGCTCCTGCATCTTCAGCATCCAGCTCATCCAGGATTATCTGGATTTGGACCGCCCCCGGGACGCAGACCCATGGGAAAACCGGATCAATTTCCCCGGGACCTTATCTGAAAAAAACTGGACGCTGGCATTGCTGCTAAGCTTAGAAGAACTGCTGGCATCTCCGGGCAACCCGATGCTCAAAACGATCAACGGACAGTGCGGCCGCATCTAAAAGGAACGCCCTTCTTCATCTCTTATAAAAACAATGTTGCCTCCAAAGATATTCCTCTGTTCGACCTATATCGACTGTACCCGCAATCTTTACGATACGACCCATCTGTATTATTTCTTTAAAAATAACCGGTTTCATCTTGTCCGCCGCCCGTCAAGGGCAAATGTCATCGTTATCACCACGTGCGGTTTCGACCGTATCAAGGAAAACCGCACAATCAGGATGATCCGGCACTATTACCAGCGCTATAAGACGAAATCAAGGATCATCCTCTGCGGCTGTCTGGCTTCGACCTGCCGCACCCTGGGAGATATGTTTCCGGGGACCACGATCATCGCCGCCGAAGATAGCCGTGCGTTTAATGACATTTTTAAACCCGGGATCCCTATCGGCGAGATCAAGACCAATTGTCTGAACAAGAAACTTTTCGCGCAAGGAAGGCTGCACCC
Organism: Candidatus Babeliales bacterium; assembly: GCA_041650475.1. Lineage (GTDB taxonomy): Bacteria > Babelota > Babeliae > Babelales > UASB340 > JAIPGX01. The sequence continues at coordinate 705 of JBAZLD010000030.1, read as the reverse complement.
GGAAAGGGCCGCCAAAGAAGACTACTACATTCACATCTGCGAAGGATGCGTGAATAACTGCAGTTACTGTGATTATAAAATGATCCACAAACACGTCACGAGCAAGCCTGCGGCAAAAATCATCTCCGAGCTTCACCAGGGTACTAAAGCCGGTTTCAAAAGAATCGTTCTTTTGGCCGATGATTGCGGCAGCTATGGGGTCGACCGTCACACGGACCTGGCAAAATTACTGGACCTTTTGCGTAAATTCAGAAACAGAGATTTCAAATTGGCCATCAATTTTTTGGAACCCCGCCGCCTGGTAACCCTGTATCCTGAACTCCCCAAAGGGTTCATCCGCGATCATGTTTGCGAAATTTGCATCCCTTTGCAGTCGTGTTCCCGGCGGATCCTTAAACGAATGAACAGGCATTACGATGTCGCACGCGTCTTAGAGATTGCCGGAGAAATTAAACGGCTTAATCCCGGCATCCATCTATCGACCCATATCATCTACGGCTTTCCCGGGGAGACCCGAAATGAACTTTTTGAGTCTTTCCGCGTCCTGGACGTCTTTGACGAAGCGATCTATTTCTGTTATTTGGACAAGCCGGGTACCCGGGCCGCTTACCTGGATCACAAAGTCCCAAAGCAGGAAATCCTGCGCAGGACAAATATGATTAAAGAAAAACGCAGGGAGCTACGGTCATCGGGCCGTCCAGGCCT
>JBAZLD010000029.1:0-6748 GCA_041650475.1 Candidatus Babeliales bacterium | reverse complement strand
TGAAATGATGCCATGTTCTTGAAGTTCGCCGACGCGTTTGCCATAGCTGCGTTTTCGGCGTCTTTGGCGTTCTGCGTTGCCGCCGCTAGGCCCTGGGTTACGATGCCGATACCAGAGGCAACCTTATCCATTCCGGCCCATCGCGCCACGGCTTCGAGGCCCCCGACAAGGCCGGTCAATGAAGCAAGGGCAGTTTCGGCCATTCCCCAGAATGACGCCCCGACAAGACCGACCGTTCCCATGACGCCCTGCAGCGCCTTTAAGACTCCAAGCCCGACAACTTCTTGAATGTCACCGAATTGACTTTTGAGTTGCTTCCACTGGCCGGAATAGGTCAGTAGCTGCGCCTGAGCCGAACCGCCGAACCGCTGCTCTAGTTGTTCCAGTACCGCCGTAAACTTTTGTGATTTCGGGACGGTTTCATCAACAACAATTCCATATCTTGATAGGGCGCTTGTGTTCCCGGCGTATGCCTTGCCGAGAAGATCGGCCACGGTTTCAATCGACTTCCCGGTAAATGCCGCCATATCAGCAGCGGCGAGCGTGGAACGCTTTACTTCATCGGTCGTCATGCCGAAGGACTGAAGAGTAGCCATGATCGACTTCGTAAGATCATCTTCAAAGATCGTGGTTGACTGAACCATTTCAGAGAATGCCACCATGTCGTTAATGGCATCCTTTGAGTACATGCCCTGATTCTTCATGGCGAGGCCGAGTTTCATCAGGGCCGTTTCGGAGTCCATGTAAGCCTGTATCGAAGGGGCTACCGCTGCATAAACAGCCGTCGCTGCCGCTGTCAGTGTCAGCCAGTTCGCTTTCACGGATTGAATAAGGGAGGTCTGTTTGCCGAACTGCTGATCGTTCAGGGCTTGGATTTTGGAGTTTTTGGCTTCTTCGGCCCGGATGATGTCCTGAGCGGATGAGCTTGCATGACCCTTGATAAGGTTATAAGCGTTCTCGGCGGCCCGGCGCTGGGCCTCAAAGGATTCTCCGGCTTTCGTTCCGAGCGCCCGCCATGCCGTTTCAACGCCCTTCGCCGTCGCTACTGCGTTCGGCTCGATGTCGGCGAGTTTCTGACGATAAATTTTGTCGTCGAGCGCGAGCTCCACAAATATTGATCCGAGCCTACTAGCCATTGTCGCTCCCCATTATATCAAGGATAGAGCCCTTTGACGCATTCAGCGCCGGTCTGAGAAAGGGCCTTGCCTTCATCTTGACGGTTCCAAATTCAACCATGTGGGCATAGAAGGCGCCACGGACGGCCCCCTTCTGCATGCTTCCGCCTTTCTCCCTGCTCCCGGCATAGACGCGGATGTTCATTTTTGGATCACCCTTGAGCCGCGTGACGCGGATCGTGCTTTTTAGCGTTCCGGTATCGACAGGCACAATCTGACGGGCTCTTGACGCCACCATTTCGCCGGCCTTTTCAAGACGGTCCATGGCCCGCTTCTCGATCTCGGCGGTGATGATTTCAGGATGCCAGTTAGCTATCCGCACTGTCCTGCTGCTCCCTCAAAAGATGGTGAAACAGGGTCAAGACCTTCTCGAACGTCCCTGTCCTGTCCTTGATCCCGTAGGCGTCGATCGCCGCCCAGACTGCGTTGTGATCGAGATCAACTACCACGTCATATTTCCCGTTGAATCGCGTTCTCACCTGGCCCCGGACAATCTGAAAAATCCGGGCGGCCTCTTCATTTTCCACCTTCAGCTCTACCCGGCATGATTGGCACGGTGGCTCGTCGGGCGGCTTCCTTTCTGCATACATCTGACGGCATTGGTCGCATTTGGTCAGGACTCTCCCGTCTTCAAGAATGATCCTGGATGAAGCCTCGTCGTCGGCGAACTTCATCCAATCAAGGAGTTTTTTTCAGCGGCCTTTGATTTTGCCTCATCAGCTTCCCTGAGCACCTTCAGGCCATTTTCAACCGCTTCGACAAACTCCGGGGCCTTCCCCGAAGTCATGAGCAGGACCTTCATTTCCTTCGTAACCGGGATCGGCTTTTTGTTCTTGTCGAACAGATCCTGCCAGCCGGTGATAATCCGGTCCCATTTCATTTCATCGAACAGGTCCCCGTCAAAATGGAATCCTTCGAAGCGCCGGTAAACCAGCTCTTTGGTCTTTGGATCTTCCAGTAGCGGATACTCCGCGACCGTTTTACCCGTGGCCTTCCGTATCTCCCTCAGATCATTCACCGTCAGGAGGCGGATCGTCACCTTCCCGCCCCCTTTGAGTTCAAACGTCCCGCTTTCGGTCTTTTCTTCAAGATCGACAATCATGCTCAAACCTTTCCGCCATCGCTGGCATTAAGCAAAGCTCTCCAGGTACATGAACGCACCTGAGACCTTGCCGGAGAAGTCCGTCTTTGCCATCCCGTTCCGGTCCGCGCTCACCTTCCCGGCATTGGTCAGGAGGATGTTCCCGCTGGTCCCGATGGTCAGGAAGGAAGTGGAATTCACCCAGAACCGGATTCCGGACGTGGTGCTGTTGTGGATGAGCTTCGTTCCCGCCTCGACACAGGTCCGCAGGAAATTCTGCATGGGATCGGTCGGGTCGTAGGAAACATCGGAAAGCGTGATCGTCCCTCCGTCCGCGCTGCCGAACTCAAAGATGTCCACGTCAACCCCGAACTCGGAGCAGTCCACCGTCTTGCGGGTGATACCGCTGATTTCATATTTCCCCGCGCCGAGAATCTTTGACGTGGGGCCGAGCGTCACTTTCTGAAAGCTCCCCGTTAATGTAGTTGCCCTGTCCGCCATTTTTCGTTACCTCCTTGTTTCGTGATGCTGTTTTCAGGGCAAAGAAAAAGGCGGCATGAGCAGAGGTGTAGCTCTACACAGCCGCCTTGTCTTTCTTACGTTCCCCTTGGATGATCAGTCCGCCGGGAAACCCTGATTTTTAATTAGTCCCTATTGTCTCCGTTGCCGCTTCCCTCTGTCCCGCCGCCTTTGTGTCCAGCGCCCTGTCGAGCGCCCTTTGCTGTTCTTTCGTCTTCATGGATCTCCAAAGCAAATTCGTTTTTCGGTTCACGGCCATCGTCGTCAAATGATCCGCCGGAACTGCCGTATCAACAAAGATTCGATAACCTGCCGCCTTCAAGTCCTGGCAGAAGCCTATATCCTCTCCGATGCCTTGACCGTCCTCTTGCTTCCTGAATTTGAACCACGGAAAGGGCATATTGCGGAACACGTCTAAGTCGTACATGATGCACCCGGCCCCGGTCGCGTCAACCTCCACCAGCTCACCTTCCTCCCACTCGTCGATTGAGAGATAGCCCTTCTTTCCATTCTCCTCTGCCGCCTGAAGCATGATCGAATCGAACGGGGGATAACGCCGGAAACAGAGCGCGGCGACAATGGGAAGGCGACGGGACAATAGGCTCGTAATCGTTTTCGGGTGATAGATCATGTCACAATCCATCATGATAAGCTTAGTCGCCCCGATCGACAACGCCGACTGAACGATGTCATTTCTAAGCGTATCAATCGGCCCATTGTCCGCATGAATGAAGGTAAAGTCCGGGCGTTCCAGGTGAACGAATGAATAGAAAAAGCTCACCGGCACCGTCGGGAAAGAACAGGGAACGCCGATTGCCAGACTAAGGTTACTAATTTTCATCATCATCCTTTCTTGTTTCCATATTGTATTTCCTGGTCCTCTTCGGGGCCTCCGGTTTCCTTGCAACGCAGCAGCAGAGTTTCCACGGAAGATGCTGGCTTGTCGTGCAGGCGACGACCTCGAAGCCTCCGGCCTCCACCGCCTCCCGCAATGCCGCCTCGTCATAATTTCGCACCCATACCGGATAGTCATGGGGCGGTCCTTCCGAGGGCGCGATGCAGACGAAAGTCCCTCCCGGCTTCAATGCCCCAAACGCCTCTGCCATGAATGTAGGGACATCGGCGACATGCTCTATCACCTGCCCGGAGATTACAGCGTCAGCGTCATGAATTGCACGGAATTCGGGTGAATCCACAAGCAGGTCGACGTTCGGGCCGGGGATGATATCAACCCCGATATACTCCCCGGTTATGAGAGGCCGATAAGTCCCGTTAACATTATAACTGCCGAGGTCCACTACCTTCTTGTCCTTGAATCCGTAAACCACCGCGCAGTAATTCATGATTCCCATTGATTCTGCGTCCATTATTTTTTCCCCCTGTAAGTTACTTGATCCTCCATCGTTGACGTGAAATAAGGATGACCGCCCGTCACCCGCTCCACTTCCCCGAATCCCGCCTCTATCATGACCGCCTTCAGGAGCGCGGGGCCGTAGCAATATCGGTGAAGCGATTCCTGGACGTAACTGTAAATGTACAGATCATTCATCGCCCGCAGTTTCCTTGCCGTCGGGTTTTCAAGGTATGCCTTTGCCAGATAGTCGAAATCCGGCACGGTGATCATAATCAGAGCGCCAGGCTTCAGGATTGAGTGCCAATGCCGAAGGGCTTTCTCTGCCTGCTCCATCGTCAGGTGTTCGAGCAGGTGGCCGCAATATATTTCATCTACAGTGCCAGGATCAAAAGGAAGGTTGCAGGCATCGGCGATAAGATCCGGATGGACGCTTTCAAGCTGATCGACATTTATGATCCCCTCGATCTTATACAAGCCGCACCCGAGATTCAGCCTGATATCCCCGTTGCTTTTGGGAAGATCATTTGCCGCCTGCATGGAGCCGGTCTGATGGTCCCAGAAATCAGCTCCCCACTTTTTCGCTAGGTGCCGGTCATTCTGATAGATCGTATCTCGATATTTGAGCAGCCCTTCTTTCTCCATTGCAAAAAAGGTCTGTGATCCGATATGGTGGACAAATGCGTCACGGGCGATGGCGATCCGATAACCCTTCTCCCTGGCGCGGAAACAGAAATCAATCTCCTCACCGGAGCAGGGCCAGAGGGATTCGTCGAAGTCGCCGATGGTTTCCCAGAGCTTCCGCCTGAAGGCCATGCAGAATCCGATGGTAAAGTTCACTTCGATAAATTCCTTGTCGTGGGCCTCGCCCCACTTCACCGCTGCGGCGTTCAATTCCTTGTCATCGTTATACGTTTCAAGGGCGACTTCCTGCTGAAGTCCGGCGCAGTAATTGGCCATCGGCGCGACAATATCGAAGGTGTTAAGGTGATAAAGGAGACGATCGGCCCAGCCTGGTGTCACAATCACGTCATTGTTGAGTAGAATGATCACGTCACCCTTTGCCGCTCTTATCCCTTGGTTGACCGCGACGGGAAAGCCGAGGTTTGTTTCGTTGCGGATCGTCACATCCTCGATTGGAGGATTAGACCCGTTGTCAATGACAATGATTTCCCATTCGCCTCGTGTATTCACGCGAACCGCATTACGGCAGTCGCGGGTCATTTCATGCTGGTTATAAACGGGGATAATGATAGATATCATTCCTCCGCTCCCTCCTTTTCTGCAACCCCTCTTTCCTCTGCCGTCATGTCCCACTCCTCCATTGCCTGGGCCGCCTCGTCAGGGGTACGAGCACCATTAGGGATAAATGTCCTTTCGCTCCCTAACTCCGTCACCTCAAGCCATCTAAGGGAAATCCATTCTTTTCTTGTAATCTCTGACAGCTTCTTTTCCATGAAATTCCTTTCTTTAAGAAAGCGAAGTTAAAACCTCAAAATCCACCGCCCAATGCTTTACCTGCTGCGTCGCATCGGCCACCGTGATTTCATCCACCATCGTGGTCAAATTCATTTCCCTCATCCAAACTAAGGTGCTGCCTGTGATCGTCAAGGCGCACTCGTCAAAGAGCGCCTTCAGGTCTGCATACATGGTCGCTATCTCCGCTGCCGATGAGGAGGCAGAGAATAAGGAGAATTGAATGAGCGTATTTGTGTAGTGCTCCGTGAAGGTCTTCTCTTGCGTACCCACTACGATGAAAAAAACGACATAAGGGAACTCGGCGCCATCGGGGGCCTGATCAAGATAGATCCGCCCGCCGACGTCCGTTGATAAGGCAGAGCCGGAAAACTTCCCATATATGGCTGTCAAGAGGTTGTTCATGCCGCTTCCTTCACCATCAGATCAAGGAATTCATTCGCCTCGTTAGGGTTAATGATGCTCACTATGGCGAAATACCGATTACCAAACTTGATCCTCCATGAGCTTTTCAAAACGCTCCGGTATCTGATCCTGATTCGGTGAGAGATAATCAGGGTTGTTGCCTGAGCCTGTACCTGCTCGGAGGCAGAAACGGGCCAAACGGCGGCCCAAATTGTGGCCGCTGTAACGAAACTCAGAGAAAACCCTCCCATTCCATCAGGGATTTTTGTCTGATATTGCAGCGTTATCCGCTTGTTTAGATCGCTCGCGCTCGTCCGGTTCAAAACTCCTCCCATAGTCTGTGTGTCATTAAGAGGCTGTTGATTGCCCGGTTCAATGCTGCATCCCTGTCACCGTGATAATAATTCCGCTCCGCAATGAACAAGATCGCGTCAATGATATCCTCCGGGATACTCGCCGCCGCCGTCCAGCCACAGGCAAATTCAATCGTGATCGGCTGGGTGGTATAGAGGACATCCGACGGCCAGCTTTCGCCGTAGGGTAGAACGATCCGCCCTATCCCCTCGCCGTTATCCTCAATCAGATAGTCGGTCGTGAGGGTTAGCGTCGTTTCCGTCGCGTCGGAATCCTTATATTTGATAGAAAGGCCCGCGCTCTGGAGATTTCCGAAAGGCAGTTTGATAAAATCAGCGACCGGGAATTTGTCAAGGTAGTAGTACCAGGTCGCCGTCAATAGCTGCC
>JBAZLD010000028.1:0-7471 GCA_041650475.1 Candidatus Babeliales bacterium | reverse complement strand
TATATTTTAGTTTCATTTTACCCTCCTGATGCGGATCGCTCGGGCTTCGACGTGAGCTCAGCCGAACGTGAGCGATCCCTACGTTATCTGTGCGATTCAATTCGCTTTACTTCTTTTTCTATAGCTTCGTAAATTTCTGTTTTGGTCATAAACTCTGCGCCTTCCGCAAATAGGCACGATATTGATTCAAAAAAATCGTTAGTTTTATCTCCACGTTCTAACCGTGTTTGGAGTTCCTTACGCAGAGAGCTTGTTGCGTGGAATGCTGGATGGCCTAAAATATGACCACCTATCGAGCTATCAATAAGTTGTTCATTAGACAATTCGCTTGCTTTCATAAAACCTCCTTTTTAAGGTCATACGAAAATTCCTCTTTCGGTTTCCGCTCCGCGCCGATCAATACCAGCTTGGCGTCCGGCCATTTTTCGATAGCGGCGCGATCCAGGGATTTGACGATTTTGATCACGTCATCAAAGTGCTGCGCCTCGCATTCGGCCAGGGCGGTTTTGGGGATGGAAATCTTGTCAACCTTGCTGTGGATCAGACTTCCGGGCGGCAGGTTGACAACGTCGGTCCCGTCAAACAGGACGGCTTTGTTTTTTTTCATCAGGGACTGGAGGACCTTCTCGTCCGCCTCCAGACCGGCGGCTAATATGGCCCTGGTTTCCTCAAACGCCGGTGTATAGCGGGCAACGATGGCGTTGTAGTCATCCAGGTTTTTCTGCAACAAGTACCGCTTGTTGGTGAGAGAGTAAAGGAGCGCTTCGGCTTCGCTCTTTACATTTTGTAGGGCGCGCACCCCGTGCGCGCCGTCTGGCGGATTGTTCGGGGAACAATCCCTACCATTAAGCTGTTTCATTACCGTCCTCCATCTTTACGTTTTGTGGGGCGTGCACCTCGTGCGCTCCGTCTGGCGGATTGTTCGGGGATCGATCCCTACCATCAAGCTGCTTCATTTCCGGCCTCCGTCTCCATTTTTAACTGCCCCAAATAATTCGGCAGGCTGATCTTTAAAATTGCCGCGTCGCGCTTGAGGATCCGCAGCGCCCGGAATTTATCCCGGCGCAGATAGGCTGCCAGCTCGCTGCCCGCCGCCGCCAGATAATAGCCTCCTCCGTTCGACGCGGAGGAGCAGATCGGAACGCCTTCCCCGCGCATGATCGTGATCAGTTTCCGGACGCGCCGGGTGTCGTTGATCCGGTCGCTCCAGGGCCGGTCAAACACGGCCTGGTACAGCGCGGGCATGCCGATGGCGTTCATCTCGCCGATGTGGCTGGTCAACTCGGCCAGGAGCCGGTGCCGGCATTCATCGCTGTCAACGTCAATCTTTCCCCCGTTGCGGATCGCCCGGGGATCGCTCCCTACATTATTATATGCCATTGTCATCCTCCTTCTGAGAGTAAGGGGTTGCAACCCCTTGTGTTGATATTTTCCCCAATACGGCCAACAGCCGCTCCAGTTTGCGCGCATCATGGCACCAGACCAGTTGCGATGTTCCGCAGATTTTCAGGGCTAGTCCGGCCAGGCGTTTCTCGCCGTTTTCCAGGCTGTTTGCCGCCTCGACACAGCGTATCCGCAGCGCGGCCAGTTGATCGGGATTTGTGCCCGTTCGCCTCGCCAGCGGATTACTCATTGGTTTCCAGCCGTAATGCTTCATCAGTTTGACCATCTTTTCGAGGCCGCCTATCGGCAGATCGGCAGCGGTGGAAACTCCCAGGCTGCGCAGGATCATTCCGTATTCGTCCGTGCTCAGCCGCATCTGTTTCTTGGCGACGTGGATCTTGGCCAGCAGGCCGCGCCGCTGCCTGGATTCCGCATTGGATAGCAGTTGTGGCGGGCCTTTGCGCTCGATGGCAGGGAAGGGAAAGTCCGTTCCGGGTATGGTTAAAACTCCTGGATTCCCGCCTGCGCGAGAATGACGATTGTTGGTCGCTGAGCCTGTCGAAGCGGTCATCTCATCACCTCCAGTTTAAATTTGTCGCGGTTGACGATATGATAAACCGCCTCGGCGCCGGAACCATGCGCGCACAGGCGACGGCTGCTCTGCTGAATGTATCCGTCCGCTTTTAACTGCCGAACCAGCTTGTCCAGCCAGCACCTGTCCTGCAGCCCGGTTAGCCGTTGCAAATCAGTGACGGCAAACTGATACGACACGTACATGGCCTTATAAATCTTGCGGTTAAGATGCCCCCGGAGAGCTTTCCCCCAGTCCTGCACATAGAGATATTGTCGCCGATTATGTTTATCTGTGAAACTTTCCACTTCCCCGCGATCCTGAAAATCACTCAGGGCATTGGCCACTTGCTGATGTTGCCTGGCAGTCATGACGCAAAGCGCCTCGCAGATCTGCGTGACGGTAAACCGCCGCTGCGCTTTTGTCCCCGTGCGGCTCTGCATCCAGTCGCGGATCGCCGCCGCCAGCCCGGTTTTGGGTATGCCCTTCATGTTTTTTTTATCGTCCATTCTTTTTTTCCGCCTCATCAATTTTGTTGATCACCATCTGCGCCAGTTCCGGTGAGATGTCTTTCACGTTGCTGGCCTGCATGGCCTGCTCGACGTACACGGCGAATTTTACCACCCGGCGAAACGTCCCTTTGCCATGTTTATGGATGGCGGCGCACACATCCTTGTTTAAGGTTAATGAAAAATTACGCTTGAAGTAAAAGGCGACGTTTTCCAGAGACGGCGGCATAAACTCCATGCTGCATCGGGTTCTATCCTTAATGCGCGGTCTGGAATATATCCGTCCTTTCAGGCTGTCTTCGCCGATCAGCATAATCGGACAGGAATAATCTTCATTGATGTTGCGGAGCATTTCCAGGCAGCGCATCTCGATTAAATCGGCTTCATCAATCATGATTAGCCGCCTATTTTTGGACATTTCGTCGCCGATGATCGCGAGACAAAGATTTTTGCGAGCGGGCCGCAGTCCCGCCAGTTCAAAGGTGATTTCCTGTAACAGCATGGTCGGGCTGCGCACGTTCATCGGCGGGATATAAACGGCGCTGGAATTCACGGCATAGTGTTTGGCCGCCTCGGTTTTGCCCCGGCCGGCCGCGCCTGTAATCATTGCCAGAGATGGCCCAATCAGCGACAATGCATCTTCCAGTTCAGCGCAAATACTGTTGAATTTAATCGTGTTTTCCGTGTCAATAAACTCGTTTTTCATTCTTCAAATCCTCCCGTGGTTGTTTTATAGATGTGACCGTTTTCAGGGCTCCCTTTGTCCGCCCGCACAATCGTTGGATATATCCACCGCAATATCCGGTCTGTGCGGCCGGTATCGGATGATAATATAAAGGTGATTGTGGTGTCAGCATAGCTTCAGCCTCCCTGGTATTCGTTCATAACGAACCCGTAATACTCCCGCTGGCCCTGATTCATTTTGCCCAAATGCTCAATTTTAAACGCCTCGTCTTCTTCGCCCAGTTCTCCGCCCGCCTTCAGATAGCTGACGATCCAGCCCCAATGATCCTCGGCAGTCAGGAAATAATCCGGCCGGCCTGGTATGGGCCGGGGTGTTTTTGCCGGCAGCGGAAAACCTTGCTCCATTTTGGTGATATGCGCTTCCAGTTCCGCCTGTGTTATTTCCCGTTTCTGCTCTATTCGTTCCAGTTTTTTGCGCTCTTTGGCGTCCTCCACCAGCGCTGCCACTTGCTCGATTTGTTCCTGTGATCCATAGGTGCGCATATCCTCGATAGGACGGGTGAGCCGTGCGTAAAGTTCATAAATTTCTTTCGCTTTACTCCTCTTTGCCATGATCTTGCGCCGGGTAAGGTCTTGATCTTTCATGGATGAGTATTCAATCGGGGTGGCGGTGCCGATATATTGCCCCTGGTGAAATACCAGCAGGTTTTCATAGTCCACCAGATCGTAACGGATCTGAATTTGCTCTCCGTGCAGATCAAGCAGGGCGTCATGGACATAAGTATCATTGAAAGCCTGTATGTGGCCGCGGTTGACAATGCGTGTTTCTTCCATCATAAACAAAAGGTCAATGGCCCGGTCGGACAGGCATTTAGGCCGCCATCCGTCCGCTTCATAACAGGCCCGCAGGCAGTCGAAAGGCGTGAATCCGCCCGATGCGGGCAAAAAGTTGCGTCGCCATTCCTTGCGGACGCCGCGATGCGGTTTTTCTTTATTGTAGTAATCAATCGACCGATAAAACGCGATGATGTACTGGGACATGAGCGGCAGTTTTCCTGCGTCGCGCAGGCGTTTCAGTTCCTCCTGGTCGATGTCCTGATGATGGATATCATCGCCAAGCCGCTTGGTATCACCGGGCAGCAACATCACGGATGTCATAATGTTTTCCAGAACTCTCCATGTGCCTTCAATCATTTTGGCTTTAGCGTTCTGGACAATGGCCAGACGATGAAGTTGGGGGTCTTCTGTGGCCGGATAGACTTCTTCCGCATCCACATCCAGCGTATTTGTGGGGATGTTAATTGTTTGCCGCCAATCCATGTCGTAGGAGCGGATATTAGATAAGATGCCGTTAAAATAGAGAGATTTCTCCGGTTGACCGTTGTCGGTATAAACGGTGCTGAAGGTGCCGAAGGTGCGCAATCCCATCCTTAAGGCCAGCCCCATCAGATAGGCGCTGTAATGCCTGGCGCAAGCGCCGCCGTAAATGACCCGTGTGCGCAAGTCCTGCCAGACATATGCTTCAATGCGGATGACATCACCCGTCAGATCATCCACAACCCAGCGGTTTTTACGGTGCTGGTCTCCCACCAGACATTCAAATGGCGCCAGGTCGCTGTAGTTACGCAAAATAGGAGGCAGCGCATTGTCCAGGGCGTGCATCCCGCCGCGCTGGTAGGCTTCCAGAAGGTAACGCTTTTTGTATGACCGGTATTTCTGATAAGCCGAGCCCTCGCCGCCGATGGTCCAGCCCCGCTTTTGTGCTTCGACCACCAGTATCTTATATAGGTATTTTCTGTCAATTTTCCGGTGGTCCCGCTTGAAACAGAGGCCAAACCAATGATCCACCGCCTCCGGTGTCCATTTACGTGATTGATTTTGATATGATTTAGTGTGCGCCAACCCGACAATGCCTTTTTCCTCATACCTTTTTATATAACGATAGAGACTCTGCCAGGCTATTTTGTTTTCCTCGGCAACGGCTTCAATCCACGCCCTTTTCCCCCAACCTCGCGGTGGCGCCATCGCCTTTTCAATTATCCGCACGATTTTCTGCACTCTTGGTTTCATCATAACAGCAAACTCCGGACCGGCCTGATCGTAATATTTAATCATTTCCTCGCGTGTTCTGGGTCTGGCCGTTTCTACAAGGCTGTTTTCCGGGAATTCGTCAAATCCGATGGATTTAATGGCTTTTAACGCCAGCGCCGGTTTTAACGCTGGCAACATCACCATCGTTTGGGCGATGGCAGCAGGTGTGTTCTCGCCTTCCTTCCCTTCTATATATAATAGTATGCGCTCCTGAATATTAGAAGGCCAATCTTGCAGGTTAACCTCGATATGTTCTCCGCCTTTTCCTTTGACGAGCCGATAGGGGATATTCTGCTGCTTGACGAGACGGGATAGGGTTGTTATGTGCAATCCCGTCATTTCCGATACTTCCTTAAGGGTATTAGCCGTTTGGATACTCATTTTTTGCCGCGGCTCCTATCTATTAATGATGATAAAAATTACCCGGCCAAAATAAATCATGGAAAAAACCAGTACCGCCCAGATTGCCCATTTCAGCCCGCGACTATCCAATATTCGGCAGGATATACTCGCGGTTCTCTCCGCTATTTTTGCCATTTTTAGCCCTCCATCTCTTTCAAAAACATCATTCGTTTGCGTTTTTCGTTCTGTTTTTTATTAATATCTTCCTCTATCCGCTGTATCTCCGCCCGCAGCGCCTCCGGCCCCGGCATGACAAAGACGCCGACCAGTTTCCCCAGAAGATTTAGCGGCTCGCTGCCGCCGGTTGTTTCGCAAAATGCCGGCAAAAAAATAGCCGGGAAGCGGTGCCCGTCTTTTACACCGCAAGTCCAACTATCCAACATTGTTTTGGTTATTTCCGTTCCGATAAGTTCCGACATCCACGCCGCTACCTGATACCGCGATAGCGGGCAGTCTTTTAGCGCCTGGTTAATGGCCTCCCGAAATTGCCGGTCAATATCGAAGCTGCCCGCCGGGCGCGTGCCCTGGTTTTCTTGTTGATAATTTTTCAAAATGTCAAAAAGGGATGCCTGTCGAATGTCTATTTTTTTATTGAACTTAGTCATTGAATCCACACAAAAAACAGTTTATAATGATGCCGTAAGTTAATTTTTATTCAACGAATCAATAGCCGTCTTCATATAGGCGGCTTGCTCCTCGATGGAAGATAACCACCCGTAAAAGTATTTGAGCATGGGGGACGTTTCAGGAATGGTCGTTAAAAAAATGGTTCCTTTCCCCGATACAAGCCAGTTAGCGTCTATTCCCATCGCGTGGAGACCGGCAATGACGGCAGCGCCCGGGGAAGTTTTTCCGCTTTCGTATGCCTGTAGCACCTGTTCGCCGATATTTAACTCGGCGGCGAACTCCCTCTGTGACTTGCGCAAAAGCAACCTTATTGAAAGTAAGCGCTCCGGCAGTCCCGCAACCTTCTTTTTGTCTTTCATGTCTGACTCCCTATATATGTGGTTCCATTATGCCGCTAAGCGCTTACGCAACTTTTGCGACAACCTGATTGGTCTGCCGTCCCGGCTTTATCGGGTCTCCCGGCCAAATGCGCTTGATGTCGATACCGATGCGCTCCGCGATTTTTTCTCTGATTCGTTGCGATGTCTGCCTGCCGGAGATGATCTGGTAGAGAGCCTGGCTCGTGACGCCAAGCTCTCTAGCCAGGCCGGATTGGGTGACACCAGACCGAATCATGGCGATCCGGATATCGTTCGGGCTCATTCCGGATGGTTCCAGGTTGATCGTTCGTGGTTTCATTTTTTTTGGTCTCCTATTACAATTTAATGTTTAAAATGAAATACGCCTTATAAATGATGTTGTCAAGATAAAAATGATGCACAGGTTAATTTTTTTAATTTTGTTAGGTAAGTATAGTTAAATATTTAACATAATTAATAATACTCCGTGCACAGGTTACGCACAACTAAACGCATCACTTAGAAGGCTAAGTAATGCAAGAAAAAATGATGGTTTTGATGGTTAAAGAAAAAGAGAAAGATGTTGAATGGGGTAAAAGACTTCTATTATTAAGAGAGGGTAGAAGCCTCAGTCAAAAAGAGTTGTTCGCCAGGGGAATAGGTAATGCCTAAATATTTTGTCGCCGATTCTATTGCTCTATCCACAGGGTTTCCGAAAAACCTATTTTGCGACAAAAAATGCCCAAAATAAAAATCCAGATCAAATAAATGTAAGATATTCTTATGTTTGTCACGACTAGGCGCGGCTCCCTGCGCCTAGTCCCACTTGTCGCCGATTACGTTGCTCCTTTCAGCCGCCACCGACG
>JBAZLD010000027.1:0-7471 GCA_041650475.1 Candidatus Babeliales bacterium | reverse complement strand
CAACCATTGGTTGATAGGCAGCTGTCATCAAGCTTTCTGAATCACCGCTCTCTAAAATACCTTTTGCAAAGCTGATTGTATTACCTAAAAACTCTGCCTGACTATCTTTGACTATTGTACCATCTACCAGCATAATATTATCAGGTGAGTTTACATAAAATGTTGTGTTGGGTGAAAATTTTAGAGCAGAATTTCTGCTTCCAAAATTTAGTCGTGAAGTACTTGCTTCCAACAAGTTAGCCACGTTAAAAAACATTATTGATAGAATCAATAGAAACAAAAATGTTCTTCTTTTCATACTCCTACAACCTTTTTATTTTGGTTAAATTAAAAAAATAAAAAATTAAAAAAAATAATTAATAATAATGGTTTTAATAAGAAATTTGATAAAAAATCAATAAATTTGTTTTTAGAAGTAAATTAAATTTTATTTTTTATTTTTCGAAAAATAAAAAAGATCGTTTATAACTTTTGTCACATAGAAAACAGGATAAAATTTATAAACGATCTTTAATTTAATAAAAGATTATATCAGTGTAAATATTCTGAACCAGAACTAGAGGTTACGCTATTTGGTCTGATAACATAATAAAAATCAGGTTTTCTTTTTTTACCTTTTTTTACTTTTTTCTTAACAATACAATCACAAATTTTTTTATTAAGATCTAAAGGCTTTGACACTTTAAATAATTTTTTATCAGCATAAATATCTATTTTAGAACTTTTAGGCAATTTCTCTTTTTCTCTTATAACCTCTCCTAACTCTTTAACAGTTTTTGTATCATCAATTTTTACTGTCCCTCTTTGCTTGGTAAAAAGATTTTTGTATCGAATATTCCTAGCGGCACTAATAGCATTTATTTGACTAGAAAAACAAATAAAACTTAAAATCAAAAAAATTTTTGTTAATTTTGTTAAATTATTTTTCATAACTTCTCCTAAAATTAATTAAATTTATAATCTAAACAACTCACTTTTATATATAATTTAACAAAAAGGTAATTCAAATAGCTATTTATTTTAATAAAAAATTAAATAAATAGCCCGTAAGTATAATACCTATTCCAACAATTGATGCAAAAATAATAATTAATTTAGTTTTTATAACTTTCTTGAGCATTAAAAATTCTGGCAGAGAAAGCCCTGTTACAGCCATCATGAATGCAAGGGTTGTTCCGATAGAAACTCCCTTTTCCGTAAGAACAGAAGCAAGCGGCAAAATTCCAGCTGCATTAGAATATAATGGAATACCAATTAATGTCGCAATTGGAACAGCATACCACGAATTACCTCCGGCATATTTTACCATAAAATTTGTAGGAACATAACCGTGTATCCACGCGCCCACTCCAATACCTATTATAACATAAGGCCCGACCTTAAGAATGATTTTAACTGTATAATTTTTTGCAAAATTCAAACGCTGAGTCCATGTTGGTTTTAAAAAATTTAAACTTAAATTTTTTGTATCTTGTTGAACAATATTTTTAGTAAGATTTTCCACTTTAAGCTTTCCAATAATAAGGCCCGATATTACTGCAATTAAATATCCACTTATAATGTATGTAAGAGAAATTTTCCATCCAAATAAACCAAATAATAAAGCAATAGCAATTTCATTAATCATTGGAGAAGCAATTAAAAAAGAAAAAGTTACACCCAATGGGACACCGGCCTCAATAAACCCCAAAAATAATGGGATTGCACTACATGTACAAAATGGGGTTACAATACCAAAGGCTGCCGCTAAAAAATTACCCGTAAATTGATATTTATGAGAAAGAATTTTACGTATTTTTTTTGGTGGTATAAATGAACGAAGAATTGAGACAATAAAAATTATAACCGCTAAAAGTATAAAAATTTTTATAGTATCAAAAATAAAAAAATTTATAGCCTCAGCCAAAAGCGTTTCCTTTTTTATTAAAAAAACATTGTAAGTAGCCAATCGGCAAAAGCTTGTATTGGATAAAAAATACTCATATTTTATCTCCAAATTTTTTAAAAAATTTTAAAACAAAAAAACGCCATGCAACAAAAATTGTAACATGACGTCTTTTAAAAAACGAATATATTTAAAAATTTAAAAATCAAACCCATTCAAGGCGAGCAATCTGCGCTGTATCACTTTCACGTCTTCCCAATGGAATAACTCTTGTATATCCACCTGGACGCTCTGTATACTTAGGTGCAATTTCTTTGATAAGCTTTTCTACTGCTTTTTGATCATAGGGTAAAGCCTGTTTTATGCGACGAATAGTATTAAAATCATATCCATTTCGAGCAACAGTAACAAGCTTTTCAGCCATTTTCTGTACTTCTTTAACTTTTACTCTTGTTGTCTGCAAAAAACCATACTTAATTAAATGTATAGTTTGATTTCTTAACAAAGCAATTCTATGAGAAGATTTTCTATTTAATTTCTTTCTTCCACTTTGGTGTCTCATGATTTTAAACCATCCTCTTGCTCTTTAATAACTTTTTTCAAATCTAATTCTTTAACATTCATGCCTAATTGAAGACCAAAAGCACCAAGAATTTCTTTAACTTCTCTTAAGGACTTACGCCCAAAATTCTTAACTTTAAGAAGATCATCTTCAGTTAAATTAACTAAATCTATAACCCTCTTTACACCAGCGCTTATTAAGCAATTATGTGATCTAACCGAAAATTCCAATTCATCAATAGGCTTTAAAAATAATTCAACAGGAAGACCCTTTGTAGGACCCTGAACATCCATTGCACTAATCTTCTTATCCTCTGATGCACCTTCTTCTTTAGAAATTTCATTAAATGGAATCTCTTTAGCATTTAAAAAATGTTCAAATTGGGTTCTCAAAACAGATGTTCCATAATTAATAACATCCTGAGGATTTATAGCACCATTAGTATAAATACTCATAAGAAGTTTATCATAATCTATATCTCTACCCACACGAGTCTTTTCTGTATGATATTCAACTCGTTTAACCGGACAAAACATTGCATCAATATAAATTTTTCCATCCTGTTGCAACGCTTTATTTGTAGGCCATTGCGCAGGCAAATAACCTCTTCCTGTTTCAACAAAAAATTCAATTTCTAACGCAGCATCAGGAGCTAAATGTGCAATTATATGATCCTTATTAATAAGTTCTAAATGATCATCTGTCTTAATATTTGCAACTCTTGCAACCGTTTCGCCTGAAACAGCTAAAACCATTTTTCCTGGCTCACCAGTCTTATTTTTAATAATTATACCTTTAATATTAAGTATAATTTGTAAAGTGTCTTCGATTACACCTTTAACCGTAGAAAACTCATTATTAACGTCTTTAATTATAACACTAGTAACAGCTGAGCCTTCTATGGATGACAAAACCACTCTTCTTAATGCATTCCCCAATGTAATACCAAAACCTGGTTCCAAAGGTTGGACAACCAATTCACCAAATGTATTTGTAAGTGTTTTTTTCTCCCAACCAACTTTAGGAAGAATCAACGGTTTATATTTCATTTCCTGCATCAGACCTCCGTACCATTTATTCAAATCTATTATTTAAATTATTCAAAATTTTTTATTATTTGGAATACAACTCAACAATTAAACGTTCCTCTATAGGAACAGCTATATCAGAACGAATAGGTAAACGCAAAACAATGCCCTTACGATCTTTTTTATCTAATTCCAACCAATCAGGCACCTTAATACCAATATTTATTCTTTTATCAACAATAGTTTCAATAAAAACAGTTTTACCTAAAGCTCTTTGAGACAAAGTAATTATATCACCCTGTTTAACTAAATAAGATGGGGTTTTTACTCTTTTTCCATTAACATTAATATGACCATGCACTATTAATTGACGTGCTTGATCTCTAGAAAAAGCCATTTTCAAACGAAAAATAACATTGTCTAATCTGCGTTCAAGCAAAGAAATTAAATTTTCACCTGTTGAACCTTTAAATTTAGAAGCCTTTTCAAAAAAACGTTTAAATTGTGCTTCCAACATTCCATACATTAATTTTGCTTTCTGTTTTTCTTGAAGCTGTTTTCCATACTCAGAAAGTTTTTTTGCATCAGCTTTTTTTCCATGTTGCCCAGGAGTAGGTAACCCTTGTTCGATAGGGCATTTTGCCGTTCGACATTTTGCACCCTTTAAAAACAACTTTTCCCCTACCTTCCTACAATTTCTGCAATTTTTGCAAACCTCTAAATTAATTGCCATAAAAACCTTTAATCCAAAATTCAATTAAATTAATTAACTATTTTTTTAAATTTATTACACTCTACGTTTTTTAGGAGGCCTACAGCCATTATGTGGCAGAGGAGTAACATCTCTTAACAATGTTACCGTCAAACCAGAAGATTGTAGAGCTCTTACAACAGAATCTCTGCCAGATCCTGGACCTTGCATGTTTACTTCTACTAATCTTGCTCCAAGACCAACTAATTCTTTTGCCAAATTATTAGCTATCTGAGTAGCCGCAAAAGGCGTGCCCTTGCGTGCACCCTTAAAACCTAATTGTCCAGAACTACCTCTCATAATAACATCACCACCCGTAGTTGTAATACTTACTAAAGTATTATTAAAAGTAGATTTTACATGAGCTACTACAGTATCAATATTTTTCCAACTTTTTTTACTACTTTTCTTTTTATAAGCCATCTTTACCTCTATATCCTAGACAAATTTATTTTTTAGTTATTGCTTTTTTTAATGCTATAGCTCCACCTGGACGTCTAGGTCCTTTACGTGTTCTAGCATTAGTTTTTGTACGCTGTCCTCTAACAGGTAAAGATTTTTTGTGTCTTGTACCTCTGTAAGAACCTATTTCTTGTAATCTTTTAATATTGAGAGTTATTTCTTTTCTTAAATCACCCTCAATTTTATAATTATCATTTATATATTTTTGAATAGCAGCAACTTGTTCGTGAGATAAATCTTTTATACGAATATCCGGACTTATTTTAGTACCAGATAAAATTTCTTTAGATCTGGTCAAACCTATACCAAACAAGTATGTCAATCCAACTTCCACACGTTTATTAGCAGGTAAATAAACACCTTCAATACGAGCCATGCAAAACCTCTCTAATCATTAACCTTGACGTTGCTTATGTCTAGGGTTTTTATCACAAATCACTCTGACAATACGTCCCCGTCTTACAACTTTACAATGTTCACAAATTTTTTTTACAGATGTGCGTACTTTCATAATATTAATCTCTCAAATTGTATTTAAAATAAAAATTAACTTTATACTTAAACTTTATAACGTGAAATAATTCTTCCCTTAGTCAAATCATATGGAGAAAGTTCTACTGCAACTCTATCTCCTGGTAATAATTTTATATAATGCATACGCATTTTACCAGAAACATGGGCTAATACTAAATGCTTGCCCTCTATTTCTACATGAAACATAGCATTTGGTAAAGCTTTCATAACCGTGCCATCAACAACAATAACATCATTCTTTTTTTTCATACTATATCTTATTCCCTTATCTGGTAAAAATTTGTGGACCATTATTTGTTATTAAAATGGTGTCTTCAACATGTGCTGCCAAACCACCATCTAAAGTCTTAGCAGTCCATCCATCTTGCATTATTTTTACTGAATAATTGCCTTGGGTAATCATCGGTTCAATTGCAAAAGTCATACCTTCTTGCAAAACTGGACCCTGACCAGCAGTTCCAAAATTAGGAATATCTGGCTGCTCATGCATATTTTTACCTATACCATGTCCAGCAAAATCCCTTACAACTCCAAAATCAGCTGCTTCAACAACTTGTTGAACACAAGCAGATATATCAGAAAGATGATTTCCAACAACAGCTTTTTCAATGGCACAATCTAATGCCTTCTGGGCTACAAAAGCAATTTTTTTCACATTTTCATCAACTTGACCTACAAAAAAATATCTTGCAATATCTGCACAATAATTTTTATAGGAACCAGCCACATCTATTTTAACAAAATCTCCAGATTTTAAAATAATTTTATCTGAAGGAATTCCATGCACAATAACATCGTTCAAAGAAATACAAGTAGCATGCTGATAACCAGCATAACCCTTACATACAGGCTTTAAACCTAAACTTAACATCCTTTTTTCAATAAAATTATCAATTTGTAAAGTATTAATTCCGGGTACTATCAATTCTTTTACATCTTGCAATATTTGAGAAAGTAATCTTCCCGCTGTTTGCATTCGTTCTATTGAAATTTTATTTTTTATTTTTATCATAAACTCAATTTTAATTTAAAATTTTCAAATAGATCCAAGCTCTTTAAACCAGTAACTTCTATTTTTTTAACGCAGATATTAAAAGAAGCATAAAAATTTAATAATTTTTTACTGGATTCAGCAAAACTATTTAATCTACTTTTTATATTTTCAAAACTGTCATCAGCTCTTTTAATTAAATCACTTCCACAAAATTCACATATTTATTTTTTATAAAATTGTCAGAATAAACAATCTGACAATTTTTATTCTGACACAATAACCTAGAAGATGCCCTTTTAAAAATTTCTTCATTTGATATTGTAAAATAAATAATTTTAACATTAAAATTCAAATTTTTTTTATTTAAAAAATCTAAAAAAAGTGATGCTTGCCCATAAGTTCTAGGAAAGCCATCAAAAACAATAGTTTTTTCAATATTTTCTGCGGATCTTTTCGTTAAAAACCAGTCACTAACAACATCAGTTATTAAATTATCCGGTATCAAATTTTTATTTTGCGAATATTGCGATATCAAATTACCTAAATCGGTGCGCATTTCAATACTTTTTCTACAAAAATTACCCGCAGAAAAAACTTCAAAATTTTTGTCTTTTTCACATAAACTTGCTAATGTTCCTTTTCCGGAACATGGAGGGCCCATTAATGAAACAATATTATTAACGGCCACTTCTTCCTCTTAACCTACCTGTTGATAAAAAGCCCTCATAACGTCTTTCTATTAAATGCGTTTCAATTTGTGCAGACATATCAAGAGCAACACCTATAACAATTAAAAGACTAATTCCACTAAACATTATAGGAAAACTAAAAATATAAGCCAAAATATTAGGTAAAATAGCCAAAGAAGCAAGATATATAGCTCCAGGAAAACCTATTCTTGTTAACAAATAATCAAAAAACTCTGAAGTTTTTTTGCCGGGACGAATACCCGGAACAAAACCACCAGATTTTCTTATATTATCAGCTAATTCAATCGGATTAAAAATTACAGCTGTATAAAAAAATGCAAAAAATATAATTAAACCGGCTTCTAAAGTATAAAAAATAAAACTATTATAACCAAACCATTCAGCCAAAAAAGCCAAAGTAGAATATTTAGATGCAAGCACATTAATAAGCATCATCGGCAATTGTATAATTGCACCAGCAAAAATAACAGGAATAACACCAGATGGATTTATTTTTAATGGTATATAAGAACTTTGCCCACCATAACCCTTATTTCCCACAACTC
>JBAZLD010000026.1:0-7578 GCA_041650475.1 Candidatus Babeliales bacterium | reverse complement strand
ATCAATTCTACCGCGGTCGGCGGAGGCGTTGCCGAGATCTTAAGCCGGATGATCCCCTTCCTGCACGAATTAGGCGTCAATGCGCGGTGGGATGTCATCAAAGGCGGCGAAAAATTCTTCGCGGTCACTAAAAAATTCCATAATGCTCTTCACGGCAAAGCCGAGAATATCTCTGACGATGACCTGCAGATCTTCATGCAAACGAGCCAGAACAACATATCCGAAATGAACACTGATGCGGACATAGTATTCATTCACGACCCTCAGCCTATTGCTTTGATCTCAAAAAAATCCGGCAATAAATGGATCTGGCGCTGTCATATAGACGTTTCCGCCCCACAGGAAAAAGTCTGGAAATTCTTAATGGACTTTATTCCGCGCTACGACGCATCGGTATTTTCCGCTCCGTCGTTCTCGCGGCCCTTACCTGTGCGGCAATTCCTTATTTCCCCTTCTATCGATCCTTTAAGCGATAAGAATAAAGAATTGCCTCAGGAGACTATCAAGGCGGTGCTTGATAAATATGAGATCCCCCAGGATAAACCGCTCATAACTCAAATATCGCGGTTCGACGGGCTCAAAGATCCGGTGGGAGTTATCGAGGCATACAAGAAGGTAAAGAAATATATCGATTGCCGGCTTATTCTTGCCGGAGGAACCGCGGCCGACGATCCTGAAGGTATTCAGGTACTTGAGGAAGTCAGGGAACACGCGGGCAAGGATAAAGACATTCACATACTTCTCATGCAGCAGAACGATATCGATGTCAATGCATTGCAGCGCGCATCGGATGTTATCATGCAAAAATCCCTGCGCGAAGGATTCGGGCTGACCGTATCTGAAGCGCTCTGGAAATCAAAAGCGGTCGTCGCTTCGCATGTAGGCGGCATACCTTTGCAGATCAAGAATAAATATTCCGGCCTTCTGTGCCGGTCGATAGACGGCGCCGCTTTTGCAGTAAAGCAATTGCTGAACAATCCGGGATATGCGAAGAAACTGGGAGAGAACGGCAAGGAACACGTGCGGAACAACTTTCTGCTCACCAGGCATCTTAAAGACTACCTGCTTTTATTCCTTTCCCTGTACCACGCCGAAGATGTGGTAAACCTGTAACGACAGGCACTTAAGCTACCTCTTTTATTTCGCAATAGCGCGCACAATATCTTTCTTTGTGATCACACCTACTAGCACATCCTTATCCACCACGGGTAGATAATATATCTCTTTATCGATCATTAAAGTGGCAACATCCTCTATTTCCGCGTTTGGATCAATAGCAACTGCATTCTTCTCCATTATGCTGGACACTTTACTTGCTGTGATCTTTTTTATTTCTTCATTGTATCTCTCGGTTCCCAAAGTGAGAAATCCGAGAGAAAGATTGATGAAAGTCGGCAAATGCACCTTTTTATCCTGAAAGATCACGCCCTCTTCCTTTACAATTCCCAATAATTTTCCGCCTTTATCTACTACCGGAGCGCCGCTAATGTTCCTTTCCATAAATAATTTTGCCAATTCATGAATATCCATTTCAGGGCTGACCGTAACAACATTCTTCGTCATAATATCTTTTATCAACATACCCCCTCCCTTTATTCGGACGGCTATCGCACCTGGCTTACAGTCCCCACAGGAAGAATTGCACTGATGCTGGAAAACAAAATGTATCCGGATTTCTCCTGGGGGAAGTTTACAGGCTGAACCTCCAGAAACGATATCCCGTTTATCTCCACGATGCCGACTATTTTTACGTTAGCGACGTACTGCGCTCCGTCCTGAAGCGCATAATAGATATCGTAACAAAGGTCTTTCTGGAATATTTTCTGGATTGGTTCCGCCGACATACTCTCAAGAGGCAGGCTCACTAAAAAAAAGAAACTTACAGCCAGGGTAACGAGTAACGCTGTTTTATCGATATATTTCATACACCCTCCTTTATATCGATTATACCACCGCGAATTATAAAAAAAACAAAAAACCGCTGGAACAGGTTTCCTTATGGCGGCGGGCTATGCGATTATCTCGCCGGAAACACCCGGCGCCGGGATAGGGCGCCGTTAGACGATCCGGGC
Organism: Candidatus Babeliales bacterium; assembly: GCA_041650475.1. Classification (GTDB taxonomy): domain Bacteria; phylum Babelota; class Babeliae; order Babelales; family UASB340; genus JAIPGX01. Next base: position 5,506 of record JBAZLD010000026.1, on the reverse strand, counting down.
GCGAAGATGGTGAAAAACTTCTTCCATCTTGCCGGGATAGGAAGCGCGTATCTCGAGTAGTTGGGCGGCCGCCTGTTTGTGCAAATGAGCGGAGTCCATGTCGTCAAGCTTCTGGTAGATGCCAAGCCGTCTTCCCAATGTAAAGTTAACGCGGTCTTCTTCCGGAAGCGACAGATAGCGGTCCATAATGGCCAGCAAACGGGTTTTGTCCCTGGGGAACTGGCCCCGGGCTTCGATCAAAAGGTCAACGGCATGATGATTGGCATAGTGGCTGGTAATTCCGGAGAGATCCTCGATCAGCAAGCGTTGTTCTTCAATGATATTCTTCTCGGTCTGCAGGGTATATTCACCGGCTTCCATCTGCCTGAGAAGCCCGGAGCCTGGCTTGACTCCGATCGTTAGAACCCGGATAAAATGAGGATCGATCTCATTCAATATTCTGGCGGTTTCACGGGCGTGTTCCTCCCATAATTCCTGACCGCCCAGGCCGAGAATGATAAATTCCGAAACAGACATTCCCGCCTCCTTTGCCCTGCGGCTGGATGTGGAAATATCGGCAGCAGTTACGCCCTTGTTGACTTTTTTCAATACCTTGTCCGAACCGGATTCCATACCGCAATAAAGCTTGTTTAGCCCTGCCTGGCAAATGGCCTGCATTTCCTGCGCTGATTTGCGGATCATGGTCTGAGCGCGGCCGTAACTGCTTATTCGCTTCAGTGTGGGAAATGTCTGCTTCAGGAAAGTAAGAAGATCTACAAGTTCGGAAGTTTTCATCAAGAAGCTGTCGCCATCCTGCAGAAAACATGTTTCAAAGGTTTCGTCTCCGTAGTACTTTGCCGCGGCGACGATGTCGCTCTTGACCTCGTCCAGCGTCCGCATTGAGAATTCCATGCCCTTGTAATTGACGCAAAACTCGCATCGATTCCACGGACAGCCGCGCGTGGTACGGATCAGCAGGCTTTCGGCTTCGTCCACGGGACGAATAGGACCAAGCTCAAACGGAACAGTATTCATAAGTTTTATTATAATCCAAACATGAAGCCGCTGCAAGTTCTTAACTTACAGCGGCTTAAATATTAACTCCCCGCGCACCCCAAATATCCGAACTTTTGTGTAACCATATACGCAGGACTGAACAACAAGAAAAACGGAGATAGATGGAAAATAGTGGTTTAATCTATGTATTTATTCAGATAGCCACTTTTTGATTGCTTCTTTGTTGATTAATTCGTGTTTTCTGGATGTAGGCATGTGGTTAAGGCTGGCTGATTCCAGAATCTTGTTGAACACCGTGAAAATCGGCCTTTTGAGGATAGAATCGTCTTCGGTATCTTCATATTTTTTGATGAGATTCTTAACAAGCTCTTTCCCAATGATGACCTTCTTTTTTTCAACCTCTACGTCAATCTTGTTTATGGTCTGTCCTTGCTCTCTGATGGCTTGTAAGGAAGCGACAGTGACAGTTTTGTTTAAAACGCTCGTTAGCGTTGTAGCAATTTCTTCATCGCTAAAATTAACGAGCTCAAAGTTTTTGCCCTTGAATGGGGGATTATCATTGTCTATTCCCCAAAGAAAACGCCACCTCTTAGGAACGTTATAATTGACTCCTTCAAACCTTATCGGTTTTTCTGCTTCTAGGAAATGCTTTATATTTCCTTCATCATCCGAGAGGAAAAAAGGGATTATCTGCCACTTTTCGAGGTTATAAGCAATAAAAGATGTCCAGTTGGATATGACGATGTCTATCTCTTTCAAATCTTTTATTACTTGGTTAAGCTGAGTGTTCTTGTTTTTGGAAAGGATGGCTTGTTTTTCTTCCCGTTGTAAATCAATAAGCAGATTACGAAGCTTTTCAGCGCTCTCAGATGTAGATAAAAGCTGGTCTACCCCCTCAAAACTGATAATTTCAACCCCCATGTCCTCGGGAGAAATTCCGCTATACCACTCAAATAAGCCAGGCAGAACTTCTTCTTCTGTCTTGCCCTCGACAAAAAGCATTACTCGCGGCTGATAATCAATATCAAAGCTGTTAGCGAGGTAGAAAAGGCGTTTGTACCTGTCATAGTAGTAATCTTTACCCTCTTTTTCATCATAGAACTCGTCATTCCTATACTGCCTCAGCATCGGCATTTTCTTAGGGTCTCTGTCGCATGGGTCTATGTCCAATATTTCTTTCGGACGAAGCCGTCTTGCCTCGTCTACGTCAAAAATCCTCCTCTTTAAATGTTCTTCGAGAACACGTTTCAACATAACCGCCCATTGCAGATAATCAATCCCTAACCGGACACTCCCTTCGAGCTTGTCCTTCTTGTCCCACGAAATACTTTTGTAAAGCTGAGGCCAGTCATAAGAGAATCCTCCGAGTAAATGTTCAGCTTCTTTGCAAAGAAAAATGTACCACCAACACACTGCATCAACACCAATTCCTATTAAAGACAACTCTTTATCTATGTCAAAATGCCTCTTCAAGTCCTGCCACTCTTTGTCTTCAATATTGGAAAGCTGAATTCTTCGTAAGCCAGACTTCATGTGGGGGATATAGACGCTTTGAACCATCAGGAGAAACATGAGGAAATCATCTAAATACTGATACCTCGTCAACAAGTCTTTCTTTTGGGTTTCCCAATCAGCACTTCTCTTCAACCACTCGATGCGGAATTTCAGTTGATTATCATATTGCTCATCAGAAAGCGAAAAATCTTCCTTGCTTCCGACTTCGTAACCCATCCTTATCTGGCAAGAAATTAAGCTTTTCCCTTCATCGTTCTTCTGGACTTCAGCCTTATCCAGCGAAAGCTTTACGCCAGCGAAGGAAAATTTGACAAAAGAATGAGCCTTAATTTTCTCCAGGACATAAATCTGAAAAGAAGAGTAAAAGCTCACCACCTTTGCACTGCCATTCTCAAGCCTCTCACCCTTAAAGCTCTTCCAGTCTTGAAACGGCTTTTTTGAAGGATGAAACAGATCTGCCTTTTCCAAGAGTTCCAACAAATTCTTCTTATCTCCTTTGCTGAAGTCCTGATAGGCATAAAGTTTGACGGAATATTTTTCAATCAATTCCTCGCCTTCCTTCAAACCATCACAGGCATAGCGCCAATATTCTTTACCGTCTTTCTTAAACCTTATCTGTTCCTCTTCCACAATTGGCACATTAAGTCTTGCCACAGGATAAAAGAGGCCTTCCTTTTCAAAGAACTCAAGATCGCCCATGCTAACCTTAACGCCTCGTTTCCCGCAAAACTTGATGAAGTCCTCAGTGTTCAAAAGAGGGTTTTGACGAAACTTCTCTTCCTCAACAAAATACTTCAAGAAATCTTTCCAACTAATCTTTTCTTTTTTTGTCATGTGCGCTAATTCTTTTTTCTTTATCGGCCAAATTCTTAAAAGCTCTATCGACCTGCTTCTTCACTTCATTCTCATCTATACGGTCAAAGGAGTTAATTCTCATAACTTTCTCCTCTACAAACTCATCGCCTCGCTGGATTCTTCTTACGATTAATTCAAGCGGGGCGCAGGGGCTGTCGCCTTTCTTAATTCCTTCAGAACGAGCCTTAATCACTGCAACGATTAAATCAATAATGCTTTTGGCTAAAGATAAGCCAGCAGTGGTGAGTGCCAAATATACCAATATTTCCGGGCCGCTTTCATGCTCTTCAAAACTGAAATAAGACTCGGGCTCAGATATACCGGATAGATAGCCGTCAATTATCCTGTAAGCTTCTGGCGAATGCTCTCGATGAAAACAACCGCCAGCAACCCTAATCTTTATTGAAAACGGCTCTCCTTTAACGTTATCAGGAGCACGCCTACCAAACTCATTCATCCTCTTTTTAAAAGTATCTTCCCACATTAATTTCCCTCCTTTAATCAATCACATCTGTATATACAAAATCATCAAATTGGAGCTTCGTTTTACCGAGCAGGTCTTTTCTCATAGCTCGTACAATTTCTCCAACTGCTTTCCTGCCTCTTTGGGAATCAGGAGCTTGCCCTTTCGAATCAATAACCAGTCTCACCATGTTATTAATTGCTTTCACCACATCATCTGAGCAGTAAAGCCATGATTTATACTGTTCATCAAAGAATTTTCTTTTTAAATCACCGGAGGCAGTTTTTCCAACAAATCCTTTGAGCAAGACAAACAGGTTTGAATATTTTTCTTCTTTATATCGAAAAATCGCCTCACTCTTTTTTGATTTCATGGTCAGATAATAAGTAACATATGACCCGACAATTCCTGAAATAACGGGAAGCAGTATCAACAAGAAATCCTTAATTGCCATACGATTTCACCCCCTCAATTGAACATATTTGTCTTCTGATATTTAAATCCTTTTGCTTATTTACTGTTTTCTGAGCCTGAACATTATTTTTAAGAAATAACCTAACAGCATGAGCTAAAATCTCGCCAATTTTTTCAATTCTTTCTTCCATCGTTAAAGCCACATATTTATTCAAAGGAATGTCTTAACCTCTTTCTTCAGAAAGTTCGAATTTTTAATTGACCCTCAAGTGCCCCAAATATCCGAACTTTTGCATATCCGCAATGTGTATATTATAACTCATTATATTTGAGTTATTAAGCAAAAAGAAAGCCCCAGCTACGATTAGTAACTGGGGCTATGATCCGAAAAAAGTTCAGATTTTCAATTGGCTCCCCCTCGAGGACTCGAACCTCGGACAAAGAGATTAACAGTCTCCTGCTCTACCAGCTGAGCTAAGGGGGAATAGGATAATATTTTACATGAAATACATTGAGCGTCAAGAAAAAGGTTATCTAAATTATATTCGGCGAGCTAATCAAGTTTGCCGTTCAATGGGAGATTCTTTGACTGCAGAACCTTATCCGAGGCAAAATAAACGACATTTCTGAATCCGGCCTTTTCGGAAGGATATATCCAGACCTCATGGCCCTGGGAATCTTTCTTTTTATCGCGGGGGACACCGGCCATGCTCTCCACTTCACGATACGTCATATCCTTTGTTATTTTTCTGATCCGCTGATCAAAGCTTACGCGTTCAGCAGCGCCTGAATCGAACAATCCGATCTTGCCCAACACCGGAGCCTTCATTGCCGCAGCGCTCTTAACCGCCGCTTTAGCCTGAGGAACTGCGGCTACTGCAACCGCCGGCTTAGGCTCGGATATTTTTTTCTTCAATTCAGGCATATATACAAACAGTTTCGACTGGACCTGATTATATTCGGCAGTAAGGCTATTCCGATTACTGTCAAAACCTTCGAGGGTGCCGGCAGGGTCCATCCCAAGGGCATAAAGCTTTTTGTATACCTCATAAAGCTCCATGACAGTTTCAAATTCGACCTGGGATTCTTTTTTATATTTCTCCAGCTCTGCGGCCTTGATCTCTATAAGATCATCCGTCACTTTCATATCCGCAATAGGCTGCTTGTTCTCTTTAATAAACTTTTCCATAATGGCATTGAAATCAGCGCCGTTTTTCACAGAACCGTGCCAAACAGATGATACTCCTTCCGAGATCCTGACCG
>JBAZLD010000025.1:0-8130 GCA_041650475.1 Candidatus Babeliales bacterium | reverse complement strand
CAGCCCTGAGGAGATCCTGTCGGTGAAGGGTTCCGCTACGGGTGAGTATCTGAGAAACGTATTGAAAAGCAGATAGGGAAGTGGTATTATCTGTCATGACAATAAAAAGGATAGTAATGACAACCAGGTTTGTTTGCGGTATTTTGTTATGCTTTGCTCTTGCGGGTTTGTCGCTGGAGCCGTGTGCATATGCCCAGCAGGAAGATCAGTCCCGCCAGGAGGAATCGTTATTTGTCGCTCAAAAGGCATTTGACGACGGATTTTATGACGTCGCGTTGAATCTTCTTGAGCGATTTGTGCAGAATTATCCCGAGTCCGTCAGGATAAAAGACGCTAATCTGTTGATGGGCCAGTGCTATTTCCATCTAAGCCGTTTTTTTGAAGCCCTGAAGAAATTCGAAGAGATCCTGCAGATCCCCGGTAAAGAAGGCAAAGATGCCGCGTACTATTGGGCGGCTGAGGTCCATTTCCGCGGGAATAATTTCGCTAAGGCAGCGACATATTATCTGTCTATTGTCTCGGGTTATCCGAATTCATATTATACGGCGAGCGCTTATTATTCCCTTGGCTGGTGCATGTTCCAGGAACAGCGGTATAAGGAATCTCTGGATTATTTCCGGCAGATGGAAGAAAAATTTCCCAAGCATGCCCAGACGCAGGAGGCCTCTTTCAAGATACTGGAATGCCTGTACAATCTTAAGGATTATGCCGGCCTGCGGGACAGCGCACGCGCATATTTAAAACTGTTCAGCCAGGATATCGTGAAATCGGGCTATCTTTATTTTTATATTGCCGAATCGGAATATTATCTCGATAATTTTAAGGCGGCGATAGAATATTATTCTAAAGTAGTGTCTAGCTCTCTGGATCCCAAGATAGAGGCTCTTTCGAAACTTGGAATGGGCTGGTCGTATCTGAAGCTGAAAGACTATTTGCAGGCGCAGCAGGTTTTTGACGGGATTCGAACAGAATCGCTTGAAAAAAAGAGCCTGGATGTTTTATATCTGGGCAGGGCGGCTGTTTTTTATCAGACTAACCGTTACAGGCAGGCGCAGGACGCGTATGATGAATTGATCGGGACGACCTCCGATCCGGTGACCTTGTTGCAGGCATACATTGGCAAAGCAGAGTCTTTGTATAATAGCGCCGATTACAAATCGGCTATCGAGATCTATAGAAAAGCGGCCGCTGACGGGACGCAAAACGCCCCTGCAGAGCTTGTCGATAAACTGCATTACGGCATGGCGTGGGCATATCTCAAGGAAGGCGAGTTCAAAGACGCGATCCTGGAATTCAAGAAGATCGTAAAATCCACAGAGGACAAGATATTCAAGGTGAGCGCGCTATGCCAGATCGGAGACGCGTATCAGGATTCGGGGGAATTCGATAAGGCCGTCGAGACCTATGACGCTATCCTGCGCGACTATCCCGACAGCTTTTATACCGATTACGTCCAGTATCAACTGGGTCTGGTGCAGATCAAAAATCAGGATTATGACGGGGCTATAGTGAGTTTTTCCAACGTTAAGAATAATTTCCCGGCTTCGAAGGTGCTCGATGAGGCTAATTATGCGCTTGGCCTTGCATATTTCCAGAAGCAGGATTACCAGGCCGCCCGGAATATATTCGAGGTTTTTCTCCAGACTTTTAAAGATTCTTCGCTCCGGCCTCAGGCCATGTATTTGCTGGGAACCTGTTTTTATAACACGGGTAAATATCCGGACGCAATAGAAATATTTAAGAATGTTTCCCGGTTGTACAGTCAGGATGCTCAACTGGCCCAGAAGGCTGAATTCGAGACCGCCGATTGTTATTATCAAATGGGGAATGAAAAAGAAGCTCTTGTGCGGTTCAATGCGCTGCGCGCCAAATATCCGGATACGAGCCTTACGGCAGAGATCATGTGGTGGCTGGGCGGATATTATTACCGACAGAATGACCTTAATCTGGCCGTGCGTTATTTTACGTCTCTTATCCGGGATTTTCCCGAAAGCACCCTGGTCCTCGATGCCTATTATGCGCTTGGCTCGATCTATGGGGAAGAAGAGCAATACGGCCAGGCGGTTGAATCTTTTTCGAAAGTCATCGAATCAGGCAAATCCGACCTGGCAGCGCAGGCCGCAATCGCGATCGCCGACCTTTTTGTGCGCCAGGGGGATTTCGATAAAGCGATCGACTCGTATCAGGAGAAAGTAAAGGAGTATCCGGGTCTGGCTCATTTGATCTATCCCAAGCTAGCGGATATCCTGTACAGGCAAGGCAAGTACGATGACGCGCTCGTATTATATCGGAAAGCGCTCGATCTCGTGCCGCTGCGGCAGATGGCGGATATCCAGTTCAAGATCGCCGAGGTTATCCAGACACAGGGCAAAACTTCCGACGCTATCGAAGAATATCTGAAGGTTTTATATTTGTATTCGGGTAATAAGGCTTTGGAAGTCAAGTCGCTGTTGAGGGTCGCCAGGATTTACGAGGATCAGGATAATATCCCGGAAGCTGTTAAGGTATATCAGCGGATAAGCGCTTTGGATGTTCCTGAGGCGAAGTTCGCGAAAGAACGCATCGAAGCCCTTAAGGCTGTACATTAGCGGAGGAAAGATAATGGATGTATCCAGGTTGAGCGCATGGCAGATATTCCAGGCCGGAGGCCCTATGATGTGGCCCCTTGTTATTGTTTCGATCTTTAGCGCTGCGATCATAGTCGAACGGATATGGTTCCTGAAGCAGCTGCATATCGATACGGCTTCGATCCTGGGCAAGCTTTTGGATAAGATCAAACATCATCAGATCAAAGAGGCGGTCCAGCTGTGCGATACAGCCCGTAACCCGGTAACCAATATATTAAAGTCGGCAATTGTTAAGTATGACCGCCCGCGTTCACAGATAAAAGAGGCGATGGAAGACGCGGCGTTATATGAACTGCCGAAATTACACAAAAATCTTCCGGCGCTTGCCACGCTGGCGCATGTTGCGCCGCTATTGGGTTTTTTAGGTACCGCCTTGGGGCTCGTGCGCGTATTCAGCGTAATAAAGATGAAAGCGGGCCTTACGATGCCTGTGACCGCTGCGGATATTGCAAGCGGTGTCCTGGAGTCGCTTCTCACGACTATTGCCGGGCTTATGATAGCCATACCGGTTTATATTACCTATAATTATCTTGTCAGCAGGGTAAATGCCTTTATTCTCGAAATGGAACAGGCTGCGACGGAGCTCATCAGTTCTCTGTCTGAATGAACCCGGAAGGACGTTATGCGGTTTAAGAAATACGCGGAATATATCTATGGCCTGCAACCGGTAACCACGGTCCCGTTCATTAATATCCTGTTCCTTGTATTTATTATCGGCGGGCTGTGTTTCGGTTATATGCCGACCGGTTCCGGTGTGGTTGTGCAGGTCCCGCGCGCGATAACCAGTGAAGCGGTCAAAGGGCCTGCGGTAGAAATCACTATTTTTCCCGACGGCTCAATGCATCTGAACGGGCAGCTGCTTACCGTTGAGGGATTGCAGTCATTTTTGGAACAGACCGCCGGCAGGAACCAGACTATCGTGATCAACGCTGACAGCCGCACGCCCTGGGAGCATGTGATCAGGGCCTGGGATGCGGTGCGCGCCAGCGGTATGCGTAATTGCGTCGTAGCTACCCATCCATAAATGAACACCCTTGATCTTAAAAAAGTAGTTTCGATTTCATGCGCAGGCCATGTTGCAATGTTCGCGCTGTTGGCTTTTTTCGGGTTTTCTTTCGGTTCTGTCTCAGGGCGCGCGGCGTTTACTCCTGTTATATTCTGCGGTTCAATGCTTCCTCAAACCCTGTCCGTGGCTTCGGCCATCCGCCCGTCCTTTGTTAAAGCAGGGGTAGAGCCTGCTTTTGTGCCTCGATCATCGCCTGCTGTTCCCGTGCCATCCGATTATTATGTCAAACCGGCGATAGCTGTTCCGTACATATCGAGCAGGGAGGCTGTTATAAACCGGCCGGTTTTCACAGAGGCTCCTAAGCGCAGGGATCCGGTATTGCTGATGCATCCGTTATTGCCGTATCAGTTCGGGCTTTATTTTAAAGACCGCCAGTCTGTTCATATCGAGCTTGAGTTCAAGATTACCCGGGCCGATGGCCGTAATTTTGTGTCGCTGCGCAGAAAGATATCATCGGGCAATCTGGAAGCGGATCTTTTAAGCATGCGGTATATAGGGCATTATTTGTTCATTCAGCAGGCCCGATTCGTGCCGTCTGTCTGGCAGACGGTAAAAATCGAATTCTCTCCTCATACGCGCTGATGATCGTTATTGATTTTACCATATTTCTGGCATGTTTAGAGGCAGCGGCCGTGGCAGCGGGGTTTATGTTCTGGTATCTGGAAAGGCCGCAGAGGAAAAAAGAACTGTTCCTCGATCCGAAATATATATGGTTCTGCACGGTCTGCACGTATACCTATATCAATACCAAGGATTATGTAATATCCAGGTGCCCTCGCTGCGGCGGATATAACAAAAAGTCTTGACACTCGACAGTATTATCCATACAATTAACTCAAAGGAGGGGTCAATGATCACGGCAATCGGCATAGTCGCAGGCGAAATATGGCATTATCTTGATCAGCACGGAGAAGCGATGGTTTCCGGGCTTATTAAAAGTATCGACAAGCCGCGGGATAATGTTCTCATGTCGTTAGGGTGGCTCGCGCGGGAAGGCCACGTTATCCTGCAGGACAGCAACGGTGATTATAAAGTATGCTTGCGAAAGAACGATTAGCAATATCGTCTTTGCACGGCCGCAGGGGTATGGCGCTGTATCTGGTGCTGGCTGTTTTGATCATAACCGTTATGGTTGCGGGTATGTTCCTGAATCTCACGTTAAATCAGAACAGGTTAACGCATCATACGGTAAGCCGTACCCAGGCATATTATGCTGCCCGTTTGGGAATGAATTACGCTATAGAAATGTTTAACCGGAATGATCCCGATTGGGCTTCTCCGGCAGCATTTACTTATACTATTTGTCGGGGGCCTTTGGGCGCATGCGATAAGGTAGAGCCGGATCTGCCCTCGACGATAAATAACATCACGATCTATGTCGGCGCTTCAGGCGGCGGGGTTAATGGAACACGGCCTTTGAATGTTACTGTCGACTACCTTTACCAAGAGTAATCCTCTCGTTGTACCTCTTTAAACTCCAATCCTGCTAAACCAATCCTATAGAAAGCTTTATGTCTTTTCGAGTAAGTTTAAGTAAAAATATAATAAATTTATTATTTATAATACTCATTATATGTTTAATTGTTTATCGTATCGATAATAATATGAAAGTAACTTTATTATAAAATATAGTAAATTTATAACTCCTAATATGTGTTGATTATTGTTATAGTCTACGCCTTTAAAATAGAATCCAAATTGATCATATACAGGTTATACTGTAATAGTGAGCCAGGATATTTATAAGGTGTCAGGCAGATGTGGATATAAGAGATAATGAGTAACTTTAAGTAAATACAGGTAATAATAAATATTAATTTACTACAAGAAGGCACTTTCTATATCTTTAACCTTAAATTTTAAAAAAAACACTTGACAGTAAATTGTTTATATGTTTTAATCTTTATAAGTTAGGTTAACTAAATTTTGAGCTCAATTAAAATGACTAGACTAATAAACATAGAAGAATTAGCAGATTACCTTAGAATACAGAAGCAGACGATCTATAATTGGCTATATCAGGGTAAGATCTCTGGTATCAAGGTCGGCGGTGTTTGGAGATTTGACCGCAAAGATATAGATGCCTGGTTAAAAAGCAGGCGCAGGCTGTCCAAGCCGGGAGATAATCAATGAAATCTGTCGGGCTCTATTTCGGTCCCCGCAACATAAGCCTTATTGAGGCTGATGGTAAGCGAATTACCAATATTATCCACTTTCCCGTGCCTAAGAGTGAAACAAATATCCTTGATGATAAAGCTCCGGAAGATGTTAAGATAGGGCAGTTGCTCAGGGATGAAGTAAAGAAGAATCCGTTCGAATCGCAGTCAGTGAATGTTGTGATCCCGGGAAAAGATTTTATTATCCGTACATTCCACATGCCTGTTATACAGCAGAATGAATTGCATGACGCGGTGCGGTTTGAGGCCAGGAAATATATCCCGTTCAAAGTTGACGAATTGGTCGCTGATTTCAGGATCCTCTATGACAAGCCGAACCGCAAGAATCTGGTGCTGTTTGTAGGGATAAAGAAAGAGATCTTGGAAAAATATAAGGGTATTCTCGCTCAGGCTAATCTCAAGGCCGACTCTGTAGAGTATGCCGGATTCTCTGCCTTCAGGCTTCTTCAGCAGGCTAATATAAAGGAGAAAGATACGTTTGCGGTCGTGTATGCCGACCCGGTAGAGGATGATGAAGCGAATTTTATCGTTCTGGAAGACGGTTTCCCTCTATTTAGCAGGGATATTGTCCTCTCGGGATACGGTGAAGAAGGCAGCGTAAAGATCGAGAAGCTCGCGCTTGCCGATAAGATCGAAAAACTCAAGATCGAAATACGCGTTTCGCTGGATTATTATCTCAGGAAATTTCCTACCAGGAATATCAGGAAGATCATATTTGTGGCCCCCCCCGAGTATCGCGCGGAACTTGAGGGATTCGTGAAAGACCGGACTCTTGCGTCGCGATTTGTCGAGCTCGGCAGCCTTGTTGACAAACCGGGAGTTTTTTCTCTGGGTTTCTACAAGGCCTATGCAGCGTCGCTGACCAAGACGGTGATCCCGAAGGTTAAGGTCGATCTGCTTTCGGTTACTATGAAGGCGCGAACAGCTCATGTTCGGGCGGCTCAAGCATTCAAAATGCCGGAGCTGAAATTTTCATTCAAATATGCCCTGTATGGCGCGTTGTTGTGCGCTGCCGCGTTCGGCTGGGGTCTATACAAGCGCATTCCGGCTGAGCGGGACCGGGATATGGCGCTGAGCTTGCAGCCGCGCGTTGCAGGCGTTTCTCCGTCAGCCGGTTTGGATGAAATAAACGCAAAGAATAACCAGTATATTAATAAATTGAAAGATATCGACGCGCAAATCCGCAAGCGGTTTTATCTGACCGATGAACTTGATATTATTCCTCAGGTTATCCCGGCCGGAATATGGTTCAAAGACTTCTTGTTTGAAGACGATAAGAAAAATGTTAAATTAATTCTTAATGGGTGGGCGTATCTTGAGGACGGCAATAAGGAACTTGAGGCGATCGATAAATTTGTGACGGCTCTTAAGAATAATCCTAAATTCGCCGGCGTATTTAAGGATATAACGATGCCTTCAGCTAATCAGGCTCAGCTACAGAATACGCCTGTTACGAGTTTTGCGATCGTGTGCAAGGGAGCGAGATAATCTTATGATGCAGATCAACGAGCTTTCTGATAAGATACAGAAAAACATTCTCAATATAGCCGTTTCGATCATATTGATCATCGTTGCCTATAAAATATTCGCGGCCGGGCAGCAACAGGTTGAATCGATCAAGGCCGAAACTCAGGTTGAATTACAAAAGAACGAGGTGTTGACGCAGATCAGCCAGTCCGAAAAACGTTTCAAGGATTTACGCCGGCAGTTCGTTAATAAAGATAAGGATGCGTTCCTGCCTGTTTTGAACGCTATTGCAAAGGATTATCAGGTAAAGATCATTGTGGTGAAGCCATTGCCGGCTGACCAAAAAGCGCCCGCGTACAGCAGGTACCCGTTTTTATTGAATATTGCCGTCGATAATTATCATACACTGGGTAAATATATCAGCGCTTTGGAAAGCCATCCGTTTTTATTCTCCATAGATTCTATGAGCGTTAGCCCTGATCCGGATGGAGAGTCGAGGCGGTATAAGCTGCAAGTGGCGCTTGAGGTCAGTGCAATCCTTCTGAAGGATTAAGAACTCATGAAAAAAAACACAGAGAATTTAAAAGCGGGGTCAAGTGCGGTTGTGTGCGCTATCATGGTATTGGCCGGAGTGGCCGCGGCGTATGCACAGAATCCTTCCGCGGCCGGGGAAGAGTTACTTGTTAAAACCGTCGCATATACTTCAGAAGGGCTGCGGGACCCTTTTGAAGGATACATCCGCAAGGAAGTTGTTCCTCTGTCCGCCGCACAGCTGGCCCAGGAAGAGAATTTC
>JBAZLD010000024.1:0-9561 GCA_041650475.1 Candidatus Babeliales bacterium | reverse complement strand
GCAATAATATTGTTATCATCTGAACAACCGGTTACTTTAACTGCAGGTGCAAATGTATATGAATTGATAATTGGGGGTTGGAATAATACATCAAGTACGATCAGGAAAAAATGGCAAGATAATAATACAAATCAAGGTGTAGTAGGTGGCGCACAATTAGATGCAAATAATTGGGTAAAATTTTGGATTTCATATAACAATGGTGAAATAAAAATTGGTAAGGGTGAAGTTGGACAAAATATAATATCGCAATGGACAGATCCAAATCCATATCCAAACATAAAATATTTTTCTTTAACAAATTGGGATGTTCCGGTTGAATATAGAAATGTAGAAGTTAAGGCATTAATGTTACTTCCAACACAAACCATTAGTGTTAATTATGGCGAGTCAATTTATTTTAAAACACCTGATAATAAATATATGTCAAAGGCAAAGGGAGGCGGAATAGATTTATGGGCCTACCCAGATAAAAAAGACATATTTACATTAGTAAGTAAAGATGGAAAGACAGGGCCTGTTAGTGTGGGGGATGTTGTTTTTATACAAGGTCCAGGAAATGCATATGTAAAGGCAGATTGGTTGAATTGGGATACCAATCTTGTTTCAAATGAGGATCCAAAAGAGGCAAGACATAATGAAAGCTATACATGGAAAATTGAAAAGAGTGGAGACAAAATTAGTTTTTTGAGCCTTAAAAAGGGGATCAATAATGTATATTTATGTGCAGAAGGTGCACCTAATCAAGATTCTAGAATGAAACATCTTGGTAAAAAGGGCTTTCCTAATCAACAATTTGATTGGATATTAGAAAAAATAGGAACAAATATAGAAAGTGTTTTAAATAACGCAAAATCACAGAATGATTTTGATGCAGTATTTGGACAGATAAATTTATTAAGTGAAGTATCGCAAGATATAAAAAATCAATTTGTTGCAAAAGTAAAAACAAGTGCTTCAGCTTGTTCAATAAGTTTTTTAGATAAAGTAATCAAAAACCCAAAGTTAAATTTAGATATAAATCAAAAAACTGAAATTACAAATATAATAAACAATAGAAAAGCTTGGATAGAAAAAGAGGGAATTAGTTATAATTGAGACTTTTTTAGAAAAATTTTATTAATATCAAAATGTGATTTTTGAAAGATTTTTAATTTTTAAGGAAGGAAAAGAATGAAAAGTTTTTTAAAAATAAATTGTTATTTATTTTTATTCGCGATTTTAATTTCAACAAAATTGTTTGCGCAAGCAAAGCAAATGATAATTCAATCAGAGACTGGAAAATATATTGCAGCTGATCCAGCTGGTCCCAAATGTATTTTTAAAGATGATCCAGCAGAAGCTTTAGTATTTGAGTTTAAGCCGTTATCTACGGAATATAAAACGGATGATGCCGTTAGATTTAATACGCCGCTTTCAATAATGGTTGCAGGAAGTGATAAACATTTAATGGCTGGAGCCTTTTGGTTTACGGAATGTTATCCTCTAAAAGACATAGGAGAAAAAATACGGATACAATGGGTTATTGAAAATGAAGATTGGGCTAATAAAGATCTTGTAAAAAGAAATCAGTTAGTAAGAATAGAAACGGTATTAGTTAGAGATGAAAAAGCAAAGATACATGGATATGATTTATGTGCAAAAGGCAATTATTTAATGCATACTCAAGATTTTAGACAAAATAGAAATAGAACAGATATTCCAGATCAAAAGATTTTTTGGCGAATAATTAAAAAAGATGAAGCTGTAAAAAAATATTCAGAAGAAGCAAAAAAAAGACAAGGAGAGCAACAACAAGTGCAAATTGAAGCAATAAAGAAAAATATCAGTGGGGCAGTTGCTCAAAATCAGTTTGAATATATTTTAGGCGAAATAGGAAAAATGCCTATCCCTCCACAAGATGTAAAAGATCAATTTTATGCAAAAGTAAAAGAAAAAATGCCAAATTGTTCAATAAGTTTTTTAACTAAAGTAAGAGATGACGCGAAATTAGGTCTAGACGCAGGTAAAAAAGCTGAACTTACCAAAATAATTAATGAGAGAAAAGATGTTATAGAAAAAGAGGGAATTAGCTACGCAGAAAATATTGCAATCAAATCTAAAGATGGTAAATACCTGAAATCAGGACCAAAAAATTTGTTGGCGTTAGCCACTCAGGTTGATGATAATGTAAAGTTTGAAATATCGAGCTTAGATAAAAAAAAAATTTTATAAATTATGGTGATACAGTTTTAATTCGTTCTCCACAAGATAATTCGTATTTAAAAGCTGATTTATTTAACAAGGTTACTCATATTACAGATCAGAATTTTAATACAGAAAATAGATTTTGGTGGAAAATAATGAAAAAAAATGCTCCAGATTATTCAGGAGCATTAAATATTAATGATCAAATTTATATAGAATCTATTGGCGTATCATCAAACTATCTTAGTCTTCAAACTGATAGCATCAAATATGTTACAGATAAAAATTTAGCAGATTTGCAAATTTTAAAATTTGTCAGTTTACAAAAAGGTGAAGAGAAAAAAGAAGAGCCTAAACCTGAAATAAAACCAAAACCTGGAGAAGAGCGAAAACCTGAAAGACCTGAAAAAGAGAAAGAATCTCCAGCTGAGGCTTTGATGCGACAAGCCGCAGGTTTTGCATCTTTGAATGGTAATTTTATAAAAATTGCATTAGGTATGAATACAGATAATTCTCCATTACTTTGGGCTTTGAATGCTAAAGGCGAAATTTGGGAAGGCAAAATAAAAGAAAGCACTTCTGGAACCGGCATGGAGGCTGTAACAAAATTTAATGTTGATTGGCAGAAAAAATCGGATAATGGAAAATGGATTTCTGTTGGAACAGATGGAACAAGATGTGCATTAAATGCTGCAAATATAATTTACGAATTTGATGGAACTACATGGACAATTTTAGGTGAAAATTTTGATAAGGTTTCTGTTGGAAATAAATATGAAATTTGGGCTTTAAAAGAATCTGAAAGCGCGATTTATAAATATGATAGAGCAAGTGGTTCTTGGCAAAAGATCGCCGATGGTTATACAGATTTATCTGTTGGTGGCGATGGAACAGTTTGGGCAATAAAAAAAGATTCACGTGCAGCAAGAAAACTTATTGGCAGTGATACGTGGGAGTTAAGCACAGGTACAAATTTTATTAGAATAGCATGCGGTGATAGTAATGATGTTTGGGGTATAACAAAAGATGGTGCAGTGTGGCAAAATACAAACCCAACAGCATTGCTTTCAGGCAATTATATTCAAGATAATTGGAATCAAGTTTTATCAACAAAATATGAAGATGTTTCTGTTAACAGTTCTGGTTCTGTTGTAATTTTAAGTTCTGAAAAAATTGAAGATAATTATCCACTTTATTATAAAAAAGGGACAGGCATATCTATTGGACAATTATTAGAAAAATTAGGATTACTTCCAGAGATGACGCCATCTCAAGCTCTTGATTTAGTTTCACAAAAACCTGAATCAGAAAAACTGGGATTTTATACAAGATTGGTAGAATGGGCGAAGAATAACAAAAAAATATTTAATGAAAATGAACAACGGGATTTTGTTTTTGTTCACTTATACCCATTATATTTAAATATTAATAAAGAGGCTGATGTTGATAGAAAAAAATTGATGCAATATCAATTGATGATAATTTTGAATAATGCAAAAAATTATCAACCAATGGTTGGAATTTATGCGCAACCATTGGAATTTAGCATGATAAGGCCATTACAAAGCGTAGGAATTTTATTGCCCGACATGAAAGAAGTAAAACCTGTTGAGCCAATAAAAAAACCTGAACAAGTAAAACCGGTAGTACCAGAAAAGTCTAAAATTCCAAGTACTCCTCGTCCACGACGTACTACTGTGCCAAGAAGAAGATAAAATAGCGTTTTTATTATTTTATGTGTTTTTTAAAATTTAGGAGATTGAAAATATGTGTAAAAATAAATTTTTAATTTTAATTTTAGTTCTTACTTGTATTAGTTTGCAAGCACAAATTTTTGGAAAAGTAGATTCAATAAATTATTTAAAAAAGAATATGGGAGATATTAAAAAATCAAATGAAAAAAATATCAATCAACAAAAGACAGAAAATTCAATTACGGCTGATTTAAATTATTTAGATAACATATTAAAAACAATGCAACAAAATATATCTGAATATATTTCTGGATCAAAATTAATGAGTCAGGAATTAATAAATCAATATTTAAAAACTTTAGGTATATTAAATACACAGTGTGACAAAACAGTGTCTAAAATATCTAAAATGTTAGAGACTACTCAAAAAATTAAAGAAAAAATAAAAAATTTATCAGAAAAAATAAATTCTATGCAAAAAAAGATTGATGAAGAATTAGCAACACAGCTGCAACAAGAAGAATAATAAATTAAAAAAGGCGTGTAAAATTACACGCCTTTTTTTTTGTTTAAAAAAAATTGTAATAAATTTTATTAAAACTGCTTTTTATAATAGTTTTTTTATAAAACATTATTAAAAAGTACTAAAAAAATTTTACAAAAAAATTTTAAAAATTCAAGTGCTTGATCTTAAAAAAAATGATATAATTTCAATTATAAATTTTCTCTTAAATTTATAAGTTGTTTTTTTAATAAATTAATTTTTTCTAAGATATCTTGAGAAATTTGATATTCAAAAATTTCTTTGGTTTCTATTTTTTTTTCTATAATTTCTTGATTTTCTTTGATTGCCGTATTGTAGCAATCCTGAAATTCTACTTTTTGTGCAGGGTTAATTTTGTCTGTTTCTAAATTATTTTTTTTTATATCAGATTCTATGTTGATCATATTTTCTATTTCTTTATTTATATTTTTTAATTGTAACTTTGCACCAGAGATAGTAAATTTTTTGTCGTATAACAAATTTTTAATAGTTAAAAAAGTTTGTAGATCATTATATGTATAAAACCTTTGACCACCGGAAGATCTATCTGATTGTAAATCAAATTCCTTTTCCCAAAATCTTATTACAAATTTTTTTACCTTTAATTCTTTGGCCAATTCACCAATCCTGAATTGCCTTTTGTTCATCTTTATTTTTGATGATTGCATCTTCATTCTCCCTTTTTTCTAAAAAAATAAGTATTTGATTTTGTTTTATCAAATCTCCGTTGGAAATTGGAATACTTTTTATAAATGCATCACTTGTTGCCCTTATTTCGTTTTCCATTTTCATAGATTCAATTATTAATAAAGTTTCATTTTTTTTAACAAATTGCCCCTCAATTACATTTATTTTTATAACTCTACCACTTAGAGGGCTTTTTATTTGTTTTTCAAAAACAGAATTTATTTTTTTATTGATATCTATTTTTGTAGTTGGTACAAATTTGTTATTTAAATTTATAATAAAATTTTTGTTAAAATTGTAAATATAAACATAAAATTGTGATTCTACTTGGTTAATTTTTGCTTTGTAAATTTCGTTATCAACTTCAAAAATTAAGATATTTTGTTTTGCACAAAAATAAAGTAGTTTTACTCCCACAGTTGATCTCTCCAGTTTTTATTTGTATTTTGATTTTTATTAAAATTATTTTTTTTATTAATAATTTCTTGAAATAATTTTACCGCCGTTGCTGCTATGTAGCTATGGCGATCAGAGGTTGTTATATTTTGGATGAGCTTGTGTAAAAAATTCTGATCCCCCAAAATTTGCGTATCAAAATCACCAGATAAAAATTTTGTAGTTTTTAATATATTTTTTAAAAAATATATATTTGTTTTTATGCCAGAAATATTTAATTTTTCTAAAACATGAAGCATTTTAGATATTGCATTATCTCTATTTTGTCCAAGTATTGTGACCTTTGCTATCATGGGATCAAAAAAAGCATTTATTATCAAATTTTCTTCTAAGTTATGATCAATTCTTAAAAAAGGGTCATCAGGAAAATTTAAGTTTATAATTTGTCCTGTGCTTGGCATAAAATTATTGTCTGGATCTTCTGCATAAATTCTGCATTCTATTGCATGATTTTTTCTAAAAATATTTTTTTGTTTATACGATAATAAATTTGTTTGCGCTATTTCTATTTGTAGAGCCACCAAATCTATTCCTGTTGTTAATTCTGTAACACTATGCTCAACTTGTAATCTTGTGTTTACTTCTAAAAAATAAAATTTTGTTTTTTTAAAATTTGAGTTTTGTAAATTTTGATCATTTGTTACTAAAAATTCTACAGTACCTATATTTTTGTATTTAATACTTTGTGCTGCTATTATTGCTGTTTCGTACATTTTATTTAAAATTTCTTGAGAAACAAAATTACATGGTGTTTCTTCTATAATTTTTTGGTGACGTCTTTGTATAGAGCATTCTCTTTCATAAAAATGTACAAAATTTTGTGAATCTCCAGCGATTTGAATTTCTATGTGTCTGCCATTTTGTATGTATTTTTCTAAAAGTAATTCTGTTGAGCCTGTGAGTTTTTTTACTTCTATTTTTATAGCTTCAAAAGAAATTTTTAATTCTTGTTCAGAATTTATTTTTTTTATGGCTTTGCCTCCACCACCGTTTGGATCTTTTAAAATTATTGGATACCCAATTTCTTTTTCAATTTTTTTAAGTGTTTCTTGATTTATTTCTTTTAAATAAAAACCAGGGATTACAGGAATTTGTTTACTTAATAAAGTATTGCGTGCACAAATTTTATTTCCCATTAATTTTATGGTTTCAGGATTTGGACCGATCCAGATAAGTCCAGTATCTATTATTTTTTGAGCAAATTGTGAATTTTCAGATAAAAAACCATAACCTGGATGTATGGCATCAACTTGTGCATTAAGTGCTATATTAATAATTTCTTCTTGATTTAAATATGCAGAATAACCATTTTTAGATAATGGATATCTTTCATCTGTATCAAATACATATTTTAAATATTTATCTTCAGGAGAATATATTGATACTGTTTTTATATTTAATGCTTTGCATGTTGCATTAATTCTTGAAACAATTTCTGATCTATTAGCAATTAATATTTTTTTAATTTTTTTCATAAACAATAAGCTTTAAATAAATTTATAAAAAGTAATAAAAGATATTATAAGCAAAATAGATTTTTTTAAAAATGGGTCATATTAAAATGGGGTATCTTCATTTAAGTTTCTAAAATCCAAGATACCGCTCTTAAGATCTAATGATGCTCCAGGCAATATTTCTATATATAAATCATTATTTGTAGTTATGCCATCACCAAATATTATTGCTTGAGAAATATTAGATGCTCCAGTTCCTACACCATCTTGATTGTATAAATAGTTTTTATGATCAAGTTTTAATGTTCCCTTTGTTAATTGTATTCCAGTGTAAGTTGTCTTTAGCGAAGCACCATTTAAGAATATTTGAGAAGTTGAATCTTGCATTGTTATTAAATTATTCTTTGCTTGAATTGGTGCAAAGCTGAAGGATGTGTTAATGTCAAACATGAATGTTGAATTTTTATCTATTCTTAAATATTGAGTTGATGTATAAATTAATTGGTTTGTACCATTAATTTTTACATCATCAATAACATATAACTCTCCTAAAGTAAAAGATAAGTCTCGATCAAAACATAATTCTGCATTTTGTAGTGCAAGTCTAGATTTAGATTGATTCATACAAATTGAACTTGTATCATCACTAAAGTCTTTTAATTTTTTGATATGCATATTTTTAATTGTTAAAGTTACATTATTATCCAGCTTGAGTTTAGAACTTCCATCAAGTATTAAATTATGATCTTGACCGTCTAGTATACCGCTTGTTGTAAATGTCAATTCTACACCATCTGATATAGTTAGGTCGTTTCCTAAAACTATTGCATGATTTAGTAAACTAAAATTGCCACTAGATTCTATTGTAGTTCCTGCAGAAAAAATTGAATCTCCGCCAGATAATACAAGGGTTCCTCCATTTAAATCTATTGGACTACTAAAGAATGTAACCCCTGCATGCAAGCGAACATGTGGGTATGTTCCAGATATAGTACTAATACCTCTTGATAGATAGAAGGCTTGAGGATTTGCTGCGGTTCCACCAAGATCGATGTCAGAGGCTATATTATATGATTCACCCTGGCCTACTACATTTATAGAGGCTATTATCGCATTAGAGTTGTAAACAATATTTCTAGAATTGGCTCTTACAGCCCCCTGAAGAACTGAAAGATCTAGAGCTCCTAAAGTGAGAATGGCGTTAGAGTTATAAGAAATATTTCTAGAATTGGCTCTTACGGCCCCCTGAAGAACTGAAAGGTCTAGGGCTCCTAAAGTAAGAATGGCGTTAGAGTTATAAGAAATATTTCTAGAATTGGCTCTTATGGCCCCCTGAAGAACTGAAAGATCTAGGGTTCCTAAAGTAAGAATGGCGTTAGAGTTATAAGAAATATTTCTAGAATTGGCTCTTACGGCTCCCTGAAGAACTGAAAGATCTAGACTTCCTAAAGTAAGAATGGCATTAGAGTTATAAGAAATATTTCTAGAATTGGCTCTAACAGCGCCATCGAGTTGAGTGTCAATATAAGTATCAAGAGCGATTATAGCATTACTGTTATTTTTAATGCCATAAATTAGGGCATTAGAATTGCTCAAAATATCTCTAGTGTTTTTGATAATAGCATTAGAATTGTTGCTGATTCCATAAACTAAAGCGTTACTATTGTTAACAATGCCATACAACAAAGCATTGCTGTTGTAGCTTATATTTCTAGAGTTAGCTCTGATATTGCCATCGATTTCAGTTCTTACATAATCGTCAAGATTTAGTAGAGCATTAGAGTTATAGCTTATGTTTCTAGAGTTAGCTCTAACAGCGCCAGCTAGTTCAGAATCAATATTACTATTAATGGCGATTATAGCATTACTGTTATTTTTAATGCCATAAATTAGGGCATTAGAATTGCTCAAAATATCTCTAGTGTTTTTGATAATAGCATTAGAATTGTTGCTGATTCCATAAACTAAAGCGTTAGAGTTATAAACAATATTTCTAGAATTGGCACGAATAGCGCCATCAATTTCTGTTCTGACATAATCATCAAGATTTAGTAAAGCATTAGAG
This sequence comes from Candidatus Babeliales bacterium, assembly GCA_041650475.1. Classification (GTDB taxonomy): domain Bacteria; phylum Babelota; class Babeliae; order Babelales; family UASB340; genus JAIPGX01. The sequence continues at coordinate 474 of JBAZLD010000024.1, read as the reverse complement.
TTGTAGCTTATATTTCGAGAATTGGCTCTAACAGCGCCATCGAGTTGGGTGTCAATATAAGTATCAAGAGCGATTATAGTATTACTGTTATTCTTAATACCATAAAGCAGGGCATTAGAGTTGCTCAAAATATCTCTAGTGTTTTTGATAATGGCATTAGAATTGTTGGTGATGCCATACAACAAAGCATTGCTGTTATAAGAAATATTTCTAGAGTTGGCACGAACGGCACCATCAACTTCTGTTCTGACATAATCGTCAAGATTTAGTAGGGCATTAGAGTTGTAACTTATGTTTCTAGAATTGGCTCTGACAGTGCCAGCAAGTTCAGAATCAATATAATTATCAAGAGCGATTATAGTATTACTGTTATTCTTAATACCATAAAGCAGGGCATTAGAGTTGCTCAAAATATCTCTAGTGTTTTTGATAATAGCATTAGAATTGTTGCTGATTCCATAAACTAAAGCGTTA
>JBAZLD010000023.1:0-9931 GCA_041650475.1 Candidatus Babeliales bacterium | reverse complement strand
TTAGCTTTTGATAAATGTATGTTTTGGCTATCAAACCAACAGCATGTTCTAAATCAGAATTTATCCTACGAAAGATATAGTCATTGATAAAAGGTAAAATATCTTTACCTAAATTTCTTAACTTATCAGGTAATTTACTCTTTGTAACTTTAAAAGTTATCATTAGTAATCCGTAGGTATCTTTCTATAGGTCATCAGGATACGTTTAACCTCTGGTAAAAGTTCCGCAGCAAATATAGTATTAATAGAACCATCTGGCATAGACACTGAGCTTAACCCAATATCTTTCCTTCTCCTAAACACAAAAGTAGTCTGTAACAAACAAGCAAAGGCTAAGTCGTCTGGCACTTCCAGTAAAACTGTTTCCGTAACGGTACTAATTCCAGAGATGCCTATTGCTGTGTCAGTTATAGCATACCCACCAGTGTAGGTGACACACAATTCTCTTGGTTCTGTATAAGAGGTAGAATAATCAAACCGTAGAAGTCCTAAAGTAGGCCATACCCAGTAATCATCATTAACAGTCTGCGTAGTATCATCCAATGTAACAGTTAAAGAAGCAGTTGAATCAATAGGAAATGCCTCTAAAAAGTACTTGGTTCTTCCAGCATCAAAATACTGAGTACGTTCTGCCTTCTGTAGTTTTCTGTTAAGAAACGTTTCAAATCTTCCAGAAACGTACTTTATAATAGTAACTAATAGGCTATCATAGTCAGTTTTAGCTGCATCTATTTCTAAAAATGCTTTAACTGTTGCTAAAGGTACGAGCATTATGCTCATAGATTATTATCCTCTTTTTCTTACTTTCTGTTCATGCACCATTTTATCTTTCTTAAAATCAGAAAGATTTATTTCTTCTTCTTTTTCTTCTTCTTGTCCTTTGACTTGTTCTTCCGATTCTTCTCCGTTTCCGATTCGTGTATCGGAGCTGTTCTTGCCTTTTTCCTTGCCATCGTCTTTCACCTCAAGTTTCCAACCCTGATTCTTTTTAACTATTGGTAGGAGGTCAGAGGGGATTTCCATCCCCTCTGTAAACCTCATACTGTTGTGCATCACTACGTAGCTCTTTCTAACTACTGTTTTCATGGTTTCCCCCCATTACATCTTTTTTTCACTACACAGGATATTCAGTAGGCGAACCCAGAACTACAGTAGCTGAAACAACAATAAAGTCTCCAGAACCACCAACGGAACCATAAGACATGTAACCTCTAACATATCTCTTGAAACCCTTAAGGTCTGCAACTTCAATTTCAGTCTGAGTATAGGTATTTGTTACAACACATTCCTCAGAATACCCAGAAACAGCAGTAAAAGTACTGTTGTCGCTAGATTCCTGAACGGTACATGTAATTGTAATGCCTGTAGGAACTGTGGTGATGGCTTTTACTGCTGAATTATTAAACACAAACACAGCAGACTCATACCCCAACCTATCAACACCAACACCATCCACTGAAGCACTGCCAGTTGCCCCAATTGTCTGAGGTGAAATCGTCACCTGCGAAGCTATCATATTTCCTAAATCTCTAAGCATAATTTTTTACCTCCTAAATTTTAAGGGGGAGGGTCTCTCCCCCTATATAAGTTACGCTATTGTAACATCATTAATCAGGCAGAAAGACTCCGCATGACGAACCTGAATATCAACCGACTGAAGGATTCTCACCCAAGTCTGGTCAGTCTGGAAAGCAGTTGAAGTTTCCTTCGAAGCCATCAGTTCTATTCCACCCCACATACCTATTAAAAGCTCTGCCCAGTTAGCAAAATAAACTTCTGTACAGTTTTTGGAATTACCTTTTGTAAGGTTGATAGGAAGCTGCGTAGTCATCTTGTAGGGATGTCCCATCCAAGAAACTAGAGCTTGGTCAGAAACCATAGGCTGAATTACATAATCACCGCCAGTATCACTAGTATACTGAGCAATTTTCGTCTTAACCAGTCTACGCCTTACTGCTGGGTGGAAAACGAAACCAAGTTTTCCTCTATAAGCATTAGCTGCCTGAAGTGCATACTGCATATCATAGAGGTGGTCAAAAGTTACAGTACCACCATTATCACCAATAGCGACAGTATTAATACTAGGAGTATTAGCTATACCCCTAGGCTCATGCTCGGAACCACTACCCTTAAAACCAGCATAGTCAATCTTTAAAGCAATTGTCGTAAACAGGTCATTTCTAATCAAGGCTTCTGCTGAAGGATTGGTGTATTTCAAAGTTTCGTTAGAAACCTTAACCAATGCCCCAACTTTCTTAGGAGTTAAGCTAATCATGCCTGTGGTTAGCTCTGACTCAGTTATAGGCTCATTCTCACCTACCCAGTAACCAGTAGCTCCACCAGTCTGTTTCGGTAAAGTCACAGGAATACCCTGTAGATTGTCAAGAACCGTAGCTCCTAACTGAAATAATACTGACTCTGCTCTCAAAAGCTCTATGTAGCCAGCAAGAATCTCATTGGGAACAAAATAGCCCATTGAAGAATCAGTACCAACTGACATTGCTCTTTTACGAGCCTGCTGAAAAACTTCTTTCTCAAAACCAGACTCACTCCAGTCATTCGTAACCATAGACCGAACTGCTCTTAGAAACGAGAAATTCTTTGCCTCATCTTCCAAACCAGGAAGAGGACCGACTCTTGAAGGAGTCATTCTACTTTCAATATCCTTAATTCTTGTTTCGAAACTCTTCTGAGCTTTGTTGATTTCCTCAACAGTAGCTCCCATATCTGTCAAATACTTCATCTGTGCATCTAACATTTCTTTAATTTCCATAATTAAATTCCTCCTAATTAATTTGTGTTATATAAATAGTTTCCTTGTTCACTGTCATTTCGACTGAACGGAAAATTTGGCTGTAAAGCTCTGCATATCAGTTAAGACACTTTTTATGTAATCTTCATCCTCTTCTATCTGCTTCGTAACAGCATCTTCTTCATCTTTTCTGCCCTGCTCATCAATAGCATTGGCTAGAGTTTCTAATTCTTCCTGAATCTTAGCATCCTCATCATCCCATTTGGTTAACCTAGATTCAATCTTATCAATCTTCTCGGTTATCTCTTTCTTAAAATCTTCTATCGCCTTCAATATCATCTCTTCATCCTCCTCTGATTTACATCCACCTTTAGGTTTCTTTTTATCCTCTTCGGTTAATTTATCATATTCTATAGCTAACTTATAAAGGTCTTCTGGGGAACATCCCATTACCATGATTTTATTATGCTCTTTCACCCAAGCGGATGCTTTCTCATGAGTCCAACCTTTTGATTTGTCGAAAAGATAACCAGTTATTTTCTTACAATCTACACAATAATGTGCCTGAATACCTTCCTCTTTAGAAATCGACATAGTTCTTATCTTGTGATCACTATGATTACCTTCGTCTACACCAATATGAACATAGCCCTCAGTATCAGGTTTAGTTATTGCTTCATCCCCTAAATCTTTAGTAACCATATCAGAAATATCTTCATTCTCTAAAGGTATGATTTCTTCCTGTGAGGAGAATAATTTCTGCTGTACCAACTCATAATAATCTTTCATAAACTCATCTTTATTTTCACCCATACTCTTCTGAAGTGCCGAAGGGTTGGCTGGAACTGTTACCTGTGAAATTTCAAGAAGTTCTACGTCAGTATACGTTCTTACAGGTTTCTTACCCGATTTAACATCCTCATCGTCCCAATTGGCTGTTTCATAGCCCCCAGGACGGGGTAGGAACCCAACTGAATAAGCAGCGAGACCTTGTTTAGCAAGATGAAACGCCCAGTCTGCTTCAGCATTCCCATTGCCAACAAAGTATTTAAACTTAGCAACAAGTGCATTATCTTCCACTCTCACTCTTTCTGCCACCCCAATTTGGTTTAGAAGGCTACCGTAATTATGACTGGAAAGCAGTGGTCCATGTTTCTTATATGACCCTAAACCCCTCTTCCATGCATCTACTTTTATCACTTCCTGGTATCTGTCAATGGTATCATCAGAAACCACTGCTTCCACAGTAAAATTCTTTTCGTCAATACTCTTAATCTCACCAATATGGGTTTTTATAATTTTGTCCATTCTTATCCTCCGTTAACTTCTCCTTCTATTATACTATCGGCAACTTAGTTAAAATGTTTAACTCTTTTTTACATTTTAGTAATCTAGGACTATTCAATCGTACATTTTTATATTTTTCTAACAAATAGTCATACTTCTCCTTTTTTCTATCTAAAAATATATAAGAGTTTTCATACAACCTTTGCATGACAATCAATGTAAACTTTCCCCCTTTTCATACAATTCTTTGATAGTGCTTCCAAGTTGGGGAGTTACTTTCATGCTAGTTTAACCACAGGAATACAGTAGCAAAGACATCCAACTACTTCTTGAACTGGTGCTTTCTTATCAGTAGGGTATCGAAGTGTAAAGTCCTTGCTGAATGATTCCCCTAACTTAACGATTTTATTATTAAATTTAGCATGTCTACCACTTTCCGCCCTTGATAACCATTTATGATACTTTACACCATTCTTCTGCATAAGTAAAAAGCGTATTCCATTAATAATTGCAGAGGTTTCAGTTCTTGCTATTGTAGCAATCCTATTATCAGTTTTGTTATATAAAGTTCGTATCTTATCTGCCTGTACCTTAGAGCTTTTACCAGTTGACTCAGTTAAAACTTTCAAGAGGCTATTATAGATTGTGTTAATTACTGTCTTAGAACTAAATTTTAGTCTTTCCATAATAAAATCATCTAGTTCCTTATACTCAATTTCATCTATCAACAGCTCTTCTTTCAACAATTCTTTGCCAGTTTGAGAAGCAACATAGTAAAGATTTGCAAATACTTTCTCAAGTAACTTTATCTCATCATCTATAATTAGGGGATTTTCTTCATTCTTATACACATTGACTAAAACCCTCTTACGTTGTTCATAGAGGAACCTTTTAAGTTTACTTTTAAACATCTGTTCTACTGGAACTTCTCTTGCAAGGAAATTCCCCCACAATGAATCATCTCGTTTTGTTAAGTCTAACTTTTTTTCACCTTCATCTGGTTCCATAGGCTCCTCTTCATCTTCTCCTTCAGCGGGTTTAGTAGGCTTACTTCCTGGTTCATCATCATCGTCTCCTGAAGGTTTAGCAGGTTCTGGTACTGGATTCTCCATAGCATACTCAACAGGAACCATTCCCATTCTTACAAACCATGTATTTCCCCACTTAACATCTTCAAATCCCATATCCAATCTCTTGTTAATCATATTAATTGGATAACCCATTTTATTAAGAATCTCTGCCATATCAACTTTACTTCTAAAATCTTCTCGTAAAGCTTCAATAACTGAAATGTCAAAACTGCCCCAGTATTTTCCAGCCAGAATCTTAGAGAAGAATTTAGCCCACAGAAAATCTTCTAGGTAGATAATCTTTGGCAGCAATGTCTCTTTCCAGAATGACTGGTGCGCATTGGCTATCCCCTCGTAAGATTGCGAAATCATTAAGGATTTTCCATTATACCTAGTTAATACATTATGATAAGGGGGAACTTCAAAACAGTAAACCTTACCTTTATACTCTACTTTTTCTGGTCTTATAGTAACCAGTTTGTTATTTTGTTCCTTATTAGAAATGTAAACTTGCCACATATTTTTCTTATTTGGATATTTCTCACTTTTTCTTACTAATCCTTCATTTCCCCCTTTCAATGTTGGTACTCTACCAACCCTTAGAGCAAGTTCATATACATCGTTAGCTAACCCCTTTGATGTGGTATAAAAAACAAAACTATCATTCTTTGTTTTTGTTCCATCTCCTTCTATAAGAGAATAAAATAAATATTCTAGTAAAGAAGGATGAAGATTTAAAATATCTCTAGGTATTCTCTTTTCATGACAATAATGACCAACATTTTCTATTAAATAATTATATAAATCTTTTCCACTTGTAACAAAAGTTGAACCATGCCAATCTTTACTTTGGTATTCTTTAAACGTATAAGGAAAATCTTTTAAATCTTCTCTCAGTTTTGTAAGACCTTCTTCATTTGCTTGTGCTATCCCTAACTCATAAGAACTAGCTCTTCGATAACACCCTTCTGAAATAAACCACCCTAGAAACTTTAACCAAGGAACAATAGGAAATGTAGTAGTGTTGCTACCCTTTTTAGAAAGTTTTTCACTATCCTCCTTCTTTTCTATTATAAACTCATCAATAAGTTCCCCATCCCATTCACCATTTTTAGGAGAACCGAAAGTATTCTCCTGTATTTCAGCAATCCTCTTAAATTTATAATCTGATTTAAATTTATTATGCTTACAATCTTTCTCCTTTCCAAACATTTTATGCTCTGGGGTAATCATATAATCAGTTTTTAACGCAATATTTTGCCCGTTGACTAAACTCTTCTTTTGGGTATACATTTCCCCATCATAATCATAAGTATAAATTTTTGCTGTATCTTTAAATTCTATTAGTCCAGTTTCTGGATTCATAGAAGCAATTTTATCCCCAACTTTTATATCTGTTACAGAGACAAACCCATTATCAGTCATAACTTCTGTATCTGGATGGAAGCACTGGATATTCTCATAATTTCCAAGCACAACTTCATTCGTCTTAAACGCAGCCAATATCTCACCACGGATAACCGTTTTTAAAACACTAAACTCCATATCCCTCTGAGACATGGCTTTCGTTTCTTTGAATTCGGCTCCACCTTCAACAATACCAACTTTATGAGCATTTCCGTAACCAGAATGTCTTTCTTCAAACTGTATCTTTAACCTATTATATTGTTCATCAGTTAAGAAATCAGGGGCTTCAACTATACCAGAAAGGGATACCCCATCTTTAAAGAACTGTTTATTATATTTACTCGCAAAGTAATCCTGTTCAACACCAAGTCTTGATGCTTCAACACCAGATAACCCCCTAATATCATTGTAGGGGTTAAAATACTTAAACTGGAGTATCTCATGAGGAGCAAAAGTAACTTTCATATCTCTTGCAGTGTACTCCCAGTATCCTTTAAACTGTCTATTCTTATCAAATAACGGTTCAAACCTTGTAGGGGTAACACACCATATTTCTGTAGGAATCTCAGTAATATTCTTTCTACCTTCAAGAATCCAGAATGCCTCCCCATACAATTCCATAAACAGAACTGTAGCAAACATTAATGAGCTTGTTATCATAAATGGATTGGGGTTTACAAATAAATCATATAGTGCCCCTTCAAAAACTGGTGTTTTTATATCTTTCTTTTTTTCTTCATAGACATAAAAAGGAACTCTTGAGATGTTCTGTGCTATTGCATTAATCGCAGCAAATACCCATACTGATTTTTGGTAAGGGTCTGTCACTTCCATATTGTCAGACGAATTGAGAATGCTGCTTAAACTCCTATAGATTCTACTATCATCGACTAATGGACCTACCGACTTTTTCGGTATTACCAGTTTTTGTGCCTCTTCCTGAATCACTTTTCTCAGATACTGTGAAATCGCTTCTCCCATTTTACTTCTCCTTTTCACTCATGAAGAAATATATTCTTTCATGATAGTGTATTTACTAGTAATTATCTTCTAATTACCGTTGTATTCTTCACCTGCACCGTAAGGTCATCTTCAGCCAGTTCATCATTACTTAAAGTAAGATATACTTTACAATCATAGAATTGACCAGATACTCCACCTTTAATCTGCACATAAACTGAATCACCATTAATAGTAGGAACACCTTCAATCATAGCATCAGAAACATCAGTGTTTGCTAAATCGTACATGGTTGCTGTAACCGCAGTAATCGTAACTCCTGTTGGAAGTGTATTTGTGCAATCAATTTCTAAAATTCGTGATTCGCTTGGCTGTTTAATCCAATTGTGGGGGTTCATATCTATTCTCCTTATCCGTAAAAGGTGTATTTTTCTGGTTTATCTATAAACACATATGTGGTTGGTTTGCTCTTAAACACATATGTTTCTGGCTTATCTTTAAAGGTAAATGTTGCATAGGATTCAGTTGTAACCCTACTTGGTGTAGCTGAAGCGGTAGCTGATGGGGTAGCACTAGCTGTATGTGATACAGTATGTGACGGTGACGGTGTGTGTGAAGGTGTATGTGATGGAGTGGAAGAAGGTGTCGCACTTACTGTATGTGAAGGTGTTGCTGAAGCGGTATGTGATGCTGTGTGGGAAACTGTATGAGAAACTGTGTGGGAAGGTGTAGCACTTGCCGTATGTGACGGTGTAGCACTAGGACTAGGTGTTGCCGACGGTGTTGCCGACGGTGTTGCCGAAGCCGTAGCTGAAGCCGTATGTGATGGCGAAGGTGTATGTGACGGTGTATGAGAAACTGTGTGGGAAGGTGTAGCACTAGATGTTGCCGAAGCCGTATGTGATGCCGTATGTGACGGTGAAGGTGTATGTGACGGTGTTGTCGAAGGGGTTGCTGACGGAGTAGCACTTACCGTATGACTAGGAGTGTGAGAAGGTGTTGCCGAAGGTGAGGGTGTATGACTAGGGGTTGCTGATGGTGTATGGGAAGGTGTGGCTGATGCTGTATGGGAAACTGTGTGGGAAACTGTATGAGAGGGAGAAGGTGTAGCACTAGCTGTAGCACTCGGTGTAGCACTCGGTGTAGCTGACGGTGTAGCTGACGGTGTAGCTGACGGTGTGTGTGATGGTGAAGGTGTGTGTGACGGTGTATGAGAAACTGTATGTGAAGGGGTTTTACTTGGTGTAGCTGACGGTGTAGATGACGCTGTATGAACTGCTGCTGTAGTAGATGGAGTACTACTTGCTGTATGACTTATCGTATGTGAAGGTGACGGTGTAGCCGAAGGTGTATGTGATGCCGTATGTGAAGGAGATGGAGTATGGGAAGGAGTAGCTGAAACTGTATGTGAAGGTGTATGTGATGGTGATGGTGTGTGTGAAGGCGTAGCTGATGGTGTAGCTGATTTTGTATGAGATTCGGTATGAGATGGCGTAGCTGACGGAGTTGCAGATTTTGTATGAGATGGGGTTGCACTTGAAGTAGCACTCGGTGTTGCTGAAGCGGTATGGGAAGGAGATGGTGTGTGTGAAGGGGTTGCACTCGGTGTAGCTGAAACGGTATGGGAAACTGTGTGGGAAGGTGTAGCACTAGGAGTTGCAGATTTGGTATGAGAAACTGTGTGACTTGGGGTAGCTGACGGTGTAGCTGAAACTGTATGTGAAGGTGACGGAGTATGAGAAGGTGTTGCCGACGGTGTAGCTGAAGCTGTGTGTGACGGTGTATGGGATGCCGTATGTGAAGGCGTATGAGATGGAGACGGTGTAGCACTAGGTGTTGCCGAAGGTGTTGCCGACGGTGTGGCTGACGGTGTAGCACTTTGAGTATGTGATGGTGTTGCACTTGGAGAAAGTGTATGTGAAGGAGTGGCACTTGGCGTGGCAGAAACTGTATGTGAGGGGGTGGAAGAAGCTGTTTGACTTGGAGTAGATGACGGTGACGGTGTTGACGAAGGAGTGCTTGACAGTGTGCTTGAAACCGTAGATGAGGGTGTTGAACTAGGAGTAGACGATGGTGTCGAAGACGGACTCGGAGTGCTTGATGGTGTAGACGAAGGCGTGGTGCTTGGTGTAGAAGAAGGAGTTGATGAAGGACTAGGGGTGCTTGAAGGTGTCGAGCTTGCAGTTGAAGAAGGGGTACTACTTGGGGTAGAACTTGGTGTGGTTGAAGGTGTGGCTGACGGTGTGGCACTTGGCGTACTTGACGGTGTCGATGACGGTGTTGAGGATGCCCCTTCTGCTTCATAATAATAGACAAATATCCCACCATCGGCCCATCGTATTGTGCTGTCTGCTATTATCGCCTGTCCGTCAGCCCATTTAATCTCAGTTGCCATCTATCCTCATGTTATGGTTGGTTCAGGCCAGACATAAACTTCATCATTGGCCTCATACTC
>JBAZLD010000022.1:0-15453 GCA_041650475.1 Candidatus Babeliales bacterium | reverse complement strand
ATCAGGTCCCAGGTCTTCATCAATAATATCCTTCAGGTGGAAAATGTGCCGGCGGGCAAGCACTCAATACAGATCGATTGGTGCCAGGAGGCGGATCCCGGCAATACCCGCCAAGCGGCCGGCGCTGATCCCTGGGATTCCGGGGTTAAGGTTTGGCTGCGGGCGTATGATATTACGGTTGTGGCTGTCGAACACAAAGATAAAACATAAGGGCGGCTATGCGTAAGCGGGGCATGACTCTGATAGAAGTGTTGGTTGCATTGGCGCTCGCGGGCATTATGTTCCTTGCTATCTTCCATGTCAGCACGATCGCGGGAAAGCAGGTCCATGTTTATATTGAACGGTATAATGGGTACAGCCAGATCGGGTATGCGCTGGATGATATGTCATTGCGGCTGCCCAGCGCCAGCGAGATCAAGACGCCGTTCACGGAAGCCGGCGTCCTTGAAATAAAGCAAGCCATGCGGTTCAGGGGCGCGAGCAACCCGTATGACGTCACTCCGTACCAGGGGGATACTATCTACCGGTACGGTATCAGGGAGGACGGCGCTCTCGTTCTTGAGGACCAGACGCGCGGCAAGACGGAGGTTCTGATCGAGTCGAAGTTCAGGCCTCACGTCGAGTTTATACGCCACGGAGAGCAGCATGACGCAGAGCCTGATTTTATGACCGTTGTGATCTCGGTGAACTGCACCAAGTCAAGGTCGATCGGCCTTCCCGAAAAACTCGTCAAGGCCGAGGGCATACGGTTCTGGTTCGTCGACGTTGTTCAGCCCAAATAAGGCAGGCGGATATGGTCGCAATCATTCTCGGAGTGCTGGTAACGATCGGATCGCTCATGCTGGCGTTTTTTCTGGCCGTTTCGAACGTCAGTTTTATAGTCGAGAACGATTTTATGGCCAAGGCAAAGCAGAACGCGGTCATTCATGCGTTGAGCAGGGGCCAGCTTGAGGTGCGTGCCAAGAAACTGACGGAAGGCAACAGCACAACGGTGGATCCGGGATACCTGCGCGATTTCCGGGACGGCACATACAACAACATGACCTATAATATCACCTACGACAAAGGGGCCATTGATGTTACCGTCAAGGTCAAGTAAAGGCGCAACGTTTCTTGAGATGGTCGTCGTCATCGTGATCATCGGCGTGCTCGCGTCCCTCGGCTTTGCGCACTATGCGCACATCTGCGAAAAGGCGCGCGCGGACAGCGCGAAGCAGACCCTGTGGGAGATCCGGGTGGCATGGGGGCAGTATATAATGAATTACCGGGACAATGATGTGACATTTCAAGATCTGAATCTTACGCCGCATGAGGCGTTCCCGTCTTCCTGCCGGCCCGAGCAGTATTTCAGATACGGTTTGAGCAGAACGCACGCGATCGCGACAAGATGCACGAGGGGCGGCAAGCCTCCGCAAGGGCCGCGGGCATATGAAGTCACGCTGAACCTCGAAAACAGCACCTGGGGCGGCACGCCGGGGTATTATTAGATAAGGGCTAAAAACGGGGTCAGAATTATTTATTTGCGCGAAGCGCGCGCGGCAAATAAAAACCGGGGACGGTTCTCGTAGAGAACCGTCCCCGTTATTTTTGGTGCGAGGAGAGGGAGTTGAACCCTCACAGTTTATGCAACCAACAGCCCCTCAAACTGTCGCGTCTGCCAATTCCGCCATCCTCGCAATAATATACGGCTTGGTTTCAAGTGTAGTATATTCTAATACGTATAGACCGGTATGGCAAGATTTAATTCGATCAAAAATACATTTGCATAATCGTCATCGATCGTGCATACTTACCAGTGAGAGCCATGCAGGTTCTCGATAAGGCCTGTTGAAAAAGGCAAACCAGCAGTAATGCTGGGACATCAAGTTGGCGCGCATCACGCGTCTACTTGATCCCGGACGCCGGCATACCGGTGCCCGGGGCAAAGCATCCGGTCCCACAGGGACAGCGGGGCTGCCAAAGGCGCGGTTTATAATACCCTAAGGCACAACGCTTTAGGGTTTTATTTTGCCCCCTTTGGTTTGTGGGGGTACTATGCCGATCCGGGCGTTTCAAAAGGGATTCATCGTCATCATACTGATCATGATAGGCGCAGGCGCGTGTTTTGGTTCAGAGATCGGTATGTCGCGCCAGGGTTTGCCTGAAGATCGGGAATATCCTGTTTTCCAATACGCCACTGACGAACTCTGGCAATACCTGCGCAAGGGGTTGAATTATCTGGAATCTCCCCGGCCGGCGCAAGACCCGGAAACAGTATCTCCTTTATATATCCACCCTGACGGCAGAGGTTTCGGTTGTTACGGATTTTCTCCGGAAGCATATCAGGATGTCCAGCGGTTGTATCCATATTTCCGCCGGATCAGCTGGGAACATCTCTTGAGCTCTTTCCGCCTTTATGATCTGGCGAATCAGGCATTCTGCGACTGGCTGATAAAGAACCTTCGGGATTATTGCGAAGGAGGCAAAGAACCTTCCGATGTCTTTGATACGGTTCAGCAAGCGTGGAATCTGGGTTTAAGCGGATTCAAGAACGGAAGGAAAGTCGTTTCATCGCGCATGCGCAGGGCAAAAGACTTCAAAAATTATTACGAGGCGCAGGAGGGCTTGATCTAAAGCTTTTTCTCGATCTTTGCCCATGTATCCCGCAGGGTTACCGTGCGGTTGAATACAGGCTTGTTGGCAAGGGAATCAAGGGGGTCTGCGGTAAAATATCCCATGCGTTCGAACTGGAAGCAGTCGCCGGGCCGCGCATTCAAAAGCCCCGGTTCTGCTTTGCAGCCACGAAGCGTTTCAAGAGACTTCGGGTTCAGGTTCGCGGTAAAATCCGATCCTTCGGGCGCATCGTCAGGGTCCCGCTTGATAAAAAGGGTATCATAGAGCCGCACATCCACATCGACCGCATGGCCGGCGGATACCCAGTGGATCGTCGCTTTGACCTTGCGGCCGTCAGGGGCGTTGCCGCCGGCTGTGGCAGGGTCGTAGGTGCAATGCACTTCCGTTATATTCCCGTTACTGTCCTTTGAAACTCCGGCGTATTTGATGAAATAGCCGTAGCGCAGCCGGACCTCTTTGCCCGGAGAGAGCCGGTAATATTGTTTTGGCGCTTCCTCCCTGAAATCCTCCTGTTCGATATACAATTCCCTTGAGAACGGCAGCGCGCGGGTTCCTTTTGAAGGGTCTTCCGGGTTGTTGACCGCCGTGACCTCTTCGGTTTTGCCGGCGGGATAATTGTCAATGACCACTTTTAACGGCCGCAATACCGCCATGACGCGGGGCGCGGTCCTGTTCAGTTCCTCGCGGATGCTGTTCTCGAGCAGGACCAGGTCCACGATGCTGTCGGCTTTTGCCACGCCGATCCGGTCGCAGAACTTACGGATGGACGCGGGGGTGTATCCGCGGCGCCTTAAACCCGCAAGGGTGGGCATGCGCGGGTCGTCCCAGCCGTTGACAAGCTTTTTTTCAACGAGCGCCAGAAGCTTGCGCTTGCTCAGGAGCGTATGGCTCAGATTGAGGCGCGCGAACTCGATCTGCTGAGGGTGGTGGATGCCCAGTTCGTCGAGGATCCAGTCATAGAGCGGCCGGTGCACTTCGAATTCAAGGGTGCAGATCGAATGGGTGATCCCCTCGATGGAATCGCAGATGCAGTGGGTAAAGTCGTATGTGGGATAAATGCACCAGGCCGTTCCGGTCCGGTGATGCCCCTGTTTGCGGATGCGGTAAAAGACCGGGTCTCGCATCAGCAGGTTTGGGTGCGACATGTCGATCTTGCCGCGCAGGACCCGCGTGCCTTCGTCGAACTCGCCCGCCTTCATGCGGCTGAAAAGATCAAGATTTTCCTCGACGCTGCGGCTGCGGAACGGGCTGTCGGTCCCCGGCTCGGTGATCGTGCCGCGGCATGTGCGCATTTCTTCCAGGGACTGGTCGCATACGAATGCCCTGTTTTTTTTGATCAGCTCGACGGCATATTCATACAGCCTCGGAAAATAGTCCGACGCATAATAGAGCCGGTCCTGCCAGTCGAAACCGAGCCAGCGGACATTATCTGCGATCGAGTTGACGTATTCGACGTCCTCCGTTTCCGGATTGGTATCGTCGAACCGGAGATTGCACAGGCCGTTATAATCCCGCGCGATGCCGAAATTCAGGCAGATGCTTTTGGCATGGCCGATATGCAGGTAGCCGTTGGGTTCGGGAGGGAAGCGGGTATGGACGCGGCCGCTGTTCTTTCCGGCGGCCCGGTCAGTCTCGACGATCTCCCTGATAAAATTAGTGTTCGGAGCGGATGTATCCATTCGATGCCCGCGGGGATTGCGAAGATTGTGGTTGCCCCCCATGGATTCGAACCATGATTAACTGGTCCAGAGCCAGTCGTGCTACCATTGCACTAGAGGGCAGTCAACGTGTTATAAGTATATAGTATTCAGGCGGCAAAATCAAGCCTTTTGGGCCTCGGGCTCCGAGCCGTCGGGCCCCGATCCCTCGGCTTCCGGCCCCTCGGCCTTTCGCTTGTCCATGACATAATTGCTTTTGGTCATGCTTTTTGCGAATGCCTTGAGCTCCGCCCCGATCTCACCGATCTGCGCGACATGCTCGATCTTGCGGAATTCGTTGGTCACGACGCCGATGGATATGGAAAGCAGCTGGAATCTGCGCTGCGCGCCCTGGCGGTCGTGCGCGATGATGTAGCCGTTGGCAAGGTCCGTTTCGTTGTAGAAAGAAGGCATTGCGGCGTCGAACTGAGAGATGATGGCCGAGCAGAGTTGATCGACCTTCGGCAGGGAGGTGACGACGACAAAATCGTCGCCGCCGACGTGTCCGACAAAATCCCCCGGATTGCCGAATTCCTGAGCGGCGCGCAGGAGTATCCGCGCCGTTTCCCTGATGACGTTGTCCCCCCGCTCGAAGCCGTACGTATCGTTGTACGCCTTGAATTTGTCCAGGTCGACGTAGCAGACCGCGAAAAGCTCTCCGCCGGCGATCTTGCGCGATAGTTCGTCCAGGATCGAGATATTCCCCGGCAGGCGGGTGAGCGGATTCGCCTCGAGATCGATGCCTGACCGGCGCAAAAGCATGCGGATATGGGCGATCAGCTCTTTGGGTTCGAACGGCTTGACGATGTAATCGTCCGCGCCCGCTTCGATACCGTCGACCTTGTCGGTGATCTCGCCTTTGCCCGTGACCATGATGACCGGCAGATGCCGCAGGAGGATGTCTTTTTTGATCTGGCGGCAAAATTCCCTGCCGTCCATGCGGGGCATCTTGTAATCGCACAGGACCAGGTCCGGGAGCTTCTTCTGTATGAACGCCAGCGCTTCCTCGCCGTTGCCCGCTTCAAAGACCTCGTATTTCTCGTCCTCGAGGGTTATGCGCAGCACGTCCCTGATATCGGGTTCATCGTCGACGATTAGTATTTTGATCCCCACCGTATGCTCCTTTAGTATTAAACCGACTGCGGCAGCGTGAAGCTGAAGGTCGAACCAGCGCCGACTTTGCTTTTGACCCAGATCTTTCCTTTATGCGCCTCGACGATATGCTTGACCATCGCCAGCCCCAGGCCCGTGCCTTTGACCTCCTGGTTGATGGCCGTATCGACGCGGTAGAACTCGGTGAATAATTTATCGAGCGCGTCCTCGGGCATTCCGCAGCCGGTGTCGGTTATGTCAACCTGGATGCCGGTATCGACGCGCTGGACGCGGACGGTTATCTTGCCGCCGGCCGGCGTATATTTGAACGCGTTGTTGACGAGATTGATGAATACGCGCTTGATCTGGCTGTAGTCCGCCATGACCTCCGGTATTGCGTCGGGAAGGATCGAAGAGAAAGCGATCTGCCGCTCCTTCATCTGCACGGTCAGCATGTCCCCGACCTCATCGACGATATTCTTGAGATTGACCGGCGCGATCTTCAGGGTCATCCGGCCGCTTTCGATGCGCGCAATGTCGAGCAGCTCGTTGACGAACTGCACGAGCTCGTCGGAGTGTTTATTGATCTTCTCGAGGCGCTTGTGAGCCTCTTCGGGTATAACGCCCAATTTGCCGGAGAGAAGGATCGAGGCGTAGCCCTTGATCGAGGTCAGCGGCGTGCGCAGTTCATGCGATACGTTGGACACAAAATCGTTCTTGCGCTGGCTGACGCGTTTGATCTCTTCAAAGGCCTGGGACAACTCCCGGGTGCGCTGTTCGACGCGGCTTTCCAGTTCCTGGTGCGCCTGCCAGGTTTTTTCGAAGAGCCGCGCATTGTCAAGGGCCTGGCCGATCTGATTTGCCAGGATCTTGATCAATTCCTCGTCGCCCTCGTTGATCACGGTGTCCGGATTCTCGGCGCCGGCCAGGAAGATCCCTTTATTGCCTTCTTTGGGCAGATACGGCGATATGACAAATGCCGTTACTTTGAATATCGTGCAGACTTTGTTCCTGAACCCCTGGTCGATCGAAGGCGAAATAGAGGAAACCGCCCGCTCGTCGGATATAAGCCGTTTGAAATGGGTTTTTTCCCCGTCGATCAGGGACGAGATCGCCGCAGTTTCCGCTTCGGAAAATCCCGCGGACAGCCGGATGACGGCTCCGGGATGGCTCTCGTCCCAGCCGAACGCGACGGCTTTTTCAAAGCCCAGGTCCGCCAGAAGCGGCGGCTCGATCTTGCTGAATATCTGCGCTTCGTCGAGGGTGGCGCTGATCTGCCGCGAAAGCGTCTGCAGGGTATAAAGGCCGGTGATCTTTTTGTCCAGATCCTCCTGGGCCTTGTTGAGCTCGATATCGGTGCGGACGACCAATTTTGCCTGTTCGTCCATCTCGGCAAGCGTATGTTTGAGATTATCGACGGACAAACGCAGCTGCTTGATGTCGCTCAGGAGGAATACGATCCAGATGCCCAGCCCGATCGAGCACGCAATGCCGAGCATTCCCAGCGCGTTCATCAGCAATTCGATATCCGACATTTAGCCCTCGATGATCAGAACCGAGATCATTTGATTCTGAAAATACGTTTGTCCGTGATAGCTTTGCGTCGCCAGCGGCGCCACTTCCCCGAAGCTGTTGACGCCGATGATGCCGGTCCCCGGCTCGAACGACTCCGCGATGATCTTAAGTTCCGTTCGCGCGTCTTTCCCTAATGCGGCGGCGCGAGGGAACGAGTTGAACACGATAACAAGCCGCGAAGATTTCTCTTTATGGAACTTCAGCGCGTGCGCGGCCAGATTGGTTTTTGCTTCTTCCACGGCGGCGCGCGTCGCTTCCAGGCACGTTTCCTTTGTCGATATCATCAGCCGGGTGACGGATCCGGCGGGTATATCCCCCCGGCAGACGAGCGAACCGTCGTTGTTGATCGTCTGGATGCTGCGCAGGAGATATTCGTCCTGGCCGGCGATCCGTATGCCGATCGGGTACAGCACGGAAAGGTTTTTCAGCTCTTTTCTGATGCGCGGGAAATCGTACGCCAGGTATTCTTCGTACAGCCGCACCGCAGGCTCGTTGTCGATCTTGTGCACCACATTGCCGGAAACGGCGGTTATTACATGCGGCTTGCCGAGCGGTTTCCACCCGTGGCGCAGGCCAAGACCGAAGCTGATCTTCCCTCCGAATAGTATCCCCGCGCACGCGTCGCGCAGGGCGGTTTTATTAAAGATCAGGCCGCTGCGGCCGCTGTCGTCGGGGTTCGAAAGGGAAGCTCCGACGCAGGGGAAGCTTTTGCCGAGCCGTTCCTGCAAACCGCCGATAAACTCCGCGTTATTCTGCGTCAGCTTGTCAAAGAAAAGAAGCGCCAGGTTCCGCGGCACGCTCTTGAATCCGGACAGCAGTTTCTCTCCGAGCTGTTCGCCCGCGGCGAGCGCGCCGGCAGAAGAGATGTTGTGGATATCCCCGGTGGTAAAAAGCGCCCCTTCGGGAAAGGTAACGAGCATGACGACGACGCCGCGCTTATAGAGGGATTGGTGCGCAAAAAAGCCGCTCGCGTTCCCCCCGAGTACCGGCACATTGGGCAATAATGCCGAGACATTCTTGATGATGCCGGAGGCGGGCAGATCAGAGCTATGGAAGACGAACGCAAGGTCTATTCTTTCTTTATTGACCTTTTTTGTCTTTGCATGCCGGATCGCTTCTTCAACGGCGGCAACATCGTTTTTGTCAATACTTGCGCCGGTGCCAGAGTCAATCATATATAGGAGTATATAACAGCCGGTGTGAAAGGTCAATAAATTTGATTGACCATGGGATAAAATATGCTATATTATTCCATACGGCCCCATCGTCTAGCCCGGTCCAGGACGGATGGTTCTCAGCCATTAAACACCGGTTCAAATCCGGTTGGGGCTATTATACTTACATTAAGCGGGGTGTATTATGGCACTAATATCCACAAGGGGTAGGAGTGCCATTTCCATTTATTCTCAGTTTGGTTCAAGTTTAGCAGTCCTGAATACTAGCCGAATACTAAAAAAGAGCGTTTTGGGGTGTCATAAATTGGTAGGAGTTCATTACGCTGGGTATACTTAGCACTCAGTTCCAATAATTATCCATTCGTGGTATAATTATATATATGGACATATAAAATGCGTGAATCCATAGTAGTTACTCATAAAAGAATGGCTGCCATAAGAAGCAAGAATACGGGTATCGAGCTTTTGCTTAGAAAAAGACTTTTCTCGCTGGGGTATAGATATAGAATCCATTACAATGTTGTCCTGGGAAGTCCAGACATTGCATTCCCGGCGAAGAAAATCGCAATCTTTTGTGATAGTAACTTTTGGCACGGATATAAATTTGATATTTTGAAAAGAAAGCTAAATAGGAACAAGCGATTTTGGGTAAATAAAATTAGCCGCAATAAAAAACGCGATAGGGCTGTTACCCAAGGGCTGAGAGAAGAGGGTTGGCTTGTGTTTAGGTTCTGGGAGGATCAAATAAAGAATAATATCGAAGAATGTATAAAAAAATTCAAAGGAGCATATTCCGCATTATGAAGAAGAATAGTGTGAAAAGGACTAACGGAACCAAAGACGCTGCAAGTAGATATAGCAAGCTTAAAGAAGAATTAGACTCTGATTTGTTTAATAGCCAATGGCGTCTTGTAAATACTGAGGGCCCTTTGGGTATAAACAAGAAATACAACTTTATTGATTTGTTTTCTGGTGCGGGCGGGCTGTCTTTGGGATTTTCTCAGGCAAATTATGAGAAACTTTTAAGTAGCGAGATTGATCCGGATGCAGCAGCAACCAATGAACGCAATTTTCCAAAGGCGATTCATTTCACGGGGCCGATTGAAAAGGTCTCTGATCGCCAGATTTTAGATGCAGTGGGCAATAAAACTGTACACGTTGTTTGTGGTGGTCCGCCCTGCCAGGGGTTTTCTGTAGCTGGCTTACGCAATCCCAAAGACCCTAGGAACGTAATGTTTAAAGAGTTCGTGCGAGTGGTATCTTTGGTTAAGCCGTGGTTTGTTCTTTTAGAAAATGTTCCTGGGATTTTAACTATGTCAGGTGGGGCTGTAAAGAATGCGATTATCGCTGAGTTTGATCAAATAGGATACCGAGGAATGTCCGTTAGGATATTAGAAGCAGCTACTTATGGCGTGCCTCAGTTGAGAACGAGAGCGATTTTTATTGCGAATCGGTTTAACCTCGTTAATCCATATCCAAAGGAAATTTATGCAAAAGAGCAGTATAAAGCAATTGAATCTGTAATTTTGGACTTAAAGGATCATCCGCGTGATCCGAAAATTAACCATGAGTGGACAGAACATTCTAAAGAATATGAGGAAAGAATAGCAAAAGTTCCCCCTGGGGGATCACTTTATGAAACTTTTAGAGATGCATTTAAGCGACAATATCTTGGCGTTCCCGCAATGACCATTAAAGAGAACCATGGTGGAACACATATCCATCCTGTGCTGAATAGAGTGATTTCTGCAAGAGAAATGGCAAGGTTACAAACTTTTCCGGATAATTTTATTTTTGAAGGAAGGATGAAGAGGGTAATGTGGCAAGTTGGTAATGCTGTTCCTGTTCTATTTGCAAAACATTTGGCTTTGGCGCTGAGGGATGGATTAAGAGAGGCCGAGAAAATACTATCAAAGGGTTAGGAAGTTGAGAGTATCTTGTTCAAATGCTCTCGCCATTTTTCCACATCATACCAGGGACATCCTACGCAACCTTTTTCAGCTGTTTTACCAGTTTTGGGGACGGTTTGATCCCAGTCTTCATTTCCTGCGTAGTAATACTTGATTCCAAAAATACTTCCTCGTTTGTTGGTTTGGAAACAGTTTCTACAGACTTCTCGCTTGTGCAGATTTCTTTGGTTATCCAGCAATTGAAACTTCTTTTTTATTTCGTCTGTGGACATAGTATCCAAATTCTGACCTTTGGTTTCCGCGTCCCACCTAATTTCTGGGAATTTATGATCGGGGATAAGCGTATTGGCTGACGGAGCTCTCTTTCCTTCATATGCATTCACGCTATTTAATGTATTTATAATGCGCTTTTTTAAGGCCGCAGAGAAGCTCTCATAACCAGTTGGTGTTGTTGTGTCGAATGGAACTAATAGTATATGGGTTGCATTCTTGTTGCATTTCGTGCAGAACTGACTGGTCTCAGTCGCCAGCAAATATCCTAGTTCTTTGATATCTTGAATTCTTCTTGCCCAGTTTGGATTCTTGGGCAAATCACTTTCTACGCAGTTCCATTTCAGATTAAGGAGTTTTAAGAAAAAGGGCTTAGTTACCTCTTTTGATGTATAAGTTTTGGTCCATAGCAGCTCTTCTTTTTGAATCCATGCATTTCTTTTTGATTCTTCGCATGACGGGTAGATTTTATTTACTAAATCTGCTATTTCGGACGGGGTTTCTAAAAAAAGTCCGCATCGACGGTAATGGTAGGGGATTGAAGTGTTGAAATTAGCGCCATTAGCATATCTGAAAGATACATCAACATACTTCTCGCTCGCTTTGGTGTGCTCGCGGAGCCTAATTATCTTAATGTTGGGATTAGTTATTAAGCTGCTGATTGTATTTGTGTCCATGCTTCAAATTATAGCACGATAATGACCCCTTTGCATTAAAAATGCCTGTGAGATTTTACCACTTTTTGCGTCTATTATAGCAGGAGGTGATTAAAATGGTTAAGATGCCCAAGGTATTGCTGGAGGAGTCAAAAGCCATGGTTAGGTTGTATCTGTTTTTAAGGAAGGAAGTGGGACTTAGAAAGCGTTTGTCTGTCGGCGAGTTAAAGCAGTTGCTCGATGCCTTAAAGGTCAATGAAAAAGTCTTAAGTCGTGCTTCAAAAGTGATATAATACATTTATGAAGGACTCCAATGTAACCTTCCAGGATATTAAGGCCCGCATCAAGCAATTCATCAAAGAAAGAGACTGGGAACAGTTTCATTCTCCCAAAAATCTGAGTATGTCAATCGCTATTGAAGCCGCTGAGCTTATGGAGCATTTTCAGTGGCTGACTATAGAACAATCAAAAACAATTCTTAAAAATAAGAAGAAGCGAGAAGAAATTGAGGATGAACTAGCGGATATAGCTATATACATCTTTGATTTCTGCAATTTATATAAAATAAATATTGAACAAATAATTGGTAGAAAATTAGACAAGACGGCAAAGAAATATCCGGCTCGCATCGTTAAAGGCAAGATGCATAAATATACTTATTACGAAAAAAATAAGAAATAATTAGGGGGCGCCTATGCGATTATTAAAAATTGAGACCAAAGATTTTCGAACCTTGCAGAATACAACGCTAAATTTTGCGTCTAATTACTGTACGATATCAGGCAAAAATAATGCCGGTAAATCCTGCGTTATCAAATTATTGCTTAATCTTTTTGAAAGCGGAGAACCGGATCCGTGGGGTGAGAATGATTACGGCTTCGACTATAAAGAGGACAAAACCAAATGGGTAAAGAACCTAGACCCGATTAGTGTTCAGTATGAAATTGAGTTCAGTAAAAAAGATGACCCTTCTTTCATTGCATTTTTGGAGAAGCAATCGAGCACAACTATTGACTCTCAAATAGTAGATGTTGTGATAAAGACAGAAGTCCAGCACTCGGATAAAATCACTTATACGATTAAAATTGATAATAAGTCAGTTACGGAAGATGCGGCCTCAGAAATTTTACGCAGGCTTAAGAGTTCTGATTTGATGTTTCATCATAATTCTACTGATCAACAAAATAAAATTTTAAGTAGGAGTAGAAGAAGGTCATATTATGAGGCTTTGTTGTCAGACGCGGAATTAAAACATCTCAGTCAGGCTGCTAGGACTGTCGAAACTAAAATTAAAAAATTGGCGCGCGATCATAGGGAGCGATTAAATAACTTACTTGGACGATTGAGAGAAAAATATGATGTCGAATTCACTATTTCTCAACGTTTTGCATCCAAACGTCATTTCTTTGGTATTAAATTGAATGATAAGAAAGTGGGAGTTTCTTTAAACGATTGGGGTAGCGGTACTCAAAATAGAACACATATCCTTATATCGATCTTACAAGCAAAGCGAAACAAAGACAATCCTTCCAGTCAAGATAAGAGTACTCCAGTTGTCGTTATAGAAGAGCCTGAATGTTTTTTGCATCCGTCGGCACAGTCAGAGTTTGGTAAAGTTTTGCGTGATCTTTCGACTGAATTGGGGATTCAAATCATAGTTACTACACATAGCCCGTATATGCTTAACAGGGAACATGCCAGTTCGAATATTTTGTTAAGTCGGAAAGTCAAAAAACGCGCAAACCCAGAAACAATAGTTATAAATACTTCCGGCGCGAATTGGATGACGCCATTTGCTGATCATCTTGGTATCCCCCCTCAAGAATTGGATGAATTAAAGCCTTTGTTTTCGACTAATAGAACAATTTTATTAGTGGAAGGCGAAATCGATAAAGCATATTTTGAGCATTTACGATCATTGCCTTTGGGAAGCGCGAAGATAAATAATTCTATAGAAATAATATCATATGGCGGATTTTCGGTTCTGAAAAATACTGCGCTTTTAAAATTTGTCCTGAGTAATTTTGACAAGTTTTTTATAACTTTTGATGCAGATTGTCAGAGGGATGTGGAGCCATCTCTTAAGGGCATTGGTCTTAAGTTGAGAATTGATTACCTCCCCGTAGGATTAAATCAGACCGGGAAGAATCGAATAGAAGGATTGCTGCCACCAAGAATTTCTAGCGCTGTATTTAGTCGAGAGATAGATTTGGTACATAAATTAAGTTCTAGTACGCAAGAGTCTAGGGAAGCAAGGGAAGAGCTTAAGAAAAAACTTTTAGATGAATTTAAGAAACACTCGGATTATTCCCAGCAAGAATTACAGGGATTTTCTGACATCGTTGGAATAATCAACAAAAAATTTAACGTTTAGTTTGGATTGGAAAATACCGACACGCTTTTCGACCAGAGTTATCTAGAAAAAAAGGAGGATTTTAAATATGAAAAAGGAAGGCGAAATAATAGATTTTCTATCACGAAATGTTTTTGACCCAATATTAAATTCTCCCGATGCCTCTGACTCACTTAAAAAGGGCGTGAGATACACAATTATGCGTCTTAATAATCTTGATGCTAAAGGGATGGTTAGTTATTATTGGTCAGCTATTGTGGGGACAGATAGGAGCACAGAATTTGCGAGACAAATGCGATCGGAAGGCTTTACGCGATTCGAAGAAGTTATTGATGAATTCAGGGATAGATTTAATGACACATGGTTAATATCATGAATAGAAAATTGTTAGATCAAATAAATATAGAGAAGATACGCATTGCTTTCCAAAAGAAAAAGTTATCTTGCAAGCCTTTTAGTCAGGATTTAGACAAATGGAATGCGGCTTGTGTAGCATTGGATACTATGGAAGATGCCTTGATGGCAATACTAGCCTATGGGACTGCAAAGGAAAGCCGCTCCGTTGGATTAAGATATCTTAAATTGTATGGTTTGCTACAGGCTGTTTTTCTTCAACAGGATGCAATTCAATGTTTTCTTAACGTATTAGGTGGCAATTTTGAAAAGGAGAAGAAGCGTTTAATAGCGTGGCATGAATTGAGAAATTTGAGGAATTTGACAGTCGGTCACCCAGTAGATAATTTTGGGGAAAAAAGGTGTTATATCATAAGAGTCAGTATTGCTAAACACGGTTTTGAATGTATCATGTGGGATAAAAAGAAAAGAAAGGATGACTTTGTAAAAATAGATATTAAAAGCCTGTTGAATAAATATAGAAAGGAAGTGGGTGGAGTTTTACGAAAGGTTCAGGACTATCTATAACCTCAACATTTCAGCAGCTTGTACCTTCAAGGCTTTAGCAAGCTTCCCTATCGTATCTATTTTCAAAGCGGGAGGGTTCTTCCCTTCAATTCTCTGCAGGTATTTGTAGTCAATCTCAGCCAACTCAGCAAGTCTCTCTTGAGTATAGCCGCATTTCGTTCGTAATTCCCTAATCTTTTGACCTATTTGAAGTCTGATATTGTCTTCCATAACACCTTATTATGCTACGGTCTTTTGTTTATTGACACCTAACTGTAGTAAGGTGTATATTGTGTTTGGGGTGGCGTACACCACTGCGTCTACTTTATTGCGAAGGCCTTTCTTGTCTCAATCCGCGCATTGGGCCTTTGATATTTCTCAGCGGGTGCACGTGCAAGGGAAATGCCTTCTCTGGCCCGGGAAATACCTCTCTGGATTGTGTGCCAGCCATTCGGGAGGCTTGTTAACAACCAAATGCTGATTACCCCATATACTTGACAAAATATACCTCTGTGTGTTTTAATGTTTTCGGATTTTCAGATACCGACGAGCTACTTCTATTGACATCCTATGCCCTCAAGGCCTAAGATAGAATAGACAAGGAGGTGTACATGGGACTATACTTTTGTCCAAATTGCCAGAATTTAAAGGTTAAGACAGTGAGGGTTGAAGAGCTGAAAGGTCTCAGCAAATACAAAATCGAGAGGGCGATCAAGGAAAGCAACGTCGATTCTCTGGGTTTTTCATTTCCTCTTAATAAAGCTGTGTACAAAAGGCTGATTAAAGAGGGGAGCTGTGAGATTATCTTTTGTGCTGAGCGTATGCTAGAACGTAGCCTGTATTTGTACCGCGAGGGAATCGAAGGAAGCCTTACCCCCAACAAGAGCGATCCGTGTCCAAAATACAAATGAAATTTCCAATCGCGGTGGTTATCAATTTGTTCTTATGCGGGTGCGCGATTTGTCCCCCGGGGTTGCCCAAGCATCCCATAGAGAAATCGCTTCAAGAGTGTATGGATAAATCAAAATGCGTGACTTCGGGAATGAGCGTTTGTTTAACAGCGGCAAATCAGCAATGGGAAGCAGAGATAGATAAATATTACAAATTGCTGATGGATGCTTTGCCCGGAGAATACAGAGGCGCTCTGGAAAAATCGCAGGCCGCTTGGGTTAAGTTCAAGGATTTAGAATCTGAGGCTATTCCGAGCATTTA
>JBAZLD010000021.1:0-17867 GCA_041650475.1 Candidatus Babeliales bacterium | reverse complement strand
TACCATAACCCTGGCGAGCAGCTCCGTGCCTGAGTAGCGCAACAATATGCGCCCGTCATCTTTCAAGTGATTATTAAAATGTGTCAATTTATCATGAACAACCGTCATTTGCTCGAACGGCCGGCGTTCCTTTACCTTTATATTTACCAGGATCTGCGGATATTTGATCATGCACTTGCATAATTCGCTGAGAGTCTGGCCCGTTGCTCTCATTACCTGCAGAACCTTTAAAGCTGTCAAAAGGCCGTCGGGGGTAGAGAGATAATCAAGGAATATGATATGGCCTGATTGCTCGCCGCCGAGGCTCAGGTTATTATTCAACAAAGCTTCCAGGACGTATTTGTCGCCGACATTGGTGCAGATAATATCGACGCCTGATTCTTTAAGGCAGACTTTCAGGCCGAGATTGCTCATTACAGTGCCGACAACGGTGTTTTTAGGCAGCTGGTTATTCTTTGCCAGAAACCGCGCGACTATGGCGATTGTGCAATCGCCGTCAACTACCTGGCCCAGGTCATCAACGAGTATGCCTCGGTCGCCGTCGCCGTCAACAGCAACGCCGATATCGGCTTTAGACTTGAGAACGAGCTCTTTCAGAATCGAAGGGGCGATCGCGCCTCCTTCGTTGATATTATGGCCGGTCGGCTTATCGTGAATAGCGACTACTTTTGCGCCTAACCGCGTGAAGACGCTTTTTGCGAACGGGGACGCAGCGCCGAATGCGCAATCGAGAGCTACGGTCAAACCTTTAAGATTGAGGCCGGTGACAGTCGAGAGCAGAAAATCCGCATATTTGATATGGGAATCCTTAACCTTGATCAATTTGCCTTTATGGCGCGACGCTGTCAGGCGGGGCTTAAGGACCATATCGGTAAATATGATGTCCTCTACATCCTCTTCTTCGGCTTCGGAAAACTTATAGCCTTTGTCGTTGAAGAATTTAATGCCGTTATCTGAGGCTTTGTTATGCGATGCGGAGATCATGATTCCGGCGTCCGCCTTGAGGTCTTTGACGAAATACGCAAGGCCGGGCGTGGTTATGGTGCCGGTGAGCATGACGTCGATGCCGTAGGCGCGGATATTATCGCTGAGGATCTTTTCGATGTTCCCGCCGGACATGCGAGTGTCTTTGCCGATAACGACGCGACAACGCTTAGAGATTGCTTCGGGGCTTCGCCCCTCGCAATGACGGCTTGTCAAAAGATGCTGGGCAAGGGCGCTGGCGATTGTCGAGAGCATTTCATTGGTTAAAGGATATACGCCTGGCGTGCCGCGAATGCCGTCTGTGCCGAATAGTTTGTGTCTGTTAATGATGAGTTTCTTCAAGTTGAAGCTCCTTTTAAGAATCGGTGAAAAATCGGTGTCAGACACCGATTTTTGAACCAATTTTCCCAGGCGTAAAAAAATCGGTGTCTGACACCGATTTTTTATAGGTATCTGTAAATGTACGCCGGGACGTGGTACTGAATGTTAGTTACTATGTAGCCCAGCAGTTTCGCGTTGGCCTGGCGAAGAAGGCCTTCTCCGTGTTTGATTACGCCCTTCTGAGTTCGGCCTGCTTGAATTACCATTATAACGCCATCAACCTGTGCGCCGATCAGACCTGCGTCGGTTACCGGGATCACAGGCGGTGTGTCTAGAATAATGTAGTCGTACTTTTCCTTCAGCTGGCTTAACAGATTCCTGAATTTCAGAGAGCCAAGCAGTTCCGCCGGATTACTTGGCGCCTTGCCTGCAGGCAATATGGTCAGGTTTTCAATACCTTTTATAGTAATGAACGCATCATCGGCGTTCGTTCCATTGCTGAGGATATCGGATAATCCGATCTCCGGGGTTATGCCAAGATATTTGTGGACCTTGCTCTTGCGCAGGTCCGCATCGACGATTAGGATCTTCTTTTTATTCAGATCCTGCGCCATCGATATTGCGAGGTTAACTGAAGATATGCTCTTGCCTTCATTGTGAATTGAGCTGGTGACAGCAACCGCCTTAACCGGCTTTTTTGTATCCAATGCCAGAAGGTTTGTGCGCAGCATGCGGTATTGTTCCGCAACCGGTGACATAGGCTCGTAGAACGCAACTACTTTCGGGTCGATCTTAGACTCGACGGTCTTCTGCGCTATGAAATGGTACTTGACCTCGTCGTGCTGGTCGAGTTTCTCCATGCGGGACATTCGTTCTTCGGTCGCTTTCTTTAACGCGTCAGTTATTTTGCCCATGGGTTCCTTTTAGTTTGCTTCGGGCACTTCGTGCCCTCGCAATGACGTGGTTGGAGCTTCTTGCCCTCGCAATGACATTTCTGGTTGACGTAGTTGTTCGGTTGCGCGGTCCAGGCCACGGATAAAAGCCCGCTCTTTGATAACTTCTTCCATTACCTTGGAATTGATCACAGGAGAACCATATACATATCCTGACAACAATGCGCTGTCGCAGGTAAGATTTATAAGCCTCGGTATGCCCCGCGAGTGCTCATAAACCATATCTATCGCTTCCGGGGTAAAAATATTGCCGTTGCCGTTATTGGTCACGAGCGACAGCCTGTGGAAAATATAGTTCTGGGTTTCTTCCTTGTTCAATGCGTTCAGGTGATAATACACGGCAATGCGCTGCCTGAATTGCTCGAGCTTCGGATTATCGAGTTTTGCGCGAAGCTGGGGCTGGCCGAGAAGAATGATCTGTATAAGCTTTTCCTTCTCTGTCTCGAGATTGGAAAGCATTCTGACTTCCTCAAGCGCAGCCGGAGTTAAATTCTGCGCTTCATCGATTATCAACACGACATTCATATCAGCAGCAAGCTGCTGGATCAAGTAATGGTTAAGCGCTTTGAGGAGCTTCTGCTTATTGCCGCTGGTGTATTCTACGTCGAACTCATCCAGGATAGCGGCAATCAAGTCCTTTGGAGTCAGATGCGTATTAATTATGGTCGCAATCTTGGTATTAACGTGAAGCTTGTTCAAAAGCGTGCGGCAGATCGTGGTCTTGCCTGCGCCGATCTCGCCTGTAATGACGACAAAGCCCTTACGCTCGTTTATTGCGTAGATAAGGCTGTTCAACGCCTCGGAATGCTTGGAACTCGGAAAAAAGAATTTCGAGTCAGGCGTGGTGTTGAACGGCTTCTCGGTAAAGTTGTAGAATTTTTCGTACATGGTCTCGAATTTTACTTTTTTAGATAATAATAAAGCATGGACATTACGACAATGAACATTCCCGCTGTGGCGCTTATGAAGATCCAGAGCGTCTGTTTGTTGCGTTCTTGGGCTATTTCCTCGTGCGTGGTGATGCGCGAGATCGCGCCTAAGATCGGCAAAGTAAGGCCCAGTTTCGCGTCTTCTATATCGAGGTATGACTGGTCCATGAATTCGCGCATGAATATCAAGCCAACGCCTGCGGCGCCTCCGAGGAAAATGCCGATAAGAACCATAAACGCTGCCGGCTTGACCGGTTTGAGAGGCATACGCGGCGGATCTACGATATTGTATTTCGTCCCTTGCTTAGAGGCTTCGAGGCGCTGGGTGATCTTCGCTGTTTCCAAGCGCTGAAGCAGCATATCGTAAATGCGCCTGTTTACTTCTATATCGCGGGCCATGGCTGAATCGAGCTTGTCCATTATGAACATTTTATAAAGCGTTGTATTCGGATCTGCCAGAGTATCGGGATTGATGGTGCCCGGGACCGTAGCAACGGCTGCGCCGACAGCCTCCTGGCCGGTTAAACGGTCAAGTTCCTGCTTCAATGCCTGGCGCATCTGCGCAGTAACCGGTTTTTCCTGATCAGCCACCTTGTACTCGCCGGAATCCATTTCTTTTTTTGCAGCATCAAGCTTGGCTTTAAGCTCTTTGACCAAAGGATGCTCCTCGGTGGAATCTATTGAAAGGCGCGCCAACTGGTCCTGCAGATCGGAAACTTCAGACTCCTTGATCTTCCTTTTATAAACCTGAAGCTGTTCCTTTAAGAAATCGATTGCGACATCGGTTTCGCGTGTGACGGTTTTGAGATTTTCTTCGATAAATGTATCGGTAAGGGTCTTGACGACTAAATATGTCTGCTGGGGATTCTGATTGCGGTATGATATCTGGATAAGGTTCTGAACGTTCATCTGGACAACTATTTTTTTACGGAGTTCTGCAATAAGGTCTTCGTATCCTGAGGCGCTGTCGACTTTTTTATCAAGGCTTAGCTTTTTGACCAGGTCTGCCAGATTATTCCAGCTTAAGATCTCTTCCCTGATAGCCTGGAGCCGCTGGGCAAAGCTGGTTGATACAGCAAGATCCTGGATAAGAGGATTAATAGTGCGCTGTTCCTCGACTAAAATGATGGCCTTAGATTCGTATACAGGCGGGAGTACAAGCGCTGCTGCAATGCCAAGGACCGCACCGGCAAAAAGCGGGCCGATAATGAGCCATTTTCTGCGGAAGAATAATTTCAGATACGCCAAAGGATTCTGGAACTTCGTTTGCGGCTGATTTTCCATAATTAATACCGTTGTTGATTAGCAGGAACCGTAGCTGACGGCCGGGTATTCAGAGTAGTTATGCCTGTCTGAGCCTCAGCTGCTGCGGTAACCGGCTGGGTAATAGGCGCGATCGTTCTAAAGACTTTCGCCATGACAGTAGACGGAACATACAGAGTGTCGCCTGAGCGCATTTCCAGGTTTTTCTTGAGGTTGCCGCCGTACAGGATTGCGTAAATATCGACTGCTTTCTTACGGGGCTTTTTCTTATCAGGAGTGATCAATACGCATTTTCTCATTGCAGCGGCTATTGTCGGAAGGCCTGCTTCGACGATCGCGTCGCGGACTGTGGTGGTTTCAGAACGCATGTAGATCTTTCCCGGGCGGCCGACTTCGCCGATCACATAGTAGAACTTAGAGCGGAATTCCAGGATAGTTACGGTAACTTCGGGACTCGCAACATATCGGCCGATCAGTTTAGAAACCTTATCTTCGACTTCTTTTTTGGTCAAGCCGTTGACTTCAACATCACCGACGTATCTGAACTGGATCTTGCCTTCCTGGTTCACGGGAAAGTCCCCGGTAAATTCAGGATGGCGCTGGACCGTGATATTGATAAGGTCGTCAGGGCCGAGCGTGTAACGGACCGCTTCGGCATTTGGAGCGGTTACCGGCGCCGCGGCCTGAGCGACAGCCGCAACAGGCGCAGCTTGCGGAGGCGTAGAGCTTGACGAAACCACTGTCGGTTGTTCCTGCGCCCACGCGACCGCAGTCAACAAACAGATCATTATATAGGTAAGTATACTCTTTCGCATCTTAAGCCTCCTCAACATAAAATATCGATTCCTTAAAGTCCTTGATCTTCTTGAAATCATCTTTTTCATAAACGCGCCAGCCGCGCCAATCACGCTTTGAGGCAGTGATCTTGCCGGCTTTTTCCCAGCGGACAATTGTCTTTGGTGTTACCCCGATCCGGTCCGCTACATCAGTAATTGTCATTCTGCCATTGCTCACCACAACCACCTTTGTTTGTCTTATTATGTCCTAGTATGTCCATCTATGTCCCAGTATTACGCAGACATACTATTATATAGCACGTTCTATGCCAAGTCAAAGAATATGGAATAAACATTTGAACGAGGAATTTAATATATTGAAATTAAAAGTGTTACGTAAAAATCCGGGA
The DNA here is from genome assembly GCA_041650475.1 of Candidatus Babeliales bacterium. GTDB lineage: Bacteria > Babelota > Babeliae > Babelales > UASB340 > JAIPGX01. The sequence goes on along the minus strand of JBAZLD010000021.1, from coordinate 12,231 downwards.
ATAATACCCGAGCAGATTTTTAGAGGCTTTTGGGGAGCTTGTTGCGGATTGCGAACATGCGTAAAAACGCTTTCACGCATGAGTAGTTATTTAAATTATTACAATTCCTTGTGCTACAAACATTTGCAGCACTTGTTTACAGGCGTAAACAAGCGCCGCGTCAAACATCATGAAAATTAGGCAAAAATTACATCATATGATGTAATTTTTACAACAAAACCTTAAAATGCGCTTGCGAATCCTCTACTCTCAGGCGCGCTTTAATAAGCTCCACAAAGCTTTCAGCAGCAGCAAGAGCGCTATCCGCTTCTGTCTTCGATATTGAAATATCAACTTCGTAAGTAAAAATATTACGTTTGCGCCTCATGCGGTCAAAACGGTCAACAATCTGGCGATATTCAGAGCCAAGACATTCCCCCATAAATTCAACCACTGTTTTATGCTGATATCCGTCAACGGGTCGGAACCCCTTTAAGAGCATATAAGCTCTTCCTGCGCGCAGCATGGCCTAATAGGCAACCGTATAGGCAATGCCCTCATCAATTAAGAGATTCGCCTTTGCTGTCTTTAAATCCTTCATACTACGAATAACTAATTTCTCAACAGCCGAAGAATCTGATTTCTGCTTTTGCAGCAGCCCCTTGCTAATATATTCTTCTACAAACTTATCAAAGCTCATCAATCCCTCCTACAAGAAAAATCTTGGACCTCTCAAGCAAATCCTTTATAAAGGCGTCCTTTTTTTTCTTTTTTTGGAGAAAATCTTGCCTGGAGAAGATCGTGTAATTAATTTCCCTCTTAAGTAATTTTTCCAAAGAATTAATTTCGTGAAGCAACGCGTCTTCATCAATGTTGCCAATGATCAAAATGTCTATATCGCTGTTTACACGCTCCTGCCCCCTGGCAAATGAACCATAAATAAAAGCAACTTCAATGCCTTTTACTTTCGATAGCGCTTGTTTAAGCGATCCGGCTGCACCAACGGTCTTTAAAACGATGCTTTTGAGTTCATCAAATAACGGATATGCCTTATTGAGAGAAAAAAGACGGAGATTGCCTCTTTTGCGAGAAACGAATATTTCTTCAGCATCAAGGCGCAATAATTCCTTGCGAATCATGCTTACCGGAGTAGAAAGCATGCGCTCCAATTCCCTCAAATAATACTCAGCATCGGGATTGGTAAAATATAACCTAAAAAGGGCGATTCGTATCTTAGATTTGAAGATTTTCGAGATATCCATTTTGTCACCTATTTATATTACAATTGTAACCTATTTGGGCAACAATGTCAAGATATCAAAAAAAACCTGGTTAAATCCTATAACGTTTCCTGCATTGCTTTTAAAAGATCCAAGTCCTTTGGGAACAGTAACGGCTGCTATCGCAATGACTGAGCGGTTACTTCAGGTTCTCTTCGATGTACAGCGACAGTTCCACCAGGCGTTCGAGCATAAGCGGAGGCGATTCGCCTAAGAAATTCTGCAAGATCAGTTCTTTAGAAAAAAGGCGGCTGATATACCGCAGTTTTCTGATGCGCTCTTTGCCGGCGTATACAAAATCACGATGGCCGCTGTTAATTATGACTATATTGCGTTTCTCATCATAGCGGGAGCGCCACATCTGCCCCGCTGCGCCTTCAAGGGTATAACCGGGCAAGCCTTTGCGGGACGCATCGCTTTCACCGCCCGATGTTTTTATTAACTGATCAACGACGGTAATTACACATTCGGCTTCACAAACAACCTCCCCCTGCCTTACAATTGCCTTGAGCCGGCTCAAGCCGGGCTCTGAAGCAGCGGTAAATGTGACAGCCTCGCCTTGATTTTTATCTAACTGGCCCGCGCCCTCGGATATTGACCATTCACACACAAGCCCTTGATCCGTCTGAAGCTTTCTGCGATCAAGGCCTACGGCCCGAAACGACTTTGCCTTGCCTGCCTGCACCAAAGTTGAAGCAGGCTGGATGCGCGCAGAAAATAGCGGCCCGGCTATTTCAAAAAACTCTTTTTGCGCTTTGGGCTTTTCATCATCGATAATATCGGCCAAGCCGGCCATAAGGGCTTCCTGTTGCGGCAAACTCCCGGGGCCGCCCGGCGCATTGACTGCGCGTTTTTCCCTGAGTGCAAACCAATCGTATTCTTCAGCCGGAAGATTAAGCAAAGCGTCGCGAAGCGCTCTATGCACGGAACGCAAAATATTTTTACTCATGCGCTCGTCTTCGGACTTCTGCTGTTCCATGACGATCGCGCCCAGGCGCTCTTTCAGGCCGGCTAACACGTCGCAAAATTCGGCATACCATTCGTCGTGAATGACTCCGTCGCGGGTGCCCGGAGTCAGATGCAAAAACGGAGCATCAATCACCCCTTGAAAATATCCTGAGGTCCATGGCTCACATTGAAAAAATTCCAGGCTGGAAATATCCGGCAAAAGGCGCGTGCCTGCACGGTAAAGGCTGATCCTGTTTTCAGGGTTGCGTTCATAAAGATACAATTCCACGTACACGCCGCCCGACTTAGCGGTAACCGGCTGCAATCCATGAATAAGCCGGCCTTCGAATTGCCGCGGCTCTACATCGTATTCGCAGCGGCTTACACGGTCCATAATCTTGATTTTAACGCCCGAATGGCGGATACGGTCGCGCAATTCCGACGCTAAATACCGCTGGATCTTTTCGCCGTTTAAAAACCTTATCCCCTGCAATAGCGGAGCTATGGTTAATTGCGTCCCTTTGACCGGAAGCAGGCGCGGGCGCAAAACCACCGAGTAGCCAGGCCGGCCCTTTTCCATTTCCATAACATACGTCTTACCATCTTTGCCTGACGAAACCATGCTGAGCTTATGCCCAACTGTCCAGAAACTCATCAAGCCAATGCCAAATTCGCCCTGAATATGGAAAAGCCCTTCTTTTTTTATGCGGCGTTTTAGAGAATCGCAGATATGCGTTGCAACGTATTTAAAATCAGGGGTTCCTTCAATAGTGCACGGGATACCGCTGCCATCGTCGATAATTTTCAAATATGACTGTCCGCGCTCTTTGCCTCTGATAATGGTAACGTTGGCTGCTTGGGCGTCGATGGAGTTCTCGACGAACTCGGCAATAGCTTTGAGGGGATTATTTTGCGATAACGCGATAATAGTAATCGCATTCCAATCATCGCCGATGCGCAGCTGGCCGGTCTTCTTGTTTTTTTTCCGATCTTGTCTTGTCATGCTCTTTTTAGACCATATATGCTTTTTACGGCATATTACGGGTTTTGAGACGTAGGATTATGATGCCCGGCGTTCCTTAGCAGCAAAACACCTTCAGAAATCTGGAACGTAAGCCTATAATCTAAGCTAACCCGCGCTTCCCGAATGTCCGAGGTACCCTTGATTTTCTTTGTATGAAGAGAGGAATACCGCCAATCCCGGGATAGATTCTGAAGGCAATCCTTGATCTTTAACTTAACTTCGGCAGGGCACGCTTTATACGCGCGCTCAAACCGCGCTGTCGTAATAAATTTCATTTATCCAGCTCTTTAATTAACTGGCTGACGTTATCAAATTTCTTAACTTTACCGGTTTTAATATCTTGCTGAGCTTCTTTTTCCGCAGCCTGCCAGCCTTTGGACCAAAAATAAGCCTGATCGGCATCAATCATCTTCTTGGGCAATAGAACGATCTTACCGTCTTTAATCTCGGCTTCCAGAATATCCCCGACATCTATTCCCAATCGTTTACGCAATGTCTCAGGCAATGTTACCTGAAAATTCCTTCTTACGAGCATGACCATGATTCCTCCTATATTCTGAATTTAAGAATTTCTTAATTTAAGTATAACACAAATTTTTATTATATCAACTTAATATTTACTGCATTGCTTTTAAAAGATCCAAATCCTTCGACATCTGATCATGAAACTCAAACAGATACTCTAAAATCACATTACCATTCCAATTAGTATCTATCAAATAACGCACCACATCTTTGCAAAAACCGTCCATAGGCAGATGTTGTCTCGTGCCGTCTCTGGCTGAAAGATGAACATTTAAAATATGATCTTTATAGCCTTTGATCAGCTTCCAGACCTTTTCGTCTTCTCGTATATGCGATATGTCCAACGTCATCGGCAGATTCAATGCAACTATTTGATCAGGAGTAAATACTCTTCGCTTGCCTTCAAAGGTTTCAATACAGAAAACTACTTCTTCTTTATATAGCCCGGAGAAATATTCTAAGTTTTTAAGCGCCTCATCCTGAGCAACTTTAACTTTATTGACATTGTTGGGATGCAAAGTAATAGTTTTTGCTCCAAGAGCCCTCGTAAACTCAGCTATTTCCTTTCCCCACGTTTTAAATTTTTCATTCGTAATAGGCGCCTGAACTGCGTGTATACTGAGAACTTCTGTACCATATGACTTTATCTTTTCCGCTATTTCAGTTAAGCGCCCCCTTACGGGTTCATATATATCCCCGTAATATGGCAGAGCAACTTCAGCAGGCACGCTCAAATTGGCGTACCTCTCTTCAATTTGCTCGATCCTATCAAATGATTGCCTGATCCCAAATCTTATCATAGGTTAAGTGGAAGATTCTTGAATTTATATGCGGGCATCGACGTGCAAAACTAGCTCATGTCGAGAATTAGGAACTTTCATGGTAACAGGCGAGTTAAATCCCTTACTTCTGGCCTTCTTTACAACTTCATCTAAGGTCTTCCCTGAAGAAATAACTTTATCATCATCCGTTAGGGCTATCCATTTGTTTTCATACTTCTTAAAAACTTTGGTAATATCAACCATTTTACTACCACTCATATTCTCATCTTATCTAAATCCGCCAAGGGAAGAACCGTAACGTTGCGATCCAAAGAATACGCTTGTGTACCTGGGTAAAGAACCCAAATGTGCTTTAAAGATAGCTCAGCTAAAGCAGTGCGCATGGATGGTGTAAAAGATGGAGCCTGCGAATATTTCACTTCAATTCCATAGAGCCTTCCCTGTTTCTCAAAAACCAGGTCAATCTCAGCAGAAGCATGTACCCCCCAAAAGAATACCTCGTCTTCTCTAAGTTTCAATGACTGTATCGCTTCCTCTAAAACAAATCCTTCCCATGACGCACCAAGTTGGGGATGAAGCAATACGTCCCTTTTTGTCTCTAACATGAGTAACGCATGCAAAATACCCGAATCGCGAAAATAAAGCTTGGGCCGCTTTATAATTCTTTTCTTTGTATTATAAAACCACGGCCTCAGTTGGCGGACCATAAACGTTCCGGAAAGCAGATCTAGATACCTTTGTGCTGTATGATCGGATACCTCCAAGCTTTTACCTATCTCTGAGGCATTGAATATCTGTCCATGATAATGGGCCAACATTCTCCAAAACCGGCCTAATGATTTTGCAGGAATATTAAGCCCCAGTTGAGGAATGTCGCGTTCTAAAAAAGTTGCGATAAAGTCTTGCCGCCATTGATAGGATGCGGCTTCAGTTGAAGCCAAAAATGACCGTGGGAAAGTCCCCCTGATCCACAATTTCACTGCTTTCGCGCTGCCCACAAGTTTCTGAGAAAAGCCGCCTATCTCTAAATAACTGATCCGTCCGGCTAACGTTTCGGACGATTGGCGTATCAAATCCCGCGATGCGCTTCCTAAAATCAGATATTTCGTTTTTTCTGAACGGTCTGCGAGCACGCGAAGAACTGGGAATAAATCAGGGGCTCTTTGGATTTCGTCAATAATAACAAGCCCTTTGATGCCCTCAAATGCCAACAATGGATTCTGAAGGCGCTGTATATCTCTGGGATTCTCAAGATCAAAGGTAGTTACTTCGGTTGGCCACTGAGCAGAAAGCTGACCCGATAACGTGGTCTTTCCGCATTGCCTCGGCCCTAAAATAGCGACAATAGGATTAGTTTTAAGAAGTTTGCGTAATAACGCTATCTCTGCGGTTCTTTGTATCTGCATACTAATAGTGTATCATGAAAATTCGACATGTCAACTCGAAATATCAAGACACCTTGAAAAGTCAAGACCCGGACTCATAATGAGGCCGGGTCTTTGAAGTAACGGATTAAAGCTTAGTTACAATATCTCCGCGGCGTACGCGGGATTTGACTTGCAGGCCGATTTCATCCCCTACTTTGGCTGCAGGGACCGCAACCCGGTCGATCTGCAAAGATGCAATGGGCTGGGTAAAATCGGTTGTATGGCCTTTGACTTTGATAATATCGCCTACTGCCAGCGGGATCTGCAGCTTGACCACTGCGGCGTTCACCTGCGGGAAATAGTGGGTAATTTCGCCCACAAGAGTGCCTTCCATTGCGACAATAAGCTTCTTTTTGGCAGCTGATTTCTTTTTAACAACCGGCTTTTTCTTAGCAGCCGGCCTCTTTTTAGCGACAGGCTTTTTCTTCGCAACGGGCTTCTTTTTAGCAACGGGTTTCTTTTTTACAACCGGTTTCTTTTTGACAACCAGCTTCTTCTTCACAGCTTTTTTCTTAGCAACCTTTTTTTTCATATGACCACCTCTTACACTTCGATCAATGAGTCTTTCTGGCCGTAAGGATTTGTAGCCACTTTGGGATTAGCCGGATCTTCGATCCATTCACCGTCTTTGACGAATTTGTAGCGATATTGCCCTGCAGTAAGGCTGACGCGCTTTTTCCACACGCCGTTATCCTGTTCCATGAGCGTGGTATCGTCTGTCTTCCAGCCGTTGAAATCGCCTGCTACATACACCCTGGACGCGCCGGGAGCCTGCAGGGTGAGCTCTACTTCGTTCAGCTTGATCTTGGGCAGCTCTTCCTTAAGGATCGTCTCCATGCGCTTTGTGAGGGTTTCCATCTTAGCCTCTTTTGCAGGCGCAGGAGCTTTGGCCTTTTCCGGAACGACAACCTGCTCTGCCTTTGAATCTGCGGTGATCATTTCGCGGGAAAGGCTGAAATAATCCTTTGTGCCGCGGCAGTATTTATCGTAATTAAGTATGTGCGTGCCTTCGTTTTGGGCTTCCTTCAATTTGACATTCACATGGATAATGGTAGAGAACATCTGGTTCTTGAAGGTTGCTTTGATCTTGTCAAGCATGGTAAACGAATGGCGCAGCCTGGAATCGAAATTGGTCACCAGGACCCGGAAATCGACATAATGATTGAGGCGGTCACGCACCAGGTTGATAATGTCGAGAAGCTGGCCCAGCCCTTCGATCGCGAAACGACTTGCCTCGACCGGGATAATGACCTCATCGGTCGCGCGCATAGCGTTGATGGTCAAAAGGCCAAGATTAGGCGGGCAGTCTATCAGGACATAGTCGTAATTAAGCTTCATTCCCTGAATGGTGTCTACAAGGCGCGCCTCGCGGCCGATCTCGCCTGAGAGCTCCTGCTCAAGGGCGCTTAAGACAATGCTGGAAGGCGCGATGTCGAAATTTACGCCAACAGGTTTAATGATATCTTCGAGTTTAACTTTCTTGTGTGTGAGTTTGGAAAGGACATTATAAATGCTCAAGTCAGCCTTGATGTTAAGGCCGAACGTTGCGTGCGATTGAGGGTCAAGGTCGATGAGGAGAACCTTCTTTTTATTGCTGGCTAAAGACGCAGCTAGATTTACCGCAGTGGTAGTCTTACCGCAACCTCCCTTTTGGTTCGCGATTGCAATGATGCGCATACAGACCCCTCCTTTTTAATATGACCCTTACTTGATAAATCTGACATTGTCTATATAGACAATACCTTTGTTATCCTTGGTGTTCCACTCCTCAACACTGAAGATCAGGCCGGACATCGCAGCCCATTCGCTGATGTTTTTGAAATCCGAAAATTTCAAAGTGTATTCTTTCCATTTGCCCGGGACATCGGTTACATACACTTCCGACCGCTCCTTGAATATGCTCTGGAATTCTACGCGCATGGAAACGATATCGGAATAGTTGGATTTTTTTAACGAGAATGCAAGCGCCGTGTAGCCTGCGATGTTAAGGCGCTTTAAGTCAAAGCTGTACATTTCCTTCTTTACAGGATTGAATTTATAATTGATCTTGACCGGATCGGGCGCGAGCACCATCGTTGTCAGCGAATTGGAAGGATTGTGGGAGAACGGGATAAGGAATAACGAAGAGACGACGATCACTACCGCAATTCCTACAAAAATATAAATCTTGTAATCCTCTGCCTTTGATTTATTACCTTTGTACGCGGGAGTATTTTCCAGGTATATCTTTGCCAGATGCTCGTAAATATCTTTCTTCTCCATTACATATTTTTATAACACAAAACGCATTTGATGTCAAGCGGTTAAATACGAAAAATAACGCTATATATTGTTTAGCGGATGATAGGCCATACTACATATAGGAAGGCGAAAACAGCTAGCGACGGGTAGATAAAGATGGGGTCCGACCCCATTTTTTGTTAACAATTCCAAATGGGGTCGGACCCCGTTTCTTTAAAATATATGTGCGAGATTTATAGACTTGAGGCGTCAATTATACTAGAAGCAAAACAATAACCTTTTTACAAAGGAGGTGGCAAATGGCAAGGAAACTGCGGATGCTAAGAGAAGGCTACGTGTACCATGTTACTCAGCGTGGCAATAATAAGACTAACTTATTCTACTCTCATGTCGACTATCTTATATTCCTCAAATATTTACTTGAAGCTAAGAAATTGTATCCATGCCACATATACGGATACTGCCTTATGACCAATCACTATCATCTCTTACTTGAAGCGCTTGAGCGCAATAATATAAGTCTGTTGATGAAACATCTCAATGGCAAATATGCAATGTATATCAATGCAAAGTGTAAACGCACGGGCACCTTATTTGAAGGCAGATTTAAGGCAGGGCTTGTGCAATATGACCAGTACTTGTGCAGATGTCACAGATATATTGATATCAATCCGGTAAAAGCCGGTATTGTCCAAACTCCTGATCAATATCCTTGGAGCAGTTATAATTTTTATGCAAACAAAGAACCCAATTCTATTCTGGACTACGACCTCTGGTATTTGAGTCTCGGAGATACTTTCGAAGAACGCCGGGCGCATTACGCGAAATTAGTCAATAGCAAAACGGACGCATCACACGACGAATTCATCGAGAAACAAATTAATAAAAACGGTATCATCGGCAGTGACGCATACATCAAAAAAATGACCAGTGAGTTTTCCACAGACATATCCCCAAAAATTGGGGTCGGACCCCATCTTTAAAAAGATGTCGATCCAGGTTCTTAGGGGGAGATCGGCTTATTGAGGTATTCTGGAATTGGACGGTTAATGAGGGTGTAGAAGTTGGACAGGTGCATGCGGAAGAGGCGGTCGAAGTAGCCGGGGTAATCCTCACCGAACCACCAGAACCAATCGCTCCCTTCTGCTATATACATCTGCTTCCAGGCAAGATCGGAAACCGGCTTGCCTTCATCGACCATTTTCTGTAATTCCTGCCGCGCGATCGCGAGGTATTCCCAGCCCTTATTCTTATAAGGATTGTTTATCCATTTAGAAAACTCACCGTAGATCCACGATCCTGCGGCAAGCCGTTTTATCTGAGCCTTTGCCGGGAACTGCTGCAGATATTCGCCCGGGGTAACGGTCTTGACAAACTGAGCGTCCGCCAACCGGCTGTATAAATTTTGGAGGAATTCATGACCGTCATTGCGGTAATACTCCCAGGCATTCTCGCCGTCAAGAGCGACCGTTACCAGGGCATCCTTACCGGCGTTCGCTTTGGCGATATTTTCCAGATGTGTCATGAAATCGTTCGCGGCATCGACCGCGTTCCATTGCGGATAGGTAAAACCGATCAGGTCGGAAAGATTCCGGTCACGAAAGATCACCTGCAAGCTACCCTGCTCCCGCCTGAGCATGTAAGGCTGATACAAAGCTTTGGCACTGCGTTTTCGCCGCAAAGACTTGAACAGGATATCTTCATCGGTCACGATCCACTTGATGCCCGATTCTATAAAATACGGCACAATGTGATCGCATACCGATTCTTCTGACGGCCACATCCCTTCGGGCTGCCGATTGAATCTGCCGATATATTGCGCGACCCCTGAGGCGATCTGCGCCCGCGCATCCTGCGGAAACGAAAAACCGGTCGCAGGCAGCGTGCTTTTGGGATTAGCCTCTTTGGCCAGCTTCGTATTGTATAAAAGCGGCAGGATAGGATGATAATACGGGCTCAGGATAACTTCGATCTGTTTCGAATCCATGAACTTTTTATACCCGGGCAGGATCTCGGAAAGTATTTTCAACTGCGCATCGAGCACGGCCTTCTTCTCTTCTTCACTGAAGAATCGTCCCTTATTGACAATGCTCCGAAGCTCATGCATCGAATTCCTGAAATAGGGGTCGATCCACGACAGATTGAACCACACCTGCAGATCGAGGACATCCTGATCGTCGAAATGCTGTTTATTCGCCGCTTTAAAATACAGCTCGTAATACCGCGGATGGAACGCGACGACCTTATCACGGTTGATCATGAAGAAGTTATCCACGACAAATTTCCGCTCATCATGGGTCAATTGATGAGCCGGCTTATAGGAAATATCCAGAAATTTATCCCTGACCTGTCCTGACCGATAATCTTCGATTTGCTCGACCAATGACGGCACCATATTAAAGGTTGCCTTGACAGAAGGGAATTTCTCAAGCATCAGCACCATATCGAGATAATCCTTGGTGCCGTGAAGGCGCACCCACGGAACGTCGGTCTCGCCGGTCAAAAGATTTTTGTAATAGGGCTGGTGATTATGATATATTAGGGCAAGATTGAGCATATGCTTGAGATATTAAAAAACCCCTGGGAGATTTCTCTCCCAGGGGTGGTTGTTACATTGGAACTATGATTAGAAAGTAACCTTCATAGAACCGATAACCTGAGTAGCATCCTCGCGATTATCCGGCCCAAATGCACTACCGGGCATGAAGATTCCGCCCATCAGACCGAACTGAACATCTTCAGAATAGTCATAGGTAAGGTGCAGGTCGAGTTCCTGGCCGAGGTTTCTGTTATCCTGCGTTGTATATGGAGTAGCTTTCCAGTTGCTTGTGAATGCGCCGTTGGGAACTTCCTTGACTGCGCGGAAGGAGGCATATCTCAAGCTTGCGCCTACATCAGTCATAGGTTTAGCTGCAACGGTAACACCGACGCACTGGACGTTGGTATTCGGGAAGAGCACGTTCGCTATGTCGGCAGGTGTCATATCTTCCATCATAGCATTCCAGTTCTTGCTCAATCTCGTATAGTCAACGGAAAATGCAGGCGCCATAACGACATCCGGCATGGTGTAACCCGCATTCAACAGAATTGCTGTATTGCTGTCGCCGCCGGTACGCGCAGCTTCATAACCGGCCACGTTCGCGATTGCGATCTTCGACCTCTGGTAGCAGAATTCAGCGCCGGCGTTGAAATTCTCAACGGGCGAAGCTTGAATCCGGATACCATAGTTATCAACCGGAGTGTTCCCTGAATTCGCGTCTCTTCCGGCTCTCTCAACCCAATACACTTCGCCGATACCGGACTGCATACCGACTTCAGCAAGATCATAGCCGACGTTGATGGCATATGCGTTCACATCATCGTTAGCTACGGTTGTTGTGCCTTCAGTTACTTTTAAAGCAGCACCGGTTATCGTAATAGGCTTAAGATCCAATATACCGACAAAACCGGTAAAGGCCTTGCGCGGTGAAAGATCAGCCAATTCGAAGTTGAAAGGACCAGTGGTTACTCTGTTGGTATCGGCATCGCCGACCAATAAACCGGATCCTAATCTGACTCCCATGGTACCCGCTTTGAGCGTGAACGGCTGTTCAAACATCTCTTTGAGGGTAACATAACCGGCAGCCAAATAAATATCGCTGTCGCCTGCTGAACCATTGCCGCCGTTTCTGTTTGCAACTCCCCAAAGCCTTTCATTTCTCAGGACGATGTTTGCGGCCACAGAATCAGTCAAATCAGCAGCGATCTTGATATTGGCGATCTGCGCTAATCCGTTGCCATCGACTGATGGTGACGCAGGATTTTTAACATCCTGAAAATTGAACGTATTGCGATCGAACGCCCAAATGCTGATGTCTCCGCCGACTTTTACGTTCTGGACTTCTGCGTAAGCGGCGCAGGAAAATGCGAGCACCAGCGCGAAGACCATCACTAGTATTAATTTTTTACTCATTTGGAACTCCTCCTTTTAAGATACCATAATATGTTCAACTAGGTTTTCTTGTTTCTTATTCCTAGAATTATTG
>JBAZLD010000020.1:0-20800 GCA_041650475.1 Candidatus Babeliales bacterium | reverse complement strand
GGCACATTTTTTTTTACATAGCATAAATAACATAAAAAAAACAGGTGCCAAAATTATTTTAGAATCAGGTTCTTGTCATATTTTAGAACAACAAAAACTTATACAAAGTGAATATGATAAATTTTGTATAAAATATTCGGCTATAAATCAAAAGAATATTGATAAAATTCTTTGTGAATATGAACAAACTGATTATATTATGACAATTTCTGACTTTGTTTATAAAAGTTTTTTAAAACAAAATTTTGACTCAAAAAAACTTTTAAAAGTTAATTGTGGCATAGATGTAGAATTTTTTAAAACTCCAAATTTTTTACAAGCAGATTTACTGAAAAATAAATCTAATAAATTCAGAGTCATTTTTGTAGGTTTATTATGTTTAAGAAAAGGCGTGCAATATTTAATTCAAGCTTGGCAAAAACTTAATTTTGCACCAAATCAAGCTGAGCTAATTTTAGTTGGTAATTTACAAAACGATCTAAAAATATATTTAGATAGAATAAAATTACCCCAAAATATTATTTTTTATGGTTCGACAGATAAGTATAATTTAAAAAAATTATATCAGGGTTCAGATCTTTTTGTCTTACCTTCGATTGAAGATGGCTTTGGCATGGTAATAGGTGAGGCCATGGCTTGTGGTCTTCCTGTAATTTGTTCTGATAATACTGCCGCGTCAGATTTAATCGAAGATAAAGTTCATGGTTTTATTGTACCTGCAGGAAGTGCTGATATTTTAGCTGAAAAAATTTTATATATTTACCAAAATCGTGAACATGCGCAATTTATGGGGCAACTTGCCAAAGAGCATGTACAAAAATTTAGTTGGGATAATTACGGAGAAAATATTTTTAAAACTTATAAAAGCATATTAAAGTGAATAAAATAAAAAAAATATTAATAGTAGGTTACTTTAGTAAAAATCCCGAAATTTATACTTATGCGACTTCTTTTTACAATATTTTATCAAAACTTAATTATGATGTTGAAAAATTTGATTACAGAAAAAACTATACTCAAAATATAAGCATGTTAAATATCAATGCTTATTTAATTAATATTTTTTTGATAAAAAAAGTTAAAAAATTTAAACCTGATCTTATTTTTTTTATTAAAGCTGAATCTATTTTTGCTAAAACTATAAAATATATAAAACAGAATTTTAAATCTTATTTAGTTAATTTTTATCCAGATAATCCATTTGTTTTTTGGAACAATAATAGTAATGAACAAGTTTTAAAATCTTTGCCAAATTATGATTGTTTTTTAATTTGGTCACAAGATCTGATAAAACTTTTATTAATGGCTGGATGTAAAAAAGTTGATTATTTACCATTTGGTTATGATCCAGATATTTTTGAACAAGATATAAAAATTACAGAACAAGATTTGCATAAATATAAAAGCGATGTCTGTTTTATTGGCACATGGGAAAAAGAAAGAGAGGTTTGGCTAACAAATTTATTAGAAAAAATGCCTGATTTGGATTTAAAAATTTGGGGAAACTCGTGGCAAGAAAATTTGACACAAAATTCTATTTTGATTAGTAAAATTCAAAAAACTGCAATTTATGGTGAGCAAGCTATAAAAGCTTTCAGGTTATCTAAAATAAATTTAAATTTTATTAGAAAACAAAATTTAAATTCACATAATATGCGTACTTTTGAAATTCCCGCAAGTAAAAGTTTTTTATTAACACAAAGAACAGAAGAACAAGCCAATTTTCTTTTTAAAGAAAATTTAAATATTGAATGTTTTTCTGAGATTGACGAATTAGAAAAAAAAATCAAATATTATTTATTACATGAAAATTTGCGCCAAGAAATAATTAAAAAAAGTTTTATCCAAGCGCAAAATTTTAAGTTAAAAAATTTAATAGAAAATTTTTTGATAAAAAATTTTAGAATCTAAAATTTGGGAGAAAATTTTGAGTAATATAAAAAATACAAAACCTAAAATTGCAATAATTACAATAAAAAATTCTTATAGTTATGGGGGAGTCTTTGCAAAATTAAAAATTGTTCATGATTTTTGTACAAAATATTTTGAGCCGACTGTATTTTGTTTATCTTTTGATAAAGATATTTCTGCGAGCATCAGGTCTTTTAGATTTTTTTCTAAAACAAAAGAAGAAAAATTTTTCGATATTAAATATGTTCATATAGGTGCAAAATGGGCTTTTTGGGAAGCTGGACATTATAAATTTACAAAATCTTTATGGCAACAAGAATTAAAAAATTATGATTATTTTTGGGTTGTAAGCGGCAATCCAATTCCTGCATACCCATTAGTTAAATTAAATAAAAAATTTGTAATGTGGGTTGCTTCTGATTATTTGCAAGATAGACAAGAAAGAATAAAAGAGCTTTCTTTTTTTAGATATTTTTTGCACAAATTAAATGTTTGCAAAATTTTAAATATGGAAAGAGAAATTTTACGAAAAGCTAATTTTATTTGGACTTTAAGTAAATATACACATAAAAGATTCGAACAAATTTTAGGAGATCAAAGAGAAAACATGTTTATTTGCAATTATCCCATGCAGGTACCTGAAGATGTTTTAACTAATAAAATATCTAATATTAAAAATAATTTATCTAAGACTAAAATAATCATAGCTGTTGGACGATTTAATGATCCTAGAAAAAATATCGCAATGCTTATTCGCGTTTTTAATCGAATTTATAGGTTTATTCCTGATGTTAAATTGTATGTAATTGGCAGTAAACCTAAAGATAAAGATTTAACTAATTTTTTAGATTTTCCATGTTTTAAAAATATAATTTTTACTGGTCAAATTAGTGATCAAGAATTGCAAAATTATTATAAAATTGCTGATTTATTATTACTGACTTCTTATCAAGAGGGGTTAGGAATAGTGGGATTACAGGCACTTTGTTATGGAATCCCTGTTATTTCAACAGATTGTGGAGGCCCAAGAGATTTTATAGTGCATGCTAAAAATGGTTATTTGGTTGAAATTAATGATGACCAAGATATGGCAGATAAAGCTTTAAATCTTTTGCAATCTGATGTCTTATATCAAGACTTTAGTAATTTTGCTATTGAGTTTATAAAAGATAATTTTTCGATAAAGAAAATTGAAAACTTATTTAAATTTGGTTTAACAACAACATACCCAGAATTAAAAGAGTTATTTGATGAAAGTTCTAGTAATTGGACACGCATATATAGCCAAAATCAACAGACTCAAATGGAAAATTTTAGCGAATAAATATAAAAATATTAAATTAAAAATTTTGATACCAAAAATTTGGCAGGCTGCTTTATTTAAAATAGAAGCAGGGGATTTATCAAAAGATAATTTAGAAAATTGTGAATTTGAGGCATTAGATACCTTTTATTCTGGCAACGAAATTTTGTATAGATTTAAATTTTTTGAACTTTTTAAAATTTTAAAAAATTTTAAACCTGATTTAGTTCATGTCGAGCAGGGTGATAATGCTTTTGTTTATTTTCAAATAATATTGTTATGCAAAATTTTATCTAAAATTTTACGATTTAAAACAAAATTTACTTTTTTTACATGGGTTAATTGGAGACATAAAAAATCTTTTAAATATAAAATTTTTTGGCAATTTATAGAAAATTTTAATTTAAGAAATTCAGATGCAGCCTTTGTAGGCAATCACGAAGCAAAAATTATTTTGCAAGAAAAAAAGTTTTTAAAAGATACAAAAGTTTTATTGCAATTGGGCGTTGACGAAGAAATTTTTACTTCTGAACATTGTGCATGCAATGATAAAAAAAATATTATAGGCTTTATTGGTCGATTTACGCAAGAAAAGGGCATTTTTTTGTTGCTTGAAGCGTATTGCAATTTAGAAAAAGAGTTTGAGAATTGGCGATTATTATTTGTAGGTGATGGCCCTGAAAAAAGTAATCTAATTAGTTTTATTAAAAAATTAAATTTGCAAGAAAAAGTTATTTTAATAAACTCTGTTACGCATGAAAAAATAGCAAAAATAATAAAAACGCTTGAAATATTGGTTTTGCCATCTTATGATACACCAAATTGGAAAGAGCAGTTTGGTCATGTTTTAATAGAAGCAATGGCGTGTAAAATTCCAGTTATTGGCAGCAATGCAGGTAATATTGCACAAGTTATAGATAATGCTGGTTTAATTTTTGAACAAAAAAATATACTTGATTTAACAAATAAATTAAAAATATTTATGACAAATCAAGATTTGCATAAAGAGTTTGGGCAATTGGGATATCAAAGATTTAAAGAAAATTTTTCTTATGATTTTATAGCAAAAGAAACGTATAATTTTTGGATGAAATTAAATAAATAAAATTTTTTAAAATTAAAACTAATAAAATTAAGTTCACTTTTCTACTTTACTTTGGGCTATAAAAATATTACACTCAACGAAATTTTTACAAACTCAATATTGAGTAAAGATTGAAAAGGGTTTTAAGATGGTGTATTCAAATAGAATTTTATTTTTTATAACGTTAGCTTGGGTTTTTACAGAAACTATATCAAGCAAAAATCAATCCTTAGATGAAACAGAAATTCTACTTCAGCAACTTTGTTGTATTACGGCACCTTCGGGTTTTGAAAGCGATGTCAGAGATTTTCTTATAAAAAGATGGTCAAAAAAAGTCAAAGATGTAAGCACTGATAATTTGGGTAATGTATTTTTTTATATTAATTGCAAAAAGGATAATCAATCGTTACCTACCATTGCCTTGATGGCTCATATGGATGAGGTTGGATTGATGGTAAAATCAATTTCCAACGATGGACATATTTTATTTAATCCTATTGGGGGATGGTTAGAGGTTGCTCTTCTTGCGCAAAAATGGTTTATCAAAACTGAAAAAGGCAATGTTTTAGGATTTTCGGGTTTAGAGTCTGCACATATTTCCGGTGTTTACCCACATGTCGAAAAAACACCTATAAGAAAAATGTTTATAGATATAGGAGCCAGCTCCAAAGAAGAAGCTGAAAAAATGGGTATTCGTCCAGGGCTTGCTATAGCTCCTTATCCAAGTTTTGAAAAAATTGGTCCAAATGGAAGCCGTTACCTTGCAAAGTCTATGGACGACCGAGTTTGTTTATTGGTTATGGACCAACTTATCGAAAAATTACAAGATAAAATGCTTGATGTTAATGTTGTTTTTGTTGCAACTGTTCAAGAAGAATTAGGGTTGCGTGGTGCAAAGATCGTTGCGAATACTATTAAGCCCAACATTATTTTAAATTTGGACGTTAGCATTGCAAAGGATTTTCCTTTGCAAACAACAGAGCCAGAAGATGGTACAAAACTTGGCAAAGGGCCAGCCATTTTTGTTTATGATGGTAGTATGATTCCCGATCAAAATTTATTATCATATGTTATCGAGATTTCTCAAAAACAAAAGCTGTCATATCAATTTGATTCTATGGCTTGCTATGGGCAAGATGGTGCCGCCGTGCAAAGCATGTTAAATGGTGTTAGTGCAATTAATATTGGAATTCCATGCCGATATGCGCACTCTCAAGGAAGTATTGTTGATCGTTTTGATATCGATGAAACCGTAAAATTGTTAAAGGCAGTTCTTCAAGATTTAAATTTAAATAAAACAACCAAAATTATTTCAAAGGGAATTGGACTTGATTAGTAAAATTATTGAAATAGCTAAAAGATTTCCTAGCCACATTGCTGTTGTTGATGATTGTTTGAATGTAACCTATGAAGAACTTATTGGTCTTGCCAAGGCGAAAGCTGAACAAATAAAAAAAATTATTGGTGAAAATAATCAGACTAAGATTGTTATTACACAGCGCAACAAAAAATTGGATGCTATCACCGATACACTTGCTTGTTGGATGCTTAAATATGGTTTCTTGAATCTTCCTGTTAATTATCCCAAAGATAGATTGCTCTCTATCATTGATTTAATCCATCCAGTTTTTTTTATTACTGATGAAAAACAATATTTTCATAAAAATTCTTATACTTATAATTCAGATTTAGCGTATATGATTTTTACATCTGGAACAACCGGCGTTCCCAAGGGAGTGATGATTGGGCAAAATAATTTACAAGCATTTGTTAATGCATTGCAACAAGTGCTACCAACTGACCTTAATACACGAATGCTGCAATATGCTTCTTTTAGTTTTGATGCAAGTATTTGGGAGATTTTTGCTACGTTATCATTTGGTGGAACTATAATTCTGACGCCAAATGAAGTTTTGATTAGTGATAGTCTTGAAGCATTTATGAAAAAATATGAAGTTTCTCGCGCTCTTCTTACTCCTGTCGTTGCACAATCTATTATTAACAAATTTATTTCATCTCTAAAAGAACTCATTGTTGGTGGGGATGCTTTTCCTCCAAAGATTCTTGAGCTTTGGGGGCAACATTTTCGTCTTTGGAATGCGTATGGGCCAACAGAGGCAACTATTTGTGTTTTAATGCATGAATTTAAAACCAAGCAAGAATCAATAGTTTTAGGTAAACCACTTCAAGGTAATAATTTGCTTATTGATGATATAGGGCAGATGATAATTTTGGGGAATCAAGTAGGAATAGGATATTTGGAAAAAGATAAAATTTGTTATTTTAATGGCAGGTATGAAACTGGTGATTTAATAAAACAAACAGAAGATAACAATTTTATATTTAAAGGTAGAATTGATAGTCAAATTAAGATACGTGGGTATAGATTATCACTTAATGAAGTTCAGCTTACCATTCAATCTATTAACGGAATTGAAAGTTGCTGTGTAATTGCTGTAGAAGAGCATGCGACCACAAGTTTATACGCTTTTTATCAGGGAGAAATTACAGAAGCAGTATTAACAGGATATGTTTCAAATATTTTACCTCATTATATGATTCCTGCCAGATTTATTAAGCTTTCTGAATGGCCATTAATGCCGAGTGGTAAAATTAATAAAAATGCTTTACGCGAATCGGTTCAAACTATTGTTTCAGTAAAATCTTTTTGTACCAATGAAAAAATTGAAGAGGATTTTAAAACGATTTGGCAGAATGTTTTAGGAGTGCATGATATTGATTTAGATGGCAATTTTTTTCAGCTTGGAGGCCAATCTTTTCAGGCACTACAAGTGCTGCAAGATTATGTTGATAAATTTAATTTTGATATAGACCTAATCACTTTTTTTAATAAGCCAACCTTAAATGAACAAATTAAGGAATTTGTTGAACAAAAGGGAGTATAGCAATAATGAATAAAGATTTAATTAATAAAAAATTGGAACATAATTTTTGCTTAAAGGTATCAAGTCTACCCCTCCTTCATTCCTCAATGCTTGTAAAAAATATGGGCTATGGTATTACACAAATTGATGCGGCGGTTGCATCTGATACTTTTAATGTTGTTTGTGGTGGAGATTTTACCGATTTGGATATTGCATCAAAAGTTTCTTCAATTGTCCAATATTATACCTCCAAGCAATATCCATTTGCATGGTGGATTGGTCCATCAAATTGGAATAATACGGCACATGAAATTTTGACTAATTCTGGACTTATCCATACAGAAACAGAAATTGGTATGGCTGGTGATGCAAAGGATATTCTTACCAAATTTAAAATAATTGAAGGATTTACTTATCTAGCAGTGAAAAATGAGAATGATTTGCATGATTTTGGATTAGTAATGGCATCTGTTTTTGATCCATTTGATGAAGAAGCCTTACGTTTTTATAAAATGATTGCTCCCTATTATAACAATGAAAAAATAAAAATGTTTGTTGGTTATATTGATAAAATACCAGCTGCAATTTGTAGTTGTGTGATAGATGATAAATTCGGTGGAATTTATGATATTGTAACCAACCCAAAATTTCAAAAACGTGGTTTAGGAACTTTATGACCTCAATAGCAATTCAATTTCTGAAGGAAAATGGAAGCACGATTATTGGTATGCAAGCATCAGAAGATGGTTATCGAATTTATGATAAACTAGGATTTGATAAATTTGATTTATTTAAAATTTATTCAAATAAAAATTTATTAGCAAATAAGAAATGAAAGCAACTATTCAAGAAAATCAAATATTTATTGCTGAGCAACTTTCTGATGTAAAAGGACTTTATACTATTAGAGAAGTATGGCCGCTTGATAATAAAATTGATATTCATAGACTAAAAAATGCTTTTTTTAAAGTAGTTGCAAATTTTTCTAAGTTGCAAACCTATTTTATTTTAGATGATGATGCCATATTGCAATCTAAAATAGCCAATATTGTTCCATTGTGGACGGCTGAGGACGTTTTTTTTGATATGGAAACGCCGCCGCTTTTGGCTGCGGGTATAATAACAAAAGATGGAAATTTTTTTTTTAAGTTACAATTTCATCATGCTCTTATGGATGGTTGGTCTCTTGGAATTTTTTTAAAACATTTATCTGAAAATTATAATAAAAATAATTCTGAAATCTTACCGATAAAATTAATTGATGCATCAGTTGATTATGAAAATAACCTTATACAAAAACCAATTGATCACAAATGGCTGCAATACAAATTTGTTAATAACTATTATTTAGAGTCTCATGCCCATGGTATAACTTTCACTATTTATGATGATAAATTTAGAAATATTTTATCGACAGCAAAGCTCTTTGGTGTAACTTTATTACCTTTATTGCTTTATAAAATAATAAATTTTATACAAAAATATGACGATACGGAAAACATTGAATTAGCTATACCTTTTTCATGTAGAAATA
Organism: Candidatus Babeliales bacterium; assembly: GCA_041650475.1. Classification (GTDB taxonomy): domain Bacteria; phylum Babelota; class Babeliae; order Babelales; family UASB340; genus JAIPGX01. Next base: position 12,083 of record JBAZLD010000020.1, on the reverse strand, counting down.
GTTCTAATTTTCATCAATTTGGCATGTTTGTAGAAACACAGATATTTGAATTGCAATTGTATAAGCGTTTAACAGCCGAACAAGCAACTAAACTTATTCAACGACAGATTTTTACCTTGTTGCAAAATTCAAATCCTATAAGTAACTATCATGGACAGCCACAAATAATGGTAAATTTTCTAGAACTTTCTCATTTAGCGTTAAAGCTTGATGATGTTATATCATTTCCTGATATAGTTTTACCTAAAAACTCACTTTTTGATGTAACTTTTGAATTTAGACAAAAATTGAATCAATTGGAAGTATTACTGTTTCATAAGTATAACGCATTAGGTGCTAAACAATTATTTTTTTACGAGGAGTTTAAGCAACATTTTCTTGAAGGATAATTTTCATGGACCAAATAGCAATTGTTGGATATTCAGCACAAACAGCAGGCGCTGAAAATGCCGAAATTCTTTGGGAGATGGTAGTAAAGAATAAAACGGGTATTGAAAAAATAGAGTTTGATAGTGAGTGTAAACCATATAGTGGTTTTATAGAAAAAACAACTTATTTCGATCATGAATTTTTTGGGTACTCTTTTCGCGAGGCATCATCTATTGATCCACAACAAAGATTTTTTCTGAAACATGTATGGTTGGCATTGGAAATGGCAGGTGAAGCCAAGATTCCTAATAAAAATAAAATAGGAGTTTTTGCAACCTGCGGTGTTAATACATATCTATTGAATAATATTTTGTCACAAACTTCTTTCGAAAATCTTGAGAAGGATCCCTTTGCTCTGGTCGGTAATGCAAATGATTTTCTTTCCTCTCGCGTGGGATATAAACTAAATTGTCAAGGACCATGTGTTACGATCCAAACTGGATGCTCTGGATCATTGGTGGCTTTTCATCTTGGAAAACAATCTCTATTATGTCAGGAAAGTGATTTGGTTATAATTGGGGGTGTCCATATTCCAACCTATGAAAAAAGTGGATATCATTATACTGAAGGAGGAGTTCTTTCGGAAACTGGAAAATGCAGAGCATTTGACGCCAAGGCAGACGGAACAATTTTTACTCCTGGAATTGGTGTTGTGATTTTAAAAAGACTTTCAGATGCTATGCATGATAAAAATACTATTTATGGAGTAATAAAAGCGTCAGGAATAAATAATGATGGTTCCAATAAAGGTGGCTTTACTGCGCCAAGTATGGAAGGACAATCTAATCTTATTGCTCGAGTACTTGAGGACGCAAATATTCCAGTTGAAACAATTTCATATTTAGAAACACATGGAACTGCAACAATCTTAGGTGATCCCATAGAATTTTTTGCTTTAGAGAAGGCATTTTCAGAAAAAACTTCATCGAAGCATTTTTGTAAAATTGGAGCATTAAAAAATAACATTGGTCATGCAGATTCAAGTGCTGGAATTTTGGGATTAATCAAAGTATTAATGTCCTTTAAAAATAATATTAGACCAGGACTTTTGGATTTTGAGGCCGTAAATCCAAAGATGCATGAATTGAACACCGCATTTATTTTGGAAGCATCGCACGATGCATGGCCAAAAGGTTATCATAAACGTGCTGGTGTAAGCGCATTTGGCATTGGTGGAACAAATGCTCATATTATATTAGAAGAGTATCTTGATGATTGCTCTTACAAACCTGAAGATAGTGTTTTATTATTCTCTTCCAAAACAAACGATGGTTTAATTAAAAATATAGAAGTTACAAAGAACGCGTTATCTAATCACAAAATTCTTCCACAAAGTGTTAGTTATACACTGTCTGTTGGCAGAGCAAATTTTAATAATAGGGCTATAGCCAAATTAAATAAAAATGGAGAATTAGATTCTTCTTCTATCAAAAAGCATGTCGTAGAAAATACTTCTGGGATTATTTTCATGTTTCCTGGTCAAGGAAGCCAATATGCTTATATGGCTGCTGGACTTTACAATAATATTCCAAGTTTCAAAATTAATTTTGATTTCGTTACGTCATTGTTTGCTAAGCAAGGAATACGAGATTTAAAAGAGATAATTTTTTCATCTTCGGATCAACTTGGACAAACCTTTTACACTCAGGCTGCTTTATTTTGCGTGGAATACGCAATGGCAAAATATCTTTTTTCGCTAAATATTAAACCTAAGGCTCTTTTGGGGCATAGTTTAGGTGAATATGTTTGTTATGTATTCGCTGAAATAATAAGCGTACAGGAAGCAGTCGTTCTTCTAAGTGAGAGATCTAGGCTGTTGGGATCTTTGCAAAACGGGGCAATGTTATCTCTAAATACAGGATTAGATCGTGTTTTAGCATTAAAACCAAATACTGTAGATATTGCTGCTTTAAATGCTCCAGAGCTTATAACAGTTTCAGGTCTAAAACAGGATATAAAAGATTTTATATCAATCGCAGACAAAGATAATATTTTCTGTAGAGAGTTACAGACTTCCGCTGCGTTTCATTCTCGATATGTCGATGAAATTGCACAAGAGTTTCGTACTGTTTGTGAACGAATTTCCTTTCGTCAGGGCAATATTCCTGTAATAAGTAACCTTGATGGAATACTAATGTATAATGTTTCTCCAAAATATCTTTCAGATCATCTTAGGAATCCTGTTGATTTTATTTCTATGATGAACCAAGTAAAAAAAATGTATTCAACCGATATTTTGATTGAAGTTGGGCCAGGAAGAGTTTTGGGAACTCTTGCAAGAATGAATAACATCCCTAGAGACAATTTTATGCAATCTATGAAACACCCAAGTGAAACTATTGATGATGAATTTGTTATAAATAATATGCTTGGTGAACTTTGGCTGCGAGGTATAAACATAAATTTTAAACCAGTTTTTGAGGGTAAAACTGTTCGCAAAATACCTTTACCTGGATATTCTTTTCAGGAAAAAGATTGTTATATTGCACCAAGCAAAAATTCAGCTGATATTAATTTGAGTAAACGATCAGTTGAAAATTGGTTTTATAAAAAAGGCCTCATTGAAGAAACAGAAAAAATAGAAAAAAATCAGTGCACTTCTTGTAAATTTATTAATCAGGACGATGTATTGGACTTTGTAGACCAATCAGTTGATCATTTAGTAATTAACTTAGATGAAACAACTAATATTGAATCATTTGTAAAATGTGTTCGTTTTGTCCAAAGTTATTCATCAAAGCTTCCTAAATTAAAGCTTTTAGACTTTGTAATTTCTAAACACAAGACGCCATTTACTACTTCATTTATAGCATTTGCCAAGTGTATACCACAAGAACTTAGTTACTTAAAAGTTCGTTTTATTGATGCTACGGTTGGACACAATGATATTTTATCAACGATTTTGAAAAGCAATTTGATGGAACCTTATATAAAAATCATTGATCGGCAAATATTTAAAAATGTCTATGTAAAAATAGAATTGCCAAAAATTAAAAAAAATTATCAAAATATATTAATTATAGGTGGTTTTGGAAGAATGAGTTCTTATTATGCTAGAGGTTTAAATTCTTTGGTTAATGGCAAGATAATCCTGGCATCTTCATCTCTTGATTTCAAAATTGATGGACGCGAAAAATTAGCATCGTTATTAAATAATGCTTCACATAATAACCAAAAATTCAATGAATTAAAAAAACTTGAAATGCTTAATGATAAGCTCGCAACAGTAAAGATTGATATAACAAATATCGAAAGTATGCATCAGGCTTTACAGTGGATTAATAAAAACATTGGCAAAATTGATTTGATAATTCACGCAGCCGGTGTTTCACAAATAGAACATGTACGTCGAACCGATGCAATTGATGTCGATTATATTAAACATCTTTTTGAGCCTAAAATAAAGGGACTTGAGAATATTAAAGTAATTCAAGATTTTTATGATATTTCTGATGTTTGGGCAGTTTCTTCGATTTCGTCAATTTTAGGTGGAATTGATTTATTGATTTATACAGCATCTCATCTATATGTTGATGTGTTTTGCCAAAGTCAAAATTGGGTTGTCCATAACTGGGATGCGCTTAATATAGAATCAGATAGTAAGGATGAATTGGGGTCGTCATTAAATGAGATCGCAATTCGATCACATGAGGCATTTAAACTACCGGAGTTTTTATGGTGTTTTGATGGACAAACAATTATTTCAACCGTCGATTTAAATAAACGAACTCAAGATTGGCTATTACGAGATCAAGATAAGATTGAATTTATATCCTATGTAAATCGTCCCAATCTAAGAAGTTTTTATGTACCGGCAACAACATATGCAGAAAAATCTCTTCATGATATATGGAAAAATTTATTAGGTATTAATGACATAGGTGTTGAGGATAATTTTTTTGAGCTTGGTGGAGATTCATTACAAGCCGTGCGTTTAGTTAGGCATATTGCAACCAATTTGCAGTGGCCAATAAAAACAGTCGATTTATTTGAAAATCCAACATTATCGAAATTGGCTCGTAAATTTACCACGTCTACAGATGTTTTAGATCAAGAAAAGTTTGATTCTCGAGCAAAAAAACAACGTTTATTTTTAGATTCTATAAGAAAACGAAAGCTTAATAATGAATGAAAATATAAACAAAATAGCTGTTATTGGTTTTTCTGGACAATTTCCTGGTGCTCAGGATGTTGAAGAATTTTGGGAAAATATTTTTGCTGGAGTAAATGGTTTAATAACTTATAAGCGGGAAGATATTGATCAAGCTCATAATAATTCTGGATTGATTGATAATAAAAATTATCGTGCCGTTGGAGGCGGACCTAAAGGCATGAAAAATTTTGATGCCAGTTTTTTTGGAATCAGTCCAAAAGAAGCACTTTTAATGGATCCACAACATAGAAAATTTTTAGAGACAGCATATTTAGCATTTGAGCATGCCGGATATAATCCATTTGATATTAAGCAACCTGTTGCAATTTTTGCAAGCGAAGGTGTAAATACCTATCTTTTATCGAATATTATAGATTCTTCGCGATGGAGCGAAGACCAAGAGGCTGCTATTTATGGTTGTGGTTACGATTATTTAGCAACACGTGTTTCTTATCTGTTAAATCTTAAAGGACCAAGTTTAACGGTGCAATCTGGGTGTTCAAGCTCCTTGCTTGCTGTGCATCTAGGAATTAAGTCTTTATTATCATTTGAATGTGATATGGCTCTTGTGGGAGGTGTTTCAATTTTAACGCCATTTCCCGCAGGATATGTGTACCAGGATGGTGGTATTTTATCAGAGTCTGGTGTATGCCGACCATTTGATGCACAAGCGGATGGAACAATTTTTTCAAATGGTTATGGCGCAGTTATTTTAAAGCGATTAGATGATGCGATTCAAGATAGAGATACCATTTATGCAACAATTTTGTCATCAGCTGTAAATAATGATGGTAATGATAAAATTAGTTATTCAGCGCCAGGTGTTGCGGGGCAGCGAGATGTAATATTGTCGGCGCTTGCTTTTGCTGATATATCCCCCGAAAGTATAGGTTATATAGAATGTCATGGAACTGGAACAAAATTAGGTGATCCAATAGAAATCAAGGCTCTCCAGTCAGCATATAATCAATTTACAAGCCGTAAGCATTTTTGTGCGATAGGTTCTATAAAATCAACTATAGGTCATATGAACAGTGCTGCTGGCATAGCAGGATTTCTTAATGTTATTGGTAGTTTGTACAAAAAGCGACTTTTAGGAATTAAACATTTTACAAAACCTAATTCAGAAATAAATTTTGAAGATTCACCCTTTTATGTTTTAAATAGATCCGTAACATGGGAATCAAATGCACCACGTAGAGCTGCAATAAGTTCATTCGGTATTGGTGGAACAAACATTCACATGGTTTTGGAAGAATATCAGGCAACAAATCTAATGCAAAAAAATATCAACAAGCAAACATTGTTTGCATTATCCGCAAAAACGGAAGATTCTTTAAAAAGAATAATAGATAAATGGATTAAGTATTTAGAAAATCACATAAATTTAAATATTAATGATATATGTTTTACCTTAGCAGTTGGTCGTCCAGTTTTTGAATTTAGAGTGGCTATTGTTACTAATGGATGCAAAGATTTATTGTCTCAATTAAAAACTGTTAAATGCAGTAAAGCACTACCAAATAGTAAAATTATCAATGCTAAAGAAACAACGTGCGAATCATTGAAAATTGCATTTGAACAAGGCATAAAAATCAATTGGAATGATTTTTTTGATCAAAACGCACGTAAAATTGCTCTTCCAACATATGCTTTTCAAGAAGATTGTTATTGGTTAGATATTGAACAACGCGCAGAACAAGCCATTTTTAAAAATCATAAAAATCCAGATTTAAATCAATGGTTTTATACACAGCAATACATAGAAAGTGATATAAAAAAATCAAATGTACCAATACCAAATAATTGGTTGATATTTGACGCAGAAGATTCTTTAGTTGAACAAATAAAATTATTTTGTCCCAAAGCTTCTGTAACCGTAGTTAAGCAGGAAACTGTAAAAGAAAAAAAAGATTACATTACAATATTTGAAAATCTTAATAAAATTGGAAAAATGCCCGATATAATTGTCCATGGTTTTTTAATGAACAAAATGCCAGAAAATAACCCGGCTGTATTGGAAAGTGGTTTATTTTCTGTAATGTACATTATACAAGCTTTAAATGAAACTGCTGTTGGACATAAATGTCGAATTGCTATCATTGCAAAAGACATTGCAACATTATCTAATAATGAAGAATTGAATCCGCTTAAAGCAACAATTTTTGGTTTAACAAGAACAATAAATAAGGAATATTCTCATCATTCTTGTATTTTAATGGATATTGACAGATTAAATAGTCTATCCATGATTAATGATATTGTTTTTTCAGAAGACGAATTTGTAGTTTATCGAGGTTGGCAAAGATTTATTGAACATTATCGCGCTATTAATGTGCCTGCCGATGCTTTAAATTTAATTGATGGAACGTATATCATTACTGGAGGACTTGGTTGCTTTGGTTTAGATATTGCTGATGTAATTAGCGAACATATTCCAATGGTTAATTTGGTATTACTAGATCGTGTACCATTTCCAAGTAAAGACAAATGGGCTAATATTATCAAAGAGCATGGTCCAAGTCACGGTTTGGTAAAAAAGATTTTACGGCTTCAAGCGCTTGAAATGAGGGGATCTTCTGTTTCTGTTGAATCTGTTAATGTAATGGATTTAATTGCCTTAAAGAAAATATATAAAAAAGCCGATAATAATAAACCTGTAAAGGGAATAATACATGCAGCAGGTGTTGTTGAAAGTAGTATATTAGATCGCAAGACACCAAAATCATTTGATTGTTTATTTGATGCAAAAGTATGGGGTTCTATTAACGTTGTTAAAGCTGCAAACGATTACAATCCCGACTTTATTTTATTATGTTCAAGTATGAATTCTATGATTGGTGGACTTGGACAGGCTGACAATACTGCCTCAACATCTTTTGTTGATTATTTTGCTCGCTATTGTCGAAATAATGGGAATAAAAATGTTTTTGCACTCAATTGGGGTGCGGTTAACCAATCAAGAGTACGTGAATTTGAATCGCTGCCTGAATTTCAAACACTTAGCCAAGAACATCTTAAAAATAGAATGACTGAGGAAGAACGAAAAATAATATTTAAACGCATTTTAGCATCCGGAAAAAATTGGTATCGAATTGTAATTTCTACAATTGATATTAACTGTGTCTTAAAAGAATGGAATAAAGTTTCTAGCATTAAAGCATTGACTCAAGATCGCAAAATTCAATTCAAATCTCGCGCAGAATTGCATCATTTAAAAGATGTGCCATTGCAAGAGCCAAGCACCAATGTTGAGAAGATACTTTGTGCTCATGTGCAGGAAATTTTAGGAATAGATAAGGTTTCACGATTGGATAACTTTTTTGAGTTAGGTGGTCACTCCCTTTCTGCTATTCGATTAAATGAAAAAATTAAGCGTGACTTTGGATTGCAGCTTCATGCAATGACAATTTATGAGTATCCGGTTATTCGAGATATATCAGATTTTATAAAAACTGAATTAGATCAAAAACTTTTTTTAAATCAACACGAGGGTTAAATATGTTTTTAAAAAAAATTATTAAGGTATCAGAGAAAAATCTAGATAAGAATGCAATTATTTTTGGATCTGAAAAATTGACTTACAGAGAGCTTTTTGATCGTGCCAAGCGAGTTGCCCTAACCTTGACACACAAAGGCTTAAAAAAAGGTGATGCTGTTGTTCTTTATCAAAAACGCGATATAGACTTGATTCCAAATATTTTGGGGATTTTTTTAGCTGGTGGCGTTTATGTTCCTGTCGATCATAAATTTCCTCAAAAGCGGCTTGATGAAATTATTGAACAGGTAAAACCATTTTATGTTATTGATGATAATTTTATTCCTTGTGCGCAAGCTAGTGATAAGTCTTACGAATATGAACTTGATGATTTGGCTTATGTATTATTTACATCTGGATCAACCGGAAAGTCCAAAGGCGTATGCTTAACATATAAAAATTTAGAGTCATTCTTGATATGGGCAGAAGCGACATATACTAATGCTGATTTGGAAGTTACCTTGTTTTCAACTTCTATTTCTTTTGATTTATCGATTTTTGAAATTTTCGTACCGCTTTTAAAAGGACAAAGCATACTTCTTGTTGAAAAAATTATTGATCTAATTGAACAAGACCTAGTACCGACTTTAATTAATACCGTGCCTTCTGCTATGCAAACTTTAGTTGAGCACCACCGTATACCAATTACTACCCGAATTGTTAATATTGCCGGTGAAGCACTATCACAAAAAATTGTTGATGATCTCTATAAATTTAATCATATAGAAAAGGTATATAACCTTTATGGTCCAACAGAATGTACAACCTACGCAACCTGTTTTTTGGCCCAACGCAATATACAAGAAACAATGGTTCCTATTGGTACCCCTTTATCAAATTCCCGGGTGATAGTTGTTGATGAATATTTGAAACAGAAGCTCCCGGGTCAAAAAGGTGAAATATTGATAGGAGGTGATTGTGTTGGTTTAGGTTATTACAATCAACCAGATTTAACTGATAAAAAATTTGTTAATATCCCATATTATGAAGGTAAATTTTATAGAACAGGGGATATTGGCTATGTTGATAATGAGGGTAATTTAGCTTATGTAGGTAGAATGGATGATCAAATAAAGCTTCGTGGTTTTAGAATAGAATTATTAGAAATTGAAGCCCGATTATTGCAAATTTCAGGTGTGTCAATAGCTGTTGTAATTTTCGACAAAGAATTGCAGGCGCTTCACGCATTTGTTAAATCTGCATTATCTACAGAATCTTTAACCGATAAATTGCAAGAGTATTTACCTGAATATATGATACCAAAAATTCATACTATTGAATCATTTCCGCTTAATAATAGCGGTAAAATAGATAGATTGGCATTAAAAAATACATTAAAAAATTTATCAATAAATGTTGAACATACTTCAACTCATGAAATTGTTCATATTTTACAAAATATTCTTAAAGTTTCTAATATTGATCTAAATCTTAATTTTTTTGAATTAGGTGGACATTCTTTGCTTGCAACCCAGCTCATGTTTAATATAAAAAAAATATTAGGTTGGCCAATTACTATGAAAGATATCTTTCAGGCCCCCAGCATAAACTCTTTGATAGAAAAATTTGATAATGTAAATCGGACTTCAAAATTATATGCCTGGGAAGAAAAATATATTTCATTTGAAAAAATTAATACTGAGACATGTGTTTATAATTTACCTATAGGTTTTAATCTTAACAAATCATATCAAGTTCAGGAGATTTATGTAGCTGTAGAACAATTACAAACGTTGTATCCACATTTAAAAACACGGTTTATAGAAGCTTCAAACGGATATCAACGCTTAATTGGCGCCACAATAAAATTATCGATTTTTGAACAATATGATAAAAAAATTATTCAAGATTTCGTTTTTACGCCTTTTAAAATTATTAACGGAGAATTGGTTCGTTTTGGTTTATTTGCCAATAAATATTTTGTGATATGCTGCCATCACAGTCTGGTTGATGGTGTTGCAATTAAAAATCTTGCTAGAAATTTTTTAAACATATTGAATAAGCAATTCGTAATAGCACATCCTGTAATTGAATGGGAAAGTAATTCTGAGCAATTATCCTTCTGGTCAAAAAATATTGCAAACCTAGATAATGTTTTAAATTGGCCTTCTTTTAATAGCCGATCGGAAAGATTTGATTACAAGGGAAACACTCTTTCTATTACAATTTCAAAGAAAAAATTATCAAACTTATATCAATTATTGTTCCAGAATCATACCAATATTTCAACGGCTATGTTTGCACTTTTCTCCCTGGTTCTTGCTAAATTTTGTCGTCAATCTAATGTTGTTATTGGGGTTCCTTTTGCTAATAGACAATCTCCAGGCGAGGAGCAATCCTTAGGATGTTTTGTAAATCTTTTACCAATTACTGTTGATTTCTCTGATAAACAAAATTTCATATCGCTTTTATTAGCATGTCGTGACAATATTTGGGAAGGATTGGCCAATCAGCGCGTATTGACCGAAGATATATTAAAATTAATGCATATTCATTCAAGCCTTAGCCATAATCCATTGTTTCAGGCAGTTTTTGTTGTTTTGCCAAACATGTCTGATTTGGAGCAACAATTTGGTGTTGATGAGATACATTTTGATTTTCCGCATGCAAAATTTGATTGCACACTTCAGTTTAAAGAATTGAAAGATGAAATTATATTGGGTTTTGAATATGCAACATCGTTATTAACTAAGGCGCAGGCAGATTTATTTATTAAAATGTTTTTGGCAAATATAGATTTACTCAGTCAAAACGGTGATTTTTTTATCCGCGACATTGTTTACCCCATCTCTAATGAGCCTAAAAAACTTATGTCTTTTGCAAAAACAGAAACGATTGTTGATTGCTTTGAAAAAACTCTAAAAAAATTTAAAGACAATATTGCTATTTATGACAATCTAGAGCCACTTACCTATCAATTCCTTGACTTTAAATCATCATGCTTGGCAAAAAAAATTATTGATTTATCAAATAAAGAATATGTTGCAATTCAAATGCATCCATGCTCAGATCTAATTATTTCAATTTTAGCGGTATTAAAAGCAGGAAAGGCTTACATCCCAATTGATCCGATGATTCCGAGAGAGCGTATGGAATACATTCTTAATGATGCCAATATAGACTGTTTAATTACTGATCAAAATAGTTTACATATTGCCACTGCTGCAGTCATTAATCCAAAAGAAACTGGAGTTGAACCTCTTGAAAAAATTTCTATTAAACCTGATGGCCATGCTTATGTTATATATACCTCCGGAACTACAGGAAACCCAAAAGGTGTTGTGGTTACTCATCACAATGTAGTTCGTCTATTTAAAACAACACAACATAAGTTTAATTTTGACGAAAATGATCGATGGTGTTTATTTCATTCTTTTGGATTTGATTTTTCAGTTTGGGAAATTTGGGGAGCCTTGTTTTATGGTGGCACTCTTTATATTCCAGAATTTAAAATTACGCGTTCTCCGATTCATTTTTTTAAATATTTGGAAACAACTGCGATTACCGTTCTCAATCAAACGCCAAGCGCACTCCGTACGCTGTTAGGTACGTGGAACACTATTTTGACCAATCTTAGAGTTGTTGTATTAGGTGGTGAAGCATTAGAACTTCCTCTTGTGGATATTTGGAATAATGCTCCAAATGCAAAACAAACGCAACTTGTTAATATGTATGGAATTACAGAAACTACTGTACATACCACATATTGTTTGGTTAGAAACTCTTTTGCGTCTAGGAGTATTATAGGGAGAGAATTAGATGATTTAGAAATTATTTTGGTCGATGAAGATTTAAATATAGTTCCAGATAGTCTTTTGGGTGAAATTATTATTCGTGGAGATGGCGTTGCTAATGGATATCTCAATAAGCCGGAGCTAACAAAACAAAAATTCATAGAACACGTACAGTATCCTGGAGAATATTTGTATCGTTCAGGTGACTTAGCACAACGTTGTCCAGATG
>JBAZLD010000019.1:0-22386 GCA_041650475.1 Candidatus Babeliales bacterium | reverse complement strand
ATAATAATAGTTTCAAAAAATTCAATTTTGAATAATTATGATGGTTCTGTATTAACTCCCGGACAACCTCCATTAACAGAAATAATTCAATTGAGTACAACTCCAGATATTAGTGGTAAACCTATTACTTCAATACCCAACGTTGAACCTCCTGTAGGAGGCTCTGAGGGGGAAAATACTGTGGAGGACGGTATATATTCTAACTTTAAATCGCTTAGGAGTGCTGTTGGACACTATCTGTTCAATACGGGCTATGGATCATTGATTCAGTACTATGTTGAGATCCTTGATAAGAGATATGGACCATTCCTTCCTGAAGAAATAAAAAACTACATTAAGGACTTAGTAAAAAAATATCCCGAATTGAACCTCAAACTTTATGTAATTAAGAGTTTTTCACATTTGAATAAAGCTAATATTTCTGAAGTAATTTATGGAATATCTAGGGTAAAAACAGCTTTCCAGCTTATGCAACAAAAAGAAAGAAATAAATACAGACCCGAATTAGATACAAATTTAAATAATATTGTAGCACATAAACCAACATTAAAACCAACTTTAAATGTACCAAATGTATAAAAGGAACAAACTGATGCGTCTAACAATTCTTTGTTTTACTCTAAAAAATATATAATAAAATTTAATTTACTTCTAAAAAACAAATTTATTGATTTTTTATCAAATTTCTTATTACAACCATTATTATTAATTATTTTTTTAATTTTTTATTTCTTTTGAGATGGGTTAATTTAATGGGAAATAGAAAAAATTGTTTGGGTAAAGTTGCCATTGTAGGCACAGGATTTGTAGGAAGTACCGCTGCTTATACTATTATGCTAGACGGGATTGCTAACCATATAGTTTTAATAGATAAAGATAAAGATAAAGCTGAGGGTCATGCATTAGATTTGATGCATGGAATGCAATTCACTAAATCAACACACATAGAAGCTGGAGATTCTTTAGAACTTGTACATGATGCGCAAATTGTAGTTTTGACTGCAGGTTTTGCTCAAAAACCGGGTGAATCTCGTGCAGCTTTATTAGAAAAAAACGTTAATATTTTTAGAGATTTAATCCCTCAAATTGTAAAATATAACAAAGATTGTATTTTGCTTGTTGTTACAAATCCTGTAGACGTGCTTACTTATGTTGCATATAAACTTTCAGGATTTGATTCTTGTAAAGTTTTTGGCACAGGTACTGTTTTGGATACAGCTAGATTAAGATATTTACTTGGAGAAAAATTGGAAATTAGTCCCAAAGATATTACTGCTTATATTTTGGGCGAACATGGTGACTCACAATTTGTTTGGTGGAGCCATGCCAATATTGCTGGTGTGCCAATATCTAAAATTCCTATATGTGCTCAAAATTTTTGTGAACAATTACATCAAAAGGTTAAAAATGCAGTATATGAAGTTATAGAAAAAAAGGGTGCAACATATTATGCAATAGCTCTTGTTATAGCCAAAATTGTTAGGGCAATTTTATTAGATCAGTCTAGGGTTTTTACTGTTTCAACTGTTTTAAAAAATTATTATGAAAATAAAAATAATGAAATTAAAAATATTTGTCTAAGTATTCCAACTGTTATTAGAAAGGGTGGAATTTGTCAACAATTTGAAATTTATTTAAATAAAGAGGAAGAAGCTATGTTTGATCTTTGTTTGAAAAGAATTTACAAAGATATAAAAGAAGCTGAAGAGATTGGATTTTAAAAAATGGTATCTTTACAAAAAGTAATGTCAAGATTAAAATCAAAAAAAGAGAGATGTAAGAGTTGTTTAATTTAACCAAAGGAGAAAGGTAGGAGGAGTATGAAAAAAAGAACACGTTTGTTTCTATTGATTCTATCAATAATGTTTTTTAACGTGGTTAACTTGTTGGAAGCAAGTACTTCACGGCTAAATTTTGGGAGCAGAAATTCTGCTCTAAAATTTTCACCCAACACAACATTTTATGTAAACTCACCTGATAATATTATGCTGGTAGATGGTACAATAGTCAAAGATAGTCAGGCAGAGTTTTTGGGTAATACGATCAGCTTTGCAAAAGGTATTTTAGAAAGCGGTGATTCAGAAAACTTGATGACAGCTGCTTATCAACCAATGGTTGCAGGTACAGCAGATCGCATCTGGTTGAATGGAAGTTGTTCTCTTGATGCGGAACCAGGTACAGTGTTACAGAAAATTTATATTCAGAGTAAAAATAATACACTTGAGGGTCAACCTTTACTTTCAGATTCAATATCGTTTTATGATGCGAATACTACTTTATCTGTAGCAGTTCAGAATAGATTAAGTAAAAATATTGAACTTGCTGGTGGGCAATTAATTTTAACAGATAATTTGCATCTTAGTGATACAATTTATTTAGTTGGTCCAGGAATAGTAAAATTAAATAATTGTCAACTTGGGCTTGGTTCTTATTATACTTCAGCTTGGGATAAAGATATTATTTGGGACAATGCAACTGATATAGTTTTAAATGGAAGAACAGAACTTACAGGAAAATGGACTTTTTCTGGAGAATGTAGATTAAATGGAAATGGTAATGTTTTGGATCTTTCTAATGGTGGAACAATATATATTCAGCCACATTCAAAATTATATTTAACGGATGTACATATAAGAGGTCTTGGAGATAGTTACGATGCTGACACACATCAATGGCTTGGAAAATTAATGCTAGGTGATTCAGCAGCCCAAGTAAATTCATATAATTCTGATTTTGAATTAATTGGTGATTTTACAACAACTACAGGTAAATTTTATGTAGAAGGTCCAACTACATTTATATTAAAAGATAAAGATTGGACATTCAATGGTAGTTCTTTATTAACAGTAGACGGTGTAACATTATGGCTTGATACACTTGATCAAACAGATTGGCCAAATCCAGGACAACTTCAAGCACCACTTGCATTATATGCTGGTCACTATTGGCAGCATGATAATCTTGCATACGATTTATTGTATGGTAACTTGGATCTTATAAACAGTGGTACTGTAAAAGAAGTTTGTGATAGATCTCAAGTTTTTTCTTCTAAATCAAGTGCTTTGACAAGTGAAATTTTGACAACAAACCTTACACTTGATCAAAGTGTCTTTATAAATCCACAACAAAAAATTACGGTTGGCGGAAATATTACAATAGATGGACAAGGTGCAACATTGGTATTCTCAAATCCAGAAAATTCACAATTTGTTGTCTTGCCAGGTTATTCAGTAACATTGAAAAATGTTCAATTAGATAGAATTAATGCAAAAACATTTGATCTTAGATATCAACATGGAATATTTGGTCAAGTTGTAAGAGGTGCAGATGGTTTACCTTCAAGCGAAGGTAAAATTATTGTTGGTGAAAATGTTGTATTTGGCTTAAGTGAAAATTTAACATTCAGCCAAGGCAAAATTACAATGCTTGATGATTCGGCCAATGAAAATTATAACACTTTAACTGTTCGCGGTGTTGATGGTCCAAGAAATCTTTCGTTTAATCCAAGAGTTGATTTTTATGGATTTGCTTCTAATCCAAGTCCAATAACAGGTCAATTGGTAAACATTGATTATTCAATGTTAGTATTAAATATGAATAGCATAGCATTGCAAGACGTGCACCTATCAGGAATAGAACACATATCTTTTAGCACATCTGGTGAACTTTCTGGTTCTATAGCTTTAGCTGGAAGAGGTGTTGTTGATGCTGGTGATATTCATAGATTTATGGGATCAGGAGAAGTAGAATATTGTAATCACGTATTTGATGTCAGTGACCTTGATAACAAAATTAGATTATTAAAGAATAATATTAATTTTACTGGACAGATTAATTTTGCATTAGAAAATGACAATTCATTACATATTGATTCATCTTTAGTTCAAAGAGTTGCAAGTAGTAGTGATCGTGATCAGTGGTGGACCAATGGTGCAACAAATGTTGTATTTGGTTCTGGTTTACTCAATCTTACTTGTCCATATGGTATTGCAAGATTGACTTTTGATGATCATGTAATACAGGTAACCAATAGTGCATCGGATTCTTTTAAGCTTGATAAGAACTCTTTCTTGGGCGGTAACATAATAATAGTTTCAAAAAATTCAATTTTGAATAATTATGATGGTTCTGTATTAACTCCCGGACAACCTCCATTAACAGAAATAATTCAATTGAGTACAACTCCAGATATTAGTGGTAAACCAATTGTTACTGCTAATAGAAGTTTATTCCGAAGTTCTAATTTGAACGAATCAACGGACAGATTTGTAACTGCATTCCAGAAAATGCAACAAAAAGAAAGAGATACATACAGACCAGAATTTAATACAAATTTAAATAACATTGCAGCACAAAAACCAACATTAAAGCCAACTTCAAATACATCAAGGCCAAATAATAATTCTGGCGCACGACAAACAATAAAACCTGCAACAAATAATACTCAACGACCTGGACGTCGAGATATTGAAGTTGACGAGCTAGCTACAAAAAATGTGATTTTGCCTACTAATACTGACCAGGTATTTAATAATCCAAATCAACTAGTAGAGCTTTCTGGTGCAACTGGTAATATTTTGCTTTATAATGTTATTGCAAGTAAATTTTCTGTTGATTCGACTGAAGATCTTAATATAACATTATCGCAAGATAATATTGTCTTCTTAAGAACTGATACAGATGTTACATTAAAATCTGGTGATATCCTGAATATTATTGGTGCTAATAACGAAATTCACATATCAAAGAAATTTACCATTAATGGTAAATTGCAATTTGATCATTATGCTCAATTAACATTTGTATTTGATAGTGTTAATGCAGAATTGGTTTTTGGAGAAGATGTTATAATAGATCTCGAAAAAGGTTGTGAATTTACAATTAAAGGAGGTGGAATAGCAACACTCTCTGATGGTTGTACAATAAATCTTAAAGGTCAAAAAAATCAAATAACAGGTGTAATAACTCGTCCTCCATCTTTCATTATAACGGACAATGCGGAATTATCTTTAAATCCAAATGCTCTGGCAACGATAAAGGGTATTGGAAACATTTATGTTGCTCTTGGAGGTCTTATTAATGTTTATAAGGCAGGTTTACAAATAGGTAATGTATCAACAGATGATATAGCATTATTTGTAAATACAGGCGGATTAATTAACGTTATTGGAGATAGTAGTGCTGCGTATGGAAGATTATCTTTGATAAAAGCTAAGATGCTTATTGATGTTATACAAGATGGTAACATAACAGTAAATGATTATGGTATTTTTGAGATCAATGCGAAAACTGATTTATCTGGAAATACAACTCCTGAAAAAGGTAATTTAACAGAATTTATTATAGATGCATCTTCTACTTTATATGTTAATGAGTATGGTGCTTTAACTTTAGCTAATAATTTCTATGGTGGTGATAATATAATATGGGATAGCAGAGGTTCAAAGGTTGCAGGAAGCGGTTTTGTTGAATTTGTAGACGTTTCTTCTTCGGTAGGCTTTATTGGTAGATTACAAACAGATAACAATAATGCATTGTTCTATTCTGGAACTGCAGGTTATACAGCAGAACAAATTGTTCGCAAGTTAGTAAATCAGGTTTCAGCTCTTACAATGTCTACAGTTTTTACAGATGAAAATGGCAATAGCATTTTAAGATTTGCAAATACAAACAAAATGCAAATTACATCTGGCGATACTGTAATCGGTGAAAATACCTCAGGAACTCAAGTTTTTGCACGAGATAGTTCGGGAAAAACTGTTACATATCTAAATAACGGAACACGCGTATCTTAATGTTAAAATAGGGCCCATTTTGGGCCCTACAAATTCAAAAAGAGTAAAGGGAGTGTGTATATGATGAGAAAATTCAAACCAGGACTGCTCATTTTGACAGTGCTTTTTTGTGCGCCGCTGATATTAGCAGATGTTGCAAACAGTCCATCAGATTCTTTGACTCAAGAATCAGTGTCTAAAAAAGAGACAAAAAAAGAACGTAGAGAACGCAAAAAATTAGAAGCTAAAAAGCGAAGAGAAGAAAAACGCAAAGCACGAGAATTAAAGCGTCAAGAGCGTAAAGAAAAGACTAAAAGTAAAAAAGAAAAAAAATGCAAATCTTGTAAAAAATCAAAAGTTAAAAAAGAAAAATCAGCTAAAGAAAAAAAATCAGTTAAGAAGCCAAAGACCAAAAAAGAAAAATTGGCGATTATGGCCGAAAAGCACAAGCAAGAAAAAGCAGAACGTGCCCAAAAAAGACAGGTACGCGCTTACACGATGGCTGCGCAAGACATGGCTGCTGAACAAAGTAGGAAAGCAGCAAAAAAAGCAATGTTGCAGACCAAATTGCAGAATGAAGAAAAAAGGGAAAAGTTGATGGCTGATTGGAAAACAGTCAGAGGCATTGAAGTTGTAGAAGATTATAAAGACGGTATGTATGCCGATCTTTATAAGATACCTGCATGGCCATTTCATATGATGTATGCGGATTATAAAAAAGACCTTTTCCAAGTCACCGCAAAATATGATTATGCAGTTGATTCTTTTTCTTCAAAAGGTAGTTCGCAAAATCTTTCTAATTTAGAATTTGGTGAAAGCTCTTTTAAATTCAGCGATATTTTGTTGGCATTAAAGTTGAATGAAAAGGAAATACTGTCAAAACGTTTAGAAACTAGTTTAATATGGAATAATTTATTGGGAAATGACCAACTTAGTGAGGCATATTTAAGTGGATTTAAATTTGACAATAATCTTGTGTTTAATGCTAAATCACAAGAACATATGTTGTCTTTGGATTATTTAAGATATCTTAAGGGTAAAGATATTTGCATAGGTTTTCAATTGCCTATTGGATATAAATCTCACAAATTAAAAGTAAGTTCACCAATAGGTTTTGGAACGGCAAGTTTTACGCAAATAGAAGATAGAAATTTCGCTAATCCTCCTGTTGCTCAAAATTTGAATTATTTTGATTGGAACGACATTCCTAGCCAAGTATATCTTCAAGAATATTTGAATTTTGTTTTAGCCGCAAAACCATCAACATTGGCCTATTATCCAAAATCAAGCATCATAGGAATTGGTGATCTTTCTACATTCATAACATTCCAAGCTGAATCAAGATATTTTGAAAAATTCTTGCTTGGTTTTAAAGTTTTATGGCCAACAGCCAAAGAAGCTGACACCAAAAAATTATGGGCACCAACTCTTGGCAATGGTGGCTTTACAGAATTAGTACTTTATACTTCTATGTTATTTAATCATCAAAAGAGTTATTTCAATCCACATATTATGTTGCAAGTAGATTGTAAAGTTCCTGGACATATTGATAAACGTGTTCCAAAAATTTTGACTGGATCAAGAGGAACGAGTGATTATGTAACTAGCGATAATCAAAGATTGGCTGACATGATGGCGCTTGGAGATCATGTTAAATTTATTACGCCAGATGCTAATGGGTATTCACCTTCATTCTCCAACTATCCAGATTCAACAATCGCAGCATTTGCTGACAATGTAAAGAGTGTAAAGATTACACCAGGTGCTGAATTCAATTTAAGACTTGGTAATATTTTTGAAAAATTAATATTCAGACGTGCATTCTTGGATATTTTCTATGACTTCAGAGCTCGTTTGAAAGATTATGTCGATGGTGCATTACCAAGAGATCAATGGGATGCTGACAAATTGAAGGACAGAACAAATCAAATAGCTCATAAAATTGGTTTATTATATGATTACCAATTTGATTATCAAACAAGATTAAGAATCGGTTTTGACTATGTCTTTGCCGGTATCAATGTTCCATCTACAATTTCTGGAAATTTAAGTTTGGCGGCAGAGTTCTAATATTTAAATGATTAAGGGCCATACAATGGCCCTTTTTTAAAAATTGGTAAGTGGAGTTTTAAAAAAATTAAAAAGTGAGAGTAAATAAATATGAATAGATTTTTGGAATTTAAAAGTAAATTTAAAATTTTGGCAGGATTATCGATTTTGGTTTTTTGTGTGAGCTTTGTTGGTGTAAGATCGGCCAGCTTGCCCGCTGCAGCCACAGATGCAACTATATATACTACAAATCAAACTTTTGGCGCTGGAGAGGATGTTGGTATAACAAATAATGGTATTGCCTGGTTGCTTGGTGGTTTTACAATGCCCAATAGTGGTATTGTAACTTTTAAAACGCCTGTTCCTGTTGGTGATTCAATTCTATTGGATACAACTGGTATAGCTACTTTAGCAAGTGATATGCATTTAGCAGATGGAGCTCGCATAGGTGCAAGCGGAAATATTGATGCTCATAGATTTTCTCTTGTTTTAACAGGATCCTTCAGTCTTGGTGGTAGCACTGTTACTTTTGTAAATAATAATGCCTCAATTGTTGGAGATGGAAATGTTTTAGATTTTGATGGAGGTGTTTTGGCAATAAGTAACAATTTAACTTTGACTTTAAGCAATATTGTACTTCGTAATTTTACTACAGGTTCTATTACCTGGGGAAATGCTAGTAGCCAACTTTATTTAGAGAATGTTTTAATAGAATTAAGTGGTAATTTTTCTGTTGCTGGCATTTTAAATACTTATGGAACAAACGTTGTAACAGGAGTTGGACAAGATTTAATTCTTGCTGCTGGTTCTATAGTAACAGTAGAAAGTGGTTCAATTTTGTCTTTTGATCACGGAACGACTTTGGATATTAATGTTGATTCTTTTCATAATAATGGAATATTGCATTTTAATGGTTGTACAGTAGATATTGCTGGTGCCGGTTTGAATTTGAATGATGCAGGAACGTTGCTTTTTGAAAACAGGGTTGTGATTACAGGTGGCGAAACTTTAGAAAATTCAGCAGGAACAACAAAAGTGCTTTCGGGTGCAACAGTAGAATTAAAGAGTGGTGCAACTTTAAATATTGGATAATTTTATTAATAATTTTTTAATTTTTTTAAAAGGGAAAGAGAGTATGATAGAAATAAGAAAAAATTTTTTGATATTCTTGGTGATACTCTTGAATATCACGTTTTTAGATATGTTTGCTGCAGTAGAATTTTCTAGTAGAAGCTCTGCGATTGTTCTTGAATCAGGAACTAGTGTGGAACATGATACCCCACTTACTGGTTGGGATCGTAGGTCTATATTCAAAGATTTAGGTGAAGATAATTTAAATGCAACGTATGGAACTTCTCCAATTACATATGACGAAGCACCATTAGAATTGGTTTACACAGTAACAAAAGATATTCAAAACAATAGTAATGCATTGTTATATGGTATAAAGAATAATAGTAATGCATTAGTTTACGGTATAAAGAATAATAGTAATGCTCTTGTTTATGGAATAAAAAATAACAGTAATGCTTTACTATACGGAATAAAGAATAACTCAAATGCTTTGCTATATGGTATAAAGAATAATTCGAATGCCATAATGCTTCACGATCGTTATTTTGAAACAATAGATCATGGTTACGAATATCTAGGTAATAGAACATATCAAAGCTTGGGAACAGGAAATGCAAAGGATTTAGAAATACATCAAGTTGGAACTATGTATAGATTAAATAGTGATATTTATCTATCTGAGGATCACACTTTAACAATTCCAGCAGATATAACTCAAATAGATGGAAATGGACATGTAATTAATTTTGCAATTGCTGGAGGTGTATTAATTATTCCTGATTCTACAACAATAACAACAACAAATGTTGTATTACGTGGCTTTAGTCCAAGCAACGTAACTTTAGGAACAGATTCAGCATTTATATTCAATGATGGTACTATAATTGAGCTCTTAGATAACGAAGATCTTAATCAAACGTGGTCTTTTGCTGGAAATGTGGTTCTTAATGGATTTGGTAACGAGCTTAAACTCCAATCCCGGTTAGACAGAATTAATGTAATTGGTGATGACAGTAGATTAATAATTCAGGATTTAAAATTAGAAGACGTTAGATATAGCAACGTACATTGTACACATAGAAATGGTGCTATGACACTCAGAAACTGTGAAATATTCTTAGATTACGATTATAGCTTTACAATGGGTACAATTCAATTTGAACAAGACGTAGCAATTCGTGGTACAAATGCATTTATTTATGAAACAACTTTTGGAAGCACAATAGATTCTAATTGCAACTTGTTATTTGATCTTGGTACTACATTTAGCTATGCTCCAACAAGAGCAACCAGAGATCTTTTAATAATGATTGACGAATCTTCTTTGTTAAAATTTGACGGCGCAACATTGCATTCAACGACAACTGGTTTAAGATTGACAAAAGGTACAGTAGTGCTTGATCATAAGAATTATATCTACAATCAAGATGGAACTGGTGCTGCAAGTAGCACTTCTCAAGCTGTTTGTTTTGGTGATGGAACAGCTACAAATGATGTTAATATTGCAATAATGCCTGCTGCTAATATTGAATTGAAATCTGGTGTTCTAATTTATGATAATGCAGTAACTAGTCCTGCGTAATAGATAAAAACACAAAAATAAAAAAAGGCTCAGCAAATTTTGCTGGGCCTTTTTTTTGTACCGGCATTTCTTGAATGCCGATAAATTTTATAATTTAAATGTAATTTTTATCTTGTTAAAGTTGATTTTTTAAATATTGTCCAGTGATGCTTTGTTTGTGTTTGCTAACCCGTTCAGGTGTACCAGTTGCAGTAACATAACCACCTTTGTCTCCACCTTCAGGACCAATTTCAATAAGATAATCTGCAGATTTTAAAACATCTAAATTGTGTTCAATTACAACAACAGAATTTCCGCGATTTACTAATTTATTTAAAACTAATAAAAGCTTTTCTATATCACAATTATGTAAACCGGTTGTAGGTTCATCTAGAATATACATTGTGTTTTTGCCGCGCTTAGAAAGTTCATTTACCAATTTTATTCTTTGTGCCTCACCACCAGAAAGAGTGGTTGATGGTTGACCTAGTTTTATATAATCAAGACCGACTTGACATAAAAGATCTAATTTTTTGTGAATTTGTGTATGATTTTTAAAAAAATCTAATGCTTGTAAAACTGTCATGTCTAAAATTTGTGAAATATTTTTATTTATATATTTTATTTCTAAAGTTTGTTGATTATATTTTTGACCTTTACATGATTTACATCTGATTATTACATCTTCTAAAAAATGCATCGAGATTTTTAAAAAACCTTCGCCACTACATTCAAAACAACGGCCGTTAGAAACATTAAAACTGAATCTTCCCGGGTTGTAACCCCGAGCAATACTTTCAGGTAAATTTGCATAAAGATATCTAATATCGTCAAAAATTCCCAAATAAGTTGCAGGGTTAGATCTTGGTGTTTTGCCAATTGGGCTTTGATCTACGAGAACAAAATTAGATAATTGTTGAATACCTAAAAGTTCATCTGCATTTTTGCAAATTGCATAACCTTTTGCAAAATAATTTTGCAATGCCGGAGCAAGGGTTTGGATTATAAGACTACTTTTTCCAGATCCCGATACACCACAAATGGCGCTTAATATTCCTAATGGAATATCAACATCAATATTTTTTAAATTATTTGCAGTTGCATTTTTGATTGTTAAAAATGATAATGGCTTGCGTCTATGTTCTGGTGTTTTAATTTGTAATTCGCCCGAAATATATTTTCCAGTTAAAGAATTTGAGTTTTGTGATAATTCTTTTGGCGTGCCACATGCTGTAATTTTTCCACCTAAAACTCCAGCCCCTGGACCAACATCTATTAAATAATCAGCATTTTTAATTGTATCCATATCATGTTCTACTACTAGAACTGTATTTCCTAAATTTTTTAATGTTTTAAGTGTATCTATTAATCGATCATTATCTTTTTGATGTAAGCCAATACTTGGTTCATCTAAAATATAAATTACGCCACTTAATGCAGAACCAATTTGTGTTGCAAGCCTGATTCTTTGGCCTTCACCACCAGAAAGAGTTCTTGCCATTCTTGATAGAGTTAAATAAGAAAGACCAACGTTTTGTAAAAAAGTTAATCTGCTAATAATTTCCCTTAATAAAGATTCTGCTATTTTTTGATCATGCCCGTTTAATTTTAAATTATTAAAGAATTCTAGTGCCTTTTCTATTGATAAGCACGAAATTTCATAAATATTTTTTTTATTTATTGTAACTGCTAAAGCTTCTTCTTTTAATCTTTTGCCAGTACAACTTTCGCAAATTTTTTCTTTTTGATTTTTAAAGTAATATTCTAAATATGCTTCTTGAAATGTAAAACCAAGACCATGGCATTCTGGACATGCACCAATGGGGGAATTAAAAGAAAAAAATCTTGGTTCTAACTCAGGAAAAGATCGCACGCAGTTCAAACAAATTCTTTTGCTTGAGTATGTAGTTGTGTTATTATCCTGGTTTGTAATATTACAAAGACCACCATTGGCCAAAAATGCTTTTTCTATTGCTTCTTGCAATCTTTGCACTTCTTCTTGTTGTACAGTTAAATTATCAATTAAAATACTAATATTGTGAGTATAAGTTTTCTTAAGATTTAAATTTTCTATTTCTTTTATATCTGCAAATCTGTATGTTTTGCCATCAATTAAAAATCTATAAAAACCTGAATTGAAAAAATTTAATAATTCTTTTTTGAATTCTCCCTTTTTTTCTATAGCTATGGGTGCTCCAATTGTTATATTTTGATCTTTAAAATTTTGCAAAAGCATATTTGTGATATTTTCAGGGGATTCTGCTTTTATTGGCATCTGGCAAGAAGGGCAATGCGGCGTGCCAATTCGTGCAAAAAGTACTCGTAAATAATCATAAATCTCTGTTATTGTACCAACGGTAGATCGTGGATTATAACCTACAGTTTTTTGTTCAATGGCTATCGCAGGACATAAACCTTCTATTTTTTCTACATTAGGTCTTTTGCTTACACCTAAAAACTGGCGAGCATAAGAAGAAAGAGATTCAACGTAACGCCTTTTACCTTCAGCATAAATAGTATCTAAAGCTAAAGAACTTTTTCCTGAACCTGAAGGTCCTGTGATTATAACAAGACTATTTTTAGGAATTTGAACATCAACTGATTTTAAATTGTGTTCTTTGGCTCCAATTATATTGATTATAGAATTTTCTTTATTAATAAAATTTGCAAGTTTTTTGTTTTTCATGATAGTTTTAACCCCCGTTTTTTTAAAATTTTATAATAGTATTATATGGGAAAAAGTGCTTTTTGACAATAAAAAAAGCAAAAATTCAATATTTTATTGCGTTGGGCACCAGCGGTGCTTCGCCCAGCGCTAAAAAATGTGTTTTTGAATTAAAATAAGTTGATTTTTATTGATTTTTATTGCAATTTTTTTATCATATGTTACGATTTTTTTTCGTTTTAAGTATAAATTTGGTTGGGGTTTTAAACTTTTTGAGTGAATTTTTTATGAGATTAAGTTTTAATAAAAATTTATTGGTTTTATTCGGTTTTTTGAGTTTAATATTTAATTTAAATTGTGCAAGAAAGAATACATCTCGTGTTAAAAATAATTTAAGTGATGCTGCAAATAAAAGACTGTATGATGGAGAATTTGCACCAGGGTACCCATTTGTTAGAAGTAAAAGTTTAGAATTTATTAAGATTAGACAAAGTTTACGAAAAGACAAAAAAGATTTAGAAGAAAGTATTCAAAAAATAAAAAATGATATTTCATTGAGTAAAGAAGAAAAAGAAGAAAGATTAAATGATTTATGTTCAGATCTTAAAAATGTAAATTCAATTTTAAGCGGTAGTTTTGGAGATCTATTTTTACGTGGTATTGCTGGTGATAAAAATTTTGAAATGGTTGAAGACTTACGAGTTGGTAATGACATTATAAAGGGTATTATTTATGGTGGTGGCTTAAGAGGAGCAGTAGCTTTCGGAAAAACTATAGGTGGGAAAGTTGATAAATATTCTGAATTTTTTTTTGGTGGAATTTTGAGAGGATTAGAGAATTGCGTAGTGAAACTTTGGCAATTTGTTTTTCATCATAATTGTAGGCCATTTACAGCAGAAGAAATAAAATCTTGGCAAGTAGTTGTTAATAAAGATTTAAGAAATATAGAAACAATGTTAAAAAATTATGACAGATTAGATTCAAGGGGAAGAGCTGAAATATTAAAAGAAACCCAAGAAGAAGACAAAAATAAAGATGTAACATTGTGGCAAGATTTTGTAGAAGATTATACATTGACTTGTCAGGAATTAATAGAAGAAATTCAGAAACGTATTAATTATTATGAAAAACAACAAGATGGTTATGGCATAAAAAATTGCGCCGCTAGATTAATTAGCAAATTAAATAAAATAAAAAATTGGTTAATTAAATGCAAAACTTTAAAAGATTTTTTAAATGTTCCAGAAGTTAAATCTATTTTACCAGCTATGCGAGATTCTCTTGATTCTTATTTTTCTAATTTAGCATTTTTGTTGAATCCCAAAGATCCGAAGAACAAGCAATTAGGAATGCCTTCAAGTTCTTTGCCTAGAAATAATTATAATGGAATGGATGATGGGGCTTATCCATTGCAAATGGGATTATAAAAATTGTGCTATAATTTGGGGTTTATGATGGCAAAGTTTTTTAAAAAAATAATTTTATTAAGTTTTTTATTTTGTACTTTAAATAATTTAAATAGTTTAGATTTAGAGCCAATAAAGCTTGAAAAATTAGATCAAGAGAGAATAAAAACAAAAATAGATTTTTATAAAAAAATTGAAGATAAGGCAAAGCTTTTCAGAACTTTGACATATATTACCGGAGCTTTAACTGCAACTAGTATTTTAGGGTTGACAGGTTATAAAATTTATAAATATGTAACGGCAGATAAAAATAAACCTGAAAAGTATAAAAATAATATTTCTAATAATATAAATAATGCGCCCGAATATCGAGACAAATATTATTACAGATTGTTATATAAAGATCGAGGCCTTTGGCAGCTAATAAAAGATGGTTTTTTATTTGGAGTAACAGATGGAATTTATTGGACTATAACTTCAGTACTTGTAACTGCAGGGATGGCAATTACTGCTCGTTGTTATAATATAACAGAAGAAAAATTTTTTAGTTCTTGGTATGGCAAGAATTGTGAATCTTTAAAAAAGTTTAAAGAGCAAGTGCGTTTTGATTTAGCACAATTTAAGAGTTTTTTAATTTCAGATTTTTATGACAAAAAAGAAATGGCTATTTATTACAAAAATTTTATTTATACAATAGAACATTTTATAGCATTAATTTCTGTTCTTGTTGAAACAAAACCAGAACAATTTAGACAAAAAGAAGTTATTTTAGCCGGTAAAGATTTGTTAATAAATAGGGTTAATACTTTTACCAAGAATCTTGAACAAAAATTAAATACTATCGAACAAGATAAAATAGAAGCAGAGACATTAGAAGAGATAAATATTTCTTTTGATCAGCTTGGTATACAGATAATAAGATTTGCTAATTTATGTTGCTGATTTGGGGCTCTAAAAAAAAGAATTTTTTATTTTTAATTTTTTTTTTATTAAATATTAATATTTTTGCAAAAGATCAAGATCTGCTTGCAAATCAAGATATAGAAAATTTTGATTTTAATAATAATATCGATAATTTAGATTTTTTTAAATTTCTAGATTCTTTAGAAAATCAGGATAATGGTCAAAATAAAACTGTTAAAAATATATTAGAAAACAATTCTCAATCTCAAGATTTTGGGCAGAAAAAAATTGACACAGATTTGTCTCAGGCTCTGCTTGAAAAACATAAAAATTATCTTTTTAAATTTTTTCCCAAAGTATTTTTAGTTCGTGAAAAATGCTTAGCATTAATGACACCTGAGCAAATAGCTTTGTGTTTGCAGGAAGTTATAAATATGTTACGTGATGAGCCATGGAAATACGTGGAATCTCTTTTGAAAACAATAAATAAACAATTACCAGATAAACAAAAAAAGGAGTGGGAAAAAGCCGGTTATGATATTAAATTTTTGGAAAAATTTGCTGATATTAGTCAATTAAAAAAAATTTCGAAAAATGGAGGAGGTTACTGGGAATTTATTGCAGATCAATTAGCTTTTTATACAGAATTTGTTGAGCGATGCAAGATTGATTCTAAAAGTAATTCTGTTTTTTTAACAAATAAAAATTTTAATTCGAGTACATATTTTACTGGCAAATTTAGTAAGCAAGATAATAAAAATTTGAATCTTAAAGATTATTGGGCCAATAAAGGTATATTTGTTTATTTTGAGTTATATACTTTATGTTTTGAATATTATGCAAAATTATTTTTGGAAGAGATTAAATTTAAAAAATTTTATAAAGCAGATTATTTTTATTGCGATTTAAAATTTATTTTAGAAAAGCTTTCTGGTTCTAAATATGAATCTGAATCACAAGAATATATAAGACGCTATAAAGAGCTTTTAGATTTACTTAAAAAAGATTTTTCACAGCGTAATGAATTTGATAATAAAAAAAGAGATCAAATGACGCAACAAGAAAAATATTGGCAAGAAATGGATGAATTTTATGAAATTTAAAATTGAATTTATACATAAGTTTGAGTGAATATGAATAAAATTAAATTTCGAATATTTTTTTTTCTATTAGTATTTTTAAAAATAAATTTTTTGTTTTGTAATAGTGACAAAGATTTTATCGACAGTTTTATTCGGCATTACGAATTTAATGCTGAAGGGCGATATGCACACGAGTATCATCCTGCATTATTAAATAAAACTGCTACAAGTCTTGATGAATTAGAAGAAAAATTAAAAGAGAATGGCTTAAATTTATTTGGCAGAATTGTAATCTGTGGTTATGAGCAAGAGGCAGTGCCTTCTTATTATCCAGATTTTAAAAGAGCAAAAATTAATGATGAAATGAACCTTAAAAATAAAACAGGTTGGTCGAAAAAACAGCATAATAGATTTGGACTAATGACCGGTTTTTTATTTAAAGATTTTAATTATTTTTCTGCTCAATGGTACAAAGAGCAACCGAAAGTTTTTGAGCATATAGATGAACAAGATGTTGAGGTTTTTGATGAGCATGCTGAAATTTTTCAAAAACATGCCTTTAATCAAGCCTTAGATCTCATGCTGCCAATGCAATATGAACTTGTAAAAAAGCTAAAAAATAAAAATTTAAAGGGTATTTTTCAGGATCTTATTTGTTTTTGGGATTCATTGTATAGGGGTGATGTAAAAGTTGAAGAAAGACAGATTGCAGGAACACAAGATATTTTATTTTCTATAGAATATGCAAAACACCTTTTGCGTTCAAATCTTTTATTATTTAATTTTTTTGTTGGACCAGATATAACCTATCCAATAGAAGTATCTTGTTCTCAGTTAAAAGATGCGACATTGCATGCTCAAAAATTTGTAAAAACAATTTTGCCTAAATTAATAGCACAAGATGATAAATCTACAGTTTATATTTTTTGCAGTTTTGTTGATGGAGTTGGAAAAAGTACAATGCTGGGAAACATAAAAAATTATATTAAACATGGTGATGTTATAGAAAATTTTGAAAGAGTGGATAATTCTTCTTCGCAGTTAGCCGAGATTTTTAATTTAAAAGATAAAGTTTTTATTGCTGATCTTCCTGCTCAAGTTAGTCATTTTACATATAAACCTGATGGGTTAGTTTATGTTTCAGTTGCTAGGGAATTACCTGAAAATAAAATAAAAGAACTACAAAAATTTGTTCGAGAGAATCATGAAAAATTTAAAGAGCAATATAATATTTTGTTAGCACAAGTTAAAGATATTATAAAATTATCTGGGTATTCTGATAAAAGCTTAAATAATATAGTATCTCCTGATAAAACTTTTTTAAAAAATCTTTATTTACTAAAAAAAGTTGAAAATAACAAATGGGTACCATTTTGTTATGAAAATAATTTTTATCTTTTTGATTCTACAGAATTTGATCAACTTAGAATATTAATGCCATTAGGGATGGTGCAATCTGAAGGCTTAAAAAATATAGAATCTGAACAAATGTTATTTTTTGATGGAATAAGATTTCCATTTGTTTACGATTATTTTGTGCAAGATTTAATAAATAAATTAAAGAATAATAACATAGAAAATGTTGTATTTGTTGATTTTATAAGTATGTATCCTAGATCCTCTAGAGAAAATATTCGTGTTAATTATCTATTGCAACAAATGGCATTATTAGATAAAAATTTCGACGTAAAATATAGTGTTTATCGTGATTTTATTAATTCTTCTGAATTGCTTTATCTACTTAAAGATAATGAATGTTTTAAAAAGATATTGAATGCTTTTGATTTAGAAGTTTTACTTCGTTTTGCTTTGTATAAAATTATTTTAAAACAAGAAAATAATAGTTTGAATGGTTTTTCTCTTGAAAATCTTACAAAACTAATAAAAGAAGAAATAAGTAAAATTACTGAACAAGATTTAAAATTTTTAAAAGAACTATCTTTTGCAAAAATAAAAAAAGAATCGATAAATCTTGAAAATATTTATGGATTAGTTAAAAATTTTGTTAATATTCAACAATTTTCTTTTTTAAAATTATTAGAATTTAATAATTTTTTAGTTGATTTTTTTACTAAAAATTTTGAGAATCATAATTTAGGAATTTTGTGGCAAAATCCGGGAAAAATAATTAATAATCAAGCAAATTTTTATAGCGAAAAAATAGATAAAATTTTACAAACAAGTTCTGGGCAAAATATTTATTCTTATTTTTGTTTTGATTATAACTGCAAAGATACAAATTTGCTTACCCCATTTTTAAGAATGCTTAGAGCTAACTGGTATGCATCTATAATAAATCTTCTTGATTTAAAATTTGAATCTCAAGATTGTTTTTTTCTTGAGCAAGAAAAATATTTGGTTGCCCCATTGTTATTATCTAAAGGCATAGATGACAAATTTTATTTGAATCAAAAAATTTTAAACGAGTGGCAGGAAGATCAAAAAAATAATTTCCAGAATAATATTGAAACCTTTTTTAATTTAAAAAAGGGCAAAAAAAATAGTTGGGCAGAATTTGATTCAAAGCCATATAGAATAGATTGGAGAAGCTTAAGCACAAATACTGGAATTTTTGCATTTGATTGTGACATGGCTGCTTCAAAAAAAACTTATCAAAATAGATCTATAATCACATTTATTGTGCAAAAATATCAAAGAGAATTTGGACAAGATTTTGTTATGCCAACTGAAGTTTTGTATGAAAAACTGCAAGAAAGCTCTTTATGGCAAGCTCAGTGGAATTCTATGTTAAAACAGGCCACGCAAAATGGAGAGTTTGGTAAAGATAAAGTGCAAGATAAAAATAGTAAAAATTTTAGTCAAAAAAATGGACAAAATAATACGCAAGATTCTGGCCAAAATATTACACAAAATAATAATTTTTTACCCAATAATACTCCCAAAAAACAACAAGTTAAAATATATTTAGCAAGAGAAGATCAAATTTTGGCAGCACAACTTGTTGTAAGATTGCTAACAACACTCGAAATGGTTATTAAAGATCCAGATGCAGATATTGTTGTCAGATTGGGCAATAAAGAAGATTTTAAAGCAGCTTTAAAATTGTTTGAAAAAATAATCCTGCCTAAATATTTTGGAATTTTATTTAAGCAGGATTTATTTGATAATTATGATATTGTTGAACCAGTTATAGATTTGTTTTAGCTATTAGTTTCTATAAATAAATTATATTCTTCGTTTTGTTCGCGAAGGAATTTTAAAAATTCTCTTTCACGTTTTTCACGTTCTATAAAATTTCGTCTAGACATTTCCATGCGTTTTCGATGTGCTTTTGCCATTTCAAAGCATTGGTTATATTTATTTTGATTTTTTAAAGAATCTTTTATGCCTTCTTGTAAACAATATTCAAATGTTTCAACAGAAGTTATAATGTCATATTTTTGTAAATCTTTCATATCGTTTTCATTATGATTTGCTTTTGGACTATTTATTTGTTCTATAGCTTCAAATTGTTTAAGCCTTTTCAAGGCTTCAAAATCAACAACATTAAGCGAAAACCAAATTTTTGCAGCAAATTTTAATATTTCTTTAATACTTAAATCAGGCTGAATCTTAGGTTTGATTTCACAATATGTTAATGTAGATATTATTACAGGTTTTAATTTGGGTTCAAATATATTGGTGATAATGTCTTCTTTGAGAACTGATAAAGCAGCAATATTTTTTGCATTTGTTACAGCATCTTGATTAAATTTTATTATACGTTCTTGTTCTATTAGTCTATTAAGTTGTGCACAACTTAATAGACTAATATCTATCGAATTTAATAGACTACTAATATCTATGTTATCTTCCATAGCATTCAAGTTAACTAAATTTAAAGACAAAAAAAGACTTAATAAAAATTGTTTCTTCATAATAACCTTTTAAATTTAAAAAAATAGTATCTTTATAAATTTTTTAATCTTAAATAAAGATATTATTTATGCCTAGAATTGTCAAATAGAATATATTTTTCATTAAAAATCATATTTTTTTTATTCAATAAATATGTTATTTATTTATGTATGTAATTTTTTTATTTAATTTTTATAAATTTTATAATTTAATTTGTGTAAAAAACTTAAAGTTAATTAAAATTTATCGAATTTTTGTTAAAATACTGTTTTGGTGTTAAATTTTTTTATCTTTTTTAATAAGTTTAAAACGTATGAATCTAGAAAAAATTGCGACAACGCCTTTGATGCAACAGTATTTTGAAATAAAAAGTGAATATTCAGATACTTTATTGCTTTTTCAAGTTGGTGATTTTTACGAACTTTTTTTTGATGATGCAAAAAAGGCATCTGCCTTCTTAGCAATAACTTTAACTAAAAGAGGTAAAAATAATGGTCAGGATGTGCCATTATGTGGTATACCTGTTCATGCTCTTACGCATTATTTAGTTAAATTAATTAAAGGCGGATTTAGAGTTGCAATTTGTGATCAAGTAACAAAACCTATGCCTGGCACTGTTGTCAAAAGAAAAGTTACGCAAGTTTTTACCCCTGGAACTTTGGTAGATTCAAATTTATTAGATGAGAAATCTGCAAGTTATTTATTTTCTTTTTTTCCATTAAAAGATTCTTGGGGTCTTATTTTTTCCGAACTTTTGACTGCACAACTTTATGCAACCGTGCTTCCTGCAGGAGCTTACAAAATGGTCGAATCTGAATTAGTCAGATTTTTTCCAGACGAAATAATTTTGCCTAATTTAAAAGAAACAAAATCTTTTGATACTTATTTTAAAAAACTTGGTTATTTTGTAAGTCTTACAGATTTTTTCACAGACATAAATAATTTAGATTTAAGCGACAAGTGCGATAATCAAGATATTAATAATTACAGTAGTAACAGTAATCTGGCGCAATTATGGCTAGAAAAACAATTTAGTCACGATATTTTGGAAAAAATAAATAGCTGTAAGTCCATTAATAATACTTTGCATGTCCTGTATTTTTATCTTAAAAAAAATCATCAAGATGCTTTAGAGCAATTTAAAACTATAAGATTTTATGAACCAGAAGATTATTTGATACTTGATTATTCTACTCAAAAAAATTTAGAGGTTATAAAAAATATTCAAGATGGATCTAGAAAAAATAGCGTATTATCTGTTTTAGATAGAGCTAAAACTTCAATGGGTTCTAGAACTGTAAAAAAATGGCTGTTAAGGCCATTGGTAGATAAAAATATTATATTACAAAGACAAGAATTTGTTTTAAGTTTATATAAACAAATTGATGCAATGCAGCAATTTGAGGCACTTTTATCTAATATTTGTGATATAGAAAGAATTATAGGCAGAATTGCTTTGTCAAAAGCTTTGATACAAGATTTTTTAGGCTTAAAAAGATCTTTAATAATATTACCAGCTGTTAAAAATATTTTGCAGCAAAATATTAATTGTGCTTTATCAAAAGTTATTCAAGAAAAAATTTTTGATTATACTTCTTTAGTAAATCTTCTTGAGTGTAGTCTAATAGATACTAGTTCTGATAGCATTAGTGAACAAATTAGTTTTTCAAAATATATTATAAAAAAAGGCTTTGATTTAGAACTAGATAGATTGCGAGATTTAGTTGAAAATGGTCAAAAAGAAATTTTAAAGTTAGAGCAAAAAGAAGTAGATAGAACAAAAATAAATAGTTTAAAAATTCGTTTTAATAATATTACTGGATATTATATTGAAATTACTAATCCTAATTTGCACTTAGTGCCAAGCGACTATATAGAAAAACAAAAATTAGTTAATCGTAAACGTTTTGTAACCAAAGAATTAATAGAGTTAGAACAAGAATTAACTAAAGCACAAAATGAAATAGAGATAGTTGAACAGAAGGTTTTTAGTAAAGTAAAATCTGAAGTTATG
>JBAZLD010000018.1:0-24386 GCA_041650475.1 Candidatus Babeliales bacterium | reverse complement strand
ATATGTTAAAGAATTTAAAAATCGAGAAACCCATCTATTATTAGCATAAATTTCGTTAAAAGGGCTTTTAGAATTACTTATAACATGTATATTTTTTATAATTGTTGGTTCATCGTCAAAAAAAAAACCGTAAAATAATGATGGATAATAAATTATTGAAGATATTATGCCTAAAAAAATTGGTGGCAGAGTAACTTGCCACCAACGAAATTTAAGACTAGGCATTTTTTACTTCTACTGGTTTATTTTCAGGTCCTGCAATTTTTTTCAAATAACCCTTGAGTTCGCTAACTTTTATGCTATTGTTGCTAGTTTTGAGTTTGTCTTGTAATTCAAGTCTTGCTAATTCTTGTTTTGCATTGTTTTTAAAATCTTCTGGAGCTTGAGTATTTAAAAGATCGGTTAAATATTTTTTAGCTTCATCTTGTTTGTTAAGTTGTTCCAAACAATTTGCAATTTTAAAATGAGCTAGTGCTAAGCTTTCAGGAAGAGTAGTAATTTTTTGAAAGCATTTTAAGGCATTTTGAAAATCATTTTTTAAAAATAAAGTTTCTCCTAAATTAAATAGATATTTGCCTTCTAAAGGGTGATCTTGTGTTAATTTATAATAAAGATTTTCTGCTTTATCATAATCTTTTGTCATAAAATAAGAATTTGCCAAATTAAATAAAATTTGGGGATTAGAGATTCCTCTTTTCAAAATAGTTTCAAAAGCTTTTACTGCCTCATCAAATTTTTTTGTTTTTATGCTTATTTGTCCTAATGTAAAAAATCCTTCAGGAGTATCTAGATCACCTTGTGTAGCTTTTTTAAAATATTGCCATGCCGTTTCATCATCTTTTTTTTCTACATATAATCTGCCCAAATTGTAAAAAGCTTTTCCGTAATATGGTCTAAGTTCTATAGCTTTTAATAAAGCCTTTTCGGCATCTTGATAGTTTTGTTTTTTTAATAGAAGTGTACCGATATTGTTATATGCTTCAGGATAATTAGCATGTATATTTATTGCGCCTTTGAATGCTGCTATTGCTTTATCAATTTCATTTTTCATTGAATAAGCAACACCAATATTGCTGTATGGATCGGCATAATGCTCGTCTAGTTTGATAGCAATTTTATAATGCTCTATTGCCAAATCTACTTTGCCTTCTTCACATAAAGAAACACCTAAATTATTGTGACCTCTGGCTTTTAAGGGAGATTTTTTAACAATATCAAACCAAAAAGCCGAAGAGGAACTCCAAACCTTATTTCTAATAATTGTGCTATAACCTATGGGTAAAATAAAAATTAATAATAATGCTAATTGATGAGAATATTTATTTGCAGGAATATTGAGTTGAATATTTGTTAAAAGATTTGTTATATATTTAATTAAATAAGCAAAACTTGTACCTAAAATGAACATCAAACCTGCTGAGGCAAGATATGTTTTGTAATCGCATACTAATTCTGGAGATGGTATTATGCTTGTTCTGGGGGCCATTGTTATAAAAAACCACAATAAACCAAAAGAAATAAAACCGTAAGTTTTTTTTATGAGCATATAAATGGAAGTAAAAATTAAGCTCATAATAATAAAAAATGGGAAAAAAACGTTAGGTTGAAAAAAACTTTCAGAAAGCACCCAATCGTATTCAACGCAGATACTAAATGGCCATATGAACATAGTTATATAGTGTAATAAAACTTTAAATTGTGATAATAAGAAATATGATGCAGTTATTGTATCATAAGCATGTGGTGTGATAATATTGCCTCTGTTGTTACCGGTAGATAGTTGCAATTTTATTGCTTTAATAAAAAAATTAAAATCTATGTATCTGAATAGTATTATTAAAAATATTAAGGCAAAACCTAGATACAAAAAAAATCTTTTTTTAAAATTTGTCCATTCACCTTGTGATATAAAAAACCAATCAACCAAAAGAATTAAAAATGGAATTACTACGCAAATTTCTTTTGTTCCGCATGATAAAACTGCGACGATCATACTTAGTAAAATAAGTAAAGATCTATAAAAAATGTTTTGAGTTTTAAATGCTTTGACGAAAAATAAAACAGTTGTAAGAATAAATAAGGAAGCTAGACCTTCTAATCTTGCTTGTATAACGTAAGATACAGTTTGAGTTTGAACTGGATGTAATAAAAAAAGTGCTGCAGTTGAGAATGCTACAAGCAAAGAATTTTTATTTAAAAAATTTTCTTTTTTTAAAAATTTACATAAATCTAAAATTAAAAAAAACAAAATTAAGCCGGATAACACATGAATAATTAAGTTAAAACTTCTATAATAAAATGGATCAAAAAGACCTATTTTGTAATTTAAATTATTTAACCAGTCACTCATCCATCTAGAGTGAGTAGTCCATCTGCTTAATGGATTATCCATACGAATTACAAATTTTTTTGTGATATTTGCAATATCATCAAATTGAAAGGGATATCTTAGTGATGGAAAATAAAATAATGTTGTCAAAATTGTTAAAATAAATACTGGGATAACATTTTGTAAAAAAATTAATTTATCTATATAATTTATAGAATAATTTTTGGAAATCTTCTTACTCATAACTTTCTCCTATTCGAAATTTTTGATTGTTATTTTTATAGTCTATTACAAAATAAAAATATGTGAATATATTCAAAAATATCAAAATCAAATAAAAATTGTTATTATAATTTGATAGCAGTTTTTTATTAATTAGAAAGAGTATTTTATGAATAAACAGTTTTTAGATTTATTAAATTATTTAGCAATAATTTTTCCCGCATTTTTGTTAGTTTTTACAATTAGAGGTTTTTTTAAAGCTTTGACTTCAAAACTTATGGGAGATAATACTGCACAGCAAGATGGGTTTTTAAGTCTTAATCCACTTATTCACATAAATTTTTTTGGATTAATAACAACACTTTTTATTTTTATCTTTCTTTCTATTTTTTTGCTTGATGGCGCCTCACGGCCAATGCTAATAATTTTTTTAGTTTTACTAGGTGTTAGATGGACAAATCCTGTTATAATTAACGAAAATAATTTTAAAAATTATACTTTAGGTGTAATTTTTACAACGATATCTGGGGCTTTGGGGAGCTTTTTTTTGGCTTTAGTTTTTTTATATATTTTTAAATATTTTCCAGTTCAGATTTTTCCCAATTATGTTTTTTTAACTTTTAGTGAAATTTTTGGAGCAACAATAGAATTGGCCGTATTTTTTGGAGTTTTAGACTTAATTCCAATTCCACCATTTGATGGAGGGCGTTTATTAGAATTTGTTTTGCCTAGGTCTTGGCATAATGTTATTACTTGGTTGCATGATTATTCTATTTATATATTATTGGCACTATTTATACTTCCCGGTGTAAGTGACATATTTTTTAGTTTTATTTATTTATTAAGCTTTTTTATAAAAAGAATTTTATTCTTTCTAGTTTTTTAAAAAATTTTTAAAAACTATATTAAAGGGATTTTATGGATAGTAAAGCTTTTTTAGATTTTTTATATAGTGTGGCCATAATATTACCAGCTTTTTTAATAGCCTTATCTTTTCATGAGTTTGCACATGCTTTTATGTCTAATTTATTGGGTGATGATACTGCCAAAAAAATGGGCAGATTAACATTAAATCCATTTGCGCATTTAGACCTTGTTGGTACAATATTTTTGATTTTATTTCGTATTGGTTGGGCAAAACCGGTTCAATTTGATGCTAGAAATTTTAAATATCCGCGATTATATTCAGTTTTGACAGCGTTGGCTGGGCCTTTTACTAATTTAGTATTAGCACTTTTTATTTTTATATTAATAAAATATTTTCCCGTTAGTTATTTTCCAGAGGCTGTTAATAAAAGTTTTTTACAGGTTTTTGAACTTACAGCATATATAAACGTTATGCTTGGTGTTTTTAATTTATTACCAATTCCCCCATTAGATGGTAGTCATATTATAATTGCTTTTCTTTATAAGAAATATCCAAATATTGTAATTTGGTTATATAAATATTCTTTTTTTATTTTGATATTTTTATTTTTAATGCCAATTACAAGATATTGGTTAGTAAATCTTATATTTGTAGTTTACAATTTTTTAAGAAATTTAGTTTTTTAATTTATTAATTTAGGTTTATTTATGAATAATAATTTAAAAGAAACACTTAAAACTTTAAAAAGTGGCACAGTTCAAGTTTTACCAGAAGAAGACTTTTTAAAAAAATTATCAAATGGCAAAAAGCTTAAAATTAAATTAGGAATGGATCCTACGGCACCAGATTTACATTTGGGGCATGCAGTAGTTTTAAGTAAATTAAGACAATTTCAATTTTTAGGTCATGAAATTATATTTTTAATTGGAGATTTTACTGCACGAATAGGTGATCCTACAGGTAAATCTAAAACTAGACCACCATTATCTGAAGAACAAATAAAAAAAAATTCTGAGACATATTTAAATCAAGTTGGCAAAATTTTAGATATTACAAAAACTAAAGTTTGTTACAATTCTGAATGGCTTTCAAAATTATCATTTGCAGATGTTATTAAATTGGCAGGAAAAGTTACTCTTGCTCGTTTAATAGAAAGAGAAGATTTTGCAAAAAGAATGAAAGAAAATGAAGCTATAGGATTTCACGAACTTTTTTATCCAATTTTGCAAGGTTATGATTCAGTATTTCTTAAAGCTGATATAGAACTTGGGGGGACAGATCAAACCTTTAATTTATTGATGGGTAGATTTTTACAAGAACAGTTTGATCAAGAGCCTCAGGTTATTATTACAGTCCCAATTTTAGAAGGTCTTGATGGTGTGCAAAAAATGTCCAAAAGTTTAGGTAATTATGTTGGCCTTTGGGAGGCAGCAGACCAGGCTTATGGTAAATTAATGTCAATTTCTGATGAATTAATGTGGCGTTATTATTTATTATTATTAGATAAAACAGAAGATCAAATTGAGCAAATGCAATTAGATGTTAAAACTGAAAAACTTCATCCTATGAATCTCAAAAAACAAATGGCGCATGATATTATTAAAAAATTTTGGTCAGAACAAGAAGCAAAATTTGCACAAGAAAAATTTGAATCCCTTTTTCAGAAAAAAGATTATTCAGTTGCAACAGAAATTGAAATGCCAAAAGATAATAGTAACCCAATTTGGATAGTAGATTTATTAAAGTTATTAGGTGTTGTCACAACTTCTTCACAAGTAAAAAGACTTTTACAAGAAGGTGCTGTTTTTATAGATGGCCAAGAAATAAAAGATTTGAAAGCAGAAATTTATTGGACACAGGGTCAAATAATAAAAGTTGGAAAACACAAAATTTTTAAAATTAAATAAGCTTAATGCATGGCGTATTTAAGGGCTTAATATATGTTTAATAATAGAATTGCAGCTTCTGCAATAATAATAAATGATAATAAAGTTTTGCTAAACAGATGTTCTCTTGGACCAAATGGAACAAGTTTTCTTCTTGGCCCAGGCGGCGGCATTGAAATTGAAGAAAACTTAATTCACGGTTTAATTAGAGAAGTTAGAGAAGAAACTGGACTTAATATTAATGTACAAAAAATGCTTCTTGTCGAAGATTTGCTTTCTAATAAATATAGAATGTTAAAATTTTGGTTTCTTTGTGATTTTATTGGTGGTGAACTAATAAAAACGGAAGAAGCTGAGATAGAGGGCATTATTGATGTAAATTGGTATTCTAGAGAGCAGCTTGTGCATGAAATTGTTTATCCAGAAATTTTAAAAGAAATAGCTTGGGAAGAGTTTTTAAAAAAAACTTGGCAAACAAAATATTTGGATTTGAAAAAAGCTGATTTTTAAAATTAAATAATTTTTTTAAAAAAACTATTTAATTTTAAATGGGGAGAGAGTAATGAGCGAAATTCGTATTGGAAGATATACAATCGAAATTTCTAATGAAAACAAAATCTTATTTCCTAAAAACAAAATTACAAAATTAGATTTAATTAATTATTATAAGAACATAAGCTCATTAATGTTGCCTTATACAAAAAATCATGCAATTAGCATGTTACGATATCCAAATGGAATTGATGGTGAGGGCTTTTATCAAAAAGAAGCAGGTGGATATTTTCCTGCTTGGATCAAAACAAAAAACTTAAAAAAAACTGATGGATATACCAATTATGTTGTAATTAATAATATTGCAACACTTGTTTATTTAGCTAATCAAGCATGTATTACTCCTCATCTTTGGTTAAGTAAAATTGATAAGCCTCAATACCCTGATCGCATAATTTTTGACTTAGATCCATCAGGTAAAGATTTTTCAATGGTTCAAGATGGTGCAATGATCTTAAAAAAAAGATTAGAACAATTAGGCTTTGTTCCATTTGCAATGACAACCGGTTCTCGTGGAATTCATGTTATAGTTCCAATAAAACGTAATCATGATTTTGATTTTGTTCGTAATTTTTTACATAACTTAGTTAAATCATTAGTAGAAAAACATAAAAATTTATTTACATTAGAAATGCGGAAAGAAAAAAGAGAAAAATTTGTTTTTATAGATATACTGCGCAATGCTTATGGACAAACTGGAGTTGCGCCTTATGGAGTACGTCCTAAAGAAAACGCTCCTGTTGCAACACCAATTTCTTGGAAAGAAGTTCAAGATAAATCTTTAAGACCAGATAAATACACAATAAAAAATATTTTTGCAAGATTAGAAAAAGTTCAAGATCCATGGAGAGGATTTTTTAAAAATGCCAAAAGTATCAAAAAAAACAGATAAATTAAAAGAATATAAAGAACATAGAGATTTAAAATATTCTACAGAACCTTCAGGAAAAAGTAAGTCTAAAAAATTAAAGCATCCTATTTATGTTGTTCAAGAACATCATGCTACGCACCTACATTATGATTTACGGTTAGAATTTGGAGGAGTTCTTAAATCTTGGGCGATTCCCAAAGGCATTCCAATTGAACATGGTGAAAAAAGATTAGCTGTGCCTACGGATGATCACCCTCTTGATTACGCGACTTTTCAAGGCGTAATTCCAGAAGGACATTATGGTGCAGGAACTGTAATTATTTGGGATTTTGGAACTTATCAAAATTTAAAATCAAAAGATATGCAAGAATGTTAT
This sequence comes from Candidatus Babeliales bacterium, assembly GCA_041650475.1. Lineage (GTDB taxonomy): Bacteria > Babelota > Babeliae > Babelales > UASB340 > JAIPGX01. The sequence continues at coordinate 17,282 of JBAZLD010000018.1, read as the reverse complement.
GATGAAGGTAAAATTGAAATTTTTATTGATGGTGAAAAAATTCAAGGAAATTATGCCTTGATTCGAACAAAGTTAATTAAGGGTAACAAATATAATTGGATTATTTTAAAAATGAAAAATTAATATGATTTTATTAAAAAATTTAAAAACTAATTTTGTAAAATTAACAAAAAATTTGGGTCCGGGTTTTGTTACAGGTGCATCTGATAATGATCCATCCGGTATAGGTACATATTCTATTGCAGGAGCACAATATGGATTATTATGTCTATGGTTAATTCCATTTTTACTTCCATTTATGATTGCTATTCAGGAAATGTGTTCAAGAATAGGAGTTGTTACTCGTAAAGGTTTGACTGCTAATATTAAAGAAAATTTTCCAAAACCAATTTTATATTGTGCAGTATTGATTTTGCTTTTTGCTAATATTTTTAACATTGGAGCTAATTTAGCAATTATGGCAGAAGCTATAAAATTACTATTTGGAGGAAAACTTATTTTTTGGATGATTTTTTTAACTTTAACTATTACATTTATGGAGATATTTATTAGATATAGAGATTATTCTAGAATTTTAGTATTTTTTTCACTTTTTTTATTAGTTTATGTTGCAACGGCATTTACAGTTAATCAAAATTGGCTTGATATTTTTAAATTTACTTTTTTTCCTAAATTTAATTTTTCTAAGGGTTTTATTTTTGTTGCAACAGGGTTTATAGGAACAACAATATCACCATACTTGTTTTTTTGGCAGCCATCTCAAGAAATAGAGGATTTGAATGATGATAATAATTTAAAAAATTTAGAAAATTTAAAAAAAACAATTAAAAAAAAACGTACCAAAACTGCTATTGGTATGGCTTTTTCTCAAATTATAACCTTTTTTATAATTATAACTTGTTTTTCTACATTACATAAAAATGGCATTACAAAAATTGAGAATGCAGCTCAAGCTGCAAGTGCATTAAAACCATTAGCAGGAGATTTTGCTTTTATATTTTTTACTTTAGGAATTTTAGGCGCAGGTTTTTTGGGAGTTTCAGTGCTTGCAGGTTCGGCAGCATATGCATTAGCTGAAACATTTAATTTTAAACAAGGGCTTTCTTATAAATTTAGAGAAGCTAAATTTTTTTATTCTATAATAGCCGTATCAACTTTTATTGGGTTTTTCATTAATTTTATAGGAATAAACCCTATAAAGGCACTTTTTTATGCGGCAATAATAAATGGAATATCAACAGTACCCTTTATTATTATAATATTGATTTTAGCAAATAAGAAAAAAGTGATGGCCGAATATAAAAATAAATTTATATCAAATTTTTTGGGAATAGCGACGTTTTTTTTAATGTTTTTATCGGCGCTTTTGATTTTTTGGCAAATAATTTTTTAGCTTAAAAAGATATATTTTATAAATTAATTATTTTTCTTAATAATTCCAACTTTATTAACAATTAAAAGATCCTGTTTAATCCACGTTAAATTAATTGGATACATTATAACTTGATGGTTGCCTAACATTTGTGCTAAGTAAGCAAATCCCGATGTTGATCGTATCAAACAATCAAACTGAGTCATTGCAAAATAATCTTGTAAAATATTTGTATTATGTTTGTTATAATTAAATTCAATATTAGATAAATTAACCGCTTTTTTAATTTGTTTTTTTAATATTTTTGGATTTTTATCATCTGTAAAAATATGAACATATATGGGTTGATGATTAAAAATACTAGAAAGTTTTTGAATCTGTTCAATATAATACTGTTCTGGCGGAAATTTTTCCGGCCATTTTTGATCAGAGAATTTTTTTTCAGTTAAAATCTTAGCATCAACATTTGTGTTATTTTTTAAAATAAGTTTAAAATTATTTTTATTCTTTTCAGAAACCCCCATTAAATCTATTTCTTTATATTCTATGTTATATTTAGATGTATCATAATATTGCTTAGATTTAAGTTCGGGATCAAAACCTCCACCTTTTCTTATATGTACTGCAACAGTAATTTTATCTTTTGGTAAAGTTAATTTTTTTATTTTATCTTTTGGTTGCAACATATTTTTTAAATTTTTTGCAAAATCTGGATTTTGCAGCATTAATTCATACAATAATGAACTGAACCATGCTGTCTGGCTATAATCTATATTAACCTTTAAATGTTCATGCATTTTTGTACTTATTCTGACAATAAAAAGTGTTGGTATTTTTGAATTTGTTTTTAAAGCATTAATAATGTCATTTTCTGTGCGAACTTTTATGTAACGACCAAATATTGTGTATAAAATTGGATAAAGATAATATTTTAATTCTGAGCAGTGCTTTTCTTCATGAAAAAGTCTTAATTTGTCTGATTTTTCAAAAGTGACTAAAAAAAAAGGTATTTTGTATTTATAAGATAGCCATTTAGTTTTGCTATATATTATTATTTGATCTCCAAAACGGTCTCTTGAAGTTCTGTTTATAATTGCAAGTTTTGGACAGGTTAAATTAAAAATTATAAAGCCTATAGCATATATTGCTATTAGAAGAATAAGAATTAAAAATATTTTAAATTTAAATTTAGATTTACAAAAGGATAACATATTTGATTTTTTGTTGGATAGAACCTTAATTGGCCATGCCAGGCGTAGCTACGTAGTAGCAAAGACTGGCGGGGCTAACGAGACTCGAACTCGCGACCTTCCGCGTGACAGGCGGACGCTCTAACCAAGCTGAGCTATAGCCCCTAAAATTAAATTATTTCAATTAAATTCTTGTAAAGAATATAATAATTGCAATTTATGAACATATTGCCAAAAATAATGGGTATTGGCAAGTTTTTTTGATAGAAATTAAACAAAAATAATAAAAAAGAGCGTAATTTTTTAATAAAAGAGATATTTTAATTGAAGCTTCACTAAAATTTATGCAGCTTTTCCCATATTTTGCATGATTTGATCTATGAATTCTTCTGCGGTAAGGGAATCTGTATTAATCATGAAAACAGGCAAGTTGTGAAATGATTTTAGATAAAATTTAATTCTATTTTTTTGAGCAATATTTTCTTGCTCAATGATCGTATCGACGATGACATTTTTTCCATTTTGATACAATTTTTTTATTTTTTTATACATATGCTGATCTATATTTTCCAATTCTAAATCTTGGCAACCATTTTCTAGTAAAGTATCTAAATGTAATTCAAGTTCAATAGCAAAGATAGGGCGTTGTTTATATTTAGAAATAAATTTTTTATTTACTATATCAAAAATTGTTTGATTAAATGAAACAATCGAGGTTGAACCTTCAGCTTCTAATTTAGACAAAAGTGTTTGAATTATTGCAGATTTATTGGCAGATGAAGCCCCATTCAAGAATATTATTCTGTTGGCAAAATTATTGGAAGTAATAAGAAATAGAATACTTGTTAAAAAAAGATTTTTTAATAATAACATAATCTCCCCCCCAAAATTACTTTGTTTTTTATTTATTAAAATTTAACATAAAGTTTTATATAAATGCTATTAAACGCTTTTTTTCTATTTTTATTTTATAAAGTCTAAAGTCTGCTCTTATGTCTTTGTCTAAATAAGATTAAGGCATATACAAAATAAAAACTTAAGTAATATGTGAAGGTAAAGTTATTGATTGAAGTTTTGGGCATTTTTCTGTAAGTATTCGAATTCCATTGGCACTGATGCGATTACATCCAAAAAGATTAATTTTAATAATAGCAGGGTAATATTCTGCTATCAATTCTAAGGTTTTATCAGTGATCAATGCATAAGCAATATTGATATATTTAAATTTTTTTAATGTATGATTAATATTTAGACAGTTTATAATGATTTCAAATCTTCCATCGGTAAGATCATTGCATTCAGTAAAACTTAATTCGTCTGGATTTTCAAGTAATTTTTTGAACATATTAATTATGCTATCTTTAAATTCTTTACTTATTGATTTTATATATTCGCAATTGCGCTCATCATCATCTTCTTCCATACTAAATGTTTTTTGAATAACTAAAGTAGTTATTAATACAAATAAAAGTAGCATTTTTTTTTCCATAATTTCTCCCATTTAAAATTTTTATAGTTTTAAATTTAGTATGCAACTTTTTTGTTGATTAAATAAATATTTAAATATTTGTGTTTTGTTTTCATGTTTTATTACTATATAAAATATGATTGTAACAATTTATAGTTTATCTTTATTATAAAAATAGGAGCTTAGTATGGAAAAATTGTATAGATCAAGAACAGATAAAAAGATAGCAGGTGTTTGTGGAGGCTTAGCAAAATATTTTGATGTTGATCCTGTTATTATAAGGCTTGTTTGGTTATTATTTGTGCTTTTTGGAGGCTCTGGACTAATTATTTATATTATTGCATGGATAATTATTCCATTAGAACCCGCATATATGCAAAGCTAATAGCTTATTTATAAAATTTAATGGGAACGATTATTACAATAATCGTTCCCATATTTATTTAGTTTGTTTTTTTAATGACTATGAGAAGTAGATGCATGTGGTGAGATATTTATGGTTTGTAACATATGATTTTGTACAATATATGGATATGGGCGCATCATTTCATTAATTTAAATTAAGAAAGATAAAATTGTGTAAGAATAATTTTAGTTAAGGAGAGTCATGACGAAATTATGGTGGAATCTTTCAAGTGAAGAAATTGTGCACATTCTAAAAACTGATATTCAGGTAGGTCTTACATCTGATCAGGTATCTAAGCGTCTTGAAGAATATGGTTTAAACAAATTGCCTGAGAAAAAAAGATTTTCTATTTTATTTCTCTTTTTAAATCAGTTTTCAAGTTTTATAATTTGGGTGTTAATTGGAGCATTAATTATTTCAGGTTTCCTTGGCGAATGGATAAATGCATTAGCAATAGGAATTATTGTTATTATTAATGCTATTATTGGCTTTTTTCAAGAATATAGAGCAGAACGATCATTAGAATTTTTAAAGAAATTAACTAAACCAATATCTAAAATAATTAGAGATGGAGTTTTGCAATCTATTGCTTCAGAAGGTTTTGATTTATACGAAAATATTTCCATTTCAACTTCGCCATACGAAATTCTTATAAATGTTTGTTAGGAAAATTATATTTTTAATTATAGTTGAATATGGAAAAGGACGATGAAAATCCAGCTACGTGGTTTTATTCATGTAGGATTAGAGAAAATATAAGTAGAGTTTTTAAGGCGGATCAAATTTCAAATATTATTAATATAAATGGGATGCAAAAAATAAGGGTTCCGAAAAAATATCTTTATCATATCCCAGGCACGCCTGAAACATTAACTGACGAAAATTATTTAATTATTGCTGAAAAAATAGATCTTGATACGCATGGATTAGCATTTATAAATGCTACAAAAGAACAAATAAGTAATTTTGTAACAATAATGTTGGAAAGTGGTAATACTGATAATGCTGATGGCAATATTGAAATGGATAAAAATGGAAATTTAGTGTTAATTGATACAGATAATATTTGGTTTTTTATGCTAAAAGTTAATCAATTAACTTTACCAGAGCTTTGTGAATTATCGTTTTATTGTGCACAAAAAATTAAAAATATTTTTCTAAATATTTCACAATTTAATGAAATTTTTAGAAATTTTTATATATCTTTTATTGAACCAATTTTAGAAAAAAATTATGAAAACTTAGAGTCATTAATGCGAGTTATTAATCTTTATAGAGAAATTAGCATTCTAGGTGCAATAATGACAGATATTAATGTTTATGGTAATTCTATGGTCATTGAAGAAAAAAAAGATATTTTGAAAAATATTTTTCAAAAATGGGTTGATCGCATTTCTATTTCTTATTTTTTAAATGAAGATTCTAGATATTCTTTAAATCAATTTTTTCAAGAATATCTTAATAATGAAGAAAATTTTAGAAACTAAACTTAAAAAATTTATTCTAAAATTTTCTTTTCTAATTCTGGCAAAAGCTTTTGACAATCGCCTTGAATTAAAAAATCTTCATTGCCTAAATAAGAAGGTTGTTCTAAATCAATTGCAACTATAATACCGGTTGGATTGTTTGCTTTGTACCAGCCTAAAAAGCCTCGGTCATCATAACTTAATGCTATGCATATTATGCAATCTATTGCTTTTAAATCATCAATTGTTACATTAGCCCTTAACCATGGGCCAGAGATATGTAGAGCTTTTATTCCTAAATGTTCTTGTAATAAATCAAAATTTTCAGTTAAAATTTGTGCTTTTTTATATAAAGCAATATTTTTTAAAGCATTGTGTGCTGGTGTTGCTTGGCTAGTAAATGCTTTATCACAGAATTCTTTGAAAATTTTTTTATTATTATTTTCATTTTTTATAATGTTTTGATAACAGTTATCATTTTTTGTAATTCCCAAAGCATCCATAAGTGGTTGCATTGTCCATATTCCAGCGGCAGCTGAAATTCCTGCTCCGGTATAAAAAGTAACAGTTTTTGTTTTTACTAAATTACATAATTCGTTGAGAGTAAGATTTTTAGGTTTTTGATTTTTTAAAATGAGACGTTCATTTATGCAATACGGCTCTTCGTCGGTTTCGGTTTTGTTAGATTTAACTTGTTGTTCTTGTTTTATTTCTACAACCCCCTCATTATAAATAAAGGTGACATTATTATTACCCCGTGACCAGGATGCGCCCCAGCCATGTTTAAGGTTTTCTTTTTCAAAATTTTTAATTTCTTGTTCAGAAAGTTTTTCTGGTTCTTGCAGTAATATACTGGCATGTATAAAAATATTGAAATTTATAAAAAATAGGTATATAAAAAATTTTTTTAAAATTTGCATATTAATTTTGGTTATTTTTACGAATACAAAATCCACTATTTGGAGATGTTTACTGAGTAAATTCAAAATTTTCTGATACATAAGGATCATTTATGTCCCATTCTCCAATAGATTTTATAACCATTGGTTTATATAAATCATTTGACCCAATAATAATTAATTTAAAAATAAATATTTTTTTTAATCCCGTGTTAGTTGTAAATAAATGATATTGAAGTTTTTCTGGATTTTCTTTTTCTTGTTGTCTTTCGCAAGAGCCATTTGACGCATTACGAAATCCACCTGACCATAACCCATCAGACCAGAATATTATAGGATCAGGATCCTGTTTATAATTTTCTAAAGCCCACCTTAAAGTTTTTAAAACTTTTTTTGAGGCATCTTCTTGTTCTTCTTGCATGCACAAGATATAATTTGAGGCACTAAAAATTGACATTAATAAAATTAATAAAAAAATTTTTCTTAAAAAATTCATATTAACTCCTAATTTAAATAAATTTTTTATTTAGGGTTATTTTGTAAAAAATAATTATGTTTAGCAAGATAATTTTTAAATAAGAAAAAAATTTAAAAACCGCCTATAGCATTATAGATACAATCTGGTACGATTTGTAATGCAAATTTTACTAATATTTGGCGCTTAGAAATATAAGCAATTTTCTTTTTATTTTTTATAGCCTTAAAAATTTGTTGGCTAGCTTTTTCAAGTGGTGTGACCCAATAGGTTTCTGGCATTTCACTATACTTTATATCTGTATCAACCCATCCAGGCATGATGTCTGTTATATATACAGGAATCTTGTTTTGAATCATGTAATTTCTAATACCCTCTAAATATGTTGAAATAAAAGCTTTTGCGCCAGAATAGACAGGGCACTTAGCATCTCCCCTTACAGCAGAAATTGAAGAAATACCAACAAGATGTCCTGATTTTTGTTTTGCAAAAAACTCTACTGCAACATCTGCTATATTCCAAAAACCCGTAAGTGTAACAGCCATTGTTTCTTTATCAAGTTCATGCTTATTATTTTTTTTAAGATCCTCATTACATGCAACAGAAATCAGTATTAAATCTAAACCTCCCATATCCTCAATTAATTCGACAAGTTCTTTTCTTGCATTATCAAATTTAGAAACATCTATTTGCTTTATATATGTTTTAGTTGAAATTTCTTTTTGCAGAGATTCAAGCAAATTTATACGACGTGCGACAAGCCCAACTTCATATCCGCCTTCTGTTGCCAGAAGTTTAGCAACCTGTCGTCCAATGCCAGAAGATGCACCGATAACAATTGCTCGTTTAATAGCATTTTTATTTTGTGAAATATTTTGATTATTTTGTATTGAAGTATCTTGTAAAATTTTTTGTGTATCTAATGAATTTTTTAGCGCATCGGCTTTATAAGACATTAATAAAAAGAATAATAACAAAAGTGATAACTTTTTTTTCATGACTCTCCCCTAAAACTTAATAAATAAAACCAAAGCTCTTATCCCAACAGATTTATTTATAATATTAATAATTATTTTTAATAATAAATGTTACAAAATAAACACTATTATTTTATGTGAAAAAATATTTTTATATAAATAGATTTGTTTTTTAAATAAAAATGCAAAATATAAATCGCAATTTTATAAAAATATATCTAAATTTTAAGATATCTTTGAATTTTAACCATAAATAAACTAAAATATGTCTGAATTTCGACCATGAAAATATGAAAATATGTCTGAATTTTGACCATGGAGTAAAAAATGAAGCGTTTTGTTGATTATTTTTTAATTAAATGGAAATCAAGCCCGCTACGTAAACCTCTTTTAATTAGAGGTGCAAGGCAAGTTGGTAAAACTTATACCGCTAGAGAATTTGGTAAAACATTCGATTCTTTTATTGAATTAAATTTGGAATTAGAGCAAGATGCTAGAGAAATTTTTGAAAAAAGTCTTGATCCAAACTTTATTATTCAAAAAATTTCAGCTCTTACTGGCAAACGCATTATTCCTGGTCAAACTCTTCTTTTTTTAGATGAAATTCAATTAGTTCCTCAAGCAGTTACAGCCTTAAGATATTTTTATGAAATGATGCCCGAATTACATGTTATTGCAGCGGGGTCTTTATTAGATTTTGCTATTAAAACTGTGGGAATGCCTGTAGGAAGAGTTTCTTCTTTGTATATGCATCCGTTATCTTTTATTGAATTTTTAAGTGCAATAGGGTCAGGTATCATTATTGAAGAAGTTTTGAATCATGAATTAAAAGATGAAATGTTACAAGTTTTGCACAACAAATTCCTTGATTTAGTTGGACAATATTTGGCAATAGGTGGTATGCCACAAGCTGTGGCTTGTTGGAAAAATTTTCAAGATATGCATCTTTGCGCAGAAATTCCCAATACCTTGATAAGTACTTATAGGCAAGATTTTGAAAAATATGCGCAAAAGTATCAAATAAAATATCTCAATGTTTTGTTTAATAATATACCACATCAATTAGGAAGAAAATTTAAGTATAGTGACATTGAAGGTGAATATAGAAAAAGAGAACTTTCTCCATGTCTTGATCTATTGCTGACAGCTCATGTTGCACATAAAGTAATGCGAACATCTGCTCAAGGAATACCACTTGGAGCAGGTGTCGATTTACATTCATTTAAAATATTGCTTATTGATGTTGCATTATCTCAATTTGTTTTGGGGCTTAAAACTGGGAATTGGATATTAAAACCTTTAGAAGAATTTATAAATAAAGGTGAACTTGTTGAAGGTTTTGTTGGGCAAGAAATTCTTGCATATGAAAATCCAACAAGAGACTCTCAACTTTATTATTGGCAAAATGAGTCTAGGGGGACTGAAGCAGAAATAGACTACGTAATTCAAAAAGAAAAAGATATTATTCCTATTGAAGTAAAAAGTGGAAAAGGTACTGCAATGAAAAGTATGAAAATATTTTTAGAAAATCATATACAATCTTTTTATGGTATTAGATTTTCGACTAATAATTATTCTGTGCATGAAAAAATACACTCTTATCCACTTTATGCAGTAGCTAAAATTATTTCCGATGCAGATAGTGATGTAAAATCAGCTCTTATGCTTTTGTCTAAATAAATTAAAAAATATTTAAATATTTGTATTTTTTTATCATATTTTATTATCGTTAAAAATATTATCTGCGTTATTCGTGTTTTTTATTATTTCAATTTTTATTTATTAGAAAGGAGAATCATATGAAAACATTGTATAGATCAAGAACAAATAAAAAAATAGCGGGGGTTTGCGGGGGCTTAGGTAAATATTTTGATATTGATCCAATTATCATAAGACTTATTTGGCTTTTCTTTTTCTTTTGTGGTGGTTCAGGAATAATACTTTATATTATTGCATGGATTGTTATACCACTGGAACCGGAATTTTAGGAAAATAAATAAGTTATAAAAATTAGCGACTTGCAATACCTTTATTAAAAAACAAAAGTTATAGGAGAGTCATGAAAAAATTATGGTGGAGTTTTTCAAATGAAGAAGTATTGCAAATTCTAAAAACTGATATTCATGCAGGCTTAACATCTAAACAAGCATCTAAACGACTTGACGAATATGGTTTAAATAAATTACCTGAAAAAGAAAGATTTTCTATTTTACTTCTTTTTTTAAATCAGTTTTCAAGTTTTATAATTTGGGTGTTAATTGGAGCATTGATTATTTCAGGTTTCCTTGGAGAATGGGTTGATGCTCTAGCAATAGGAATTATTGTTATACTTAATGCTATTATTGGTTTTTTTCAAGAATATCGGGCAGAAAAATCATTAGAAGCTTTAAAAAAATTAACTAAACCAATATCTAAGGTAATTAGAGATGGAGTTTTGCAATCTATTGCTTCAGATTTAATTGTACCTGGTGATATTGTCATGCTTGAAGCTGGAGATATTGTACCTGCAGATGGTAGAATTATTCATGCAATACAACTTGCTATGCAAGAAGCTTGCCTAACAGGAGAATCTGTCCCTGTTGTAAAAAATTCTGATGTTTTATCAAAAAAAGAATTGCCTATAGGTGATCGAAAAAATATGGCCTTTATGGGTACGGTAGTTGTACTTGGAAAAGGTACTATAATCGTTACTCAAACCGCGACAAAAACTGAACTTGGCAAAATAGCATCTATGCTTACTGAAAAAGAAGAACCAACCCCTTTGCAAATTCAACTTGAGCGTGTAGGGCGTCAATTAGTTACAATTTGTTTAGGTATTGTTGTAATAGTTTTTTTGCTTGGCATTTTGCGAGGTCATGGCTATATATCTATGATTTTAACTTCATTAAGCTTGGCTGTAGCTGCTATTCCAGAAGGGTTGCCAGCAGTTGTGACAGTTGCTCTTGCAATTGGCGTTCACAGAATGGCAAAAAAAAATGCTATTATTCGCAGATTAATGTCCGTAGAAACTCTTGGTTCTACTTCTGTTATATGTACAGATAAAACTGGAACACTTACAAAAAATGAAATGACCGTTCGTAAAATATGGGTGAATAGCAAAATTTTTGATATTACTGGAACGGGTTATGAACCTGTAGGACAGTTTTTAATTAATAATCAAATTATTAAACCTGATGATTATGGTGATTATCAAGAATTGCTTTTTGCTCTTAAAATTGGCGCGTTATGTAATAACGCAAATTTGATAAAAAAAAAATCACAATGGCAAATTGTTGGTGATCCAACAGAAGGTGCAATTTTGGTGGCTGCTGCTAAGGCCGGATTTGAAAAAAAGATTTTAGAAAAAGAATATACATTGCAAGATGAAATTCCATTTGATTCTGATCGCAAGCGTATGAGTATGATAAGAAATTCGCAAGATAATAAAATTCTTTTTATCAAGGGGGCTCCGGATGTTATTTGCAGCTTTTCAAAAAAAATATTTTTAGATGGACAAGAAATTTTATTAACTGAGCAACATAAAAAAAATATTATGCAAGCAAATGATTTATTTGCGACTCAGGCATTGCGTGTACTTGCAGTTGCATATAAAAAAATTGATAATCAAAAAATTGATGCATCTTTAGAACAAGATTTAATATTTGTTGGTCTTATTGCAATGATTGATCCCCCACGTTCTGAAATAAAAGATGCTGTAGAAAAATGTAAAATTGCAGGAATTCGTACTGTTATGATTACAGGAGATTACAAACAAACAGCTGTTGCGATTGGAAAAGAAATTGGTCTTTTTGGCGACGGATCACTTGCGCTTACAGGTACAGAACTTGATCAAATAAGTGATGAAATTTTAAAAGATAAAATTCAGGATATTGCTATTTATGCTCGAACATCTGCAGAGCATAAAATGCGTATAGTAAAAGCGTGGAGAGCGTGTGGCAAAATTGTTGCAGTTACGGGAGATGGCGTTAATGATGCACCAGCAATTAAAGCTGCTGATATTGGGGTAGCGATGGGGATAACTGGGACTGAAGTTACAAAAGAAGCATCTGATATGGTTATTGCTGATGACAATTTTGCTTCTATAGTAAATGCGGTTGAAGAGGGTCGTGGAATTTATGATAACATTGTTAAATTTATTAATTATCTATTATCAGCAAATGTTTCAGAGCTTCTTATTATTTTTATAGGAACTTTGTTTGCATTTAAAGATTCGGCTGGAAATCCTTATATTCCACTTTTACCAATTCAGTTATTGTGGCTAAATTTGGTTACGGATGGCTTGCCTGCAGTAGCAATTGCAATGGATCCTATTGATCCCAAAGCTATGAAGAGAAAACCGCGTAGTTCAAATGGAAAAATAATATCTTTATTTTTTGCTTTTCGAGTATTGAGTTTAGGCATTATTCTTGCTGTAGGCGTTTTAATTGCATGTTATTTTGGTTTACGAACAAGTGCGGGACTTGGACACACTATGGCGTTAACTTGTTTTGTGGCATTAGAATTAATAAGGATTCAGATGGTAAGATCGCAATATAATATAAAATTGTTTTCTAATTTTTGGATGATTGGTGCACTTATAAGTTCACTTGTTTTACAGCTTTGTATTGTTTATATTCCTGTTTTTCAAAAAATATTTAATACTGTTTTTCTTGGAATTATTGATTGGCTAGTGATTCTATTTATTTCTGTTTGTGTTTGGATAGTTGGAAGTTTGGTTGAAAGTTTCTGGATAAAAGCTGATAACAATAGCAATGGCGTTTGAAATAAATAATCATAGTTTTGTAAAAAAATAAAAATTGCCTTTGATTTCTTATAAAGGCGTAGAATAAAATTTTATATTTTTAAATTTGATGATACTAAAATAACGCAAACTCGATAATTGATTCAATTAATAAACTAATATGCGCGGGGCGAAGCAACGCTGGTGCCCCGCGCATTAAAATTTAATTTTTAATTATCGAACTGGCGCTAATATTATCATATTAAAAATTTTCAAAAATTATTATTTGCTTAATAATTTTTGAAAATTTCTAATAAGTATTATAACAAAAAACATAAATAAAAATATAAATCCTAACCAAACAAACCAATTACCAAATTTGCTATAAAAAGAATGTCCATTTCCTAAAGGCACATTACCAATGAGAAGCGCATTATCAAGGGTGTCTTTGATTGCAGCCTTTGCAATAATATTCCCTCGGCTATCGCTGAGAGTTAGTAAACCATCTTTTGCGGCACGTATAATTGCAAAATTACCTTCAATGCCACGCATTAAGGCCATTCGGCCATGTATCCATGCATCGAAACCAAAATCCCATGCAGGAACAAACATCAAGCCAACACCGTACTGACTGTAGTTTAAATTTGGATATATAAAATCCATATCTTTGCAAATTGCCACTCCAATCTTACCCAAATTTTCTATTTGCAAAATCCCTAATATTTTACCCGATGTATAATGAGCTTCTTCTCCAAATGGAATAAGATGTTGTTTTTCATACCTAAAGGCTATTTTTCCATTGGGTAAGAATACATAAGCAGTATTATATTTCTTATCGTGTTCTGCTGTATTTAAACCAACAATTACATAAATCTTATTTTTTTGTGCAACCAAACTAAATTGATTAAGAATGTTGTTTTTATTGTTTTCCTGCATATAGACAATTTCTTCTGGTAAAAGAATAAATTTAGCTCCTTGTTCTGCAAGTAATGTGATATTTTTAACATAGCGATTAACCACACTATTAACTATGGTTTGGTCTTTATTGGTAAAAATAGCAATAGATTCTTTTGGGTCTAATTTTATGGCAGTAACGCCAATTTTTATTTCTGATTTTGCATAAGTAAAATACATTGAAAAAACACCAAAGGTAATAGTTGCTATAAGTATTCCAAGGGTGAGAATTGTGGATTTTATATGTAGTTTTTTATCATAAAAATATTGATACATAAAAGCAATGTTTGCAGGTACCAATATTAGCAAAAAACTAATACCCCATATTCCGGTTACTGACGCGATTTGAATAATTGGTAAATTGTGCAATTGCGTGTATGCAATACTGACATTCGTTCCATGTATTGAAAAAGATGAAACTATGAATTCATAACTTATCCAACCAAAAGCAAAAATAAAAGGAGCTGTCCAATGTTTAAATTTGATTGCAATATAACGAAATAATATCAATAAAAATGCATACACAATTGCAGCTTCGAAAGTATCTTGCAAAAAACCTCTCATACCAATTTTTGTATGCGAATAAACTAAAGCATCAGCAAGACCACCAATAAAGTAAGCGATAAAACCTGAAAATAGCGTTGCCATAAAAGAAGAATTCAGTGCATAGATGCATAATGGAATTGGAGCCAGCCAAATTAATTGCCAAATATTATGAAAGCCATTGGCAAAATAATAAGCTGTTGAACTTAAAAAAACTACAAAAATAAATTTTGTCGCACTTTTTATATCTATAAAAATTTTCATATAGTTTTTTCTCAAATTTAATTTAAAAATTATGCTGAATGTTATTTTTTATGTAAATGAATTGAGCCTTGCAAGATCTGCCATTTTTCAAAAAAATAATGTTTTAAATTTTTACTTTTACTAGTACCATTTCTTTGTATTTGCATAAAAATTTAAAATATTAATTGCCCAATAATCTTATTGCGTCAGAAAATTTTTGCGATTCGCAATTTGCTAAAACATAATTGAATTTTGCTGCTGCAATTCGATCGCTATATTGTTCAATAATTTCAGGTGAAATATGGCTTATATCTGAAATACCAAATTCAATAAAAATTAGTTGTTTATTAAGATAAAATCTTGCTTTTTCTATTTCTGTTGGTTGCCTGTCAAGATAAGTTTCTAATAAAACTTTTTCAAGTTCAGCTTCAAGATCAGGTTTGTAATATTTCTCTAATCTGATCATTACCGTAACAGCGGCTTTTGCAATATCAAAGTAAGGATCATATTGAGCAGCGCTTCCAAAATCAATTACCTTAAATTCATTTCCCAAATAAATTAAATTGCCCGGGTTTATATCATTATGGCAAGGTCTGAATAATAAATTAGGAACTAATAAAACTTGTCGAAGATCATTAATAATTTTTTCAATTTTTTCATATATATTTGGATTTAGATTTTTGAATGCAGCTATTGAATTATTATGTTGAAGATAATTTTTTTCTAAATATTCGAAATAATTTGATTCGGATTTTTGGAAATCTGGTCCAGTGTGAATTTTTTTCAAAAGATTTGCTAACATCACATAAACATGTTTTAAAAATTCATCTGATTTTAACTGTTCATGTGTTGCACTTTTCCACTCCAAATATTCCATAATTATAATTTTTTGCGAATCTTCTTGCGATGGGCCGGCAAAATAAATATGTGGTCCATATCCTTCGTTAGACGCGATTACAAAATTGGCAATTTCGGTTGCTGGATCAGAATGGTTTGGTTTAAAAGATCGAAGAACATATTTGTTTTGATCATCAGAAACTAAAAAATTTAGTGTGGTACTACTTGCGCCACCTTCAAATTTTTTAACTGAAATTTCACCTGAAAGAGCCATTCCTATTTGAGACAATTTATCTTGTGTTATACGTATTACATCTGATTTGTTTATCTCACCAGTATCACACATGTTATATATTTTGCTGCTGCAAAATATATTTAAAAATAAAAATATAAGATATTTTTTCATGATATAACCTTCCATTTTTTAATTTACAACAAAAAACGTACACGCTTACCATTAAGTGTTATGGCTCCTGAGCCATAGGCTGTAGAATCTTGTGAAAGATTTTGCGAACAAATTTGCGCATGTGCTGAACCAGAAACATGAACCTCACTATTTTTAGATTTCAATGTTTCTGCATCATAATGGCTCGACCCACTTGCTTTAATGATTTGATTATCTATTACTGGAGATTCTTTTTTTCCAGACAAAGTAACAAAGCCGCTTCCTTCTGTTTTTGAATTAATTTCTTTAACGCTTAAATCTGTCATGGTGACATTTCCAGAACCATTTACATTGAGTGATAAGTTTGAAAATGTAGCGTCTTTTAAGATAAATTTGGAGCTGCCATTTATGTTAGCGTAAAAATCTGTAGCAGTAAGACTTTCTATACAAACTTTGCTGGAACCATTTGCTTTGACGTCAAATTTATCTGATTTAAAACCTTTATCTACGTTTATTTCGCAAGAACCGTTAGATGAAATATTTTTTAAATTGCGTAAAGTGATGTAATAATTTAGCGTGATTTTTCCGACACAGCACCCTTGAATACCTAATTGTATAGTGCCATGATTAATTTCTGTTATAATTTGGGGTAATAAATTTTCATTTGCTTCTATGGTTAAAGATTCTTGATCGCCTTGCTTAATAAAGACTTTTCCTATGCCATCTATTTGAATACCAGAGATGCCTTTTGCAAGTTTACTCCTGTCTTCTTTTGTAACTTTTCCAAGATTTTTACAAAATCCTGAATATCTTTCATAAGAACAAGACATTAGACAAGGCGTTATTAAAAAAATAATTAAACTATTTATTATTGTTAATTTTTTCATATTTTAAGTTAAAAAAACAAAAAATTATTTTTTCTATTATAAAATTAATTATATAAATTATTATAAATAAGTTTTTAATTTTTATCAATTTTAGATAAAATTTGCAATTTATTTTGAATTTTGATTTTAAAAAAATTAAAAAGTCAGGGTTTTTATTAAAAATATAAACCTATTATTTGATCACTTTTTAATTTTTTTTTATATTTAAATATTTTGAAATTTATTTGTTTAATAACTATGATTAATTATAAAGATAAAGTAACTTTGATAAGTTTTACACTATCAACTGCATTATAAAATTTAATATTTTCAATTTGGTCAAGATTAACCCATTCAGGTTTACCTGCATAATGTATTTCTTCTTGATCCAAATTATAATTTTCAAAATTGCCACCAATTTTTTTTACTAAGAAATAAATTAATTGGCAGTTCCAATATTGATTATTATATTTTTTTGAAT
>JBAZLD010000017.1:0-25934 GCA_041650475.1 Candidatus Babeliales bacterium | reverse complement strand
TTGTTTATTTAGCCAATAATCAAATAAATTATCTTTAAAAACATAGTAGTTTGATTTATTAACAAATTTATTAATTTTAAATTTAGAAAAAAAATAATCTAAATAATTATTAAAATTATTATTACAAACAAAATTTGGGTTTATATAATTTTTATCAGATTTGCCATATCCACTGATAAAAAGCTTTGATAATACCCCTCTTTTTTCAAGTTGATGAGCTAAGTGTAGAGCGTGAAATCTTCCGCCTGCAGCTATTACAATTTTCATTTTTTAAAACTTCTTCAAAATAATTTATAGTTTTTTGTAAGCCCAATTTTAAATCAAATTTAGGTTCCCAATTTAACATTTTTTTAGCCAAGCTAATATCAGGACGTCTTTTTGTTGGATCATCTTGAGGTAATTTTTTAAAAATAATCTCAGATTTGCTTCCAGTTAACTCCAAAATTACTTTGGCTAATTCTAACAAATTATATTCAACAGGATTTCCCAAATTTACTGGACCATAAAAATTTTGATCACTAAACATCATTTTTAAAATGCCATCTATTAAATCATTAACATAACAAAAAGATCTTGTTTGTGTACCATCACCATACATAGTCAATGGCTTATTTTGTAGAGCTTGCATTATAAAATTGCTAACAACTCTACCATCTTGTGGATCCATATTTGGACCATAAGTATTAAAAATTCGCACCACCTTTATTTGTAAATTATACATGCGCTGATAATCAAAAAATAAAGATTCTGCGCAACGTTTGCCTTCGTCATAACAAGCACGAATTCCAATGGGATTTACGTTGCCTTTGTAATTTTCAACTTGCGGATGAATATTTGGATCACCATAAACTTCGCTCGTTGATGCTTGCAAAATTCTAGCATTATTTTTTTTTGCAAGTTCTAACATATTTAAACTGCCTAAAACAGAAGTTTTGGTTGTGTGTATTGGATCAGCCTGATACCTTGGAGGCGAAGCTGGACAGGCTAAATTAAAAATAAAATCAAGATTTGTAAAATTTATTGGCTCAATAATATCATGTTTTATAAATTCAAAATTTTTATTATTTATTAACCTGGCAATATTATCTAATCTGCCGGTTTGCAAATTATCCAAGACAATAACATAAAAATTGTTTTCTAGAAGGTTTTTACAAATATGACTTCCCAAAAATCCCGCCCCGCCAGTAACTAAAACTTTTTTTATCATAAATACCTAATTAAGTATTTTAAATTTTAACTTTTCATAATCCCAAGTTACAAAAATCATATTTTGATCTAAATATTTTTTATCAAAAATAAAAGACGTATCTGTAACTCTGCCATTTTTTTGTTCATTAATAATTTGTTGTCCCATTGCAAACTCTTCTTGCCCACCAGAAGTAATCCATAATTTATCAGGATCACTAGTTTTTAAACTAAAACCCACAATTTTATTTTTTTGTAAAATTTTTTCGATATTTAATAAATTTTCAAAAATATCTCTAACACTAAATCCCCAACTGCGTCTATCATAATAAACTGGCTGCTTGACACCATTGATCCACATACCTTGGGCAGATCCCGTTATAAAAGTTCCCCAAGGCAAACCTACAAAACAGATAGGCCTATTTTGTATTTTAGTCTCTTGAGCTAATTCAATAAAAGCAGTATTTAATTTATGTAAAAAAATTTCACGTTTTTTCATAGCAAAAAATAAAGAACAAATGCTCATAATAAGAAAACTATAAAAAAATATTAAACTAAATTTAATATAGTTTAATTTGCCAGATTTAGTTTTTACTTTATAAAAATTTACTAAAAACATTACTGTTAAAGCACAAAATGGTAATGCCTTATAAAGATATCTAGAAGAATAATATCGCAAAACAGCTGGCCACATAAATAAGATCATGCTAAAAACAAAAAATAAAATATATTTTTTTTTAGTATTATTCTTGAAAGACCATAAAAAGCAGGTAAAAAAAATAATAATTAAAGAGCCCTTTAATATTTGATGACCTGCAGGCAAAAAAGACAAACCAAATATATCCGACAAAAAAGTCACTAAATCAAAAAAGCGATATTTTAAATTAATTAAAAATTTTAATGGATTTATTTCAATTTGAGATGGCCCTGCACATTTTATTGGGTATAAAATATACCGTACAACAAAATAAAAAACAGTAAATAGCCAGAAAGGCAAAGTAAATTTAATATATTTAAAAATACTTTGAAAAAAATTTTTTGTATTAATTTGTAAATAATTTTCATACAAATACGTAGCATACATCAGCCATAATGGCATTATTATTGCAGTCTCTCGAGTAAAAAGAGATATTAAAAACAAAATAAGAGCAAAAATATAATTTATTTTATTTCTGTTCTCTAAATATTTTTTAAGAAAAACAATAACTAATAAAATTAATAAAAAATTAAAAATGTGTGCTTGTCCTGCAACCCATCCTAGCCAAGAAGAAAGACTAACATGAAAAGCAAAAAACATAGCACCCCAAAATGCAAATAATGTACTTGTAAATGGGTAAAATAAGTTAAACAAAATTACAGCGTTTATTGCATGCAATAAAATTGTTACCAACAAAAAACCATAAGCACTAAAATTAAATAATAATATTTGCAAAGCATTAAAAATATATACAAAAGGACGGTAATAAACGACAAAAAAAGATTGTTCTGGCTCAATATAATTTGAAGGCTGAACAGTAACAGTCATTCCAGAATTATAAAAAAATTTTATCAAATTTTTTAAACTATCGATTTTTGAACTCCAAACAACCCCAAAATCATCGTGTAAAAAACCCCAATTTATAAAAGGCAAACCTAATAAAATAATAGTTATCATAAAAATAAATAAAGATAACAAAAATCTTTTATTTTTTAATTTTGCAAATTCCATAAATACTCAACCCCATCGGAAATTTTAGACCATGCTCTATTAACCAATTTTCAAAATTCAAAATTTTAACAAAAAATTTATTTATCAATTTGGGAAAATTTTTACCCGAATTTACAAAATTTAAATTAAGTAAACGTTGTATACTTGCAGGTAAAAACAGAGAAAAGAGCCAAAAATTAAACTCTTTAAAATAAAAATTATTATTTAATAATGCTTTTATTGTTTTTTTATTATACCTGCGAAAATGCCCTAAATTTTTATCATGATTAGAATATAAAAAACTAAATGCAGGTACAGTAAAAATAAATATGCCATTAGGTTTTAAAACTCTGTAAATTTCCTGCACGGCTTTTTTGTCATCTTTTATATGTTCTAAAACATCAAATAACACTACTATATCAAAAAAATTATCGGGATAATCAATATTACATATATCTGACAATTTTTTTTCTACAACAATTTCATTTGGTATCATGTCTAATGATTTTTGTTCTATGTCAACAACATAAGTGTTACCAAATTTATTTATAATACGTAAATCTTGTCCTGTTCCAGAACCAATATCTAATATTTTTGAATTCTTTTCTAAATTTAATTTGTTAAACAAAATCTCTATAAGTCCTGTTTTACCCTGAATCCAAAAATGGTCTTGTTTCATTCCCGATTTATAATCTTTATAATCCATTAATTCTCAATCAATATCATTAAAATTTTATAATACTAAAAATTTATTTTTCTCATAATCCCAGGCAACAAATAATGGTTTTTGTTTTAACAATCGCGAATCAAAAAAATAATTTATATCTAAAGGCAAATTAAATTCATTTACTTTATTTATTTGCACTTTGCCTAAACTTGAAATTTCATTTTTATCACAGCAAAACCAATTATTAACTTTATCTAAAATTTTAAAATTAAAGCCATTTTTTATAAACAAAATTTCTATTATTTTTTTATTTATTTCTGGATTCAAACAAATAAAATTTTTTCTATCATAATAAACTGGACAAGAATAATTTTTCTTATAAAGATATAAAGCTTGTCTATTGCAACTTCCAAAATAAGTATTTGGCAAACCAATAAAACAAATTGGTTTATTATCGGTTATATTTTGACTTGCCAGATCTTTGAAAGCACTAACAATAATATTTAATTTAGTTTCTTGTTTTATTTGAGCATTAATTAAAAAACAAATATTAAAAATCAAAATAGAATATAAAAAAATAAAGATATATTTTTTATTTTTTGCAAATTTCTCAATATAAAAAGAAACACTAAAAAGAACTAAAAAAACAAAAAATGGAATAGCTACATAAAAATATCTTGGCATATGTGTTAACCAAATCACTGGCCAACTAAATAACAAAATACTAAAACTAAGAAAAATAAGTTCTTTAAACTTTTTTTTATAAATAAATGGAAAAATTAATAAAAAACAAATTAATAAAATTAAAAATCCCTTTAAAAATCTATGCCCTCCAAACAACCAATTCAAATTAATTAAATTTACAAGATAAGTTAAATAATCCAAAAAACGTTCAATTTGCCTCTCAAAAAACAAACATATTACTTTTTTAAAATTTCCAGATTCAATATGTGCACTAGGAAAAAGAAAATATCTTAAACTTAAATAAAAAACATTATTAAAAATAAAACCTGAAGATATTTTTAAAGCATTTAATAAATTATTTTTATAAAAATAGATTAAAAAAAACACCCAAATAGGCATTACAATCAAATGTTCCATAAAAAATAAAGATATAAAAATTATAAAACATGATAATAAATAGTATTGTAGCTTATTATTATCTAAATATTTTTTTAAAAAATAAATAGATAATAATAAAAATGTTAAACCTAATGGATATTTTTGACATCCTACTATTCCAATCCAACCAGCCAAACTTGAATGAAAAGCAAAAAATAAACTCCCCCAAAAAGCAAGATTTAAATTAAAAAAATATAAAAATAATTTAAATAATAAAAGGGCATTAAGCGCATGTAAAATAATTATAAAAATAAAATAATAATAGGCAGATAAATCAAAAAATTTTGTTTGTAAAAACAATAAAACATAAGATAATGGCCTGTAAAGCGTAACCTCAAAATTAGATTTTAATTTTTTTTTATCAATTAATAAATCTTGTTTCTGAGTATCTGCTAATAAAGATGGCCCCGTAATTTCTTGACCATCTTCTGAACCTTCATAAAAAAATTTTGGAATATCTTTATAATTTGAATTTTTTGCATGCCATATGCCGCCAAAATCATCTGCAACAAAACCCCATTTAGTATATGGAATACCCAAAACTAAAATAGTTAAAATAAAAATATTTAAAGACAATATTAATTTTTTATTATTTTTAAATATTTTTATCAAAAAAGTACAGTACTCCATATACTCTCCCTATAAAAAATTAGATTAAATTTTTAATGCATCATTTAAAAAAGTTTGAACTGTTTCTTTTGAATATGGATGAACAATCATGCTTTCTAATAAATTTGGAGCAACAGTGATTATATGGGCACCTGCTACAAGCCATTCTACAATATTAAGAACTTCTCTAGTTGAACCCATAATTATTTTTGCTTTAAGTTTAGTATCATCTAAAAGTGTTCTAATTTTTTTTATTTCTTCTATTGTGTTATAACCCATATTATTTACACGACCACCAAACAAAGAAACGTAAGTTGCACCAGCTAAAGCAGCTAAAAAACATTGCTGTGCACTCATCATTGCTGTAGCGTTAATACGAATATCATGTTTATTTTCAAGTTCATTAATAACTTCTAAATTTACTAATTCGCCATTTGGTCCATGAATTGGAATTTTCACATTTATATTACTCGACCAAGATGCAAAATCTCGAGCTTCTTGAATCATTTTTTCTTTATCATTTGTGTTAACTTCTAAGGAAAGTGGCAATGGTTTTATTAATTTTGCAATTTCAATCAAGCGTTTTTTTATTTGATCTTTGCCTCCAGTAACTCCTGCTCTAAAAATAAGAGTTGGATTTGTTGTTACGCCACGAAGCACGCCTAATTTTAAATATTTTTCTATCTCTTCAATTTTGCCAGTATCAAGAAAAATTGACATTTTATACCTCTCTTAAAAAGATTTTTTTATTTTTTTCTAAAATTAAATCTACTGCTATCTTAAAATTTTTAATACGATTTTTATAATCAAAATCTTGATTATAAAAATTATCTATCAATATACCAGAACAGCAAGCACTTTGCGCAGCCAACATATCTTTATGACTATCTCCTATAACAAAAGATTTTGAAAGATCTATATTAAATTTTGCTGCTGCATAAAAAATCATACCTGGTTTCGGTTTTCTACAGCCACAGTTGTCACTATCATCGTGTGGGCAAATTAAAATTTCGTCAAAATTTAATTCTTGTTTTATGAAATTTGTCATTTTATTTAGTTCGTCCATTAGCATTTTTTTTCTAGCAATATCAGGCTGATTAGTTATAAGAACTAATAAATAATTATTTTCTTTTAATTTTTTCAAATATTCTTTTACACCATCTAAAATCTTGAATCTTTTAAAAATTCTGGGGCTTGCTGGTTTACCTGCTCTTATACAAAGCTTATTAATTGTACCGTCTCTATCGATAAAAACAGCTTTATTCATTTAGTACTTTCCCACTTCATTTCATTCTTTTTTAATTCAGGATGACACACTATAAGATGCCAAACAACAGCCTGAAAAGATTCTGTATGCGGTGTAATTGTTTGAGCATTAACCGTAGGAATAATCAAACATGCATCAGCAACTTTGGCCGTATAGCCTCCATCTTTACCTACTATCCCTAAAATTTTTGCCCCTACAGTTTTACAATATTTTAACGCGTTTACAATATTAGCACTTATATTTTTTTCTAAATTACCTCCACCTACACTTAAAACAAAAATAGCATCTGAAGATTTTAAATTTGAACCCATTAACCAATTAACAAAAGATGAATCCCAACCATCATCATTTACTCGTGCAGTAAGTTCACTAACATTATCTGTTGGTGCATAAGATTCTATGCCAACAATTTTTCTAAAATCATTTACAGCATGAGTAGCATTTCCAGAACTTCCTCCAACACCTAAAAAAAATATTCTCCCTTTTTCTTCTCTTGTTTTTTTCAAAATTTTAATAATTTTTTCTATACAATTCGTATCTATTAAACTAGAAATTTGCTTGACTTCGTTCAAATACTGGTTGACAAATGTTTGCATAATAACCCTTTTTCATATTTAAAGATATTTTTGCACCTTCAAAATCAAAACTATACGGCATATATAACAAACCCAATTTAGATAAAGCTGAAATTATTTTTGTTTTCTCTTTTGGTACATAAAACATAAAAAATCCACCTCCACCAGCACCCATAATTTTTCCACCCAAAGCCCCATTTTTAATTGCCACATCATAACATTCATCTATAAATGGATCTGATACTTTATTAGATAATTTTTTTTTAGTTTGCCAATGAGTATCTAAAAGTTCACCAAAAATATTTAAATCACCTTTTTGAAATGCAAATTTAGTTTGCAAACCTATATCTTTTATTTTGTGTAATCTATCTATTATATCTTGATTATTTTCTTGAGTTTTTTGGTTTTGCACAGCAAGAATATCTGAAGCTTTTCTTTGTATTCCCGTATAAAAAATCAAAATATTATTTTCTAGTTCTATTAATTTTTCGGGCGCCATTTTTATTGGTTCTACTTCAACTTGCCCATCTTTTTGAAAAGTAAAACAAGTAACACCACCAAAGGAGGCAATATATTGATCTTGCTTACCAATTGGTTCTTTTAAAATATCTATTTCCAATTTGCAAGCTTGTTCAGCTAAATCTTTTAAAGAAATAAACTCTCTTTTATAAACATTTAAAGCATTTAATAAAGATACGCTAAAAGAGCTTGATGAACCAAGACCGCAATTAGCTGGAACATCTGCTATAGAAATTATTTCTATACCAGTATTTATATTTGTTAATTTTAATGCTTCTTTAAAAATTTTATGCTGTATTTGATTTACAGAATCTACATTTTCTGTTTGTGAATAACTCAATCTTATATTATTTTCAAATCTTTTGTTTATACAAATATAAACATATTTATTTATAGCTGCCGCTATCAAAAATCCGCCAAATTTTGAATAATAAGATTTTAGGTCTGTGCCACCACCACCCAAAGAAATTCTTACTGGAGCACAAGAAACTATCATTATTTACCCTCTATTTATCTTTATAAAAAATTACAAATTATTCTCACTTACAAGTTTTTTAAAATTTTCTAAACCAGAAAAAGATCCTATCTCATAAAATTTTTGTTCTGTTATGTAAGCATATATTTTTTGTTCAAATGCTAATTGTTTAAAAATATTTTCTAAAGCAAAAACCTGTTTATCAGGTATAAATTCTAAAATCTTTTTATTTAGTATAGATAGGCCATTATCTATATAAATTAAATCAGATCTACTTGACCATTTATCATACAAAATAACTTTATTATCCTGTACAAGTACGTTACTTTTGTCACCCTGATTATAGTTTTTATAAACTACCATTAAACTTTCATAATTTGATGTTTTATAAGAGTTCCAAATATCTTGATAATCAAGTAATAAATAAGAATCTCCCCACATTACAAAAAAATCATTTTGCAATAATTTTGCAGCTTGTTTTAAAGCCCCACCAGTGCCCAATAACTCCTCTTTTTCATAACTATATTGAATATTAACACCAAAATTTTGTCCAGATCCAAAATAATTCTCGATTTGTTCTGACAAATGTCCAACACAAAGAACAATATCTTTAATATCATGTTTTTTAAGTAATTCTATCTGATATTGTAAAAAAGGTTTTCCCGCAACATCAATCATAGATTTAGAAATTTGAAGTGATATTGGTCGCAACCGAGTTGCCAAGCCCCCAGCTATAATTACTATCTGCATCACTAATCTCCAACATTTCTTGAATTGATAATTTTATGGCCTGTTCACTTGTTAATTTTGCTTTCCATCCCAAATTATGAATCTTAGAAAGATCAAATCTTACTTTAGGAACATCTCCTTTCCAACCTCTATCTCCACCAGAAAAAGAATATCTTATTTGTTTTAGTCCCATTAATTTTACGACATTTCTTGCAATGCTGGCTACATCAATATAATCGCAAGTCGCAACATTAAAAATATCTACCAATTTCTTGCCATGCTCTGACACAAATAACATTGCATTTATTATATCAGAAATGTGTATGTAAGATTTACTCTGAGTTCCATCACCCAAAATTTCTAATTTTTCAGAATTCTTTTTTAATTTATTAATAAAATCAAAGGCAACACCATGGGTTTGTCTTTTACCTACAACATTTGCAAACCTAAAAATACATCCTTGTATATCAAACATATGACAAAAGGCGCTCACCAGCCCCTCGCCGGCAAGCTTACTTGCCCCATACATTGAAATTGGTAATAATGGTGCGAAATTTTCTGCAGTTGCAATTGTTCCAACATCACCATAAACACCACTTCCAGATGTATATAAAATTTTTTTAACTTTATTTAATCTAGCAGCTTCCAAAATATTATAAGTTAATATTGTTCCTTGTCTTAAATCCAAATCAGTTTGATACATACCTTTTGCAATATCAGGATTAGAAGCAAAATGAATAATAATATCTTGTTGCCCCATTATAGATTTAAGGTGATCTAAATCCGATAAATCTCCTTTTATAAATTTAAAATTTTTTTTATCTAGATGCTCTTGTAAAAAAGAAATTTTACCTGAGCTCAAATTATCAAAAACTGTAACATCATGATTGTTTATTAAAGCATCAACCATGTTACTACCAATAAAACCAGCTCCTCCGGTAATAAAATATTTCATAAAGCAACTCTCCCTGAAGATTTTTCTAATTTTTTAAAATTTGAATTTAATAAAAGCTTTTTAAAGACTAAGTCTTTAGACATTTCTATACAAGCGTCCATATTAATATACTTAAAACTACCAAAACGGCCAGTATAAGAAATATTTAATGAATCAACATAATCAAAAATAATTTTTGTATTTTTTAAATAATCTAAATCATAAACTACATAAGCATATTTTATAAGTTTATAATCAGTTGAAATAATATCGTTTGTATCAAATTTACAAATATTTTTTAGATTATCTATAATTTTTTGTATAAAAATATCTTTATCTATTTTTAGTAAATCACTATCAGGAGAAACTGTTATTTCTGCTACCAAATGTGAATAATCTTTGGGTGCATTATTTTCAGAAAAACAATTCATAAAACAAACCCTGTGGGGTAAAATATCTTTATCTGGAATATAAGCAGCCGTTCTTTTTTCTAAAGACTTATTCTTTACGCCAAGCATGACAAGAATCAAAGAATTATATTGCAAACTCGATAAAGCTTGTAAAACTCTTTCTGGCACATTTTGCAAAGAATTAATTAAATCAAATATTGGTATGGTAGAAACCAAATTTTGACAATATTCAACATTATCACCGGCAAAAACTTGCCATTCGTCTTTATTTTTTATTATTTTATTAACTTTAAAATTTGTTTTTATATTAGCATTAGTAGTAAGTGATGTAATTAAAGATTCTATGCCTCCAAATTTTGGATAAAAAAAGTTTAATTGGTGCGTATACCCTTCGGTTTCAATACCAATTGCAGATTTAATTATATCTTCTATAGGTGGTCTAGGGATCCTATCAACCCAATGTAAAGATATTTGAGTTAAATCTCTTTTCCATATTTTTTGATTATAGGGTATCAAATATTTTTCTGCTATCCCTAAACCAAATCTATCTATACACCAATTATATAAATTTTGCGCTGACAAATTATTTAAAGTTTTTTCTCTATTTAAAAAGGTAACTAAACACTCAAAAATTTCTTCTTTGTCTAATTTATCTAATCCATTTTCAAATGGGTATTTTATGAATCTATCTTTATACCAAATCTCATTTTTTCTTCTTTTTTGCAAAAGATTATCACCAAGAAAACCAATTATTTCTTGTAAAAGATTATTATCTTTTGAAAATAAAATATGGCCACCAATATCATAAGTAAAACCGTCCTTTTTGAATGATCGGCATAATCCCCCAATATTGCTTTCAGCCTCTAAAATTTTACATTTATTATCTAAATTTTTATCTAAATAATACGCAACTGAAAGTCCAGCTAAACCAGCACCAAGAACAAGAGTATTTTGATTATTCACAATCTCCCTTTATTTTAAAAACTATTTTTTGCTTGCATAAAATATAAATTGAAAAGCAAAAAACTTTGTATTAATTTTTGCCAAAAAACTTTCTGCTGGATAAAAATATTTTAAATAAAATTTATAAACTTTTGAATCAATGATAGCTCTTGGATTATTGTTTTTTTGAGTAGATTTTATAAAAAATTTTCTTACAAATGGCAACAAAGCTCTTATAAAATATGGTGTTGCAAAAATTTTTTTTACTTTATAACCAGAGTTTTCAATTAAATTTTTAGCTGTTTTTTTTGTAAAAAATTTTATATGAGTTTTATCTAAAATGCCTGTTTCTTGATAATCAAATTTACCAAATAGAAGTTTTAATCTAATCTGCCATGCAGCAATATTTGGTAAAGAAACAATTATATGACCATCATTTTTTAAATAATTATTAAAAATTTTTAAAATTTTTACTGGATCATAAAGATGCTCTAAAATATCTGCAAATATTATAAAATCAAAAGAATTTTCTTGTAAAAAATTAAGACTATTTTTATCTGTTATATCACAAACATAAGCCTGATCTAATCTTGTTTTGGCAATATCAATGGCATATTGATTTATGTCTATACCAACAACATAATTATTTTGTTTTTTAAATTCTTGACCTAAAGCACCAAACCCGCATCCCACATCCAATATTTTTTTATTAGAACCAATTAGGTTAAACAATTTTAAAATACCAGGATTAGGCTCTTCAAAATAAACATAATTATTTTCTTTTTTGCTAAACTCTTTTTGCATTATTCAACTCCCAGAATTCTCTTTTTAATCGAGCTAAATTAGAAAAAGACCCCAAAATAATTTTTGGAATTTTTTTTACTGGCATACCTCTAGATACACCTTGTCTTTGAAAATATGAAATAGGCACTTCACAATATTTTAAATCTTGTAAAACTGCCCTTAAGACAATCTCTGAACCTATTAAGTTTTTAAAAAAAAGATCTTTTTTAAAAACTTTTTCTACAACTTTTTTATTAAATAATCTAAAACCACTGTCACTATCATAAATATTGTTAAATCCAAAATATTTTCTTATAAAAAAATTATAACCATTAGTTAATAATTTACGATAAAATTGATCTTTTCGATTTAATTTTCTACCAACAATTAAATCAAATTTTTCTTTATTTTTATATAATTTCCAAAAATCTTTTGGATCATTTTTAAGACCAGTATCAGAAAAAAATATATAATCATTTTTTGCAAATAAAACTGCATCTTTTAAAGCCTTGGCGTAGCCTTTTTTTTCTTTACTTGTTAAGTGTATAACACCCAACTCTTTTACTAATTTTTGTATAATTTGAGTAGTTTCATCTGTACTTCCATCTTCTGCAATTATAAATTCTGAACCAGGTATTTTTTGGATAATTTCTTCATAAAATAATTTTATTTCTTTTTCTATAGTTAAAGCTTCATTATGTGCGAGAAATATTAAGGATATAGAATCAGGCATTCAACTCTCCTAAAATTTTAAATTTTTGATTTTTATAATCCCAAGTAATAAAAACTGGATTTAATTTTATCCAACGATTATTAATAATTAAGCTCGCGTCACAAATTTTATTATTTTTTGTAACTTTATTTAAAATAGCAATTCCTACAGGTAAATAACCACCTGATAAATCTCTTTTTATAAACCATATTTTTTCTGGATTACTAGATACAAATCTAAAGCCATTTTTTATTTTTTCTATTTCTAAAAAATTATTTTCTAAAAATTCGTTAGCATCAAAATAATGTTTAATTTTTACACCAAATATTTCTTGCATTTTCCAAGTTTTGCCAGATATACAAGAAACCAAATCTAAATCATGTAAAATTACTGTAGAATAGTTTTTATTTTTCAAACTAATTGCACGTTCACAACCAGGACTAAATTTTGATGGCACACCAATAAAACATAAATTTCTATTTTTTAAATTCGGGTTATAAGCTAATAAATTAAATGCTCTATTTATAATAAAAAAATTTTTTTCTCTAAATTTAATATTTATAAATAAATAAAAAGTATTTATAAATAAATAAAAACAAAATAAATAAATAAATAATTTTTTTAATAAAGTAGAAATATTTCCTGAATAAAATTTTATACCAAACAAAAAATATAAACACACAAAAGGGATAGATTCATAAAGATACCTACTATAATATCCTAAAATAATAGGCCACCATAAAATGGTTATACTAAATAAACAATATATTAAAATTATTTTTTGCGAACTTTTAATAAACAACCAAATAAAAATAAAAAATATTATTAAATAAATTAACAATTTAATTTTTGGACATCCCCAGGGTACAAACCACAAACCAAACAAATCCGTTAAAATCACGAATAAATAATAAATTTTAGCTTTTAAAAAAAAATATATACTTGTAATGTTAGGTAAATTACCTGAACTCGCCTGGCCAAAATTAATAGAAAAAATATACGCTCTTAAACAAAAATAAATTAAAAGCGCTATCCAATAATTTAAAGTCAAAAACAAATATCTAAATATATTTTTTATTACACCAAATATTTTGATATCAAGATGTTTAGTTTCATATAAATAGGCGCCAAAAAAAGCAATTATTGGAAAAATAATTAAAACTTCTTTACCCAAAATTGTTAGTAAGTAAAATAAGCCCGATAAAGCAAAATATATTAATTTTTTTTTATCTAAAAAATTTTTAAAAAATAAAATAGATATTAATAAAAAAAATAATCCCATAATATATTGTTGAGCTGCTATCCAACCTATCCAATCAGCATAACTAGGGTTAAAAGCAAAAAACATTGAAATTAAAAAAGCAATTAAATAAGAACAAATACTTGAAAAAATATTAAATAAAATTACAGAATTTAATGCATGTAAAAAAATAGTAAATAAAAAATGACCATAAGCAGAATCACCCCAAAATATAGAGCCAATATAATAAGACAAAAACATCATCGGTCTATAATAAGCGCTAAAAAAAGATGTTTCTTTTGGTATATCAAAATTATATGGAGCCAAAACATCCCAAGCAGAAATATCCCCCAAAAAAATATTTTTTAAACTTGTAATTTGCGAATGTAAAAAAACAGGAAAATCATCAACTGTCGAAAATCCCCATTTAGTAAATGGCAACCCTAAAACACAAAAAACTAAAATAAATATAATTAAAGAAAAAATAATTTTTTTATTTTTACAAAAAAAATTTATTATAAAATTCACTACTATTTCTTCACTTTTTATTTTCAATTTTTATTAATTCTTATTTAATATCACAAAATTATTATTTTTATAATCCCATGTAATAACAGTTTTATTTTCACCAAAACTTAAATTATTCGATTTATTATCAAAATATAATTTCAAAGCCTGAGTAAAACCTTCGCAAAAACGATCTTTAGGTAAATCTATAAAGCATAAATCTTTATTATCCAAATTATTTTTTTTAACTAAAATTTTTATAGCCTGATCAGATTGATATAAAAATAGTTCTCTTTTTTTCAAAACCTTAAATAAATAAGTAGAGTTAATAATTATTAAAATACTTAGAATAAAAATTAAAATTTTCTTATTTTTAAAATATTTTAAACAGTAAAAAATAGCTAAAATAAAAAATGTCAAAGCTAAATATATATATCTATTGCAATATTTGATTAAAATAATTGGCCATAAAAAAATAATTGTACTTAAAAATAAAAAGATTAAAATTTTTTTATTTTTGTTTTCATAAAATAAAAATGCTATAAAAATAATTAAATAAAATATAAAAAAACTTTTTAAAATTCTTTGACCAGAACAATAAAAAAAAGATAAATTAAAAAAATCAGACAAACATGTAACAATATTAAAAAATTTATTAAAAATAATAAATTTTAAATCCTGCTGATAATAAGTATATTTTTGCACATCTAATCTAAATGGGTATAAATAAAGTTTTGTAATAATATAAAAAATAGATATAAACCAGAAATTAAGAGAATTTTTAAAACTGATCAATAATTTTTTTAAAAAATTAATTTTATTTTTTAAAATTAAATCTTGATAAATATATATTGCTAATGTCACCCATATTGGCATTATAATTGGCAACTCACCAGAAAAAATATTTATTAAATAAAAAAAACAAGAAATTATATAAAAATATATTTTTTGGGAATCTAAATATTTTTTTAAAAAAATTATAGATAATAAAAAAAGCAATAAATGCATATGAAATTGTAAGCCACCAAACCAACCAAGCCAATTATTAAGAGAAGGATGAAAAGCAAAATATAAAGAGGCAAGAAATGCTAAAAAATATCCCAAAAAATAAATAAAAATATTAAATATAATTACAGAATTAATTGCGTGAATAAAAATCATAAAAAGATAAAAATAATAATAATTTAATCCAAAAAAATACTTTTGAACAAAAGTATAAACAAAGAGCATTGGCCTATAATAGGCTTGCAGAAAACTTTGATTATTTTCATAACAACCTAAGCAAATTGTTTCAGTATCTCCATGAATAAAAAAATCGCAAAATTCTGTAAAATTTTTTGCACGTGAACGATACAAATTTCCATAATCATCTTTATATGGTGCCCATCTTGTAAATGGCAAACCCAAAATAAAAAATATTGTAAAAAAAATAATTAAAGATAAAAATAATTTTTTGTGTAAATAAAAAATACTATTTAATTTTTTTAGATTCATAACTACTCAAATAAATAATTTTTTAAAAAAAATATTTATATATTTATATAAAATAAAAAAGCTTTACGCAAAAAAAATAAAAAGTTAATTTATTAAAAATTTTTAATAAAAAAGTGAGAAGAAAATATGAAAAAATTATCTGTAATAATCCCGCTTTTAAATGAAGAAGGTAATCTAGAAGAATTATATAAAGAATTAATTGAAGTTTTTAAAAAATTAAAACATTTTGATTCTTATGAAATCGTTGCAGTTAATGATGGTAGTACAGATAATTCTTTAAATATTTTAAAAAATTTAGCTGCAAAAGATAAAAATTTTAAAATAATTTCTTTTATTAGAAATTTTGGACACGAAAGTGCAACTTCAGCAGGTATATCCAACGCATCAGGGGATGCGGTTGTATTAATCGATGCTGATAGACAAGATCCACCAGAATTAATACTAGAGTTCGAAAAAGAATTTTTGAATGGCTTTGACATAGTTTATGGTCAAAGAAAAAAAAGATTAAAAGAATCTTTTTTAAAAAAAATAACATCAAAAGCTTTTTATCCAATTTTTAAATATTTAACAAAAGTCGATATGCCACGTAATGTCGGTGACTTTTGTTTATTAAGTAGAAAAGCGGTAAATATAATAAATAATTTGCCTGAGCAATGTAGATTTGTCAGAGGTTTAATTTATTGGACTGGGTTACCCAAAAAAGCTGTTTTTTTTGTCAGACGCAGCCGGGGAGCCGGCAAAACAAAATATAATTACACAAAATTAACAATATTTGCTTTAGAAAATATAATATCCTTTTCGACCACTCCAATTTATTGCATAATATTTTTTTCTTTATTCGCTATTTTTGGTTGTATTATAGGTGGCGTAACAGTTTTAATAATGAAATTATTAGGCCTAGTTATTATGGCCGGCTGGGCATCGTTAATGCTTTGTATTTTGTTCTTTTTTTCTTTAATTCTATTTTTTCTTGGTATACTTGGTCTTTATATAGGCAAAATTTTTCAGGAAATTAAAAATCGACCAAATTTTTTAATAGATGAAAAAATTAATTTTGATTAATCGAAAGAACTTATGAAACACTCTTTTTTATTTTTTTTAATTTTTCTTTTTATAATTTATTATGTTCTAACAAAATTTATAAATACTGCACCAATTATTAATGAAAAAACTAAAATCTGTCTTGTTACAGGTGCAAGTTCTGGCATAGGGGAACAAATTTCAAAATGTATGATTAAAAAAGGATGGAAAGTATTGGGAATATCTCGTAATTTTGAAAAATTACAAGATATCCAAAAAGAAGTTGGTAGTAATAATTTTATTACCTATAAATGTGATATAAGTGATTTTGAACAAATAAAAAAAGTATCCCAAGAAATTAAAACTAATAATTTAAAACCAACTTTATTTTTCTTAAATGCTGGCACAGGGGATATAGAAGCAAAAAATAAAATTTCAGTTGATTCTCATAAAAAAACTTTTGATACAAACTATTTTGGCACAATTGGCTTTGTTCAAGAATGGGTTGATTCTTTAAAAGAACTAGGTGGAGGCACTTTTGTTGCAACATCTTCTGTAATGTCATTTTATGCTCTTCCTGAATCTGCTGCTTATAGTGCAAGCAAAGCTGCAATAAATATGTGCTTTCAGTCTTTAAGATTAAAATATATTGATGATAATATCGGTTTTGTTATCGCACTTCCTGGTCCTGTTGATACATCAATACTAAAAAACGGAGAAAAGTTGCCTTTCAAACAAACGGCAGAAAAATGCGCTCAATATATAGTCAATCAAACTTTTAATCGATCTAATCAAATAGAACCTTCCTGGTTCTATTCTGCAGTTGTAAGACTTTTGAATTGGATTCCAGATAAATGGGTTTTAAAAATTGTAAAATAAATTTTTCTAAATAAAATCTCTGAAAAGAGCCTGCTTTTTTAAAAACCGGCTCTTTTTTATTCGCTTTATTTATTTTTAAAATTTTCTAAAAAAGCAATATCTTCAGCGGTAGCCTCTGTTTTATCAATTTGTCGTTCTGAAATTTCAAAAGTTTTATATCTTGAAAAAAGTATTTTTGAAAGTCTTTCCACAAATATTTCGGGAACTGTCGCTCCATTACGTATAAGAGTTTTTGCAGCAATCGCCATATTATTCACTTGCCAAGGCCATATAAAATCGAACATAGTAAAACGTAAAGGCGTAAACCCGTAATAATATGCACCAGGTTTTGTAACCTTAGCATTTTTATCAGCTCCCTTATTTATAAAAACATTAATTACATATCCTGTGGAACCATAATCCCATTCACTACATAAATCAGCAGCATAGCAATATGTATGAGCCGCCAAAATGTGTAGTGGCGTACATCCATCAAAATCATCGAAAGAGAAATAATCGTGACCCAAAATACGTGGATTATTTCTAATTTGTTTATCAATTAAAATATTTGGATTTGCTCCAGCATTTAACAGCTCTTCAATCTCTTTACAATTTCCTGTTTCTACAGCAATATGCAATGGTGCATATCCATAATAATAAGATAAAAGATTTTCATTCAAAACATCTGGTTTTGCCCCAGCTTCTAAAAGAATTCTAACGGCATTTTTACATAAACAAAATTGTTCACAAGCGAGGTGTAATGGCGCCTCTCCATTAGATTTTAAATTTGGATCTGCTCCAGCACCTAAAAGACGTTGCAACTCTTCTGAATTCCCTTCTTTTAAACAGCGGCATAAAGGTGTAATTCCTTTTTCATCTGGAATATTTATATTTTCCGCAGAAAATTGATTTATATATACTTGCGAGCCACTACCACCTACGTCTTCTTGCATACCATACACATTCAAACAAGAACATAAAAAAATTATTGATATAATATTTTTATTCATATAATAATACTCAACGATTAAAAATAAAACTTATACTTAACATAATAGTTTTACATTTTAATTAAGATTTAAATAAAAACAATTTTTATTAAAAAATTTATATTTTTAAATTCGTTCGGTAGATAAAGGAGGCAAAATATTGTTAATTTGCTTTAAATAACATCAGTTCGATAATTAAAAATTAAATTTTAATGCGCTGGGCACCAGCGTTGCTTCGCCCAGTCCTATCCATCGAAGCTTTATGCGAAGTTGGAGGCTACCATAAGTTGGCTTGCATTGCAGACAAAGTAATTAATTTTTAAAACTGGTCTGTCCAGCATTACCTTGTGCGATCCCGCGTATTTAGTTTATTAATTGAAACAATTATCAAGCTTGCGTTTAAATAATAAGAAATATGAATAAAAAACAAACTTAAAACTGAAAAACTTCATAAAGAAGGCCTGCTTTCGCAGGCCTTCTTTTTATATAATATATTTTCTAAAAATTTTATCATCTTCTAATAATTTGTCTATTTACTGATATGCTATCACAACCTATTTACTGATATGTTACCACAAGGCGAAACGGATTGACTTAAATTTATCGTTGAAATTGAAGCTTCTCCACAACTAGAAACGTTAACACTACTATTAACACAGTGTAAATTTATTGCATCATATTCTCCTGAATCATAAATTTCAATTATTTGATTGTTAACTGTAGTTACAAGACTATCGCCTCCGGAAGCAGATACATTTGCACTTTCAGAAATGTTCACCTTAAAAATATTTGCTACAAGATTTGAAATTTTAATTTCACCGCATCCACTACATGAAATTTCAAGCTTATCTGTATTAATATTCCCAATATTAATAATCTTACCGCATCCACTACATGAAATTTCATGTATATTACGCAAGGTAATATGATAAATTAACATAATTTCACCACCAAAAGCACCTTCCACACCCAATTCTAAAATATTTCCATTTACTCTAGTTATGACATTTGGCAAAATATTTTCATTTGCTACTATAACCAAAGATTCTGTTTCACCTTGATGTAAACTTACTTTACCAACACCACTTAATCTAATACCAATAACATTGGTATTAGTTAATACTTCACTTTTATCCTCTCTTTTAATTTTTCCTAAATTGCTATTTAAACCATACATCGGTGCTCGCCGACCATTTATAAGCCGACCATTTATAATAAGACGGCCATTAATTACGCCGATATTATTATTTCCCGTTGAATAAACATTAACATCATCCATTGCATGAGCAATAGAAAAACCCATTAAAAACAAACAAAAAATAGATATTTTAAAATTTTTCATCTTTTAGCCTTTTAAAAAAATTTGATCAAATATATTACAACAATTATATAATAGACAAAAAATTATAAAATTTAAATTAATTGTTAGCTATGTTTTAAATAATTATTTAAACAATTACATTGAAAAAATTTGAATTTTATATAAGTTATGAAACTTACAAAATAGATTTTAAAATCATTAACTTAATATATGTAAGGGAAAAAATATGAATATAAAGAAAAATTTTCTAATTATTGGATTTTTAACAACAATTATTTTTGCTATAAATAATTCTATATTTGCTATGCAAGATAATATCAATATTGAGAAACTGGAAGAAGCACAACAATTTCATTATGAAAAAATTCAAAATGCATCTTACTACATAATTGATAAACATAAAATAGTAAATTTTTTTACATTTGATGGAGACTGTATTAAAAGAATGGCGTGTGGCCCTATTAGGAATTTTGACGGTTGGTTAGATCGAATGGCGCCAAAACCACAACCAGTTTCATATCAGATTCAGATTAAGTATGAAGTCGAAAATTCTTCTGCCCCTCGGCGTATCGTTTATTTTATGGTTTTTTATGATAAACATGAAAACGAAATAAAAAAATTTCTTTATAATATAGAAAGAGATAGAATACAAGATCATTTTATCAAGCTTGTTAAGAAAGAAGATAGAATAATCGGAATAAACTGTGAAAAAGAATATTTTTTAAAAAATCTTTCCGCTGATTTTCCTCTTGATATAAGCAATATTCAAAGTATTACAACTTTGCCTAAGCCTGCCCCTCAAAAAATTACCTGCTGTACAATTTTATAATTGAAAGAAAAAAGAGCATAAAATGAAAAATTTATTAAATCTAAATTTATTAGTATTAGTTAGTTTTTTGAGCTGTACCTCCTTACGTGCTATGCAAGATGAATCGCAAAATCCTGAAACAACTGAGCCAGATACTTTTATTTTAATAAGAGGTCAAATAGACGCTTTTGATTTGCAAACTCCGCAGGGAATAATTAAAACAGCACGCGTAATTAGTATTATGAACCGCTATTTATCTTATATTAGAGTTGGACAAATTTTAAGGAGCATTATTGCTGATAAAGGAGCCGATATAGATGTTCGAGATGAAGATGGCGTTACGGCACTTATTGCTGCAACGGTAAACTCAGATGATCAAATGATAAAAATTCTTATTGCAGCCGGGGCAGATCCTAATAATGAAGCTAGTTTAAATCTAATGTGCAGACTTATTAAACAGATGAATAATGAAGAAAAAATAAATGTATTAAATATGTGCAGATCATTAAGGAACATAAAATGAAAAAATTATTAAACATAAATTTATTAATATTACTAAGCTTTTTAAGCTGCTCGTCCATATGCGCAATGCAAAGTGAAGTAAATGATTCTGTAGTACAAGATGATCCAGATACTACAGGTACTATTAGTTTAACAAGTGCTCAAATAGATGCTTTTGATCTTCAAACTCCAGAGGGAATAATTAATGCGATAAGCGCAATTGATAGTATGAAACCCGAAAATCCTGCAAGTACTACTGTTGGACAAATTCTTAAACATATTATTTCTCTAAAAAAAGCAAATATAGATATCAAAGATGAATATAACTCCAGTGCAATGGATTATTTAACGATAATCCACCGCAACCTGGCGAATCCTGAAACGGATTCTGCCAAAATTAAAAGAATGATCGATATCCTTGTGGCAGCTGGAGCAAACAGTCAGCTAAATATAGATACTTTGGCAAATGCAGTTTTTGTAAATAGTGGCTGTACAATATTATAAAATTATCTAAAAAATAAGCTCCAACTCAAAAAATCTACCGAAATAACACAGCCCGCTTTCGCGGGCTTTACTTTTAGATAACAAATTTCTAAAAAATTTTTATTCGCGGCTAAAAACTCGGCCATTTGATGTTAAGGTTCCATAATTTGAAACAGAATAATTTCGAAGATTTTGAGTTGAAATAAAAGCTTTTGCAGAACCAGAAACATGAACTGTACTATCGTTGCAAAATAAATCTTCAGCATTATATTCACCATAATTAGAAACGCCAACTCTTTGATTATCAACAGCACATGCGCTTGCATCACCACCACGAGCAGATACTTTTGCACTTCCAGTTATAGAGACATTGAGCATTGATGCGGCAAAATTTGAAATACATAGTTCTCCATAATTATTTACATTAATACTTAAATTTCCAAATGAAGGATTCCCTCCAATACTCAAGTTGCCACTTCCATTTATATTTAAAGAACCAGTTTCAATGCAATTTTCATTTGAAATCAATCTTAGTATTCTGCATTCACCATAGTTACTTATATCTATATTTAAGGGGCCTCTAATATTACAATGATTGAAAATATTTAATTTACTAGAACCAGTTAGATGTAATCTAAGATCATTCGCAACAATATTATTTGCACTCATTTCACCGTAATTACTTATTTCTATATTTAAGGGGCCTCTAATATTACAATCATTAGAAATATTTAATTTACCAGAATTAGCTAAAGCTATTCTAAGGTCATTCGCAACAATACCATCTGAGATTATTTCGCCATAATTACCGCATGAAATCATTCGTATATCACGCAAAGTAATGTAGTAATTTAAAGTAATATTGCCAATAAAACTAATACTTTCAAGGCCTAATTCTAAAATACCTCTATTTACACGAGTTATTAACTTAGGCAAAATTTTTTCATTTGCTTCTATAACCAAAGACTCTGTTTCTCCTTGATGTAAAAATACTTTACCCATATTATTTAATTTAATTCCAAAAACCCTATTCTCAGCTTCTGCTAAAAAATTACTGCGATCTTGTCTTGTTACTTCTCCTAAGTTAGCATTCAGATCTTCCATGGATACTGGTTGACCATCTATAAATATTTCACCATTACTCAAAACCAAACATCCCCTGTTAATGCACATTCCATTTAAATTAACATAACCTCGTTGCATTGCATTAACATTAACAATAGAAAAACCCAAAAAAAATAAACAAAAAATAGATATTTTAAAATTTTTCATCTTTTAGCCTTTTAAAAAAATTTGATCAAATATATTACAACAATTATATAATAGACAAAAAATTATAAAACTTAAATTAATTATTAAACTGTATTTTAAATAATCATATTGAAAAAATATGAGTAATAGGAGCAGGCATAATAATTTT
This sequence comes from Candidatus Babeliales bacterium, assembly GCA_041650475.1. Taxonomy (GTDB): domain Bacteria; phylum Babelota; class Babeliae; order Babelales; family UASB340; genus JAIPGX01. Next base: position 2,677 of record JBAZLD010000017.1, on the reverse strand, counting down.
CTTTAAATAAATTTTTATTTATACCGTCTTTTATTAATTTATAAATATCTTATTTTTTAAACAAATTATCAATACAAATAAAAAAGAAAATAATATGCAAATGATTGCCAACTTAAAAGATCGCCGCACCCAACAATTTGTTCCGATGATCCAGCAAATATAACTTTGTTATCTATACTTTTTTATTTCCAATAAAAAGCCTCAAAAATATTACATAAATTGGACAAATTTTACATGCAATATCGAATTTATCCGGAATGTTAAATTTTGATCAAAAAATGATTCAAAAAGCCTGGACTGAAAGAAGTGTTATTTGGCTAATGGGAGTTAGACGAGTAGGAAAAACTAGTTTATGTCAAAGTATAGAAAATATTGAATATTTTGATTGCGAAAGTCCCAAAACCCGACAATTGTTTGTAGACCCAGAAGTTTCTTTAGAAAGTCACCAAAATAAATATGTGGCTTTAGATGAAATTCATCGACTTGATAATCCATCAGAGTTTTTAAAATTAGCAGCCGACCATTATCCTAATATAAAAATTATTGCAACAGGATCTTCAACATTAGGCGCAAGTGCAAAATTTAAAGATACATTAACAGGTCGCAAAATAGAAATATGGCTTCCTCCAATGTTATTTCAAGACATGAAACTTTTTGGCAATACAGATATAAGACACAGATTTTTATTTGGAGGATTGCCATCTTTTTTTATAGCTAAAGACTTACCTGAAAAATATTTTCAAGAATGGGTTGATGCTTTTTGGGCAAAAGACATTCAAGATATATTTAGCATTGGAAAAAGAGCGGCTTTTCAAAAATTTACAGAATTATTATTAGCAAACAGCGGAGGTCTTTTTGAAGCATCAAGATATGCAATTTCATGTGAAGTAACTAGACCAACTATATCTAACTATCTTAATGTTCTTGAAGAAACATTTGTTGTACATATTATCAGACCTTTTTCTACGCATAAACCGACTGAAATTGTTATGGCTCCAAAAGTTTATGGTTTTGATACTGGATTTGTATGTCATGCAAAAGGAAGAGGAGAATTAAGAGCGGAATACACAGGATCTATGTGGGAACATTGTGTTTTAAATGAAATTAATGGGCAACTTCAAACGGCAATAAATTATTGGCGTGATAAAAGTGGACATGAAATTGATTTTGTTATAGTAAACAAAAAAAATAACTCTATTAATGCAATAGAGTGCAAATTTTTAACTCAACAAGATGATTCTACGCTGGCATCTCTTGCAAAAAATTTTGAATTTTTCCGTCAAAATTATAAAAGTGGCGAAAATTTTGTTGTTGCAAATAACATAGATATCGCAATTAAAAGACGATACAAAGATCTTGTTATAACATTTGTAAATCCACAGGATTTAATAATAGAGTTATCAAAATAAATTTTGATCTAAAACTTTGTACTCGCCTTTTTGTGCATCCCAAATAACAAAAACGGTATTTTCATCAATCCAGCCATCATCAAAAATAAATGTAATATCAGTAACAACTTTATTATCTAATCTTTCATGAATTTTAAATTGCCCCATAGAAAAATCATACCATTCATTAATTTCAGGTAAATTATTAGTCCAAATATAAGATTTTTGTTCTTTTGACCATTTTAATGGGTGCAAAGAAAAATTCATCCAAAAACCACAATGTTCTTTATTTTTTGATGTTAATCTAAAACCATTCTTATTACGTATTTTAACAGGTTTAATTTTATACTTTACACCTTGAATTCTATAATCTTGATTGCATCCCATTACCCCTCTTTGAGCCAAAGTAGCAAAAAGTTCACAACAAACTTTTAAATCTAAATTATTCAAAAAAGCTTGAAATATATATTGAGAATCAGAAAGAAATGGCGTTGCCATAATAATAAAATTTGCATTTTTATCAAATTTATTATTTTCAAAAAATTTTACAAAAGTTTTTCTATATTCTTGAGTACCTCTACAAACACCCTGAATTGAATAAAAATTTTTTTTTATGCCAACTAGCGTACTCGAAAAAATAAGTATCAAAATAAAAGATAATATTAATTTTTTAAATAAAAATTTATTTGAATTATTATTTATATTGATATTAATTTCTTTTATAAAAAAATAAATTCCAAAAAATAAAGTAAATATAATTACTGTATAAATTGGATTTATATATCTAGGATCTGGATATGCAACAAAACCAGGCCAGGCAAAGGCAAAAAAAGTTATAATAAAAAATATTAATAATTTTATATTTTTTCTATAAGAATAAATTAAAAAAACAGAGAAAAAAAATATTAAAAAAATAATAAAAAATTTATTCACAAAATAATTATTATTTATGGCAAAAATATGGCTAAACCAAAGATAAATTTTATTAAAAATAATATTTAATTTATTAAATAATTTATCAAAAAAAGAATAATGTTCAGAATTTGTGTAAGTTTGTAAAATTTTAGGATTAATATTTATTATTTGACTCGCAACATGATCTGTTTGAGCCGTTGTTTGAGAAATATTTTTTGTATTATTTACTAAATCTGTCTGTTTAAATAAAAAAGACAAAAATTTAAATCTTAAAAAAAGATTATTAAATGTTCTTGGCAATGTTGCAACACCAAAAGCCCATAATCTAATTAAAATATATAAAAAAATAGTAACAAAAAATAAGTATGTTTTAT
>JBAZLD010000016.1:0-28564 GCA_041650475.1 Candidatus Babeliales bacterium | reverse complement strand
GACTTTTTTGCCATTTCAAGAAACTGTAAAACGAAAAAGAAAATATGATATAGAACAGATGGCAAAAGATTTTCCCTTAAAACTATATTTATTTGATATTTTATTTTTAAATGATAAGTCTCTTTTAAATTTAGGACATGAAAAAAGAAGAAGTTTTTTATTAAAAATAGTTGAGAGTTTACCCAAGGAAGAAGAACCTTCTATTATTGCAATAAGTGAACAAGAAATAGAAAATGCTAATCAATTAGAAGAATATTTTGAACAAAATGTTTCTGATGGGCTTGAAGGCGTTGTTGTAAAAAAGCCCGATGCGATATATCAGGCAGGTAAAAGAAATTTTAATTGGATCAAATTAAAAAGACAAGAAACAGGTGAATTAAAAGATACAATAGATTGTGTAATTTTAGGGTATTATGCTGGAGCAGGCAAACGTGCAGGTTTTGGAATAGGAGCATTTTTAGTTGGCGTTTACGATAAAGAGAATGATTGTTTTGATACAGTTGCAAAAATTGGAACAGGAATGAGTGATAGTGAATGGAAAGAATTAAAGAAAAAATGTGATCAAATTAAAATTTTATCTCAACCCAAAAATGTTAAATGTTCAAAAGAACTTTATCCATATGTTTGGACAAATCCAGAAATAATGTGCATAGTTCGAGCCGATGAAATAACTCTATCTCCATTGCATACGGCAGGTAAAACAAAAGATAAACCTGGAATGGCCTTGCGGTTTCCAAGATTTATTGAATATCGTACAGATAAAAATCCTGAACAAGCAACTTCAGTTGAAGAATTAAAAGAGCTTTATGAATTGCAGTTCAAAGATAAGAAGCATAAAAAAAATAAAAAGCATGAGGCTAAAAGTAAAAATTTAAATATTTTTGACTAAATTTTATTTATTTTGATATTTAGGCTTAATTTTTTAACAAAAATTGCCATTTTTAATTTTATTTTTAATATGTTATAAGATTAATTATTACTTTTTTATTTAATGAAATTAAAACTAAAATTATTAATGATAGAATTGTTTATGGAAAATAATATTTTATTAAATTCAGATAATAAATTTCTTCGTATTGAATTGTTACATAGTGATGCTTATTTTACTTTTTATATAACAATAAAATCTGAAAAATTCTCAGGAGGAGCAGATTTTTCCGTATTTGAATCAGACATTTCATGTTTTATAAAAGCGTTATCAACAATGCATAACAAGCTGGTTGGTAGTTGTACATTGAAAGATATTAACTCTGATTCATATATTAAATTAGAAATGATTAAACTTGGAAAAATGCTTGTATATGGGAAAATTGAAGACAGTTTTGAGCGATTTATTATGAAATTTGAAATTGAAAGCGATCAATCTGTTTTACCAAATTTAATTAACATATTTGAAAGAGCTCTTTTAACTAAATAAAAGGGTAATCTTTTTTTAATTTAAAATCTTTTAGTAATCTTTGAATCAATTAAATCTTTATATCTTTTTTCTACAACAGACCAATCTACATTATTTAAAAAAGCATTAATGTAATCACCTCGACCACCGGCTTTATGGTCAACCATATAGGCGTGTTCCCAAACATCCATTACTAAAATTGGCATAAATCCTGCAATGTTGCCAATTTGGTGTTCTGATATAAAACAATTTATTAAGTCTTTTGTTGTAGGATCTGCATAAAGTATTGCCCAGCCTATGCCTCTGGTTTTTCCAGTATTTATAAAGTCTTGTGCCCAATTATCAAATGATCCCCAATTTTTTTTGATAGCTGAATAAATTTCTTCAGATTCTTTTTTAGTAACATTATTTTTTAAATTACCAAAATAATATTCATGTAAAACCATGCCATTGTATTCAAAACCATACTGCCTACGTCGATCTGAATAGATTAAAGAATTTAATTGTCCATTTGCTGCTAATTCAGATAATTCTTCATTTAATTTATTTACTTGATTTACATATCCAACATAAAGATTCCAATGATCACTAATTTGATTATCAGAAATACCTGACAAATTTGATGGTTTTAAATTTTCTTGAACTATATATTTTTTATTTTTCATGGGTATGCTTTCTATATTATTTTTTTTATTACTACTACAACCTAAAAAAGATAATAAAATTAAACTTAAAGTTAAAGTTTTTAAAAAAAATTTTTTCATATTTTTTCCTAATTATTTTATAAGAGATTTAAAATATTTTATTTCTTCTTCTGGATCTTGAGCCTCCACTATCGCAGATCCAATTACTATTCCCTGTGGTTTTAATTTTAAAATTTTTGAAATGTTAGATTTATTGATATTTCCTGCTATAAAAATTGGTAAATCAGTATTGCCTTTTATATATTGCCAATCTGTAAGGGATTCTTCTAATCGGTTTAATGAAACAGGTTTGTGACAAGAGATTATATCTATATCTAAAGTTTTTGCATCCATCGCAGATTGCCCTGGGGATACTGAATCCATTAGATCTAATATTATTTTTATACCATTATCGTGTGCAACTTGTGTAGCTTGTTTAATTATGCTGTTTGTTGTTCCTGCTAAAACAGAAACATAATCTGCTCCAGCATGTGCAAAAATTTGAACTGCTAGATTGGGGCGATCTGCTATTTTTGCATCTGCAAAAATAGGTTTTTCTGGAAAATGTTCTTTAAAGCTTTGTATGGCAGATACGCCATATTTATAAATTAAAATTGTGCCAACTTCCAAAATATCTACATATCTATAAATTTTTTGAGCGATATTTAATGCTTTCTGTAGATCTGCAATATCAAAAGATACTTGTAGTTTCATTTTTAAACTCCCTCTTATCAAAACTGAGAAATATATAAATTATATTTTAAGTTTATTATTTTATGCAAGTTAATGTAACTGTGTTTTTATAGTTGACACATTTTGTATTAGATGCAAACTTTAAAACTTGATTATTTTTTATTAAAACGGAACAAATAGATGATCAAATTTTATGAAAAATATAATAAATAAAATTAAAACAGCAGATAAAAAAAGAATTTTAATAATTGGTGATGTCATGTTGGATGAGTATATTTTTGGAGATGTTTTAAGAATCTCTCCAGAAGCTCCTGTTCCTATATTAAAAGAAAAAAAAAGAGAATGGAGTTTGGGAGGGGCTTCTAATGTTGCATTGAATTGTAAGCAGATAGGGTGCTTTGTTGATCTGATTGGTGTCGTAAATAATTTGGACAAGGCTGCTGAAAAATTAATTTCGATTTTAAAAAAAAATAGAATTTCTTGTAATGGTCTCGTGAGAAGTGAAAATAGAGTTACTACGTGTAAAAAACGCTTGATGTCAGGTAATCAGCAATTATTGAGAATTGATACGGAAGATACTAAAGAATTATCTAAAACAGAATTTGATGAAATTATATGTAAGCTTGATAATTTAATTTTACCTAACACAATTGTCCTAGTTTCAGATTATGCCAAGGGTGTTCTTACTGAAGATATTTTATCAGAAATTATTTTTAAAGCGAAAGAGAGAAGTTGTCTAATTTTATTAGATCCAAAAGGACCAAATTTTGATAAATATAAGGGTGTGAATTATCTGAAACCAAATTTCAAAGAATTTGACCAAATATTAGATTTTTATGATTTAAATAAAAAAGATTCAACCATTAATAATGGTAAAAAAATATGTCAAATATTATCTCTTGATGGTTTAATTTTAACCATGGGGGAAAAGGGTATTCAATTTATATCCTTAAAAGAAGATTTTTTTGTTCCTGCCTGCAAAAAAGAGGTTTTTGATTTAACAGGAGCAGGTGATACGGTTTTGGCATTTTTGGCATTAGGTCTATCAGTAAAATTGCCGATGAAACAATGTTTAAAACTTGCAAACCATGCAGCAGCCGTAGCAGTTTCTCATTTGAAAACTTATGCTGTTAGTTTGGATGAACTCATTGATAAAAATGTAGAATTTACCGAAAAAATTTTTACTGAATGGGCATTACTTAAAATAGAATTAGATTGGCTTAGATTGGAAAATAAAAGGATAGTCTTTACTAATGGATGTTTTGATCTTTTACATTCGGGGCATGTTTATCTTTTAAATAAAGCAAAAAAAATGGGAGATATACTTGTCGTTGCTATAAACACAGATGAGTCTGTAAAAAGATTTAAGGGAGAATCTCGTCCAATTAAAAACGTTGAAGAACGTGCAAAGATTATTGCTGCTCTAAATGGGGTTGATTTTGTTGTTATTTTTAATCAAGATACACCTAAAGAATTAATAGAGTACCTAAAGCCTGATATTCTTGTAAAAGGTGGTGATTATAAAAAAGAACAAGTTGCAGGATATGATTTTATGATAAAAAATGGTGGTAAAATTGAAATAATAGATTTTCAAAAAGGTTTTTCTACAACTAATTTAATAAAAAAAATATGTACTACCAATTAGAAATCATTTTTTGATAAATATTTTTTTCAAGTATCTTTTTTTCATTATATTTTATTGTTTCAAAATAACGTTTAGCGTTTAAACTATTAAGTAATATTTTGTTGTTATTTAAATTGTCTAAAATATATATGTTATTAGGCAAAATTAAATGTCCACTTTTGTTTGACATAAAATCTCCTTGAACAACATATAAATTTTTAGGTTTTGTTAATAAAACTACCGTTAATGAATTGACTATGTTATTTTTCGGCAATTTTTGTTCATTTACTTGCCAAAAAAATTGTTTATTTTTATCTTGTTTTTTTTCAAATAGGTATATTTTAGTGGGGGTGTTTTGCATATATTTTTGATGAGATATTGTGTTTCCCTTTATTTTTATTAGTTCAACTCTTGGTGTTATTGCTAAATATAATTTGGGACTTGCTTGGCGCAGTGGGAAAGATATGAACCCTTTTTTTGTTGAATAATCCATATACCCCTTATAAATAGCTATAAAACCGGATAAATCTGGCAAAAAATTTTTTAATAAGTTTTTTAATGGTTTTTGGCTTATCTGACTAGGTGTTTTATGCTTCATAGAAGCAAGCTTTTGTTCTTGTAAATCTTTTAGTATTTTTTCATGTACCGAGTCTATTATTTGTTCTGGAACTGGATTTAAACGAATAATAATTCTATTATCAGCAGCACCTAAATTTTTTATTATAAATATAAAAAATATTAATATTTTTATAAATTTATTGAATTTATTCATAATTTTATAACTCCCCCTTTGTTTTATTTAAGAAAAAAATTTATTATAATTACAACTTAACAAAAATGCATTTTGAAAATCTATATTATTTGTTTTAGGATTTTTTTATATGAAAAAGAATAGAGAAAAAGAACCAGAAAAAATATGGGTGGATTTTGTTCAAGAACTTAATTTAACAGATGAACAACTTGAAAAATTTCAAAAATATACACAAATTCTTGAAGAATGGAACAAAAATATTAATTTAACCGCAATTACAAATCTTGGTGGTGTTGTAAGGCAACATTTTTTAGATTCCGTGGCATTAATAGATTTTGTTGATTTAAAAAAATCAAAATTAATTGTTGATATTGGAACGGGAGCTGGCTTTCCTGCAATTCCATTAAAAATTTTATTTCCTCATTTAGATGTTATTTTAATTGAAGTTAATAAAAAGAAACAAAAATTTTTGCACGCTTTAATCGAAGAATTAAATTTAGAAAACGTTCAAATTTGTGATTTAGATTGGCGAACATTTTTGAGAACTACTCAAGCAGATGTTGATTTTTTTCTTACAAGGGCTGCAATTGGTGAAGAAGAATTGTGCAGAATGTTTAAACCTTCTAGCGCATATAAAAATTCTACTTTGGTTTACTGGGTTACCGATGAATGGAAGGTTGATCCTAAAGCAGCAGAGTTTTTAAAAGAAATTAAAAGTTATAAATTGGGTAAAAGGCAACGAAAATTAGCATTTTTTAGGTTGAATTAAGATTTTTATTTTTCAATTAAAGCTTCAACTGGATTAAGTCCAGAGGCCTTTTTGGCAGGATAAAAACCAAAAAATAAGCCAATTACAATACATGAAATTAAAGAGATTATAATAGATTTAATTGAAATGAAAATTGGCCAACCCAAAATAATTCCTATAAATTCGGATATTAAAACGCCAATAATAACACCGACGACACCGCCCATAATGCAAATAACAATAGCCTCTAAAATAAATTGAATTAATATGTTTTGGGTTGTTGCGCCTAAAGCCATGCGAATACCAATTTCTTTAGTTCTTTCTGCAACAGTTACAAGCATTATATTCATGATACCTATGCCACCTACAATTAATGAAATTGAGGCAATTATAAATAACAAAATATTAAGAACTTGAGTAGCTGCATCTGAAGCTTGTGTGATATCATCTTGTGTAAATACAGTAAAATCATTTTCATCTTGTGGTGTAAGTTTATGTTGCTGTCTTAAAATAGCTTCAATTTCATTTGCCGTCTGATTCATTATTTCTTTTTTTTTAGCGGATATAATAATTGCTGTAAAATTTCCATTATGAATTCCCATTAAACTTTTTTGGGCTGTAGTATATGGCATTATAATCAAATCATCTTCATCCATTCCATTTGGCATTTTGCCACGTTCTTCTAAGACTCCTATTACTGTAAATGGTATATTTTTTATTCTAATGGTTTTATTTATAGGATTAATTTTACCAAATAATTCTTTTTTTACTGTTTTTCCAATAATAGCTACGCGTTTTCCGGTTTTTACATCATGTTCTGTAAAAAAATATCCTTTTGTTAAATTCCATTTTCTAATTTGCAAATAATTTGCATCTGCGCCCCCAACAAGACATTGCCAGTTATTTCCTTCATATACAATTTTAAAGGATCTTTGTACGCCTGGCGATGCATGGGTAATTCCATCACATTCTTCTAGAATTGCATTTAAATCTGAAGGAGTTATTGTTAAATTTCCTGCACCACCTCTTGAATGCATTAGCCTTTTTGGACTTCCTCCTAACACTATTATAAAATTTGTACCTAAACCTTCTATTTTTTGTTTTACCTTATATTTTGCCCCGTGACCGATGGACATTACAGAAATAATAGAAACAATTCCAACTATAATTCCTAATGTGGTTAATAAAGAACGTAATTTATGTCTATTTAAAGAGGTTAAAGCTGTTAAAAATAATCTATAATTATTCATATTATTTTTATTTTCTTATTATAATTTTTTATCAGATTTAATTTGACCGTCTATTAAATCAATAATACGTTTTGTTTTAATTGCTATATCAGGTTCATGTGTGACTATAATTATTGTAACAGATCTTTCTTTATTTAAATTTGTGAATAATTCCATTATTGTATCTCCTGTTTTTGTATCAAGATTTCCTGTTGGCTCATCTGCAAATATTATTGCTGGATTATTAATTAATGATCTAGCTATTGCTACTCGCTGTTGTTGTCCGCCAGATAATTGATATGGATAATGACTTGCTCGATCTTTTAATCCTACCAATTCTAAAAAAGATAAGGCTTTTTTTTTAGCTTCATTTTCCGGAATGCCTGCATAAAGTGCTGGTAATGCTACGTTATCTGTTGCGTTAAGATCTGCTAATAAAAAAAATTTTTGAAAAACAAATCCTATTTTTTGATTTCTTATTTTGGCAAGTTCATTTTTTGTCATTTTTGAAACATCTTTATCTTCAATAAAATATTGGCCCGACGTTGGAACATCAAGACATCCTAAAAGATGCATTAATGTAGATTTGCCAGATCCGGAAGATCCTGTTATAGCAACAAACTCGCCCTGATTTATTTCTAAACTAATTCCCTTTAAAGCTTCTACTATTGTTTCACCCATTTTATAGGTTTTTACTAATTTTACTGTTTTTAAAAGTGACATTATTTAAGGTCCTATTTTAATTTTATTTTTTGCCTATTCCGCCTGATGCTCCGGCAAATACCTCTTTTAGTAAAAGATTATCCCTTTGAAAATCTGTTACTTCTGTAATAATGTCGGTTTCATCTGTTACATCACCTATGATTTGAGTATATGGACCTTGTCTAACTCCGGTTGTTATTTTTAACTGTTTTATTGTATCTTTATTTTCTAAAACCCAAATGTGATCAATTTCGGTTTTAGCATCAGTATCTGGAAGTCTTTCAAATTTTAAATTCATTTTTTTTGCAACTTGTTCTAGAGAGGAACCATTTATTCGTAAGCTTTTATTTTGAACAACTAAACCATTTTTACATTTTGCTACTTTTATTTTCACGTCTGTAGTCATTCCTGGTCTTAATTTTAAATCAGGATTATTTATATTTAAAATTGTTGCATATGTAACAACATTTTCTACTATTTTGGCAAGATATCTAATTTCTTCTACTTTTGCCTTAAAAATTTCTTTAGGAAAAGCGTCTACCTTAAATATTGCTTTTTGACCTTCTTTAACCATTCCTACGTCAGCTTCACTAACATCTACACTAGTTTCCATTTTAGTTAAATCTTTTGCCATTACAAAAAGAACTGTTGCTTGAAATTGAGAAGTGATCATTTGTCCCAGATCTATTTCTTTTGCTATAACAATTCCATTGTCTGGAGATTTTATAAAAAGATTATTATATTTTTTTTCTTGGACTTCTAATTCTGCTGTTGTTAATTTTACAGCTTCTTTAACTACTTCAAGATTTTTCGTATATTCTTCAAAAGAGTTTTTTGAGATCTGACCGGATTCATACAATTGTTTTTGTCTTGCAAAGAATTTTTCTTGATACCATAATTCAGCTTTGTGTTGATTGAGCCGTGCTTGTAACAATTTTACATTACTGTCTCCAATTCCATTATCAATAATTGCAAGAACTTGATCCTTTTTTATTTTATCATTATTATCTGCCAAAATATCTATAACAGTACCAGCCTCCAAGCTTCCAATTGTTATTTGTTCTTTTGCTTTTAAAGTCCCTGAAGAATGAACGTATTGAGTTAAATTTTTCCTTTGTGGTTTTTCTGTTTTTAATAAAGGAGTTGTTTCTTTATATTTTTTTCTAAAAAAATATAAACTTCCAGTTACTATTATTGCTATAAAAGAGATTAATATTAAGATTTGTTTTTTAGTTAACATTTTTGTACCTGCGATTTTCCTTTTATAAATCTTTGTAAAAATTCTGCTAAAAATTCAATAAAAGTTTTTTCTACAAAAATATTTATATATTTTATTGTATTGAATTTAAAATATTGTTGATAATTAGACTCTATTTTTTGGGAACGAAGATAATCTGCTAAAATTTTAATACTTGTAAAAGTAATTATTTTTAAAACTCTTTTTAATATTTTTTGCTTTACAAAATTATTAACGGCTTTGTTTGCCAAGATTTCAGCCGCCTTTTCACATATGATACTTAAGCCTATATTGCTTTTAAATAAATCCCCTATTTCTTTTGCAGAATTAAGATTGTTATCTTGGGAAATAATCTTAATTTGTATTAAAATATTTATTATTGCACTTACAAAATCCTCATTTTCTTCCGTTGCGGATAATAAAATATTATTTATAAATGCAGGCATATAAATATTATATTTTGAGTTACAGCAATTTTTAAATTGTAAAAATTTTGGATTGTTAAATTCGATATTTAATTTTGGCCAAATTTTGTAATGATTAGGCAGTAACTGATCAACAACAATAGCAAAACATAACAACTTTTGTGTTTTTTCAATTGCTGATTTGTTAATAATAGCATTTGAATTTTTAAAATTTAAAAAAAATAATAATAAAAAAAATAGGCAAAGAGTTTTTTTTATATTATTCAGGGAAACCGCAAGCATATTGTAATTCTCTTTCTTTAACGGCAGTATTAATTTTTAATGATAACCATATAAATTTTTGATTTTCCCAATTATATTTTGCTTGCTCAAAATCTACTTTAGATATGTCACCTATTTCATATTTTTGTTTGTTAAGTATATAATCATTTTTTGCTTGAGTTAACTGGATGTTTTGTGCGGCTAATTGTTTTAATAATATGGACAAGTTGTTGTATGCTTTTTGTACATCATATTTTGCTTGATTAATTAAATATTCTTTTTCTTCTAAAGCTTTTAACATTTCGGCATGCGCTTTATGTTGTTCATAATGTTTTGTGCCACCATCAAAAATATTCCAGGTTAAATATAAACCAACTTGATGACAGTTATAATAGGCATTACTATCTTTTGATACGGATCCCATAATTTTAAGTTCAGGAGCATTCCCTTTTTTATAATAATATTCTGTTTCTTTGAAAACTTCTGTTTCTTTTTGTTTTCTTTGAATATCTTTCCTATTTTTTATAGCTTTTTGATAGTAATTTTCTAAATTTTCTACTTTTATTTCTTGTTTGGAATCCCATATTAGAGTTATAGTTTCGTCTTTGCTTTCAAATTGTTTTCCGATATAAAATTCTAATTGATTTTGTGCATTTTTTAACTCATCTGAATATAAATAAACATTTGCTAGATTGCTTGCAAATGTTGCCTCGTCTTGCAACCATTGGTTTTTACTTAAAAGATTTAATTTATTTTGATGTTCAGCTTTTTTAATAGTTTCGTCTGCAGAAGAGTTTAAAGTTTTTATTGCTTTATTTTTTCTCTGCAATAACCAAGATTGTAAAAATGATGCTTCTACAAAATATCGAAGATAATCTTTACGTTCTTCTTCAGATAATTTAGCAACATCGGTTTGTTTTTGCGCAATTTTTAATTGTTGCAATGGACCTGCAAAACTATAAACCAATTGTCGACCTTCTATTGAAATTCTATTTTGTAAACCTTTTTGTTCATTTTGAAAATATGGAGTTTCATTTAAGTTGATAGTCGGAAAATAACCAGAAAAAGCAACCTTTTCATTTTCTTTTTGTGCTTGAATTGCAAATTTTAATGCTTTTAAGCTGGGATTATATTTGTTTGCCATTTCAACGGCTTTGTCCATTGTTAAATTTAAATTTTTATTATTATCAACTGTAACAGAATGTATATACGATGTATTTATAATTATTATGAACACAAAAAAAAGAAATAAATTTTTTTTCATAATTTTATCCAAAATTTAATACCTGTTTTATCTTAGCAAATAAATTTCCAGGTGTTAAATTATACATACAATTATAATTTGTTCCAAATTTGTTTTTACAATGAGATCTTTTATAAAGGTAAGGACATTTTATCTGAATTGCATTTTTTATACTAATTTGATTTAAGAAGGGACCATGTCTTTTAGCTAATGTTGGTCCAAAAATTCCTATGGTTTTTTTATTCAAAAAATCTGCCATATGTAATAATCCTGTATCAGGGGCTATAAATAACTCTGTTTTTGATATTAAATAAGATGTTGTTAATAAATCCCAATTTGGTGAAGTGTAAATTTTTAGATTTTTTTTTTCTATATATTTTGACAATTCATTTGCCTGTTTTCCAAATTCTTTGCCAATTAAAATAACAGAATATTCATTTATTTCATTTAAATAATCAAATAAATATTTCCAATTTTCTGTTGGCCATTCTTTTGAAGGCCAAGTTGTATTTGGTGTTAATGCTACAAAATTTTTTATATTGTTTTTTTTTAACCAATTGTCTACAAGTTCTATTTTTTCTGTAGGGATATCTAGTTTAAAATCTTTTTTTAATATTTCTATATCTGGTGTTTCGATATAATTATTTTTATTATATTTTTTAAGCATATAAGAAGTTAGTGCGAGATTTTTTTGTATTATATTTGTATATTCTGGTGTCATTTGATTTGTTGTAAAATAAGAAGTGAGGCCCATTCTTGAATTTTTGTAATCAAAACCATATTTAGGGCCGTTAAGAAAAAATAAAAAAATTGATGTTTTGATTATACCTTGAAAATCAAGTATAGCATCCCATTTATGTTTTTTCGTTTCTTTGATTACTTTAAATGTAACAAACCAATTTTGAGGTTTTAGAAATTTGTCAGGTATAACCCAAACATTTTCTAAAAAATTTTGATTTTTTAAAATACAAGCAGCCTTTTTTTGTACTATCCAGCTTATCTTAGCATTTGGATTTAATTTTTTTATTAAAAAAATTGCGGGCAACGTATGTATTACATCACCTATTGATGATACTCTTAATATTAAAATGTTCATTTTTTATTAAAAAATTTATTTTTAAACTCTTTTGTAGTAGTTTAATTAAAAAAAACGGAGAAGCAAACATGAATATTATAAATTTTATTTTAAAATACAAATGGTTTTTTATTATGTTATCATTTATCATAACTTTAATTTTAGGAATAAATTTTTTTATACCACAAAAAAAAGAAGAAATTTCACCAACTATTAAAACCAAGGTAAATTTTGAAATGAAAAAAGAAAATATAAAAAAAGTCGTTCTTGATAATGGATTAACTGTATTAGCATTCAAAGATTCTGCTTGTCCAAAAGTTTTGTTACAAATAGCCTACGGCATAGGATCTGCTGTTGAACAAGCAGGGCAGAGAGGTCTTGCTCATTTAATAGAACATATGATTTTTAAAGGTACAAACAAATTATCTGAAGGCGATATTGATGCAATAGCTAGAAAATTTGGAGCAACTTTTAATGCTTTTACTGCAAAAGACATGACCAGTTATTATTTTGAGGTTGATAAAAATAATTGGCAACCATTTTTGGCTATTTTAGCTGATTGTATGCAAAATGCCAGATTTGAAGAACAACATTTAGCTTCTGAATTAAAAACTGTTATTCAAGAATTGAAAATGTATAAAGATAAATATTGGATGGTTATGCTTGAAAAGGCTTGCGAATTAATTTATCCATCTAATCATTCGTATCATTTTCCGATTATAGGTTATAAACAAGATTTAGTAAATTTATCTGCCCAAAAATTAAAAGATTTTTACAATAAATATTATGGTCCTCAAAATGCTGTACTTTTTATTGTTGGTGATATTAATCTTGATAATGCGATAGAAATTGCAAAATTAGATTTTGAAAATATAAAAGCGGGCAGTAGTCTTATTGAAGATTTTGAGCAAGAAAAGGTACATGCAACATCTTTTGTGCAACACATTACTCATATATATGAAAACGTTCAAAAAGAGCAGTTGGGTTTTTATTGGTTAGTCCCTGGAATAAAAGATTTAGATGAAAATTTGCTTAATTGTGTAGAATTTATTTTGGGGCAAGGTCAAGGAAGCAGATTATATAGAAAGTTAGTTGATGAAGAAAAAGTGGCTGTTGATTTAGCTGTTTTTACAGATCTTTTAAAGAATGCTGGAACTTTTTTGATTTTAATTGAACCTGTAGCTGGTAAAAGTGAACAGTGTAAAAAAATAGTTGAACAAGAATTAATAAAATTAATTCAAGATGGTGTTACTGATCAAGAATTACAAAAAATTATTAATACAAAAAGTAGAGAATTTTTTGAAAAATTACAAAGTTTAAAATATTTTACATATGAATGGATAAAATCTTATTTATTCAAAAAAAATGAATATGAGGTTTTTGAAAAAGTTAATAAATTTGCTGAAATTACATCTGAACAAATACAAAATTTTGTTGCTCAATATTTGGATCCATTTTTAATTAATCAAATTACTTTATTGCCTTTGCCAGAAAATAAAAAATCTCAATGGGAAAAGTTAAAAAAAGAATCTGATGAGCTTGATACTCAAATTTTAGCAAAACATAAAAGAACAACAAAAATTGAAGACCCTAAATTTTTAAACAAATTAAATTCTCCTGCAAAATTGGATTTTGAATTTCCTCAACCAGATAAAAAAATTGCTTTAAAAAATGGTTTAACTGTTTTATTAAAAAATAATGGTGAATGGCCTATTTTAAGTTTAATTTGTCGATTTAAAGATGCAGAATTTTATAGTCAATCAAAAGATGGCATCATTTTTAATTTGATGATGAATCTTTTAATTGAAAAAAGTGTGGGTTTTACAAAAAATGAAAATGTTGATTTTTTTGAAAATTTAGGTGCTAGCGTTTCGTTTGATGTTGGTGGTGGTGTTCTTGCTTGTTTGAATAATAATATTGAACTTCTTTTAGAACGTTTTTTTCTTATTTTGACACAGCCTGATTTTAAAACAGATTCTTTAGAGAAATTGAAAAACATTTTTATAGATTTGTATCAAAGAGCAAAAGATTCTTCTAATTCTGTTGCAAAAAAATTACTTGAAAATTTGATTTATAAAGATTATGCCTATGATTGGACTTTTGATCAAGCTATTGATTTAATCAAAAATATTGATATAAAAACTCTTTATGAATTTCATAAAAAATATGTTACGCCACAGAATATGATTGTTTCTGTTGTCGGAAATTTTGATACAAATTTTTTAGAAACAATTTTGAAAGATTTAACAAAAAATTGGGTGGGTGAGCAAGTTAAAATAGATCATAAATCAAAATCAAATTTTGAGCCAGGTAAAGAACTTGATTATTTTATGTTACGAGACCAAGTTGTTCTTTTGTTAGGACAACCTAGTTCAATTGATATTTATAATCCACATTTAATTCCTATAAAATTATTAAATATGATTTGTTTTGATTCATTGGGATCACGTATTTTTCAATTAAGAGAACAAACTGGTCTTTTTTATACAGCGTTTGGTTCTTATGCCGCTAATGCTACAAAAGTTAATGGTTTTGATTTTGTTGGAGCGATTTTGAGCCTTGATAGATTGCCTGAAGCTAAAAAAGCTTTAATTCAAATTATAAATAATTTTGCAAATTTTGGAGTAACAAAAGAAGAATTAGACTCTGCAAGACAGATGTATTTAAAAGATTTAGTTGATCTTACGGCCAGCAATGAGCATATGGCTTCTATGTTCGCACGATTACAGGCATTTGATTTAGGTTTTGATTATTATGATAAAGCTTTAAGTCGAGTACAAACAATAGATTTAAAAGAATTAAACGAAATTTGTAAAAAATATTTTGTTACTGATAATTTGAGTACTGTTTGTGTTGGAAGAATTGGACAGAATAACAAAAATATTTAAATTATTTTTTTAAATAAAATTTTATTTTTAAAAATATTGCTGTAATCGGGTTGCAGCTTAATAATCTAACTATTATTAATGGTAGCGCAATATAAAATGGTTTTTGTTCTAAAATAGCTTTTGTATATTCAGTACATGAAATATGATATATACATACTTTGGATGGTCCCAATAACGGCCTAATAGAATCTATTAAAAAAAATGTAATTTTTAATGATTTTTGTTTTATTTTCATGAATTTATTTTATATATTTTGAACTAAAAAATCTTTTAATTGTTCAAAAGTTAAATTAAGTGCAGGTTTGTATACAAAAATTATAGAATTTATAGATTTTTCGTATAATTTTTGTTCATAAAAAATGGCTTTTATACGCCTTTTGATAAGATTTCTATCATGAGCTTTACCTGTTTTTGCAGGAATTATGATTAAAAGTTTGCCGTAATCAAAATTATTCTGAGAGGCTTGCAGTAATTTTAAGCCCGATATTTGATATTTGATTTTTGCGATTTTAAATACAGAATCAATTTCTTTTTTAGAAAATGAAAAAAGTTTTTTGAAATTTGAGATCATAAAAAAATAAGGGCTTTTTTTAAAAAAGCCCTTTAAAATTTGCAAATTTAAACTGCTAAACGTTTGCGACCTTTAGCACGTCTTCTACTAAGAACTTTTCTACCATCTTTTGTAGCCATACGTTTTCTAAAGCCATGCTTTCTTTTTCTTTTTAAATTGCTTGGTTTATACGTTATTGACATTTTTAACTCCTGAACAAATTTTTGCTAAATATTTAACAAAATAATAAAAAAATAATTATAAATAAAGCTATAAATTTAAAATTTAAAACATCATGATTTTATAGTATAAACCTTAAAAGTGCAAGCTTTAGATGTTTAATTCATTTTGTCAATTCATGAATTATATAATTTAAAGTTTTTTCTCTTAGTACGGATTGCTCTAAGCAGCTTTTATGTAAGGGTTGTTCTGATTCCTCTATTTTTTCTTCAAATGGTTTGAAATAAACGAATTCTTTCAATCTGTTATTATTAAATAAATATAGATAATTTTGAATATCTCTATGATCAATTTTTATATTTTCTTGATATGCAATTTGATCTATCATAATTTCTTCTTTGATGACTTTTTCTGCTAAAGTTTCTATTTGATTTAAAAAGTCTTTTTGTTGTTTATATACTTGATAATCTGGATGTTTTTTTAAAGATAAAATTATATCTTCTTCTCTTCTTATTACAAAATGTTTTGGAATTTCGAATCTATGTTTTGATAATAATAGGTGAAATAGTTCTTCTATGATACTTTTACGTTGTGAAATATCATTTCTATAAGAGAAAACTTCTATTAATTTTTTATGGATATCGGCTTTACTTTTTAACTGAAATATTGTTTTAAATGATTCTAATGAAAAAAATGATCCTTTGGCTATCATTTTTATTTCGATTAAAAATGAATATTTTTCATACTCAATGTCTGAAGAAAAATCATTTTGCGTTGGTAAATCGTTTGTAATAAAACTATCACCAATTTTTCTTCCTATAAGTTGCATAAAAAATGGTTTTGTTAAATATTTATTATTAACCTTTATCCAAAAAGAACTTTTGAAATCAGGTAAAACTGGTTTTTGATTTTCATCTAATAAAACAGTTATAAAACAGACCCAATCATTTTCTTCTACTGTGTTATAATCTTGTTTTTTAAATAAAGAAGATTCTCTTTTTAAAAAAAGATCAACTTGTTTATCTGCATCTTTGTATCTTTTTCTTTTGGGAGCTCTAAAAATAAAATTTTTCCATTCTTTGAGTTCTATAGGATCTGCTATAGACAAATCAAAATCAAAACAAACATTTTTATCAGAAGATATTTTTATATCAGATAATCGTGGATAATTAGTTAAAATTATTTTTTTATTTCTTATCTGAGCTAATAAAAAATTTAAAACCGTGTGTTTAAAAAGAAAATTTTTAAGATTATTTTCTATTTCTTTTTTGTAGTTATCTTCTAAATATTCTGATGGAATGTCTTTACTTTTTAATCCTGGCAAGTATGTTTTTTTTTTATATAATTCGATTGTTTGTTTATAAATTGGATTAACAAAATCGTTAGAAACTTGAATAGTAGCTTTAAACAAATGTGAAGTTATAGGGATAGTTTGAAAAATAAAATTGTTTAAAAAAAAATTCTTTTTTACATTTTCCATAAAACTCTCTCCTTAAAACTCTCTTCTTTTGGTGCAAGGAGGGGGACTCGAACCCCCATCCTCTTTCGAGGGCTGGCTCCTAAGGCCAGTGCGTCTACCAGTTCCGCCATCCTTGCTAAAAATGAATATGGTGGGTCGCCAGGGACTCGAACCCTGAACCTGCAGATTAAGAGTCTGTTGCTCTACCAATTGAGCTAGCAACCCGAATAATTTTAATGTAAAATTATTTTAGCAAAGATAAAAAATAAAATGAAGCTTGATTTTTTGTAGGAATATTTATGAATCTAGAAACGCCTTTGGAGTTGTTAAATCTGCAAGAGACACCAGAAGATAAAGTTTTAACTTTTGAACCTTCTTGTTTTGATGATTATCTTGGACAGAATGAAATAAAAGAAAAACTTAAAGTTTATACAAAGGCATGCAAAGACCGATCTGATACTCTTGACCATATTTTATTATTTGGTCCTCCAGGTCTTGGAAAAACCACTTTGGCAAAAGTTGTAGCAAAGGAGCTGGGAGTTAGTTTTAAAATTACAAGTGCCCCCATCTTAGAACGCAGTGGGGATCTTGTTGCTATATTATCTAATTTAGCTGCTAAAGAAGTTTTGTTTATTGATGAGATTCATAGACTTCCCAAAAATGTTGAAGAAATTTTATATAGTGCAATGGAAAATTTTTGCGTTGACATGATTATAGGGCAAGGTGCCGGGGCAAAATCTATTAGATTACCATTACAACCATTTACTTTAATTGGTGCAACAACCAAAACATCTTTAATTTCAGGGCCATTGCAAACAAGATTTGGAATAGTAGAAAGATTAGATTTTTATGAACCAGAAGATTTGGCGCAAATTGTTGTACAAAATGCTAATTTTTTTAAAATACCCATATTATCTGAAGCTGCTTTATCTATTGGTAAAAGAGCTAGAGGCACCCCAAGAATTGTAAAAAGAATTTTGAAAAGAGTTAGAGATTTTGCACAAGTTAATAATCATAAAATTATAGATAATCAGATAATAGATTTAGCTTTAAAATTTTTAGGTATAGATGAAGATGGCTTGAACAAGCTTGATCGTCAAATTTTAACTCATATTATAAAAGATTTTGATGGCGGTCCTGTTGGGGTAGAAACTTTAGCAGCATTGACAGGAGAAGATCGTGAAACTTTAGAAGATGTGTGTGAACCTTTTTTAATTAGACAGGGTTTATTGATAAAGACTTCTAGGGGGCGACAGATTGCTCCTAAAAAATTTTTATATTTAAAACGTAAACTTTTTGGAGAAAAAACAGATGGACAAATTAATATTTTTTAAAAAACTTTTTTTTAATACAAAAACTAAGTTTGCAAAATTTATTTTTTTATTATCATTATCTTGGCTTTTTGCTTTGTGTTCTCAAATTATAATTCCATTGCCATTTAATTTTGTGCCAATTAGTTTGCAACCGGCGCCAATATTATTTTTTGCATTGTATTTGGGTTGGCCGTCAGTTGTTGCTATAGCTTTTACTATAATTCAGACGGCTTTTGGTGCACCATTTTTTTCTGGGTTTCAAGGTGGCATTGCAAAACTTATTGGACCCACTGGAGGATACATATTTGGATTTTTATTGGCGAGTTGTTTTTTAGCATTAGTTAGAAATTACAGAAAAAATTCTTTTTTTATAAATTTTTTAAAATTATTAATTGCCAATATAATTTTATATGTTTGGGGTTTATTACATCTTTCTTTTTTTGTACCATACGAAAAATTGCTAATTTTAGGTTTATATCCATTTGTTTTTGGATGTTTACTAAAAATATTTTTTGTCTGTTTACTAGTCGACAAAGTTTTTAAAAATAGTTAGTTTATGAAATTAATAAGTTTTTAATTAAATACTGGGAGTATTAAAATGTCTGGACATTCTAAATGGTCGACTATAAAACATAAAAAAGCTAAAGAAGATGCAAAAAGGGGGAAAGTTTTTACTAAATTAATTCGCGAACTTACAGTTGCAGCAAAAGAAGGTGGAGGGGATCCTGCAGGAAATGCAAAATTGCGCCTTATAATCGATAAGGCAAAAGAAGTAAATATGCCTCAGGACAATATAATTCGTGCAATAAAAAAAGGTACTGGTGAACTTGAGGGTGCAAGCTATGAACCGGCTACATATGAAGGATATGGACCTCACGGTGTTGCAGTTATAGTAGAAACTTTAAGCGATAATAAAAAAAGAACGGTATCAGATTTAAGACATCTTTTTTCAAAGCTTGGGGGTACGCTGGCAGAATCCGGAGCTGTTTCTTGGATGTTTGAGCACAAAGGTGTTTTAAAAGTTACAGCAGACAATTTTACAGAAGATGATATTTTAGAAAAAATGCTAGATTATGATATTGATGATGTTTCTATAGATGATGGTATTATTTCTATCAGTTGTGATGCTGCTGATTTGGATAAAATAAAAAAAGGGGCTCAATCTGCTGAATTAAAGGTTGAAGATGCCTCTATTGAATGGATTCCAAAGAATACTGTTGAATTAGAAGATAAAGAAAAAGAAGAATCTGTTTATAGGTTTTTAGAAACTATTAATGATTTGGATGATGTTCAGAATATTTATGCAAATCTTGTTTAAATGAGTTCGTAGGTTTCGACCCAGGCTTCGCCAAGGCTACGCCGGGCAGGCAAGCTTTTTATAAACGGCTTGACACGAGGTGACTAGTGCTTTTTAGTATGACCGGTTTTAGTAGTAAAACGATCTGTTTACCTATTAATAAAAAAGAAAAAATACAGTTTTTGATAGAAATTAAATCTGTAAATTCCAGATTTTTTGAAACAACTTGTAAATTACCTAGTGCATTGAATCATTTAGAAATAAGTATTATTCAAAAACTAAAATCTGAACTTATAAGAGGTAGGGTTTATTTTTCTATAAGACCAGAAGAAGAAAATGCTGCTTTTGAAACAATAAGACCTTCTATGAATATTATTCAAAGTTATATTGATGCAGTAAAAGAGATAAAAACAAAATTTAAAATTTCTGGAGATATATCTGTTGGTGATGTATTACATTTGCCCGATGTTTTTGTTAATAAAAAAACGGTTATTGATCAAAAATTAGAAAAAGAAATTTTAAAACAAGTAGATTTGGTTACTATTGATCTTCTAAAAAGTAGAGCTGCAGAAGGTAAAAATTTACAAAAAGATTTAGAAAAGCGTTTTTACATTTGTGAGCAAGCAATATTGAAAGTTGACAATTTATTTCAAGATTTGATGAAAAAATATAAAGTTCAAATTCAGGAAGTAAATTTGCTACCTAAAGAAACTTCTGATGAACAAATAAAATTAAAACTTGATGAACTTTATTCTATTTTAAATAAAATAGATATTCATGAAGAAATCATAAGATTTAAAAGTCATATTTCCCGAATTTCAAAAGCTCTAAAAGAAAAAGAAATAGAAAAAGGTAAAAGATTAGATTTTATTTTGCAAGAATTACTTAGAGAAGCGAATACTATTTTGGCTAAATGTTCTGATAGTCAAATAAGTTCAATTGTTGTTGATATTAAAGTTGAATTAGAAAAAGCTAGAGAACAGGCTCAAAATATAGTTTGAGTATATTAAAAATATGCAGAAAAAACTTGTTCAAGAAATATCTGAAGAAATTTTAAAAAAATCTAATAAAATTTTGTTTCTTTCGCATTTAGCGATCGGGGACTTTGTTTATTTACAAAATTATTTTAAAAGTTTTGCTATAAAATATCCAAATCTAAAAATTGATTTATTAGTAGATGAAGGACGAGGCAAAAGCTTATTAAATAGATGGAGTTCAAAAAAAAGCAATTATGTTTTGTATGATTGGCTAAACTCTTGTAAATTTTTTAATAAAATTTATAAAGATACTAGTTCTTGGTGGGATTTTAATAAAACAGTATTAGAATTAAAAAACAATAATTATGAAATTGTTATTTTAATTTCTAGTTTGAGACAACGTAGATTTATTAAATTGGCACGAAAAATTTGTTCACAAAATTGTTTGATTGCAGGTTTTAAGTCAGGTAAACAATTTTTTGAAAATCAAGAAAATATTTTACACATTAATAATCAAAATGCTATTTTTTTTGAAAAAATTTTAAATACAAAAACTACCAATCAAGAACGTATCCCATTTATTGATATTCCAAAAGATTGGATTCTTTATGGTAAATTAAAATTTTTGCATTGGGATATACGCCTTGATAAGCAAAATCTTTATCAAAAAAATATTTTTATTAATTTTACTGCTAAAAATAAAAAACGTTGTTGGACATTTGAAAAAGTCATAGAACTTATTGGTTATTTTAAAAAAGACGATTCTTTTTATATCACAAATTTTATTATTAATGTAATGCCAGAGCAATATAAAGATTTTGAAAAATTTTTAAAAAATTATTCTTTACAAAAAATATTCTTATTTACTGCAACTAAAAATTTTTTTCAACTACCTGCAGTTATAAAACATTGTGATTTAGTAATTTCTGTTGAAACAAGTATTATACATTTAGCCGCAGCGCTTAATATTCCTGTTGTTGCTTTAATGCGTAAAAAAAATCCTGAATGGGAACCTGTTGGTGTAAAAAATTGCATAGTTAATGCTGATAAAAAAAGAGACTGGATTAGAACTATTAATGCGCAACATGTTTTTTCAGTTACTAAGAACTTTATTGTAGAAAATTTCTAATTTATTCATATTAATTTGTGTTGAAAAATTTTGCAAAACGAAATCTTTTGCTTTCTTACCTAACTTTGTTATTAGATCTGGATTATCTATTAATTTTTCTATTTGAGCCACTAAACTATATATATTATCTTGATCAAATAATAAACCTGTTTGATTATGTTTAATAACATTAATTAAACTTGTTTCTTTTGCGCCGATTACAGGTTTTTCAAGACATGCAGCTTCAAATAAAACAATGGGCAGCCCCTCTTGTTTGCTTGGTAAAACTTTAAAGTCTGAAAAATACAAAATTTGTGAAATTTTATCTGTAAAACCAAGAAAGTGTACATAATCTTGTATTTTTAAATTTTTTGCCATTTCTTGTAAATAATTTTTTAATGGCCCATCTCCTGCAAGCATAAGATGCACAGGTTTATTTTTTTCATAAATTAATTTGTTAATTGCTTTTAATAAAATTGGATGATTTTTGTGATTTATATCTCTAGGCATATTTGCTATAGCGCAAATTACTGGTAAGTTTTGTGTGTCTATATTAAAATTGTTTTTAAAAAATGATTTTTTATTTTCTGAGTTATTTTGCAAATTTTGTTTGGAAAAATTTAAAAATTTTTCTTCGTCAAAAAATGGTGGAATAAAAATTATATCTTTTATATTTAAAGTTTCAGACTTATTTCTTTCTTGCAGTTCAGTTTCTATTTGTGGATTTACACAAACAATACCGTGAATATTTTTTAAATAATTAATTTTTAATTTTTGTGGGCTATGCCTAGTAAGAACTATTTTTATATTATTTTTTAATTTTTTTGCTGCTTTTTTAACGCATGGTATTTCTCTGTGAAGATTACAATGTATAATTTGAATATTCTCTAAGTTACAAATTTTTATAATTTTTTTTGCTAAAAATAATTTAAATTGTGTTTTAAATATTTCAAAAGTTCTGAAAGAATAATAATTAATCTTTAATCCTTGCAATTTTTTTGATAAACAAGAATTTTTACTTACTAAAAAACTCACATGATGCCCATTTTTTATAAGATTTTTGTAAAGGTTGATAGAGTAGATTTCTGCTCCTCCCATTATACCTGTTGCGCTATTGATAATTAAAATTCTTTTTTGCATATTTAGGTCTTTTTTTAAATTTAAAAATTTTAAAATTTTTAGCTTAACAAGTTAAAATCTTGTATAATAATCTAAAGCATAGTATCATAATATTTATTGTATTGGTAGCTTTTTTTAAGGTTTTCTCTTTGTTGGGAAGGGATTTGAATGTCGGAACAAAATAATAAACAAAATACAAATATTTTTTCTAAAAAAGTAGTACCTCTTTCTATTGAAAAAGAATTGAAAACATCTTTTTTAGATTACGCAATGTCTGTTATTATTAGTAGAGCTCTTCCTGATGTTAGAGACGGTCTAAAACCTGTGCATCGAAGAATTTTATATTCAATGCATAAACTTGGTTATTATCAAGACAAACCTTATAGAAAATCTGCTACCGTAGTTGGTGATGTTATTGGTCACTATCATCCACATGGTGATGCTGCAATTTATCAAACTATGGTTGGAATGGTGCAAACATTTTCTAAAAGATATCCTTTGTTAGATGGGCAAGGTAACTGGGGATCTATTGATGGTGATAATGCAGCTGCACATCGATATACAGAAGTTAGAATGGCCAAAATTGCTAGAGAAATTTTGGCTGATATAGAAAAAGATACAGTTCTCTTTGTACCAAACTTTGATGAGTCTAGAACAGAACCAACTTTATTGCCAAGCAAAATACCTAATTTACTTATTAATGGTTCAACAGGAATTGCTGTTGGTATGGCGACTTCTATTCCTCCACACAATTTAGGTGAAATTATTGATGCTTGTATAGCATTGTTAAAAAATCCAAATTTGAGTGAAGATGAACTTTTTAGATTAGTTCCTGCACCAGATTTTCCAACCGGCGGCATAATTTGTGGAAGATCTGGAATTGTAAAGGCCTATAGAACAGGGCATGGAAATGTAATTTTGAGGGGTGTTGTTGACATAGAGGATGACAAAAAACGCGTAGCTCTTGTTATAACAGAAATACCATTTCAGGTTAATAAATCTGATTTAATAACGAGAATAGCAGATTTAGTAAAAGATAAAATTATTGATGGTATTTCTAATATTCGTGATGAATCAGATAAATCTGGTATAAGAGTTGTTATTGAATTAAAACGGGGTGAAAACCCAAATGTAGTTTTGAATCAATTATATAAACATACATCACTACAAACTTCACTTTCTATTTTGCTTTTGGCCTTATATCAAAATAGGCCTATGTTTTTTACTTTACGTGAAATGATCGATCATTTTTTAGTTCATCGTAAAGAAATTATTACAAGACGTACAGAATTTGATTTAGCTAAAAATAAAGCAAGAACACACGTTTTAGATGGATTAATAATTGCTCTTGAAAATATTGATCAAGTTATTGAATTAATAAAAAAATCTCAAGATGCAACTGTTGCATGTGAAATTTTAATTAAAAAATTAAAATTAACGGAAGCTCAAAGTAAAGCCATCTTAGAAATGAGATTAAGTCGTTTAACAGGTTTGGAACAAGAAAAAATTCGTTTGGAAATTAAAGATATAAAAGTTGTGATAGAAAAATTAGAACTTATTTTGAATAGTTCAGAAGAATTGAAAAGAATTATTATAGAAGAACTTGATTTAATTAAAAATACATATTCTGATGCAAGAAAAACAAAAATTGAGATGGCAACAGATTCCTTGAGTGAAGAAGATTTGATTCCTGATGAAGAGGTTGTTGTTACTTTGACTGTTAAAGGATATGTAAAAAGAGTTCTTCTTGAAACATATGCAGTGCAACATCGTGGTGGAAAGGGTAAGAAGGGTGTGGCAGATTTAGAAGAAAGTGACGATTTAATTCAAGATATGTTTGTTGCAAAAAATCATGATGATCTTTTGTTCTTTACAAATCTTGGCAGAGTATATGATCTAAAAGTTTATCAAATTCCAGAAGCTTCGAGAACCGCAAAGGGTAGAGCAATTATAAATCTTTTACAATTAGCTGAGGGTGAAAAGGTCGTAAAATTACTTTGTGCAAGAGACTTAACTGATAAGTATTTGGTAATGCTGACAAAAAACGGAGTTATTAAAAAAACTGAGGCTAAAGCTTTTGAAAAAATTAGAGCAACAGGAATTAGAGCAATATCTTTAGATGAAGGTGATGAACTGGTATTTTGTGCATTAAGTTCTGGAAAAAATTCTATTGTTATTGCAACAAGTCAAGGACAGGGAATTAGATTTAATGAAGAAGAAGTGCGAGCAATGGGAAGACAGGCTGGCGGAGTTAGAGGCATAAGATTAAGAAAAGGTGATTTTGTTGCTGGTATGCAGATTGTAGATTCTCAAGGAGAGGATTTGTTATTTGCAACTTCTCGTGGGTATGGTAAAAGAGTAAAAATTGTCGATTTCAGAGTTGCGCACAGAGGTGGTATTGGCGTAAGAACTATTCCTACAGGTGGTCGCAATGGAGAAATGATTGGACTTGTTCAAGTATCAGATAGATCTCATATTTTATTAATTGACTCTAATGGAAAAATAATTAGAATATCTCCACAAGAAGTAAGAACGATGGGAAGACAGGCAAAAGGGGTAAGGCTTGTTCGTCTTGATGCAGATCAAATTCTTGTATCGGTTGTTGCTTTCGATGAAGAACAGAAAGATGAGCAAGGCGCAGATATAGTTACAGAATAAAATTATTATTAGGCACTTGGTGGATAAAAACAAAAAAGTATTACTACATTTTTCTTTAATTTCTGGAATTGGTTCAATTGCCGTTTTAAAGTTAATAAAAAAATTATATGATGATTTTTGTAAAAAGCACAAAAATCATCATATACAGTTACAAACGTTAGAACTGAATTTAGAACAGTTTTATTTTTATAAAATAAAAGATTTTGTTCAAAATTTTGATTTAACAGAAAAACAGGCAAAGCTCTTATTTGATGGACTTTTAGATAAAAGCAAGTTAGAAAAAGAAATAGAATTAATAGATAAATATAAAATAAGTATTTTTTCTTTATTAGATCCTGAATATCCAGACTGTTTAAAACAAATTTACATGCCTCCAATTATTCTTTATTGCAAAGGTTTGGGGCTTGGTTCTTTTGAAAAAAATTTTGCAATTGTTGGTGCTCGAAAAGCAGGAGCTTATGCTGAAAAAATTGTTAAAGAAATAGTGCCAACTCTTGTTAATAAAAATTTCACAATTGTTAGCGGCGGTGCACTTGGTGCAGATAGTATGGCGCATAAAGCTGCATTGGATTCTGGCGGCAAGACAATAGTAGTTCTTGGTTCTGGGCTTTTAGATTTTTACCCAAAAACAAATAAAGAGCTTTTTAAAAAAATTGTTGCACAAAATGGTACTCTTGTTTCGCCTTTTCCATTATTAACTCCTCCAGATAAAGGCAATTTTCCAGCAAGAAATCGCATTATTGCTGGACTTAGTAAGGCATGTTTGGTTGTTCAAGCTGCAAAAAAAAGTGGTGCTTTGATTACTGCTAAATTTGCATTGGACGAAGGCAGAACTGTTTTTGCTATACCCGGTTCTATTTTTGATGAATTAAGTCTTGGGTGTCATGAATTAATAAATCAGGGTGCAAAATTGGTAAATTCGACAGAGGATATTTTTGAAGATTTTGGGATAAAAGAAACATTACCCGTTTGTGATACCGTGTCCGGCGAAGCTTCATGCGAAGTCTGGAACGAACCATACGAAAAACAAACACCCGCAAACACAATCTTAAATCTTTTGCAACAAACATGTTCATTAGATGAATTGAGTTTTAAAACAAAACTGGATTTATCACATTTACAAGATTTGTTGTTTGATTTACAATTGGCCGAAAAAGTAAAACAAAATATAAATGGTTTCTGGGAAAGAGTTTAAAAAATTATGAATAATAATCAAAAAGATATTTTGTATTTAGGTTCTAAATCTAGCTCTCGCAGAAAATTAATAGAACTAGCAGATATAAAATATATTCTTTTAGAACATGAAAGTGATGAATGTGGTGTTGATTTAGAAAAAAGTTTTTCTGCTTATGTGCTTTCTATAGCAAAGCATAAAATGGAAAAACTTATTTTGCCTGATACAAAAAATTTTAAAAATAAAGACCATATTTTTGTTCTTACTGCAGATACTTTGGTCAGAACAATTAATTCAAAACATGTTTTAACGAAACCAGAAAATCTTTTTGATGCTAAGCGTATGTTGGCTCTTTTAAGAGAAGAACAAGCAAAAATTGCAACTGCATGTTGTATAGAAAAGAAAATTTTGCAAAACAATATTTGGATAACAGAAAAACAAGATTGCTTTGTTAGTTTTTCGATAGTTGATTTTTGTGTTCCAGAAGATTATGTAGATTTATATTTTCAAAAAGAACCTCATGCATTAAATGCGGCAGGTTCTGCTGTTATTGAAAATTATGGCTTAAATTTTTTAAAATCTATAAACGGTTCTTTTACTGGTATTTTGGGGTTGCCTCTTTTTGAAGTAAGACAAGTTTTGCAAAAACTTGGATTTAATTTTTAGCTTTAATTTAGATTTTAAATTTAATTTGAGTATTTAATTTACTGGTTCGTTATTATTTGGTGTCCAATTTTTGATCAATTGTGTTAAAAGAGTATTGCGTAATTCATCTTCTTCAATTGGTTTACTTGTATTTTTTTCTATTTTAGATATTTTTTCTTTTGCTTGTTGCACACTTAACCAAATTGTTTTTAAATCTACATGCTGTGGTAAAATTTTTTGTATAGATAAATTTAATTTTTCTCTTGATTTAGTATCTAATTCTTGTTCTTCTAAACATTCTATCAAAGTATCTTCAAGGAAAATTAAAAAATCCAATATGGTGTTGTGTAGCTGAGTATTATCATTCGGATCGATTTGATTATCTGTTAATTTATCTAATTGCTCTATTTCATAAGATAGACCATTTTTAATGGTTTGGTTTATTAAAATTTTTAATTTTTCTTTTTCATTTTTTAAAAGCCAGTTCATTAGGCATATTAATTCTAGTGATAAAGAAAAGCTTGTATCCACTGTTTAACCCTTTAATTTTCGCTTATTTTTTTTATTTATAGGCTAAGTATAAAGGTTTTTTAAGAAATTTTAATAAATAAAAAAATCTAATTTAAATATTTAAAATTTACCGGTAACTCTTGGCTGCCGGATTAATATTCCTTTTCTCTCTATTTATGCTAAAATAATAAATATTTTACGTTTTTATTTATTTTGATTTTATAGGGCGAAATTAATGAACATTTTTAATGCAATAAGAAATGATTTTTTATTAAAAATAAAACAATTATTTAATTTAGAAAATAATAATTTAAAAAATATAGAAATTAGCCTTAATATTGATAAAGATAGAACTTTTGGTGATCTAAATTGTAACGCAAGTATGGTTCTTGCTAAAGTTTTACAAAAAAATCCCCGAGAACTTGCAATACAAATTAAAGATAATTTTTTAAGTTTAGAAAAAGAGAATTTTTTAAAAAAATATATAAAAGATATTCAAATTGCAGGCCCGGGCTTTTTAAATATTTTTTTACATGATCAAGCTTATCAAGAAATTGTTTTAGAACTCTATGGCCAAAGTACTGAATTTTTTAAAATAAATAATCAAGAAAATCAAGAA
>JBAZLD010000015.1:0-32851 GCA_041650475.1 Candidatus Babeliales bacterium | reverse complement strand
TCACAATTAAATCTCTGATGCTAAAGCATATGTTATAACATTATTTACATCACCGGTTTTTAAAGAATCTGATCCTGAATTTTTAACTATAGATTGCTGATTCCACCCCAAAAAAGATCCTGAATTATATTTTACTTTAGAATTTGTATCAGCTAGGGCTATACAGGCATTTCTGTTCGTAAATTTTATTGTAGATAGTAGCGATGTAAAATTATATGAAAAACTTGTTATAAATAATAAACTTGCATATTTTAAAACATGCCTACACATATTACTACTTTCTCCCTTTTAGTTTGATATTTAAATATTAGATTTATTTAATTTGGCATATTTTACAAAAATTTTGAATAGAAAAGTAAATGGTTTTTATAAAAACTCTTTTTTATTTATACTTTCATTGATTTCAGAAATACATCTTTCTGTGTGTAAAAATGCACACGGAAAATTTTCTGGTTCGTTTTGACAAATTTTGAATAAATTAAGAGCTTGTTCAAATTTTTGTAAATTTAATAAAACTTGACCTAGATTATAAGCAAAAGCTTTATTTTGAGGATTTTGCTTATAAATTTCTTCAAAATATGGTAAAGCTTTTTTATATTCTCTTATTTGATAATAAAGATTTGCTAATAAAAAAATTACTTTTTTATCTGGGTCATCGCCACTCAAATGTTTTTCAAAATGTTCACAAGCTTTTTTAACATCATTTAACTTTATGTAAGTTTGAGCCAAATTAAAATGTGCAAGACTATAATATGGTTTTATTTTTATTGCCATATCAAAAAAATCTCTTGCTTGTTCAAATTGATTAGCTTGAAAGGCTATAACGCCTAAATTTAAATACATTTCTGGATGTACTTCTTTGAGCACTATTGCTTTTTTGTAATATTGTAAAGCAAGTTCTATGTTGCCCGTATTTTGATAATATTGAGCTAAATTTATTATTGGTTCTGCATAAGTTGGATCTAGTTCAATTGCTTTTTTATAAATTTTTATTGCGTGGAGAGTTTTATTGTTTTCTGCGAGTGCCACGCCATAATTATTTAATAATCGTGCTTTATTTGGTGTTTTTTTTACTGCATCTTGCCAAAATGCAAGTTCGCTACTCCATACTAGATTTCTTTGCCAAGTAGAGATTGCAAGTAATATCACTGAAAGTAGTAAAATAGTTTTTTGCAATTTAATAATTTTAAAAAATTTAAAATTTAATAAATAGTTTGTTAAATAAAAAAATATTATAGATATAAAAAAATATATCGAAAAAGAAGCTAAATAAGTTTTGTAATCGCATATGAGTTCTGTAGTCGGTAATATAGAGGCTCTTGGCAAGATACAAATAAAAAACCAAAGAGTACAAAAAGCAAAAATATTATTTTTATTTTTTAAGAATAAAAATAAACTTAAAGCTAAAATTAAAAAAATTATAAATAATGGGATTATAGTATCTAAATCTAAAATAGATTTTGAAAGTTTATAATCATAATCGAATGCAATTTTGTGTGGCAAAAAGAATATTGTAAGATAATGTAAAATTATTTTTGGCTGAGAAATAGAATAATTTTTAACAGTTATTTTTTCAGACGAATTTTGTGTAACTATGTTGCCCCTAGAATTATCAATTTCTATTTTAGGTACTTGTTTAATAATGTCTGTTACATGCCATCGAAATTTTGCCAGAGTGCCAAATAAGGCTATAAAAATTAAGGCGTGCATAATTAAATTTTTTAAAAAAATTTTATATATACCCCGAGATATAAAAAACCAATCAAAAATTAATATCAATATTGGTAAAACTACTACAATTTCTTTTGTTCCTGCAGCAAACGAAGTCAAAATTAAAGTTATAAAATATAAAAAAAATTTTAATAAAATATTTTTTGTTAATGCTGTGTAAGTAAATATTAATAATATTAAAAATGTGAAAAATGCAACTAGGCCTTCAAGGCGCATTTGTGTTATAAAAGTTGCAGTTTGAGTTTGCAATGGGTGCAAAAGAAAAAGGGCGCCAGTTAAAAAACTTATAGAGTTTGCATATTTTTTTAAAAAAGAATTTTTGTTGATTTTAAGAGTTTTTAAAACTAAAAAAAATATAAAGATCCCTGTAAATATATGTATACCCAAGTTTATTACTCGGTAAAAAAATGGATCTTTTTGCCAGTAATAATAAGATAAATTATTTAAAAACCTAGAGATCCATCTATTTGAATTATAAAATTCACCCCAATAATTTTGAGAATTTTTTATTACTGAAAAATTTTCAATTATTGTTGGAAAATCGTCAAAAAAGAATTTGTAAAACAATGAGGGGTAATAGGCTATTATTGTTGCGATAATTAATATGAGGGGAGAAATTAAATAAATTAGTAAATTCGAGTGAACCCTCTTGTGGGTTGGATTTATGGTAGCCGGCAGTTCTTGACTGCCGGCGAATTTAAAATTTAAATTAAACTTTGAATTGCTTTTTTTATTCCTGCTCTTATGCACCCAAATTCCTATAATCTAAAATTCCAGTTTTGATTTCAATAGAGCCTCCAGGCATAATTTCAATTTTTAAATCGTTATCGGGATTTATACCGTTACCAAAACTAATAGCTTGCGAAACACTTGTTCCAGCTCCAGAACCATCTTGGTTATAAATATAGTTCTTATGATCTAGAACAATTGTACCATTTGTCAATCTTAAACCAGTTGTTGTTGAATGCAATGTAGCGCCATCAAATTTTAACATAGAAGATGCATCTGACATTATTAATAGATTTCTATCTGCAACTGTTGGTGCATAACTGAATGTTGTAGCCAAATCAAATAATACATTTGCATTAGAATCTATCGTGCTACCAAAGTTCGTTTCATATACAAATGCATGTGTACCATGAATTACTATGTTTTGATCAAAGTCTATTGTTCCAATTGTAAAGTTATAATCGTAATCTAAGAATATGTCGCAGTTTCTTAGAGTTATTGCACTATTTCTATGTGTGCAATGTACGTTGCTAAATCTTACATTTTCCAACTTCATATCTTGAATTATTAATCTGCTGTTAGCACCAATTACATTTATTCTATCTAGATGTGATTGAAGTTTAAGTTCATTTCCAAAACCATTAAGTATCGTGTTTCCTACAAAAGACCATGTTTGATTTAGGTCTTGGTTGTCTAATAACTCAATTGTTGTATTATCACCAAATATAAATTCTGAATCCGAACCTATTGTTACATTGTTAGCATTAAAGCCACGGAAGACAACATTTGTTGTTGTAATTGTAGTAGAATCAGGGATAATCAAAATGCCACTATTATTTTCCCTTGCAAAATTAATAGTATGTCCATTTCCATCTATTTGAGTTATATCTGTTGGAAGAGTGAGAGTATGATCTTTAGATAAATAAATATCACTATTTAACCTATAAAGAGTTCCAACTTGATGTATTTCTAAATCTTTTGCATTTTCTGTTCCCAAACTTTGATATGTTCTATTGCCTAAATACTGATAACCATGATCTATTGTTTCAAAGTAACGATCATGTAGCATTATAGCATTAGAATTATTTTTAATGTTTATGGCAAGATTTTGAGTATCTGTTGCAAGTATATCGAGATTTGCACAAGTTTTGATTGTGCCACTAGATGTCAGTGATAAATATTTAGATATGGGGCCTGGACCAAAAACAATTGTGCCGTAATTTATTTTATCTAACGGATCTTGCCATAAAGTTACACCATCTATTGTTAGTGAAGCTTGCTGATCAAATGTCCAATCGTAATTTTTAAGCCCAAAAGTTGTAGGACCTTCAACATAAATGCCACCAATTGTTGTTGAATAATTATTATCAAGCTCAATATAAACATTAGACATATTTATTTGAGAAGAATCAGTATTTAAAATAAATCGTCCAAAACCATCCCCGAGACCTTTAATAGCTATATCTGTTAAAAACAAAGTTGAATCTGGTCTAATTTCGATTCTGCCCCCAGGGATTATCTCAAGAATATTTCCATGACCATTTAGATTATAAATGCCATTTATGGTCCAAGTTGTGCTCAAAGTTGTTTTTGCATTTAACTCTATTCCGGAAGAAGAATTCCAATAAATTGGATCAGAAAATGTTAATTCATCTGTGCCAAATGACATTTTGCTATTATTTAAATTTATAATACCTGATCCAGATAATTTTTTATTTCCAATGAATTTCAAGTCTGTATCTAAAGTAAGAGTGCCACCATTTAAAGTGATATCGTTTTTGTAATTAGGGGTAGCATTTGTAGCAATGCTTGTGTTACTATCTTTTATTACAGTTTGAGCACCTATGAGTCCAGGGCCTCCTATCGTAATTGTCCCGCTTTCTATATTTAAAGGTACGTCAGCCTGTCCTTCTAGGCTATAAAAATAACCGGTATCATAAATATAATATTCTGTAGGATATACGGAGCCAACCTTTTTTTTCATGTGAGCTTTTGATTTGTGAATAGCATATGGTGAATCATGAATATGTGTAATATTATCTTGTTGAAATGATGAATTATCAAGTGTTTGGATCGAATCATTAAGTGGGAATAATAATGTACCATTGACTATTTTTAAATCTCTTTTTGTAACAAGACCTAATGTTGATTCAACTCTTATAGCAGAAGCTAAGCTTGTAAATATAATTTTATTTTCTGAATTTACATTATTATAAAAAAGTTTTCCTGAATTTATTATTAATTTATTGCCACCACCAATTTTTATAATAAAATCGTTATCTGAATTTGTTCCATCGCCAATAAGAAAGCCGGTACCATAATTTGCAGCATCTATATCTAAAATTGAATTATCTGTTATAAGTATTTCGCCTCTTAATAGTTGCATGCCAGAAGATGTGACGTGTATTGTGCAACCATCTAAATTTAAAATTGAAGAAGTATCTTCAAATTCTAGTGGTTGTACCGTAGATGCTGAAATTTTTTTACCAAGCTTGAATGTTATACCAGTTGATATTGCCAGACTGCTTATTGATTTTATTGTGCTTGTCTGAGTTGTATCATAGTAAAAAGTAAAATTTGAACCAGAACTATTTTTTGCTTGTAAATAGTTTTGGTTCATAAACTCTATTGAACCATATGTAAATGTAAAATCGCTGCTTTGCGATAAAATACAATTATTTAAAATTAATTGACCTTCATTGGTTGTACATTTTATATTACTGTTTCTTAAATTTTGAATTGCTAAATCTTTAAATTGTAAAGTTGAATCGCCTTCTACAAAAATTTGTCCACTACTGCCCAGATCTAAAGTATTATTATTTCCATAAATTACAAAGTTACCCCTGAATGTCCATGTGCCTGTTAAAGATATTTGTGCATTTAGTTCTATTTTTCCATCTGTTGCTTGCCAATATATTGTGCTTGTGTGCAGAGTATCTTGAGAACTAAATGCAAGTGTATGATGAGTTAAATCAATACTGCCGCTGCCAGTAAAAATATAATCTTTTACGAAACTGGAATCATTTTGAAAAGTGATTTTATTTTTATTTAAGTCTATATTGTTATTGTCAATAGAATTTAAATTAAACATTATGTCTGACTGATTGTAGATCATATTTAATTGCCCCGAAAGGCCACCTATACCACGTATTGTATTGTTGTTTCTTGAAACTGTAATTATTTTTGATAAATTTCCTACAGTTAAAGTTAAAAGATCATTTTGATCTAAAATTATGTTATTTGCATTTTGAATTGTACCTGTTAAAAAGAATTCTTCTTTTGTTGTTTGATCTGCAAATTTTATGCTGTTTGCACTTAAGTATGCATTATCAGATACATAAATATTATTTTGTGTTTTGGGTGAAATTGTGCCATTACTGATATTTAATCCACGCTGAATTTGTAGCGATGATTGATAATCACTAAAAGTTAATTTTGAAGAATCCGAATAAAGTTCTAAATTTTCGTTATTATTGGTGTTCATTACAAGTGATCCATTTTTGATTACTAATTCTGAACCTGCTTTTATTTCTAAAATCGGATCATTTGCTGTTGTTGTGTCACCCAATATTATGCCATAGTTTGTATCTGTTGAATTTATGTCAAAAATAGATTGCCCCAAAATTTTAACTTTACCTTTTGTGATGTTAAATCCAGAATTTGTGATATTTAAAGTAGAATCGTTTATTTCTAGTGATGATGTATTATCAATAAATTCGAGAGGAGGTCTGGATGTTGTTGGATTTCTTCCTACGGCAAAAGTTGATTCGCCATCTATTTTTAATGTAGAATAACTTTCAATTGTTGATGTAATTGTTGTTTCATAATTTAAAGTATAAGGTCCTGTTATTACCAAGTCGCCTAAAATGTCTAATGATCCGTCACCTATTGTTGCATCAGAATTTAAACTGATTTCAGAATCTTGAAATTTTAAAATAGAACTTCTATTTTCAAGTGCAAAAGTTCCTGGATTACTTATTTGTAGATTGGTTTGTTTAATTGACAATGTAGAATTTGGTTTGACATTTAAATTAGCTTGATCTGTTAATTCTAATATATTGTTATGTGCATCAATAGAACAAATTCCTTGGAATGTTAATGGACTTTGTAGTGTTAGATTATTGTTTAAAAAAATATTTACATCTCTAAATGCAAATGCACTTTGTGCTATTAGTTTATAAATAGATACAAAATCTGAATCATCTCCTCTTGCAATATAGGTATCATCACCTGAAAACTTTACTGAATTTACGTTGCTTGAAGCTTCGATGCCAATAAAAAGACTGATGGTAGGAGTAGGAGAAGAAGAAAATGAATATATTCTAAATTCTGTATCAATTCCTGCATCTAATCCAACAATTAATTTTGAACCATCGCTTGACCAATTTACAGAATTAACAGTTTGAGTTTCATCTAGACGTGTTGCTTCTTGCAAATATGCATAAGAAGATGCAGCCCCTCTATTTACATCATATTTATATATTCTTAGTCTGTTTTCACCACCAGAAAGTCCAACGGCCAAATATGATCCTGTAGGTGACCAGTCTAAAGCGTTTACAGTTTGATTTAAAAATGCATTTGCAGTTAAGGTCATAGTTGTATTGGGAATAAAATTATAAAGTACCAATTCGGGATTAGTGGAGTCATTTGTAAGCCCTGCAGCCAGATAATTGCCATTTCCTGGTGGTGCCCATACTAAAGAATTTTCAGAAACATCTTGGTTAGCATTTGCAACATGTATCAGGTTGGATACTGTACCACTTGAAAAAGAGAATACTGATATTGTTTGAGTATTGCTATTTGTTCCTGTTGCTAAATAAATCCCATTAGGATTCCATGCAAGAGCATTTAGTAGTGCAGTTCCAGTAAAATTGAAGTTATCTGTTATGGCTGTTGAATTAGGTGGTGTGAAAGAATGTATTCTTAATTCATTAGTAGCAACACCTCTTCCTGTTGCTATATAATATTGCGTTGGATGCCATTTCATAGAAGTTCCTGGTGCACCTAGAGCTCTTGTTGTTACCTTTGTTAGTGTATTATTTGAAAAGGAATAAACAAATAGATTGTTTCCTCCAATTGCAGCTACATAGTTACTATCATATGACCAACCTACTGAAGGGATGGTTGATGTTTCGGTTGATCTTGCTATCAAACTTAAAACCGAGCCTCCAGAAGTAGATCCTACAAATCGTAAATTTGTTGTACTTTCAGATAAAGAAAGTACGTGATTATATGCATTTATTGTTCCCAAGCTTAAAAAAGTTGCAGTATTGCTTAAAATTAAATCTGTGTCTAAATAAAAAACTCCACCCTGCATATCTATTGGACCTGAAATGGGAAAACCGGATTGAAATGTAACAGTTGTACCAAAATCTTGAAAGGTTAATCCATGTTTTGCCCATCCAAAAGATTTAATTATATTATCTACGCCAGATGGCATTGTGACTGAAGTTATTGCTACGGTAGTATCTGAGCCATAATCAATGGCAAATATTTTTATATTAATATTTATAAAAAAAAATAGAACTAAACTTAATTTTAAAAACCGTTTCATTAAATTTTCTCCCAATTTTTTAATTATTTGTAAAGCATTGCGAATAATTTATTTGAAGAAAAATTTTAATATCAAGGCTTTTGAAAAAAATATTAGCAATAAGTATTGCATTTAATTTAGACACGAATTTAATTCTCTGTTAAACTTGATTCTTGTTTTCTTTATATAATGATAGTAATAATTTTATTATTATATTTTTAAAATTTTTAAATAAAGGTAAAAATTTAATGAATAAAACAAATCTTTTGGTTGCACTATTTTTGACTGCAACAACTATTATGATTTTTAACTATTTTAGTAATAAAAATCAACAACAAACACAGCCTGCAGGGGTACCAGCACAAGTTTTGCCAGGTCAAGCTTATAAAGTTCCGACTGCTCAAGAATTAGCAAGACCTATCAATTTAGAAATAGATTTTGTTGATAAAAAAATTACACAAAAAGAAGAGATAAAAGATATTGAAACTGATCTTTATAATATTTCTTTTTCTAATTATGGCGGCATAATTGCAAATGTAAATTTTAAAAATTTTTTAGGTAAAAATAAAACTCAATTGAGAACTATTCAATCGGTAACTTTTTATCAAAGAGAACAGGGAGCTTTTTTAATTGCGCTTGATGAAAAAACTCCATATTTTTATAAATTGGTTGAAGTAAAAGATGTAGGTGATCAAAAAACTGTTTTTTATCAAGCTCAGACAGAAAATTGGTTTATTAATAAAACTTATTTTTTAAATAATAATAACTATAAAATAGATATTTTATTAGATTTTGTTCCAAAATCTGAAAAAGATTTAAATTCAATACGAAGTCGCATATTTTTCCCAGCTCCATTTATAGGTGAAATAACCGATGATCAGATAAGTGTTTTTTCAAGCAATATTGGTGGGCAAAATATAGATATAATTAATCCAAGCAATCTTGATTCAGTATGGATTTCACCAGCAATATTTGGCGCCCA
Source organism: Candidatus Babeliales bacterium (assembly GCA_041650475.1). Taxonomy (GTDB): domain Bacteria; phylum Babelota; class Babeliae; order Babelales; family UASB340; genus JAIPGX01. Next base: position 23,876 of record JBAZLD010000015.1, on the reverse strand, counting down.
AGATAAATATTTTGCGCATTGTTTAGTTGCAGATACAAATAATTTTGTTCAAAGGGCTTTATTTAAAAAAGTTGATAATAAATTGTATCCTGTTTTAGAAGGTCCTGAAATAAAAGAAAAAAGCTCATTTAAACTCTCTTTTTATGTAGGACCAAAATTAGTAGATGATCTTGGAAAAGTTGATTTAAGATTAGAAGAACTTTTATCTTTTGGTTGGTTATCTTGGTTATGCAAATTATTGTTAACACTTTTAACTCTTATTTTTTCTTATGTAAAAAATTATGGTTTAGCAATTATTATTTTAACTTTTCTTATTAAATTACCGTTTACTCCATTGACTATGTGGGGAAGAAAAAAAATGGAAGAGTATCAAAAACATCAACCTGCAATAGGCAGAATTAGATTAAAATTTAAAGATGATTTAAGAAGACAACAAGAAGAAATTGTCAGATATCACAAGGAACATAATCTTTCTCCAACTTCCACAATATCTGGTTGTTTGCCTTTATTAATACAGATGCCAATATTATTTGCTTTATATCGTGTTTTAAATGGTTATTTGTCTTTATATCAGGCTCCATTGTTTGGATGGATTACAGATTTGTCATCTAAAGATCCATATTATGTTTTGCCTATTTTAATGGGTGGATCTATGATTTTACAACAACTCATTGCACCTGTTACAGACAGTAAACAAAAAGTTATGATGCTTTTTATGCCAATAATTTTTACTGCTATTTTTATAAATTTTCCTGCCGGATTAGTACTTTATTGGTTGACTAATAATCTTTTAACTGTTGGTGAAGATTATTTAAGAAAAAAAATAGTTGGCTAAAACTTTTATGACTACAGAATTGCCAGGATTAAAAAAGCTTATAAGACATTTGCAAAAAGTGCCTTATTTAGCTTCAAAAAATATTTATAGAGTTGCAAATTATTTTTTGATGGCACAAGATGCTGAAATAGAACAATTATGTACTGTAATTTTGCAGGCAAAAAAAAGTATCAAAAGTTGTGAACAATGTTTTAATTGGACAGAAAATTCTAATTTGTGTGAAATTTGTAATTCAAATAGAAGAGATAAATCTATAATATGCGTTGTACAAACCTGGCATGATCTTTTAGCGATAGAAAAAACAAATAGTTATAATGGCATTTATCACATATTGGGTGGTGCTTTAAGTCCGTTAGAAGGTATTGGTCCTGAGAATTTAAACATTGAACAATTATTAAAAAGATTAAGAAAATTTGAAAATTTAAATCCTGTAAAAGAAATTATTTTTGCAACAAATCCAACTCCAGAGGGGGAAGCTACTGCAAGTTTTGTTTGTTCAAGAATTGAAGAATTTAATATAGAAATTAAAATTTCTAAACTAGCAAGTGGCGTACCTATTGGTTCCATGTTGGAATTCATGGATCGAGTTACTATTCATAAAGCAATATCAGAACGTCGGCCGTTTTAATGCGTAAATTTTTAGTATTAATTTTATTCTTTTTTATTTTTCTTATTTCAAAATCTTATTCTTTTGTAAGAAATTTTGTTGAATCTGTAAAAATTATAAAAATTAGTAGTGTTCAACAAAAAATAGAAAATTTTAATAAATTAATTTTAAACGGTAATGTCGATGTTTGGGTTGATCAAAAAATGCACATTTGGGCTGATGAAGTCGAAATAGATAAAGAAAAACAATTTTTAATCGCAAAAAAAAAAGATAATAGTTGCTCAAGTGTGATTATAGAGAATAGTGATTTTTTAATTTTAGCGGACAAATTTTTTTTAAACCTAGATAACAAAACGGGTTATGCAGAAAATGTCAGAATACAGATTAGTCAAGGTTATATAACATCTGCAAGAGCAGAAAAGCTTGGAGAAAATCAGTGGAAAATGGAGGATATTTGTTATACTCCATGTGATTCTGAAATACCACATTGGTCGATTATTGCAAGACAAGCTACTCTTTATAATAATTATTTAATTAGAATTAATGGTTTAATTTTTAAAATTGGTCAGATACCATTTTTTATTTTGCCCACAATGGTGTTGCCGGTTCAGAATAAATCGAATTCAGGTTTTTTGTTGCCAAAAATTTCTTATGATGATGAATTAGGTTTTGGAATAAGACAAGATTATTATTGGTATATTGCGCCAAGGTGTGACAGTACTTTGGGAATAGATTGGAAGGTTAAAAGAGGAATCGCTTTTTCTGATGAATTCAGATGGGTTAGGCATCCTGAAAAATTTACTTTTATTAATGCACAATATGCTATAGAAAAAAATGCATTTGTAAAAAAGGGTGATAAGATAGTAAAAAAGACAGATCAAAGATACTGGATTAATGGTAAAGATTTTTCTTTTTTTGATATTAAATTTTTACCAAATAAAAAATTATATTCTTTAGCAAGAGTAGATTTTGGAACAGACAAAAGAATAGGATATCAATTTTTTGATGTAACAAAAGGTCTTGATGATACCTTTTATAATTCTTTTATTTGTAGATCAATAGGCAATAGAACATTTAATACTTTGATGTTTGATTCTAAAGAGACTTCATTTAGGCAGTTTAGTAATTTGACGAAAAATGAAGAAAAAGAAATTTTTAATTTGTTGCCAGCAGAACAAGATACTGTTAATCAATGGGGAACTTTTTCTAAAAAAAAAGAAATAGAAGATAAGGTTACTGTTTTATTATTGCCACATTTTGAACATAATTCTGCTTTTTATAAATTTAAAAATTTATTTTTTTATAAACAAGATTTTTTTGTTGACCAAGTATTATCTAGATCAAAAAAGGTTGAAAACTTTTATGTAAATTCTAGTGTAGTAAAAGAAACAGTTTTACGGCCGTTAGCTAAGGCTGATACATTAAGATTTTTTTATAGTGGTAATTTGCAAAGTAATTTAAAATTTAAAGAGCAATTTTTAAAATTATATTTTAAACCAATATTACAGTTAAGAAGTAAAACTAAAATAAGTTCTGATAATAAAAAAAAATATAGATTTTTTTTAGGTGCAGGGGCCGAATGGGATTTTCCTGAAAATTCTATTGAATGGCAAGATACAGAAAACAATTTTTTTTGTAATTATTTTTTTCAGCCAAGCTTGAAGTGGGATTTTTTATTAAAAGAGAAACAAGATAATTGGTTTTATTCTGATAATTGGGACAGAATTTATCCACAAAATCAAATAGAATTTTATTTAAGAAATAATTGGTATCTTAATAATTTGAGTATAGATCTAAATATTTATACAGCCGTTGAATTTTATAATAAATCTGACATTTTCCCATTAAGACGTTATCTAGGACAAAAGCATTTTTTACCACCAAAATTTGAATTAACGGTTAATTCAGATTTAATAAATTTGTTTTTTAGCCAAGAATACGAATGGCGAAATTTTAAATTGTTACAATCGCAATTAAGTGCAAATTTTAATTTAGGACAGTTTAGTTTTACCCTTGGCACACTTTATCAAAATGAAGGACTGAGAAAAGAAAGAGAATTTTTGTCGGATATTTCACATTTTATTTTTTTTAGAACATCTTTTCCATTGTCCAAAAGTTTAAGATTTAATTATAATGGCCAATTTTATTCTTCGAAAAATTCTAATTTTTTGCCATTCGAAGGTCTTAGAGATTTTGCACATAATGTTAGGTTAGATTATAAAGGTCATTGTTGGGGTGTTTCAATTGGTTTTGAAGAAAAAAAATATAGAGAATGTGGTGATTGGAAAAGCGAGCATTCTTTTTCTTTATTTGTTAAGCTTGAATCTCTAGGTTCTTTTGCAAGAAAATTTAAAGCTCCGCCAGTTTATAGGGCGGGATAATTTTTATAGAAGGGAGTTTTATGCAAGATTATGCTTTATTTAAACATAGAAGAGAACAAGTTCTTGATTTTTTGCGCAGAGAAAATCCTGAATTAAAAAATTCTATGATGATTCTTTTTGCAGATTTTGAAAATACACGCAGTGTTTTTCGTCAAGAAAGCTCTTTTTATTATCTGACTGGAATTACTGAACCAGGAGCAGTTTTATGTTCTTATTTGGATGGCACAGAAATTTTGTATCTTCCCAATTATGGTGGTGCAAGAGAAAAATGGGTATCAACGGTTTTTAAGAACAATAGTGTAGAAAATTTATCAAAATTATTTTGTGTTTCTAGTGTAAAATTTTTAGGACAATCTTGTAATAGTTATATTTTCCCTCCATTATTTGCAAAAGAATACTATGAAAACTTATTATTCGATTTAAATACTTTTTTTAAAAATAATTTTGAATATTTATTATTTTCGCCTTTTGATAATTTTTATAGAAATTATTTTTTTCAAATACAAATTTATAAAAATATTTTAGAATATTTACCATACTTGCAAGATGTTACAAGGGACTTGGCACCTTTGATACATTACATGAGGAGATTTAAAGATGAGTATGAGGTTGATTTAATTTATAAAGCAATACAAATTACGTCTATGGCGTATCAAACAGTTGCTTCGGTCATATCTCCAGGATGTTTTGAAAATGAAATTCAAGCCATAGCTGAATCTGTATTTACTCAATCTGGTGCTATGGGGCCAGCTTTTCCAAGTATTGTTGCATCAGGTATAAATACTACTATTTTGCATTATACTGATAGGGATAAAAAATTAGATGCAGGTGAACTTGTTGTTGTAGATATGGGAGCTCAATATCAATATTATGCATCAGATTTGACGAGAACATTTCCAGTTAGTGGTAAATTTAGCAAAGAGCAATTAGAAATTTATAATATTGTACTTGATACGCAAAACTATATTGAATCAATTGCAAAGCCTGGTATGTTTTTAAATAATAAAGAAGAAAAAAATGTATCGTTAAATCATATTGCAATTAATTTTTTACAGAAAAAGGGTTACGAAAAATATTTTGCACATTCAATAGGTCATTTTTTGGGACTAGATGTTCACGATACAGTTAGTAACGAATATCCTTTGGCTGTTGGAGATGTATTTACAATTGAGCCAGGAATTTACATTCCAGAAAAACATTTGGGGATAAGAATAGAAGATGATTATTTGATGACGCAAGATGGTGTTATTTGTTTGAGTTATCAATTGCCAAAAAATTCGAATGAAATTGAAGAATTAATGAAGTAAATATAAGAATAGCAATCTATTTTAGGTTGAGCATATTTTAGGCTGGAGATGTAGATGAATACAGAAAAATTAATAGAAAAAGTTATGGAACAAAAAACGAAATTTATAGTTGTGACAGGTGGCGTATGTTCTTCGTTAGGTAAAGGGATCCTTGTTTCTTCAATAGGAGTTTTGCTTAAAAACTCTGGATACTCTTTATCTGTTATAAAATGGGATCCATATTTGAATGTTGATCCAGGAACCATGTCGCCTTTAGTTCATGGAGAAGTTTTTGTCACAGATGATGGAGCTGAGACTGATCTTGATTTAGGACATTATGAAAGACTTTTGGAAGTGCATTTACATAAAGATTCATCAGTTTCTTCTGGGCAAATTTTTAAAGAAATTTTAGAAAAGGAACGAGAAGGAAAATTTTTAGGCAAAGATATCCAAGTTGTACCACATGTTGTTGATGCAATAAAAGACAGATTGTTACATTTTGCCCTTAAAACAAAAGCAGAATTTGTTTTATTAGAAATAGGTGGTACTGTTGGTGATATGGAAGGTATTTCTTTTTTAGAAGCAATTAGACAATTAAAAATGCAGTTACCAGATAGACAATTAATGTTGTGTCACTTAAGTTTAATACCATATTTAAATTGGGCTAACGAAATAAAAACAAAGCCTACCCAGCATAGTGTTATGACTTTAAAAAAATCAGGACTTACCCCTGATGCGCTATTTTTAAGAAGTGACATACATATCGAAAAAAAATCTACGGAAAAATTGTCTGTAATGTGTGGAGTTCACAAAAATTTAATTTTTGAAGTTTTAACGTTTAAACCTATTTATAATCTTTTTTTAGATTTACAAAAACAAGGTCTTAATGAAAGTTTACAAAAATGGTTTGGAATAAAAAATACAAAAATTGCAGATTTAAAAAAATGGGAAAATTTAATTGAACTTATTAAAAATAAAAAGGGTGATTTAAAAATTGTTTTGGTTGCTAAATATGTTGGCAGTAATGATCCGTATTTAAGTATAGTGAAAGCTTTAGAATCTGCATGTATTCACGCTGGATATGGTTTAAATTTAGAAGTTATAGAAGCCGAAAAATTAGAAAATTGTCCTGATAGAAATAATTCTGCTTGGGAAATGCTTAAATCTGCCGCTGGTATAGTTGTTCCGGGTGGCTTTGACTCTAGGGGTATTTTAGGTAAAACTTTAGCTGTTCAATGGGCAAGAGAAAATAAAATTCCATATTTAGGTTTGTGTCTTGGTATGCAGGTTATGTTAATAGAATTTGCAAAAAATGTTTTAAATTTAAATGATGCATCAAGTACTGAATTTGATAAAATGACTAAGAATCCTGTTATATCTTTATTAGAAGAACAATTAAATATAGAACATAAAGGGGGAACAATGCGTTTAGGCGCTTACAAATGTCTATTAATTTCTGGAACTTTAGCGTATAAAGCTTATGGCAAACAAGAAATTATAGAAAGACACAGACATCGATATGAGTTTAATAATAAATATAGAAAAGATTTTGAAAAGGCAGGTGTAATTTTTTCTGGAATTTATAAAGAAAAGGATCTTGTTGAAATTTCTGAAATTAAAGATCATCCATTTATGCTTGGATGTCAATTCCATCCAGAGTTTTTGTCTAGCCCTTTAAAATCACACCCATTGTTTAAAGCTTTTATTGATGCAAGCTTGAAAAATAAAGCGTGAATAGAAGTTGACCTATTTTGATTTTTATTTTAAAATTCTTATATTATTTATAAAATATAAAAAAATACAAAAATATGCACTTAAAAGTTGCTAAAATTAGGAATTATTTATCATGGATATGAATAAAAGTTTTTTCTTAAGAAAAGAAGATAGAGCACCAAAATGGCAAACAATTGATGCTTCCGGTCAAATATTGGGCCGTTTGTCAACTCAAATAGCTGATATTTTAAGAGGTAAAAATAAACCTGAATATACTCCTCATACAGATTCTGGAGATTATGTAATTGTAATAAATTGTGACAAAATTAAACTTACTGGCGACAAATGGACTGATAAAAATTATGCATCATATTCAGGATGGAGAGGTGGTTTAAAAGGAATAAGTGCAAGAGACCTGCTTGCAAAGGATCCAGCTATGTTGATTGAACATTCAGTTAAAGGGATGCTTCCTAGAAACAGGCTTGGTAGACAAATTCTTAAAAAATTAAAAGTTTACTCAGGATCCAATCATCCTCACACTGCTCAGGTTAGCAAATAGTTTTTTAAAAAATTTTTCAAGCATTTAAAGCAGGATCTTTTTGGATCCTGCTTTTTTCTTTGGAGCTTTTATTGTGATAAGACAAAAGACTTTAAAAAAAGATTTAATATTTAGAGGTATTGGTGTTCATTTTGGAATAGAATCAAGTATTATCTTAAAGCCAGCACCAGCTGATTATGGTATATGTTTTGTTGATTCAAATGATTCTCAAAAAAATATAAAAATCGGAACAGTAGTGCCACAAGAAGCAATGCATGCAACTGTCTTGAATAATGCCGATTTTGTAATTAGTACAGTAGAGCATTTAATGGCTGCCATAATTACATTAAACATAGATAATTTAAAAATTTTAATTGACGGCCCTGAAATTCCAATTTTAGATGGCAGTGCACTCCCTTTTGTTGATCTGATTTTGCAAAATGGCTTACAAGAACAAGATCAAGAAAAAAAATTTTTAACACCTCTAAATAATTTAAAAATTGAAGGTGATCAGGAGCGTGTAATTGAAATAATTCCTGCCATTGAGGATAAAATAAATGGTCGATATGATAAAAATTTTTATTTTGATTATACAACAGATTTTAGTCACCCACTGGTAGGTAAAAGTAGACTTGAGGGTGTTTTATCACAAGAATATTTTATTCAAAATATTGCTCCAGCAAGAACTTTTGGTTTTTTAGATCAGCTCCCCTTTTTAAGAAGGCATGGTTTGGCTAAAGGCACAACTTTGGGTAATACAGTTGTGCTTTGCAAAGAAGAATTTTTAAATGAAACTCGGTTTCATGATGAATTTTCCAGACATAAGCTTTTGGATTTAATTGGAGATTTGGCTCTTTTGGGTAAAAAACTTGCAGGAAGGGTTAAAGCTCAAAAAACTGGACATAATTTTAATAGGCTTATTGTAAAGCATTATATTGAAAATCCAGAATTGTGGAAAGAGATGTAAAAAAGAAATTAACTTTTCCAAACGATTGACATCAAATCTTTATAAGATAAATATAAAATAAGACCTAAGATTAGTACCCAAGAAATTATATTTATAGAAAATTTAATTATTTCAGGTATTGGTCTACGAATTATCGCTTCAATGGTTACAAATAAAAATTGTCCACCATCTAGAGCCCCAATTGGTAAAATGTTTAGAATTGCTAAATTTATACTGATTATGCAAAGAAAAATTAATAAAGGTAAAAAACCTTTTTGTGCTGTTTGAAAAGTTTTGGAAAGAATCATTACTGGTCCACCAACGCCTTTTAGTGTTTTTTCTGTTATTAAATATTTTATGCCATAAATAATATTGAAAATCCAACCGTTTGTAACCTGTATTCCTTTTTTAATGGCACCAAACAAAGAATATTTTTCATATTGACCTTCAATAGGTGTAGTTTTTAATTCTAGAGAACCAAGAAACTCATCTTGTTCTTTTTCTGATTTAAAATTTAAATTTAAAATTATATCTTCATTGTTTCTTAAAATTTTTAGCAGAATAATATCAGTGTTTGTAAATTTTTTTAAAAAATATTTTTGAATCACAGGGATTAATTCTTTTGGTTCTGAACTTAAATTTTGATTATCTATAGAGATAATTTTGTCTTCAGGTGTGATATTAAATTTTTCTTGTAAAGTTTTTTCAATTCTTGAATTAATTATTAATTCAGCTTTTTGCTTAGGTACGCCATAAAAGTATATTATAGAAAAAAACATGTATGCGAATAATAAATTAAATAAGACACCGCCGAGTAAAACTATAGCTTTTTGCCAATAGGGCTTAGATTCAAAAGAATTACTGCCTGTCATTTGGGCATGTTCTTGTTCTCCTTGTCCTCCGACTTCAGCAAGACCTGCAATTTCTACATAACCTCCCAATGGAATTGCTGATAATCTGAAATTTGTTGTACCTATTTTTTTTTCTATAATTTTAGGTCCCATACCTAAAGAAAATGTTGGTGTGTAAATACCAAATATTTTACAAAATATAAAATGACCTAATTCATGCATTGTAATTAATAAGCCAAAGCCTACTATGGTAAAAATCAATGGAACCAATTTTGTGCTAAAAAATATAGAAAAAACGCTTAAATTCATGATTGCCCTTTTTTTTATTTTATACAGTTGTGACTATAATTTAGTAAAATTTTATTATATACTAAAAAACATTTTTTAGTAATAATCATAATTTTAATTATAGAGTTTAATTTTATAATTAAACAAGAATTGCATAATTTTTACTTGAAAAAAGTTTAAAAAACTATAAAATTGATTATTGTTAATCGAAAATTTATGTTTTTTTAAAAAAATTAAGTTAATTTTTGTTGAATAGGAAGCAAAAAATGCCAACGATAAATCAGCTTGTACGATCTGGTCGTACTGAAGTTAAAAAGAAAACTAAATCTCCCGCAATGAACGGATGTCCCCAAAAAAGAGGCGTATGTGTGCGCGTTTATACACAGACACCTAAAAAACCAAACTCAGCATTAAGAAAAGTTGCTCGTGTTAAATTAACTACAGGAAAAGAAATTACCGCTTATATTCCTGGAGAAGGACATAATCTTCAAGAGCACTCAGTTGTTTTGGTTAGAGGGGGAAGAGTAAAAGATTTACCAGGTGTAAAATACCATATTATTCGAGGAACTTTAGATACTTCTGGTGTTGAAGGTAGATCTCAGTCTCGTTCTTTATACGGAGCAAAATTGAAAAAGAAAGGTGCTGAATAATGCCAAGACGTAAATCAGTGGGTCTTATAAGAGAAATAGGTGTTGATCCAAGATTTAATTCTAATTTGGTTCAAAAATTTATCAATATGGTTATGGAGCAGGGTAAAAAGAATACTGCTCGATCCATTGTTTATGAAGCTTTTGATATATTAGCTGAAAAATCTGGAGGAGATGACAAAAAAGGGTTTTTAATATTTGACAAAGCTATTAAACAGATAAAGCCTTCTGTTGAAGTTAAATCTAGGCGTGTTGGTGGCGGTGTATATCAAATACCTACAGAAGTTCGTCCAAGAAGAGCGATGGCGTTGACTTTGAGATGGCTTATAGATGCTGCGGCTGGAAGATCAGATAAGACTATGGGAAAAAGATTAGCTAGTGAAATTTTTGAAGCTGCAGAAGGTAGAGGAAATGCTGTAAAAAAACGTTTAGATGTTCATAGAATGGCTGAAGCAAATAGAGCTTTCTCTCATTATGCTTGGTAATGTTGCTAATAAAGGTAATTTAGTATGAGTAATGGTGATAATAAATTAAAAAATTATAGAAATATAGGAATAATGGCTCACATAGACGCTGGAAAAACTACAGTATCAGAGCGTATTCTTTTTTATACTGGTGTCTCTCATAAAATTGGTGAAGTTCATGAGGGAGCAGCTGTAATGGATTGGATGGAGCAAGAACAAGAAAGAGGAATTACCATTACTTCCGCAGCAACTACATGTTTTTGGCAAGATCATCAAATTAATCTTATAGATACTCCTGGTCACGTTGATTTTACAGTTGAAGTAGAAAGATCTTTGCGCGTATTAGATGGTTGTGTCGCTGTTTTTTGTGGTGTAGGAGGAGTTGAGCCTCAATCTGAAACAGTTTGGAGGCAAGCAGATAAATATAAAGTTCCACGCATAGCCTTTGTTAATAAATTAGATCGAATAGGTGCTGATTATTTTGGAGTTGTAGAAGAAGTTAATTCAAAATTAAGAGGCAATTCACTTGCAATGCAATTACCTGTGGGCGAATCTGAAAATTTTAAGGGAATCATAAATTTATTAGATCAACAAATGGTTCTTTTTGAGGAAGAATCTCAGGGAACTGTAATGCAAAAAGTTGAGATTCCTGAAGAATACAAGGCAAAAGCTAAAGAATTAAAAGAAAAAATTATAGAAAAAGCATGTGATTTTGATGATGATTTAGCTGAAAAATTTTTAAATGGAGAAGAAATTTCTATTGAAAAAGTTAAAGCTGCAATAAGAAAAGGTGTTTTAAATCAAGAATTAACACCTATGTTTTGTGGTTCCGCTTTTAAAAATAAAGGTGTCCAATTGCTTTTGGATGCTGTTGTTGATTATTTGCCATCTCCATTGGATGTGCCACCGGTTGAAGGAAAAAATCCTGAAACAGATAAAATGGAAATTAGACATGCAGATTCTAAAGAGCCTTTTTCCGCTCTTGCTTTTAAAATTATGAATGATCCTTTTGTAGGATCTTTAGTTTTTGCTAGGGTTTATTCTGGTGTTTTAGAAGCTGGTTCTTATATTTTTAATGCTGCAAAAGGTAAAAAAGAAAGAATTAGTCGTCTTTTAAAAATGCATGCTAATAAAAGAGAAGAAATAAAATTTGCTGAAGCTGGAAGTATTATTGCTTTAGTAGGATTAAAAGATGTTGGTACTGGTGATACTCTTTGTGATGAGGATCATCCTATATTATTAGAATCTATTGATTTTCCTGAACCAGTAGTAAGTGTTGCTATTGAACCTAAGGGGCGTGGTGATTATGAAAAAATGACACTCTCCTTAAGAAAATTAATGCAGGAAGATCCATCCTTTAGATTTACATTTGATAATGATACAGGTCAAACGGTAATTTCAGGAATGGGTGAACTTCATTTGGAAATTATTGTTGATCGTTTATTAAGAGAGCATAAGGTTGAGGCTTCTGTTGGAAAACCTCAAGTAGCATATAAAGAAACTATTCAAAAAGCAGTTGATTCGGAAGGTAAATTTATCAGACAGTCTGGTGGTAGAGGTCAATATGGACATGTTTGGTTAAAATTAGAACCTTTAGCAAGGACTGCGGGATTTGAATTTGTAAATGGCATTACTGGTGGTGTAATTCCTAAAGAATATATACCTGGTATAGAAAAAGGTGTTAAAGAAGCTTTGACTTCAGGTGTTCTTGCAAATTATCCAGTAGAAGATATAAAAGTAACTGTTTATGATGGTTCTTTTCATGAAGTTGACTCTTCTGAATTAGCATTCAAAATTGCTGCGTCAATGGCTTTTAAGGATGGAATGAAGAAAGCTAGTCCAGTTCTTTTGGAGCCTATCTTTAAAATAGAAGTTGTTACTCCTGAAGAACATATGGGTGATGTTATGGGTGATTTGAATTCTAGGCGTGGTAGAATTTTAGGGATGGGGGAACGTAAAGGTGTTCAAGTAATAACAGCTGAAGTTCCTTTAGCTGAAATGTTTGGATATACGACTGATTTACGTTCTATGACAAAAGGTCGTGCTAGCTCTACAATGCAATTTGAAGTTTATAGAGAAGTTCCAAAAAATGTTCAAGATGCAATTGTAGTGCAAAAATAAAATGGTTTATAAAAATAGTTTAAAAAATAGTTTGTCTAGGAAGGATTTACAAAATGGCAAAAGGTGTATTTGAAAGAACTAAGCCTCATTGTAACGTTGGAACAATCGGGCACGTTGATCATGGAAAGACTACATTAACTGCTGCTATTACAAAAGTTTTAGCAGAACAAGGAAAAGCTACTTTTAAAGCTTTTGATCAAATTGATAATGCTCCAGAAGAAAAGGCTAGAGGTATTACTATTGCAGTATCTCATGTTGAATATGAAACAGATAAACGTCACTATGCACATGTTGACTGTCCTGGACATGCTGACTATGTAAAAAATATGATAACTGGTGCAGCACAAATGGATGGAGCCATTTTAGTTGTATCAGCGGCTGATGGTCCTATGCCACAAACAAGAGAACATATTCTTTTAGCTCGTCAAGTAGGTGTTCCGTCTATTGTTGTTTTCTTGAATAAAGTTGATATGGTTGATGATGAAAGCTTAGTTGAATTGGTAGAAGAAGAAGTTAGAGAATTGTTAACTAGTTATGGTTTTCCTGGTAGCAAAATTCCTATTATCAGAGGTTCAGCATTAAAGGCATTGGAAGGTGATAAAACAGAAATAGGCTCTCAAGCAATTATGAAATTAATGAGTTCTGTTGATGAGTATATTCCAACACCTGAAAGAGATACGGAAAAACCTTTCTTGATGCCAATAGAGGATGTGTTTTCAATTTCTGGTAGAGGAACCGTTGTTACAGGTCGTGTTGGACAAGGTGTTCTTAAAGTTGGTGAAGAAATAGAAATAGTTGGTTTTGCGGATACCAAGCGAAGCACCGTTACAGGTATAGAAATGTTCAATAAGGAATTAAAAGAAGCTATTCCTGGTGATAATGTTGGTGTTTTACTTCGTGGTATAAAAAAAGAAGAAGTAGAACGTGGTCAGGTAATAGCAAAAATTGGTTCTATAACTCCTCATAAAAAATTTAAAGCACAAATTGTTACATTGAAAAAAGAAGAAGGTGGACGTCATACCCCATTCTTTAATGGGTATAGACCTCAGTTCTATTTTAGAACAACTGATGTTACAGGAACAATTACTCTTCCTGAAGGTAGAGAAATGGTTGTTCCAGGTGACGAAGTTGCAGTAACTGTAGAATTAGTAAGTAAAATTGCTATGGATAAAGAATTAAAATTTGCAGTTCGTGAGGGTGGAAGAACAGTTGGTGCAGGTATTGTTACAGAAATAATAGAATAATTGTTTTAGGTTATTTTGAATGAAGAAACAAAGAATACGTTTAACATTGAAATCTTATGATTATCAGCTGTTAGATAGTGCAGTAAAACAGATTGTTTTGACGGTGAAAAGAACAGGGTCCAAAGTTTTAGGACCTGTTCCTCTCCCAAATCACAGGAAATGTTTTACAGTTTTAAGGTCGCCTCATGTTGATAAGAAGTCAAGGGAACAATTTGAATTGACAACTCATAAGCGCATTTTGGATATAGTTTCCCCTTCTGAACAAACAATGGAAGCTTTAATGAAATTAAATATTTCAGCTGGCGTCGATGTTGAAATTAAATAAAAAAACAAAATGATGAGCAAGAGGCTGAATTATGCTAAATAATGTTTTAGGTAAAAAAGTGGGAATGACCCAGATTTTTGCTCCTAATGGAAAAATTTTTCCTGTTACAGTAATAGATATTGCAGATTTATTTGTAACTCAAATTAAAACGACTCAAAATGAGGGTTATTCTGCATTGCAATTGGGTATATTAAGAAATAGATACAAAAAAAAATCATTTTCTGTTGATTGGTTAAAAAATAAAAAAAAGTATTTTTGTTTTTTGCGTGAAGTTTTAATTGAAGTATCTGATTCCGTAAATTTTACTTTAGGTCAAAAAATTAATTTTGATGGTCTTGGTTTGCAAACGGAAGATATTGTAAAGGTTACAGGAACCAGTAAAGGGCAAGGGTATCAAGGCGTTGTAAAACGTTGGGGTTTTGGTGGTGGCCCTGATAGTCATGGTTCAAATTTTCACAGAAGACCTGGTGCTATAGGTAGTTTACGTACTCAAGGTGAGGTTATAAAGGGTAAAAAACTTCCTGGACAAAAAGGAAATGATAAAATTACCGTACAGGGTTTAAAAATTATTCATATAGATAAAGAAAATAGTAGTTTATTTGTAAAGGGAGCTGTTCCTGGAAAGAATGCTTCTTTGGTAACTATTTGTAAGCAAGGATAAGGATTATGGACCAGATACCTATTTATAATTCTAGCGGAAAAGAACAAGAAAAATTGAATTTTGATGATATACAAATTTTAAAGAAAAAAGAGAGTTTAATAACATTTTCTTATGCAATAAAGTCTTTGTTATTAAATTGGCGACAAGGGACTGTTGGTTGCAAAGATAGAGGTGAAGTTAATTTTTCAAGAAAAAAACCATGGAAGCAAAAGGGTACTGGTCGAGCAAGAGCAGGAACTTTGCGATCTCCGTTATGGAGAAAAGGTGGTGTAATTTTTGGACCACAACCTCGTACAAGAATCTTGTCTATCAATCGTAAACAAACAAAATTAGTTTTAAATAACATATTTCATGATTTTTTAGAAAATAAAAAATTATGTTGTTTAGATTTGAGTTTTGATAAACCAAGTACAAAAGGTGCATTTGATGCATTAAAAAAGATGAATAAGCATAATAAAAAAGTTTTGCTATTTTTGCCTTTTGTAGATGAGTCTAATTGGATGTCTTTTAGAAATATTCCAAACGTTAGTGTGCTTAGTTTTGATCAAGCTGATGCTTATAATTTAACTAAAAATGATTGTTGGATATTTTTGAAAAAAGATTTGAATTTGTTTAAAAATATGATTGCAACGTGGAATTGAGTGGGACTAAAATGAAATTAAGTGCTTACGATATTATAAAAAAAAGAATAATAACTCCTAAAACAGTTGATCTGTTTAGGAAATTAAAACAAATAACATTTCAAGTTCATAAAGAAGCTAATAAAATAATGATTAAAGAGGCCGTTGAAAAAATTTGGGATGTTAAAGTTGATAAAGTTCGGGTTATTTCTTGTCCTGGAAAAAAAAGAGTTTTTGCAAGAATGTCTTTTCAATCTCCTGATACGAAAAAGGCAATTGTCTTTTTAAAAGAAGGTTACAAGATAGATTTGCCTGGTAATTTTGAGACAATGGGTGTTACATCTCACGATGAGATCATAGATAAAAAAGAGATGAATTTAGAAGGAAAATAGAATGGCTATAATAAATAGAAAACCAAGAAATTCTTCATTAAGAACTCAACAATTTCTCTCTTTTGAAGATGTAACTAAAAAAAATCCAGAAAAAAGTTTAGTTCTTCCTCTTAGTAGTTCTGGTGGACGTAATGCGTATGGTCGTATTACAGTAAGACATCGTGGAGGAGGAGCAAAAAGAAAATATAGAATTATAGATTTTAAAAGATCTCAAGTAGATATTCCTGGTCAAGTGGAAGCTTTTGAATATGATCCAAACAGAAATGTTTTTATTGCCTTGATTTTTTATAAAAATGGAGCAAAAGGTTATATTCTTAAACCGGATGGATTGAATATAGGTGATGCAATTCTTTCGGGCAGCAAAGCTGAGCCTAGAGTTGGCAATTGTTTACCTATAAGAAAAATTCCTGTTGGTTTTTTTATTCATAATGTAGAAATTTCTCCTGGTCGTGGAGGTAAATTTGCAAGAAGTGCTGGATGTGCTGTTCAGTTATTGGCTAAAGAAGGTGATCTTGCCATATTAAAAATGCCTTCTGGCGAAACTCGGACAGTTGGTTTAGATAATAGGGCAACGGTTGGATCTTTATCTAACGCTGATTGGAAAAACGTTACAATAGGAAAAGCTGGAAGAACAAGACGTATGGGGATCAGACCTACAGTTAGAGGTATGGCTATGAACCCTATTGATCATCCTCATGGGGGTGGTGAAGGAAGATCTAAGTCTGGATCTCATCCAGTAACACCTTGGGGTAAATGTACTAAAGGTGCAAGAACTAGAAAACGTAAGAGTTTTGCAATTTTGAAAAGACGTAAATAAAAAGGTATAATATGACCAGATCATTAAGCAAAGGACCTTTTGTTGATCCATCTTTATTAAAAAAAATAGAAGAGGTAAAAACATCAGGTCAAAGAAAAGTAATAAAAACCTGGAAAAGAGGGAGTATGATTACTCCTGATTTTGTAGGACAGACAATAGCGATTCATGATGGAAGAAAATTTGTTTCCGTTTTGATTACAGAAAACATGGTTGGGCATTATTTAGGAGAATTTGCTCCAACAAGAACATTTAGAATGCATAGTGGTCAGCGTAAAACTGGAACTACTGCTGCACCAGAAAAGTAATTAAATTATTAAGACAATTTTAAAAAGGCTAAAAAATGTCTGAAAAAACGATAAAAGCTAAAAGTAAATATATACGTATTTCTCCATATAAATTGAGACCTTTTGTTGATGTGATCAGAGGTTATTCTGTTAATCGAGCTTTAGCTTGGTTGCAGAATTGTGAAATTAGAAGGGTAAGACCTTTAATTAAAACTATTTTTTCCGCATATTCTAATGGAAAAAATACACAAACAGATATATCTTCTATGGAAGATTTAGTTATTAAAGACATAAGAGTGGATCAAGGACCAATTATAAGATATTTTAAACCTGGTGCGATGGGACGTGCAAATATACAAAGAAAAAGATTAAGTCACATACAGGTTGAATTAACAAAAAGATTATCTAAATAAATATTAGATAAATAAAAAATTAATTGTTATATGTTTATGTTAATATTAATAGAGCTAATTTTTAGAGGTGTTTAAGTGGGTCAGAAAGTTCATCCTTTAGGTTTTAGATTAGGAGTTTTTGAAGATTGGCAAGCTCATTGGTTTTCTAAAAAATCTTATGGAAAAGATTTGTTAGAAGATTTGCATATTAGAAAATTCTTAAAGAACCAATTAAATTATATTGATGTTGCAAAAATAGTTATAGAAAAAGCTGCAGATAATGTAAAAATTATTATTTTTTCTGCACATCCTGGTTTTATCATAGGAAAAAAAGGCGCTGGAATAGATAGATTGAAAAGTGATTTTTTTGCTAAATTTAAAAAAAATGTAGATGTGTCTGTTCAAGAAGTAAAAAATCAAGATTTAAATG
This sequence comes from Candidatus Babeliales bacterium, assembly GCA_041650475.1. GTDB lineage: Bacteria > Babelota > Babeliae > Babelales > UASB340 > JAIPGX01. The sequence continues at coordinate 6,034 of JBAZLD010000015.1, read as the reverse complement.
CAACATTAGTTGCAAAAAGTATAGCTGAACAATTAGAAAAAAGAGTTAGTTTTAAAAGAGCAATGAAGCGTGCAGGTTATACTACAATGAATTCAGGTGCTAAAGGCATAAAAATTTGTTGTTCTGGTAGGCTGGGTGGCGCAGAAATTGCGCGTAGCGAGTGGTTAAGACTTGGATCAGTACCATTACATACTTTACGTTCCAATGTTGGTTTTGCTTTAGCTGAAGCAAAAACTACTTATGGAATGATTGGTGTTAAAGTATGGATTTGTAATGGTGAATTTTAAATTAAAAAGTAGTTATCAGAAAGATTGAACTATGTTAATGCCGAAGAAGACTAAGTACAGAAAAGTTCAAAGAGGTTCCATGAGAGGACATGCAAAAAAGGGTGCAAGCATGGTTACTTTTGGGGAATTCGGATTACAGGCAATTGAACCTGGTTGGTTAACGGCAAGACAAATAGAATCAGCCAGAATTACTATCAGTAGAAAATTAAAAAAAGTTGGAGAACTCTTTTTAAGAGTTTTTCCAGATAAGCCTGTAACAAAAAAACCGGCTGAAACTCGTATGGGTAAAGGTAAAGGTAATCCAGAATTTTGGGTTTGTGTTGTAAAACGTGGCAAAGTTTTATTTGAGATTAAGGGGCTTGAAGCTGATGTTGCCAAAGAAGTTTTAACTTCTGCTTCTTATAAGCTTCCGATGAGAACTAAGTTTATTAGCAAATGATGTGATTATTATGAATATAGATGAAATAAGAAAAATGGATGCTGGTTCATTATTAAAAGAAGTTGATCAATTTAAAAAAGATATTTTTAATTTGAAGTTAAATTTAGCTGTTGGTCAAGCTAAAGATTATTCTCAATTAAAAAAAATACGAATCAATATTGCTAGATGTTTGACCGTTTTGAATCAGAAAAGAAAGAAATAGTTTTTAAGGATGGATGTAAAATGGTGAAAAGTGAAAAAATTCTTTTAGGAAAAGTTGTTTCTGATAAAATGGATAAGACCATTGTGGTTAGTGTAAATAGAACTTTTGAACATCCTGTTATTCATAAAACTGTTACTCGTTCAAAAAAGTATAAAGTACATGACCAAAATAATGATGCTAAGATTGGTGATTTGGTTGAAATAATTGAAAGTAGACCTATTTCCAAAACTAAGCATATGGTTTTGAAATCAATTACAAAAAAATCTGTTTAATAAGGAATAAGCGATGATTCAGAAACAAACTTATTTAGAAGTAGCAGATAACTCAGGTGCAAAAAAATTAATGGTAATACAAGTTACAGGAAGTACGGATAAAAGATATGCCTATCTTGGAGATATTGTAAAAGTTTCTGTTAAAAAGGCTATTCCTGGGGGAACAGTTAAAAAGGGTGATGTTTTAGATGCTGTTATAGTTAGAACAAAAAAAGAAACTCGTAGAAATGATGGCAGTTATATAAGGTTTGATGAAAATGCAGCGGTTGTAATTGATAAGGAAAAGCAACCGGTTGGGACTCGTATATTTGGTCCTATTGCTAGAGAATTAAGAGGCGAAGGTTTCGCGAAGATAATTTCTTTGGCACCTGAAGTTTTGTGAAAAATAAACAATGAAAATGGGTAATAGAATATGTTAAGTAGGGTAAAAAAGAATGATACTGTGCTTGTTATATCTGGTAAAGATAAAGGTAAGCAGGGTAGTGTTATAGATATTGATACTAAAACTGATAAAGTTTTAGTAAAGGGGGTTGCAGTAGTTTCACGTCATGTAAAAGCGAAAAAAACTGGTCAAACCAGTAAAATTGTAAAAGAAGAAAATTATCTTCCTCTTTGCAAAGTAATGCCTATTTGTTCTTCGTGTAAAAAAGCTTGTAGAGTACAAATTAAGTTTTTGAATGATGAAAAACAAAAAAAGGCTAGAATTTGTCACAAATGCAAAGAAAGTTTTTAGCATTAAGGTTGCTTTATGAAATCACGATTAGAAGAATTGTATAAAAAAGAAATTGTTCCAAATTTGCAAAAAAAATTACAATTAAAGAATGTAATGCAAGTTCCTAAAGTATCCAAAATTGTTTTGAATATAGGTGTAAAGGATGCTGTTAGTGATGGAAAAATTTTAGATGGAATAAAAGAAATAATAAGTCAAATTGCAGGTCAGGCTGCAGTTAAGACTTATGCTAAAAAATCAATAGCAGGTTTTAAATTAAGAGAAGGTGTTCCAATTGGAGTTATGGTAACTTTACGTGGAATTAAAATGTATGATTTTTTAGATAAACTTATTAATATTTCTATTCCTAACGTTAAAGATTTTCATGGAATTAATTCAAAATTTGATGGAAATGGAAATTTAAATTTAGGAATTAAGGATTGGATGATTTTTCCTGAAGTCGATTATGATAAGGTCGACAAAGTAAGAGGTTTAAATATAACAATACAAACTACGGCAAAGCTTGATGAGCATGCAAAAGCTCTTTTAAAAGACTTTAATATGCCATTTAAAAATTAGGAATATTTAAAGAGGCTATATTTATGGCAAAGAAAGCATTAATTGAAAAAGCAAATAGAACTCCAAAATTTTCTACAAGATTAAGAAACAGATGTAAACTGTGCGGAAGACCTCGTGGATTTATGAGAGATTTTTTCTTATGTAGACTCTGTTTTAGAAAATTTGCGTTAGAAGGTATTCTTCCTGGGGTAAAAAAGACAAGCTGGTAATATTGGAAGGACAAAATAATGTCGATTGATGTATTAGGTAATTTTTTAACTAGCATTCGTAATGCTTTATTGGTTGGTAAGCGCAGGGTAATTGTTTTTTATTCAAAAGAAAAATTTAGTATTGCTCAAGTTTTAAAAAACGAAGGCTTTATTCGCGATTTTGAAAAAATTGAAGATGAAAATGGAAAATTGTGCTTGATTGTTCATTTAAAATATGTTGATGGTGAACCAGCTATTAATGAAATAAAAAGAATTAGTAAACCAGGTCGCCGTTATTATGAAGGTATAAGAAATATGACATCAGTTGTAGGTGGTTTGGGTGTTTCTATTTTAAGTACTAACAAGGGTATAATAACAGATCGACAAGCTAAACAATTATCTGTTGGCGGAGAAGTTATTTGTCACGTGTGGTAAGGATTTGATATGTCTAAAATTGGAAGAAAACCTATAGAAGTTTCAACGGCTAAAGTGGAAATTAAAGGCAAAAAAATTTTTTTAAAGGGACCTAAAGCTGAATTTATTCACGAATTACCAGAAGAAGTAAATGTTATTTTAGAAAATGGTTTTTTAACCTTATCTATATCAGAAAACAATAGAGAAAACAGAATGCTTTGGGGTTTACACAGAGCATTAATTGCCAATAAAATTATTGGTGTTCAGTCTGGTTTTGAAAAAAATGTAAAAATAGTTGGACTTGGTTATAAAGCTCAATTATTAGGAAAAAAACTTACATTTATTTTGGGTTATAGTCATAAAATTGATTATGAATTGCCAGTTGGTGTTACAGTAGATGTTGATAAAACTGGACAAAATTTAATTTTTAAATCTTCTGATAAATTTTTACTTGGTAATGTTTGTGATATAGTTAGATCGTTTAGACCGCCTGAACCTTATAAAGGTACTGGAATTATGATAGAAGGTCAGGTATTAATTCGCAAAGCCGGAAAAACTAAAGCTTCTAGTTAATTATTAAATTTAAATTATTGAATATGGAAAGGCATTTAAAGTGAGTATTCAGAAAAAAACACAAAAAAAAATACAACAAAGAACGATAAGAAGAGTTCATAGAATTAAAGGCAGTCAAAATAGTCGTGGGTTAAAACTTAGAATTTGTGTTTTTAGAAGTTTAAAAAATATGTATGCTCAAATTATTGATGATAACACGCAAAATACTATAGCAAGTTTTTCTTCTCTTAATTTGACTACAAAAGATAAAAAAACAGACAAAAAAGAAATAGCAAAAAAAGTTGGCATAGAACTTGGTAAAATTGCCTTAAGTAAATCTATTGATAAAGTTTTTTTTGATAGGGGAAGATATCTTTATCATGGAAGAGTTCGTGCATTAGCTGAAGGTTTACGTGAAAGTGGATTACAATTTTGAAAAAAATAAATTTAGAAAATTAGAAAATTTAAATTTTTAATTAAGAAAGATTTGTATGGCCCAAGCAAAAGTTAAAAAAGAATTAATGCCTACGGAAGAATACGTTGAAACTGTTTTGAATGTAAGACGTGTTGCCAAAGTAATAAAAGGGGGAAGAAGGTTTGCTTTTTCAGCTCTTGTTGTAGTTGGAGATAGAAATGGAAAAGTTGGATTTGCATTAGGAAAAAGTAGAGAAGTTTCTGCTGCTATTGCTAAAGCTTTAAAAAAAGCAAAAAAAAATATGTTTCAAGTGCCAATGTATAAAACTACAATACCATTTACTATCAAAGCCAAGCATGGTTCTAGTCATGTTTTATTGCGATCTGCTTGTTTGGGTACTGGTGTAATAGCCGGTGGAGCTGTAAGAGCGATAATGGATGCTGCCGGTGTTAAAGATATTTTGGCAAAATCTCTTGGATCTTCAAATCCGCAAAACGTTGTTAAAGCAACAGTAAAAGCTTTAAAAAAAATGAAAACAGCCGCACAATTGTCTAAAATGCGTGGTAAATCATTAAGTGAAATTGTAGGTAGAGACGTTACAAACAAGTTAAACAATAATGAAGAGGTTCAAAATGTTGCAGCTTAATAATTTGGAATCTACATCTAAAAAAAGAAAACGTATAGGTAGAGGCGGAGATAAAGGTGGTACTTCTGGACGTGGACATAAAGGGCAAAAAGCTAGAACTGGTGCTGCTGGAGAATTGACTCCTTTTTTTGAAGGCGGTCAGATGCCGTTAACTAGACGGTTGCCAAAAAGGGGTTTTGTTAATGCATTTAAAAAAGAAATTGTAATAATAAATTTAAGAGATTTAGAATCAAAATTTGATAATGGTCAAATAGTAGATAAAAAAGTTTTATTTGAAAAAAATCTAATAAAGGGAAAAAGAAATTTTTTAGTAAAAATATTGGGTAACGGCCATTTATCTAAAAAATTAACAGTTAAAGCTGATTTATTTAGTAAGTCAGCAATGGATGCTATTCAAAAAGTGGGAGGAAAAGCCGAGGTAATTCAAGTTGAACAAGGAGATTAAAGGTGATAGTACAATTTAGCAATTTTAAGAATATTTTTTTTGTTGCTGATTTAAGAAAAAAACTGGCTTTTACTCTTGCGGTAATGGCTGTTTATAGATTTGGGGCTCATGTACCACTACCTGGAATAAATACCAATGCTTTGAGTGGTTTATTGAGCTCGGGTTTTACGGGTGGTTTAATTTCTTATTTGGATCTTTTTTCTGGTGGAGCTTTAAGGAATTTTTCTATTTTTGCATTAGGTATGATTCCTTATATTAATGCATCTATTATGATGCAATTGCTTACTGTCATGGTTCCAACCTTGGAACAATTAGCAAAAGAAGGTGAATATGGGCGTAAAGTCATAAATCAATATACGCGATATTTAGCTTTTGGATTAAGCATAATTCAAGGATTTGGTATTTCCGCTCTTGTTGCAAGTCAGCCTGGCATAGTAATGAATCCTGGATGGGGTTTTAGATTGACTTCAGTGTTAATTTTTAGCGTCGGGGCTATGTTTATAATGTGGCTTGGAGAACAAATTAATGCTCATGGGATAGGTAATGGTAGCTCAATGATAATTTTTGCGGGAATAGTGGTTGGTTTACCTGGTGGTATAATTAAATTGATAAATAATTTGCAAATGGGGCAAACGGATCCTCTAATTGCTGTATTATTAGCAATAGTTACCGTTGTTATAATTATGTGTGTTGTATTTTTGGAAAGAGGTGAAAGAAGAGTCCCTGTACAATATGCTAAAAGAGTTGTGGGAAATAAGGTTTATGGTGGGCAAAGTTCTTATATACCATTAAAAATAAATCCATCTGGTGTTATTCCTGTTATTTTTGCTGGTGCAATTATACAATTGCCGATGATGCTTATTAATGTGCTTGCATCTAAATATTC
>JBAZLD010000014.1:0-37124 GCA_041650475.1 Candidatus Babeliales bacterium | reverse complement strand
GCACTTTTTTTAGTGTAAAAATAATTTTTTTATTTGGAGTATTTTTGTCTGATGTATGCATTGCTTTAGTTACATCTTCAGCACACAAATACATTGTTTGTCCCCAATACTTAACTTTATCTAATTCTACACTTATATTTTGATTTTCCGGAACAGGCCCTGATCTTGCTTCTCCTTTGGGCCCTACTATTTTCCACCAATATCTATCTATATTTTCTTTATTTTCCCCTGACCAATGCTGCGTAGAAAAACCAAGTTCCGCCTTTAAATATGAATCATCTGAAGCACATCTTATAAATATTACATCGTTATAATTTACATCCCCAGAGCCACCTCCTTTTTTTTCTATGACAAACTCTGATTCTGTTCCTTCTGCATCTCCAAAACTTAAACCTCGCCCTGCTTGTTCTTGCAAATATTTACCATTCTCTGAACTTATCCTTACTTTTTCTCCATAAGAAATTGCTCCAGATAATTTGCCCTGTTCACAAATCCCCAGAAACATAAATAACAATAAACAAAAACTTATTTTTAAAAATTTCATAAATTCTTTCCTCAAAAAGCAGGTGATATAGAATTTTTAGTTTACTTAAAAATGTTATTAAAATATTTATTTAAAAATAAAGATTTTGAATTTTTAAATAAAAAAGGGCCCAAAAAATTGAACCCTTTTAAATATCAAATTCGTATTAAAAAAATTAGCTCTTATCTTCTTGCAGGAACTCTAGATACTAGAGGTACCTTTTCTATTTTCCAATTTACTTTTTCTTTTACATCTGTTGTACAACTTAAAAGATTATCTTTACTACTCATATAAACTTTTGATAAAATTTTTAGATGCAAAACTTCACCTGTTTTTACAATTGCTAAATTTTTAGTTGTATCCTTTATATCTAATATCACCCATTTGTATCTTTCCATATCTAAATTTTTAGAAACTTGACCGGACCATGTCCACGTTTTCCAGACAGCAACGGCCTTAAAATAGGTATCCTCAAATTTTGGTGATTTTATTAAAACTTCATCTCCATATTTTATAGCACCTCTATATCTTTGAGCATTAGCTTTTACCAATATTAGTTCTGTACTCTCATTTTTATCTTTTGATAAACTTATTTGTGCTTGGCTTGTTCCCAAATTTACTTGCACATATTGTCCATCATCCACTGCTTGAAGTCTTATTTTTGCTCCGTATTTAATTTCGTCTTGTGCAAACAAACTTATTTGCATAAATATTGCTAAAATAGCAAAAAAAGATAATTTAAAATTATTTTTAAAAAACTTTATCATAAAAAATATTCTCCCTTTAAAAAAATCATGATATAAAAATTACAAAAACTATTATTTTTATATCATTAAAATAATTTTTTAAAAATAAAATTTTTGAATAAAAAAAATAAAGGGCCCAATTTTTTGGACCCTTTATTTTTTAAGCTTAGTTTTTTTATCTTCTTCTAGGAACTCTACGTGGAGTTGGGGTTGGTGTAGGTTCTGAACGTCTACGTCCTCTTTCTGGAGTAGGAACCGGAGTAGGTGCTGGAGTAGGGGTTGGTGCTGGTGATGGTGATGGTTTTCCAGGAAGAGTTACTCCTGCATTTTTTAATGGTTGAATCATACTTGACTCTAATGCAATTCTAAAAATACCAACAAGTGATTCATAATCTTTTGCATTTACTAAAAGCTGTAATAAGTTTTGTTGTAAAGTCTTTTTCTTATTCGCATCAGTTTCTTTATCAACGTTCAAGTACAATGGATACAAATGGCTCCAAACAAATACATTTTGTTCCTCTGGTGTAAATTTTTTATTAAAAGCCTTTGCCCAGCTTACAATATTATTGTAATAAACAATTTTTTCTGACAAACCTTTCTTTTGTTCTGCATTTTTTAAAAGATCTTCAAATCTTGCAGTCTCAGGAATTATTGTTTTTACTGGAGTTACACCTTTTTCTTTCAATCTATCTATCATTACTGATTGAACTATATATGCATAGGCTCCTACCATTGGTTCATAATCTTTTGCTTCTTGTAAAATTTTCAATAACTTAGCAAGATCTGTATTTTCTTTTGGAAGATCCTTTTTAGAACTATACAATGGAAAAAGATGATTCCATACAAAACTCTGCTGCTCTGAAGAATCAAATTTCTTTTTATTATCTTTTGCCCAATCTACTACTTTTTGATAAAAATCCAGTTTTTCTGCTTCTGGTTTCGCCTTAGCCATTTCAAGAACTTCAACTGGGTTTTTATCTGGTGCTATAACTTCTTTTATTGGAATAACCGGAGAACCTGTTCCTTTTTTGAAATATAAAGGAAATCCATCAACAGTTTTTTGTCCAGTTAAAATTGCAATATCACCCAAACCATTAAAAGCAAAATCTTCACATACCAAATCAGAAATTTTAGACCAAGAATCTTTGATATAATTATTTTCAAAAATTGCAGTTGGTTTTTCATTTATCCAAACTTGCTTATCTTTAGATAAGACTAAAACACTATTTTGGTCTACACATAAAATTTTTGTAAAACCATAACCTGGGCTTGCTTCCCATTTATCACTACCAGATTGTAATCTAAAAGCTCTTCCTTCTTTTTCATCAATAGCCCAAACCACACCATCATTTCCAACTGAAACTGATATATATCCTGTTGCCTTTTCTTCCCATTGTCCACTATTTCTATTAAACTTGAAAAGTTTTTTATCAAAATCTTTTAATGCCCAAATATTATCTTTATTTCCAACAGAAATTTGAGAAAATTTTTCAGAACCTAATCTATTCCAGCTACCATCTATAACTTCAAAAGCATCCCCAGCACTACTTAACGTGCAAACAGTACCATCTGAACCAACCTTTACATCTAGGCCATTACCAGATTTTCTTGTCCAAGAAACTTTACTTTTTTTGACCACACCCATACCGATACCTTCTTCGGATTGAGTAATTTTGCCTTGGAATACATCATTTTTTTGATTTATGGCCCAAATATCAGTTTGCCCATTGTCACCAATACCTAAAGCTACTTTAATAAAATTGCCCTCAAGTAAATCAAAATCTTTTGGAATTTTTAAAACTGGAGCTGGCAATGTTTTAAATGGCAAAATCTGCAAATTTTTATATTCAACCGGAACATCCCAATTTGTTAAAGAAAAATATTTTATGTTTGGATATGGATTTGGATCTGTCCATTGCGATATTATATTTTGTCCAACTTCGCCCTTACCAATTTTTATTTCACCATTGTTATATGAAATCCAAAATTTTACCAAATTATTTGAATCTAATTGTGAACCACCAGCTACACCTTGATTTGTATTATTATCTTGCCATTTTTTCCTGATCGTACTTGATGTATTATTCCAACCTCCAATTATTAATTCATATACATTTGCACCTGCAGTCAAAGATCCAAATTTTTCGGCAGCCAATAATATTATTGCATCATGTGGCGCTTTGACTTCAAACGTCATTATACTTTTATTTAATTCTGATAATTCTTGCCATTTATCTGGTTGAGACATTTTTACCGCAACTACTCCAGGTTGTACGGGTACCGGCGCTGGTGAAGGAGTTGGTGTTGGTGTTGGTACAGGTGCTGGCACTGGAGCCGGTTGCACTTTTATTATCTTCCAATCACACTGATTATTATCATTAGCTGTATCTGTTGTATGTCCCAATATTCCCATATTTTTAAACCAACAAAGATGCATTTCTCTTCCAAAATATTGTTCCAAACATCTTAAATAAACAACATCCCCACTGTTAACAACCTGACCTGCCTTATTCTCTGGACTATAATTTTTATTGCTTACTATTCTCCATTTAAATCTATTCATATCAAAGTTTTTACTAACTTCTCCTGGTATCGTCCATGTTTGCCAACCTCCAGCCGCTTTAAAATATGAGTCCTCCCATCCTGCTAATATTGGCTTTATCAATACTATATCACCGTATTTTATTTCTTCTGTGCTATTTACATTATCTGCTTTTATTAATTGAAGTTTTGTACTATCATCTATAACTGACGCTAATTTAATCTGAGCTCTTTTATCTGCTGCGCTTAATGTTATTTGTGCATTTCTTCCATCTGGTGATGCCTGCAATAATATTGTTTCTTTATATTTAATCGCTTCTGCCCATAAATTCTTTTGTATACTTGTAGTTAAAAACACAAATAAAAGTAAACAATAACTTATTTTTAAAAAATTTTTCATAAATTTTTTCTCCTAAAATTAAAAATCTACCTACGTCTTCTTCCAGGTCTTGCTGGAACCGGTTTTGCCTCTTCTTTCTTTTTTTCTTCTTTTACTTTTTCTGGAGTTTTACCTGGAACGGCTGATTTAATATCAGAAATCATTTTATCAATTTTATCTGCTGTTGCTTTGTCACTAAAAATGGGGTTTGCTTTAGCAAAATTTAAAAGATTAATAATCTCATCCTGGCCCGTAGGTTTTTTATCTGCAACTTTTGACGCAACAAAACTATTTGTTAAAGAATTAATTTTTGATAAAAATTCTTCTTTTTTAGCTGGATCTTGAGATACCCTACTTAATTCGATCATTAATTTATTTACCATATCAACATAAGAAGCAGCTGTTTTCGAAAGTTCAAAAAAATTAATAAGTTTATCCTTTTGGTCAGGAGCCAAAGATTCATTCCATTTAACAAAAGATATCGAAGATTGTAATTTTGCTATTTCTTCAAGCGTTGCAACCATTCTGGTATCTACAAGATTTTGTAAATATTCAAAAAAATAATTACGCTTATTATTATCTAAAAAAGTATCTGGCTCTAAAACTAATTCTGTTAATTTATCTAATCTTTGGGCATAAGTTATTTTTTCATCTCCAATTTTAGACCTCATCGCCTCTTCAACTTCTTTTAACCATTTAGCAGCCTGATCTTGTTGAACCTTTGTAAATGCACTGCTATAAGCTACTGCATTCAAAATTTTTGGCAAAAGATTAAATGCCATTTTTAATTTACCAGCCCTATATGCAGCATCTACTTCTTCTAAAAAAGATGTTAATTTTTTAAAAAAGGCTTCGCTATTTTCAGAAGCTACACCAGATTGAATTTCTTGCCAGATATAAATAACTCTTTCATCAACACTCGGTTGAATAGAAACATTTTTAATCCAAAAATCTAAAAGTTTTACATCTTTAGCATCTTCAAAAAGATTGCTAAATTTTGCCGCGTTAAACAGTCCCTGCAATTTAGTAATTTCTTCGGCAGATTTACCACCTCTTTCTTTAAATAATTCACCCATTTCTTTTATAACTACATCTTTATTAGTTAAAAATTTTTCTTTTTTTTCTGTTGAAAGTTGAGCTTTATTAATCATAGCAGTCAATCTATCTATTTTTTCTGAATAAATAATAAATTGTTTAGCTCTATCTGCCAATTTTTTCAATTTGTCTCTAAAATTTGAAAAATCTGGATTATATGCAGTAAAATTAATAAAATCAGATAAAGGTTTAACTTCACTATTTTGTCTATTGTCAACCCATTTTTGTAAACTTTCCATAAAAGATTTTTGTTGGCCAAGCTTTATTGCCTGTTCTCTTAATTGTTCATATTTTTTAATTTTTTCGGAACCAGGCTGCATATTAACTGCTAAATTAAGTTCATTCTGAAATTCAGGAATATTTAAAGATATTTTTTCTCTTGGTTTTACTAAATTTATGCAGATAAACAAACTCGCTAAAAAAAGCCATAATATTTTTTTCATAAAAATTCTCCCTTTTTTTTGCCCAACTTCGCACAACCCGTCTTCAACGCTATAGCAAAACAGATGATGCGAAGTTGGATAATTTAAAATCTATCTACGCTTTCTTAGTTTTACTGGTCTTTTTTGCTCTTCTTCTTTCTTAGTTTCTTCGGCTTTCTTTTTTTCTATTTCTTTCTTTACTTCTGGTTGCTTCTTTTCTATTGCAGCCAAAATGGCATCGAGCTGATTTTTTTGCAAACTAAAAGCAGAAGTATTTTTTATTGTTTTTAAAGTTGTGATTAATTGAGGTAACCCTTCTGGAGCTTTACCTTCATTTATTTTTGCAACAATTTCATTAAGATTTTCTTGTAATTTTATAATAAACTTTGCAGCCCTTTCTGAAGATTCTATCGCAGCAGTAGCCTGAAGTATTAATTTTTTAACACGATCTTCTAAGGATTTAGGAGTTACTATTCTATTGTAATATCGTTTTAAAATAGTTTTCTGTACTTCTGAAATATTTTTTATGTATTGCATAAAATTCAACATATCTGCAAATTTATTTTTCTCTATATCTCCAGCAGCGTCTACCTGAGTAATAAGATCTGCAAGTTTGCCCATATAACTATTTATATTATCTGGCGTTATAAAAGTATCTTTTGTGACTAATTTATATAAATAATCTAATTTTTCAGCAAACCCTGATTCTTTTGTTGGTTCCTTGACTATGATTGCAGTTGTAACATCTTTAGAAATATTTTCTATTTGTTTTCTTTGTTCAGAAGTCAAAGGATAACTATAATCATTTTTTACTTTAGTCAAAAGATCTATAAAATTGTTTTCAGCTTCGCCTACACTTATACCTTGTTTTTTAGAATTTATAATCTGATCTGCTAAATATCTTAATGCATTTATAAATGACTGTTTATGATATTCTGTTTTTACATCACTTTTTTGAACAAATCTTTGATTAAGAAGATCTATAAGTTCTGCAACAGAAACTTTACCCTGCAAAGCATCCAACATTTTTTGTGCATCTTCTTTTTGTGCGACAAAATGAGGTGATTTCATTGCCACATTCAAAAAATCAATAAATGCATCTAACTCTTCTTGCGCCATAACAACTGCATCATCAAAAAGAGAATTTACTTCTTTTATAAACAGTTCCTTTTGTTCTGGTGTAAATGTTTCTTGATCAAGTAACATTTTAAGATCTTTTATTACTTCTAACCTTGTGACGGTAGTTTGACTCGAAGCATATAATTCACTCAATATTGTTTTGCGTTCAGCATTATTATTGATTAATGTCTCGTTATACATTGCCATTTTCAAAAGTTCTTGCAATTTTTCAAGTTGATCACCTGTTCTAAATGCAACAATTTCGGCCAAAGCTTCTACATATATATCTCTTGTTTCTTCTGTCTTTGCAGCTAAAGATAATAACTCTTTGAACTTTTCTATCTTTTCATTAAAAGCTGTAATATTTTTTGCTTTATCTACTTCAGACTGAAAGGTTTGAGTAGTTTGCTTATCTTCTTTACCTTGCAATTCATCGATTTTAGCCCTTAATTCTTTCATTTTTTTAAGATTTGGTTCAGATTTTGTAGCTTCTTTGCTTAACTTATCTCTTAATCGTTCAAGTTCTCCAGTTGGCATTCTTTCTTTTAATTTTTTAATCTGCTCTTCCACCTTTTTTGCTGTTTCTGTTTCACCAATAAGTTTTGCTTTTTGAGCATCTCTTTCAAGTTTCGCAATTTTTATCGAACGAGCAATATTTTCACTCATACTATCTAAAGAATCTTTAACAGTTTCATCTTGTGCAAAATTGGTATCAGTCTTTACTTTTTCAAAAAGAGTATTTAGGTAACCTAAATTTTCAGGAGCCGTTGCACTTAGTAACCCTTGTAATGCATCAATATATTTCTTTCTTCTTTCTGGTGATACACCAGCTGTTTGAATAATAGCCTCTAACGAACTAATTTTATTTTGATAGGCAGTCTGATCTAAAGCAGATTTTAATTTAGAGTCAAAAACAGTTTCTCTGTCTCCTTCTAATTTTGCAATTTGTTTTTTTAATCTTAATAATTTATCTACATTATAATCAGGTTTTGCTCTTTCTAGATTATATTCTTCTTTTAATTTTTCTATTTCAGATTTTACCTGTATCCCTGTTAATTCTTGAATTTGTCTTTTTACTTCTTCTATTTTCTTTTCATCTCCCAATTTTTGAGCTTTTCTAAGCTCTTTTTGTAAGTCTTGCAACTGACGTTCTTTTAATGCAGGTTTTAACTTATCAATTTGAGCCTGTATTCTTTGCACCAAATCTTGATCATTATCTTTCTTGGCTTGCTCTAACGAAATTTGTAATTTTCCTATTTGAGTTTTTGCTCCAACAGTTTGTTTTATTTTTTCAGATTCTTTTGCAATATCAACATTTGTATAAACACCACCACCAATATCCAAAGACGCTATCAACCAAACATTATTTTTATTATCAGCAGATCCAGAAACAAAATTTTTGCCTTTATTTTGCCAAGTTTTACCATTGTTCGATGAAAAAACTAAATTGTTTGCTTCATCTATTCCCCAAACATTTTTGCTGTCACCTACAAATATTTTTTTCAATTTCTTATTAATAAGAACCCAAGAATTACCTTCACGTCTATACAGATTATTTTTGTCTGTTAAATACCAAACAGAACTGTCTGAACCAACCGCAATTTCTTCAGCTTTAGCTCCTGCTCCTACCAAACTAACACTTTGCCATTTAATATCTACAATATCATCAGAAACTGGTGCAGCAGGATCTGTTGCTTTATAAATTGCTCCATTTAAAATTCCCCAAATAGAACCTGAATCTCCAACTGCAATTTTACCTAACTTACCTTTTACACGAATCCAACTATCTTCTTCAAATTTAAAAATATTTTTATCTGCATTAACACAAAAAACAACACCACTCGATTTACAATTAGCAATGTGTTTAGCTTTTCCTACTATCTTTGAATCTATTTCCTGCCATGTATTATTTGTCCAGTTCCATCTATAAATTGCACCTAAAGCATGAATTCCCCAAATATCCATGTCGCCATTTTTTGTTAAACCTAAAGAAACTTCTAATAATGGCTCAGAAACTTTCGTAAATCCAGTTGGTGCACCTAAATCTATAGTTTTTTCTACGCTTACATTAATCCATTTGGTAAAATCTTTACCTGCAAATGAGTATTCTATTTTTAAATATTTAGTAAATCCTACGGCAGGATCTGAAACATCTGAAACAACATCAGAAATTTTAATCCTCTTTCCGCTAGTCATTAAATCTCTTAATTTATCAGTTACATCAACAAAACCAGCGCCTTCAACACTTTTTTTAATAATATAAATGGATTGCTCATCTGATGGTTGATTATCATGTACAGGAAATTGATTAAAATAAGTAAATAGATATTGAGATGGTTGGGCTTTACTTTGAATCAACACTTCATCATTGTCATTAATAGTATCTTGTGCACCACTTCCTCTTTTTAATAATATCCATTGAGCAATATCACCTGTCGAACCAGAAAAAATTAACTCTCTCCAACCAGAGCCAATAGATAAAAAACTTTTAGCAGATGATTCAATTAACACTGTATCTTTATTTTTTATTGAAGCAATTTTATTTACATTGGCAGCCAAACGCAAATAAAGAGCAGCACCAATATCACCCTGCCATGATGCAGCATATTTTACCTTATCACCTTCTAATCTAGAAATACATTTATTAGCTTTTTTATTTGTTAAAGAAATTTTGTCACCAAACCAAATTTCTGGTTTCTCATCAAATACACCATACTTAGCACTTTTTATATCAACAACCGTACCCTCAGTGCTAACTATTTCAATTTTTGTTGGAATAACTGCCCTTTTAAGTTCAGGAAATTTAACATCTGTTCCTTGAAAAAACCATTTAATTTTTTCTTCGCCAGATACTCTATAAGAAATTTTTAACCATTTTGCAACATCCGGAGCTGGATCTGTAAAAAATTCATTACTGCTTTTAAAAGCTCTTCCTGCATTAATAAAATTTTTTACTCTATCCGTAACATCTATAGCTCCTTCACCTTTAACAGCCTTTGAAATTTTCCAAACAGCCTGCTGATCTCTCCAATTAGGATCCGATAATGCCTTTTCAGCAAACCAACTATAAAGATACCTATCATTTGTTTGTTCAAAATTTGATTTAAAATAAACTTCATCTCCATTATTGATATTCTCACCTGTAGCTCTTGGTTCACCTCCTGTTTTCTTATAAATAGTCCATTGTGCTTTAGTCCCCATTTCGTTACCAAAAGAAACATCCCTAAATAAGCCCCAAGCTTTTATGTACAAATAAGAATCATTAATAGATTTAATAAAAATTGAACCGCCACTTTTCAAAGCAGTAATATCAACAGGGTTATCAACTTTCTGCACAATCATATTAGTTAAATTATCATCTTGCCATTTATCATTTTTAGAATAATTTGCGTCACCAATACTAGAAAGATACTTGTTAAATTTTGTGTTTAATAAAACTACTTTATCATTTGTATAAATCTCAGGTTTATCGCTAAAAACACCATATTCTGCTTTAATTATTTCAAAATTTACTGGTGCACCCTCTTCTTTTTGTTCACTATCCTGCGAAAATAAAAAATTATTTGTTATTAATAAAGCAAAAAAGCTCATTAATAACTTTGACCAAAAGCATCTATTCATATTTTTCTCCTATTTTTTTTAAAAAAACAATAAGACGCTGATACAGAATAAGTTTTTTATATTTATATTTTCAAGTTTTTTTATAATTTGTAAAAAGATTCATTTTTTATTTATACTTTAAGAAAATTGAAATTTTTTATATATAATTAAAAAAGGAAAAATTATGTTTAACTTTTTTTTTAACTCTCCTGCCGGCCAGTTAATTGCACAATCAGACTTTATAACAAAACTCATACTACTTGCATTGTTTATTTTATCTACTGTTTGTTGTGCAATAATAGCATTTAAGATTATAACCTTGAGATTTCAAAAAAATCAATTATCAAAAATGTATGAACAAATAAAAAAAACACACGATTTTAACGAACTTATAAATATTGGAAAAGAATATAAAGATTCCTTTGGAGGGAAATTTTTAATTCAAAATTTAACTGAACTAAAAATTATGCTAGAAAATAAGCCTCAATTAAATGTACAAGATTTTGAATATTTAGATTTATTAGTTGTGCAATCTGTTGATCAATTAGTAAAAGAAGGTGAAATTTATCTTCCAATTCTTGGTACAAGCGCAAGCGTTTCACCATTAGTTGGATTATTTGGAACTGTATGGGGCTTAATTCATTCTTTTGTAAGTATAAGTCAAGAAAAATCCGCTGATATCGCAGTTGTTGCTCCTGGTATAGCAGAAGCATTGTTAACAACACTTGCAGGAATAATGGTTGCTATTCTTGCCTTAATAGCCTTCCATTATTTTTCAAATCAACTATCTAAAATAGATTTACAATTGAATCATATAGCAGATAAATTTTTAAATATAATAAAACAAAAATTTGTAAAATAAGGGGGCATTTGTGCCAAAAAGAACAAGAAAAAGATCTTATGTAGCGAAAATACCAGAAATAACATTAACACCATTAATTGATACAGCATTAACTTTATTAGTTATTTTTATGGTTACAGCGCCGATGGTACAGAATGGAATAAAAGTTGATTTACCACATGGCAATAGCAAAGAAGTTGGAAATCAACAAGAACTTGTTGTAACAATAAGTAAGGATGAAAAAATATTTTTTAATAGTTATCCAATAGAAAAAGAGGTTTTAGTTAAATCTGTACAAAAAGCAATGAATCAACGAGAAGATGTTCCTGTTTATATAAAAGCAGATGAAGGTTTATCTTATGGTAAGGTTATAGAAGTTGTTGATGAATTAAAACAGGCTGGAGTAAAATTTGTTGCCATGTCCACACGAGCCGCTTAAACACAAATGAATAATAAAATAAGCAAAAAATTTTTTATAATATCTTTTTTAGTACATTCATTTTTACTGCTAACGGTTTTTTATTTTAATAATGATAATAAAATACATAAAAAATTCGTTGTATATGGTATATATTCAAAAAAACCAACTCATGCTTATTTTAAAAATCCAAAAACAAGAAGTTCATCAGATTGGTTAAAAATAAGAAAAACGCAAGTTAATAAAACAAATAAGCAAACAAAAAATAATTCAAATAATAAAACAAAAATTAATAAACAAAATTCTAAACAAAAAAACAATTTAAAAACAATGAACACTAATAGTAAGACAGTCAATGCAAAAATATCAAAAAATAATTCTGTTAAAATAAATAAAATTTCAGAAAAAATAAAACATAAACAAGAAACAAAAAAACAGACAAAAAATAATTTACAAAAAAATATCAAAAGTAATATCAGAGAACTAAAAGAACACAAAATAAATAATAAAAAAATTAAAAAAGAAAAAGAAATAAAAAAACAAGAGTCTAAAATTGAAAAAGAAAAAATGCCTGAGCAAAAATTTGAACAAAAGCCTAAACAAGAACCTGCCTCTGAAATAAGCAAACAAGAAACAAATAAAGAATCAGAAAATTTAGAGCAAGAATCTGAACAAAAAATAAACACTGAATCCGAAGACACTGACGAACCAGAAGATCAAACTGAAGAACTTTGCTTCAATTTAATGGGAGAATCTGATCCAAAATTAATAATTTATCAAAAGCATATTCAAAAAGAAGTTGAACGGCTATGGAAACCTCCTGTTGGAATTCCAAAAGGAACAGAATGCGCTTTAAGTTTTCAAGTAAACTCTCAGGGAAAAATAGAAAATTTTGAAGTTATTAAAAAATCAAATATTTTAATATACGATTTAAGTATAATACGTATAGCTAAACGATTTGAATTCGAAGAATGTTTGTGGGGTAAAAAGTTTACAATAGAATTTAGACAATAATAAAAATTTTAATTATCTAAGAAAGTAAAACATGTTATTTAATATAAAAAAAATTATATGTTTTTTTATTTTTATTTTTTCACAAAATTTATTTTGTTCAGAAATTTCACAAGATAATAATAACGATAATATTGCTTTTCAAGTTAATGCAATACAACAATATGGCAAATTAAGATGTCAAGAAATTCTCGTTGGCAAAAGTCAAAGATTGGCAAAAATAGGCAAAATAATAAAATATGATTTGGAGTTTCCAGATCAATTAGAAGTAGACCTTAAAAAGACCGATAAAGAATTAGATTCTAAAACTGAAAAAAAATTGTTTAATAAAGATTTTAGTTTATGTGTATATCTGACAGAGCTTCCCGACAATAAAATAAAAGTAAAAGCAAAAGACATCAGTTCAGATAAAATAATTTTTCAAAATAATTTTGAAGTTTTAGATAAAAGAATTGCATTAGATTGTCATTTTATTTCTGATCAACTTTTACCAAATTTAACCGGCGAAAAAAGTATTTGTTTAAATTCCCTTGTTTATAGCAAAACTTTATCACCTAAACACAAAGTTATATGCATTTCAGATTATGCATGTAATACTTCAAAAACAATTGTGCATTCACCAGCAATAAATATAGCACCTTGTTGGCACACACAAGCACCAGTAATTTTTTATTCTCAACTTACAAAAACTAACAATAGATTAATGTCAGTAAATTTAGCTACAAGAAATCATAAAGTAATTTGTTCTTATGATGGATTGAATATGCAACCATCTTTCTCCCAAGATGGAAAAAAAGCTGTTTTGTGTTTATCCGGAGGCAAAAATTCAGAACTTTATTTATACGACCAAGACAAAACTAAAAATACGAAAAATCACAAATATACAAAATTAACAAATAATAAAGGTAATAATAGTTCACCATGTTTATTAGAAAATGGTGATGTTATTTTTTGTTCAGATTTTGAAAATTCTAGACCACAAATTTATTATTTAGACCGCAAAAATGGATGTACAAAAAGATTAACAAATGGTCGTGGCTATTGTGCTGCACCATCTTATTGTCAAAAAAATAATAGCATTGTTTATACTCGCCCAGTAAATGACACTTTTCAAATATTTTCTTTAAGTTTAGATAATTTTAACACAGTACAAGAAAGGCAATTAACATTTACTTCTGGGAATAAACATGAACCATCTTTTTCTGACTGTGGCAACTTTGTAGCTTTTGCTTATGAGGTTGCACAAGAAAAAGGACCAAAAATTTCTCAACTTGCAGTTTTGAATTGCAATAGTGGCAAAATTCGTGTTTTAACAAACAGCAAAGAAAATAAAAATTTTCCTAGATGGAGCAACAAAACTATTTTGTAAAAATTTAGCAATTTATAAGTTATTAAATTTTAAAAAATTAACAGACATTGACACAATAAATATCTCTATATATTTTTTCATAAACTCAATATCACTCAAAATATATAATTTTTAAACTTTTTTTATAATAGGAGTTTTATGAAAAAAAGCACGCTTATTTTAGTAATACTTTTAGGCAGCAACATAGCATTGTTGCACGGTATGGAATACGTAAAACCAATAAGTATAGGACAATCAATAGAAAAAGTTCAAAAAACTTCTTATGAAGAACTTAAAGAAAAATATTGTCATGACAATCAATATCAGGATTGTTTAGAAATTATAAAACTTGCAAAAGACAGTGGCTTTAATATTAATGCTCCAATAGAAGAATTGTCACCTAAATTATTACCTAAATTATTAAAAAAAATCATAGAGACAGCACCTCATGGTATAAATATTACTCATGATATAAATATTGCCTATGAATTTGAATTTTATTTTTATAATTATTATTTAGAATCTTATTTGGAATCTATAAATGCACAAGATCCTCTTCTTACCTTTGCCGCAAATATTGGAAATCCTTATGCACTTTGCGCGCTTATTGACGAAGGTGCCGATATAGATGGGGTTAATTTTTGGGGAAGGGTACCGTTATTTAACGCTAAACCTACTTGTTTAGAATTATTACTCTCAAAAGGTGCTGATCCTAATATAGAATCGTCTTATGAAGGTCTGCCGATTGCACATGCTCCTGAATTTCAACAAAAATTACTAATGGTTTATGGAGCACATGGTGAATAGCATAATGTAAATATAGCCAAATAAAATCAAAAAATATTTAAAAAACGCTATTTTAGATAAAATTAAGGTTTTTTTCTTCCAATAATTCACTAAAACAAATATATAAATTGATGATTTTGTTATTTTTTATTATTATAAATATTGAATAAATAAGAAAAAAGGTTATTTTTTTCAATTTCTAAAATAATTAATTAACAAATTATAATTTTTTTATTAATTATTATTTAATTTACGAATATAATAAATAATTATAGATAGTTAACAAATAAACTGATAATAAAAGGTATTTCAAATTATGAATAAAAACACAAATCAAAAAAAAACAATTTTAAATAAAAAAGGGCCTAATGCTTTGTGGCTTTTACTTCTACTTTTAGGAGTAATAATGGGCTATTTATTTTGGTACAACCAAAATATGAACAAACAAATCGAATCCATAAATTATTCAAAATTTTTAAACTTTATGGAATCTAATCAAATTGAATCCGTAGAAATTCAAGGTCAATATTTAAAAGGAAAACTTACAAATGGAAAACTTTTTGAAACATATGTAATACCAAATGAAAAATTATGGACTCAACTAAAAGAGCATAATGTTACAATGAGTGTGTTTCCACTAGAAAAGAATTCTTGGGGTGCTTACATTTTGGCTCCATTATTACCATTAATATTATTATCGTTATTATTTTTTTTATTCATGTATTTACGACAAAGCCAGGGCGGCAATGGGGGAGCTGGAAAAATATTTAACATAGGTAAAAGTAAAGCTAAATTTTTCTCTCCAAATACTATAAATACTACATTTAAAGATGTAGCAGGAGAGCAAGAAGCTAAAGAAGACTTAAAAGATATAATTGAATTTTTAAAAAATCCTGCAAAATTTTCTAAATTAGGAGCAAAAATACCTCGCGGTATCCTATTAACCGGAGCGCCGGGAAATGGTAAAACTTTATTAGCAAAAGCGGTTGCAGGTGAAGCAAGTTGTCCATTTTTTAGCATAAGTGGCTCAGATTTTGTTGAAGTTTTTGTTGGTATTGGAGCTTCTAGAGTTAGAGATCTTTTTGTTCAAGCAAAAAAACACGCTCCTTGCATCGTGTTTATAGATGAAATAGATGCAGTAGGAAGACAAAGAGGCATTGGTCTTGGCGGTGGAAATGATGAAAGAGAACAAACTCTAAATCAATTGTTATCCGAAATGGACGGATTTTCAACTCAACACGGTGCAGTTATTGTTTTGGCGGCAACAAATAGACCTGATGTTTTAGATAAAGCTCTTTTAAGGCCAGGCCGTTTTGATAGAATCATTGAAGTTCCATATCCAGATTTAACAAGTAGAGTTCAAATTTTGCAAGTTCATTCAAGAAATGTAAAATTGGACCCAAGTGTAGAGCTAGAAAAAATTGCCCGAGGAACTCCTGGTTTTAGTGGCGCAGATCTTGAAAACTTAATAAACGAGGCAACATTAATTGCATCAAAATTAGATAAAAAAAGTGTTACTCTTGATGAATTTGAAAAAGCAAGAGACAAATTATTAATGGGTGCAGAGAGAAAAACTCTTGTTATTTCTGCTGAAGATAAAAAAAGAACAGCTTATCATGAATCGGGTCATACTTTATTAAATGTCCTATTACCCGATATAGACCCATTCCATAAAGTATCAATTATTCCAAGAGGTAGAGCTCTTGGTGTTTCTTGGTCTTTGCCTGAAAGTGATAAATATACGTTTACCGAAAAAGAGATGACTTCTAGAATTATGGTTGCTTTAGGCGGCCTTTTAGCTGAAAAAATAATTTTTAATATTCAAACCAGTGGTGCTGCAAACGATATAGCTCAAGCAACAAAAATAGCGAGAATAATGGTAACTCAATTTGGTATGTCTCCGCTTGGACCCATTGTTTTTGATGAAACAAAAGAACACCCTTATTTAGGAAGAGATATGCAACAAATGCGAGTTCATTCAGACAAAACAGCCGAAAAGGTTGATTTGGAAATTGAAAAAAAAATAAATTCATGCTATCAAGATGCATTAAAGCTTTTATCAGACAATAAAGATAAGCTCAATTTGTTAGCAACAACACTGTTAGAAAAAGAAACATTACAAGCAGAAGAAGTTTATAAGTTATTAAATTTAGAACCAAGACAAAATCACAATTGGCAAATTAAAGAATAGATTTAAGATCTTTTAAAAAATTCTTTTTTTTGCTAGAATTTAACTTAAATTAGATTTTATAATATTAAAATTAAACAAAGGGAACATGCAAAATGGCAAATATTTGTGTTATATGCGACAAAAGACCTAAAATTGGTCACACAGTAAGTAATGCAAACAATAAAACAAAACGTTGGATTTATCCTAATGTTCACGTTATTCGTTTCACATTAAAAGGCGAAAAAAGTGTTCGTCGTGGCGCTGTTTGCACCAAATGCATAAAATGCGGAAAAGTTGAAAAAGTTATATAAAAATTTTTGAAAAATAATAAATATTGGGAATAAATAAATGGCAAATAAAAAATCAGCTAAAAAAAGAGTTTTAACAAATCAGGTAAGACGCATTAATAATACAGCAAGAAAATCTGAAGTAAAAACAATGGAAAAAAAGGTAGAAATAGCATTAGAAAAAAATGATGCGGTTTTAGCAAAAAACATGCTCAAAACTGCTGAAGCAAAAATAGCAAGAGCCGTAGGAAAAGGAGTTTTTAAAAAAAATACTGCTACACGTAAAATAAGTCGTTTAGCAAAAAAGGTCGCAGCTTTAGAAAAAAAACAAAAAGCATAATAGTTTAATTTTATAGTAGTAATGGAGATGGGGAGTTTATTATGATGAAAAATAGTACACCAGTTTTGGTTGTAGATTCAGTAGAAACAGCAATAAAATTTTATACTGAAAAATTGGCTTTTGACATTGTTGAATCAATGGTACAAAAGGAAGAACATTCTGAACAAACATTTGTTTATGCCTTATTAAAAAAAGGCAAATGTAGCATAATGTTTCGCACCCCACACGTAGAAGAATTGGCAGAGTTTAGCTTTATAAAAAGATGTGCAAGTAGGTGTACAGGGCTCTATGTTGAAATGAAAAAGGGGCTAGAAAAGTATTTTCAAAAATGTAATAAAAAGGGGGTTCAAATCTTGCATGAACTCCAAAATCAACCTTGGGGCGACAGAACGTTTGCAATAAAAGATCCTTTTGGTTTTTTATTGACATTCGCTCAACCAATAGAAAATTTTGTAGCAAAGAATAACAATGTTTTTTGCGGTACGCCAATAAATTTAAAAGATCCATCTGGAAAAACTTTTAGTGAAAAAGAGCTTTTGGATAAAATGGTAGCAAATTTAAAACATTTCGGTATTTTACGACGAGCTGCAAAAAAATATTCAAAAATATGGTTAAAAAAGCATTTTCCTAAAAAATAAATTTTTTCTTAAAAAAAGCCAATTATTTATTAGAAACTTAAATTTTTTAATAAATAATTGGCTTTTTACCTTAATTTGACTAATTTAATTATTATTTGTAAAATAAACATAATAAATTAGTTGTTACCCGTTTTTAAAATAATTTAAAAAAACTATAATAAAATTATATTAGAATATTTTTTTAAAAATAATCTATGTGCGTGTAAATAAAATAGATGTAAGTAAAATAGAATGTTAATTTTTGAATAGGAAGGAAAATATGAAAAAAATAGCTTTATTATTAGCATTAATATTTCAAACTTCAGGAATAATTTTTGCGCAAGAGCAAATAGCTCAAGAGCAAACACCACCTGAACAAACACCAATGCAAGAAACTGCAGTTAAAAAAGAAGTATCTAAAAACAAAGAAGCTAAAGAAACTACTGTCTCAGTTCAAGAAGAAGTTCAACCCGCTCAGGATGATCAAGAACTAGAACCTTCTCAATCTCAAGAGCAAACAGAAGAACAAGCAGTGGAAACACCTGTTAAACAAGAAGATCAAGTTGTAGCACAACCAGAACAAACTGAATCAAAAGAAATAGAAAACAAAGAAGTTGATCAAAAAGAATCTGACTTAACTCAAGAAGAAAAAGTAAAAAATTCAAACTTGCAAGCAGAAAAAGCTAAAGCTTTGCCAGCAGAACCAGAACAAGCAAAACAAACAGAAGCCCCTAAAGAAGAAGAGGTTAAAGAACCTACAGAAGAAGAAATGCAAAAATTTTATCAAGAACTTGAAGAATTACTAAAAGATATGCCAGAAGACGAAGAAGATCAAACCCCAATAGAAGAAACAATGCCTGCTGCTTAATAAGCTTAATAATTACATAAAATTAAAATAAAAAACGCTTAGCAAATTTGCTAAGCGTTTTTTATTTTAATTTTACAAGACTCTTTTTTTTAATGCTTCAATGTCTTTAATGCCCTCTTCAATTTGAATCAAATAAGCTTTTTTTAACAACGCCCCCATCTTTGGCCCAGGTGCAACAACATCCATTAAATGTCGCCCAAATAAAACAGGCTTTTCTGGCCCATGTATCACTTGAGCTTGTTCTGCTTTTTTTAAAAAATTTTCTAAAATATCTAAATACTTATTTGCCAATGACGCACCATTTAATCCACGTCCTTGTACGTCAAAAAGATTTGCTAAAGCAAGTTGTCTTAAATTTATTTGAGGAGCAATTTTTAAAGCCAATCTTTTAAAAGCATTTAATTTTGATTTTTGTTTTAACAAAAGAAAGGGCTGCATATGATAATGTACTATTTTGCAAACAGCATTAATCAAGGATTGATCCTGAGTAAAACGTTTTAAAAGTTTTTTGCTCAATGGCACACCCTGTTCACAGTGCCCTTTAGCATGTAACTCTTCGTCAGTAACAACAACTTTTCCTAAATCATGGCACAAGACGCCTAACATAATCATATATTTTTCATCATTATCATTATAGTTTTCAAAAATTGCTGCTAAATCTAAAGCTTGCATTGTATGTTCAAAAACGTCACCTTCCGGATGATAATCAGGCCTTTGTTTAACACCAATTAAATTATAAATTTCAGGAAATATTTCTCTTAATCTATCAATTTCTTGCAACCAGCGGAAACCAAGAGAAGGTCTTTTTGATTTTAAAAAAAGTTTTTTTATTTCATCACCAATTCTTTCTTTTGCTATTGGAACTCCTGTTGCTTGATCATAAAGATCCATTTTTTTGCACAAATTATTTAATTCAGCATCCGGAAAAAATTCAAATCTTCCAATAAACTGCATAACACGAAAAAATCTTAATGGGTCTTCTAAAAACAATTTTGTATCTACAGCTCTTAATTTTTTTTCTTTTATATCTTGAATACCACCATATGGATCTATAATTTTTAAATTTTTTATTTCAAAATTATTTTTGCAAACAATACTTAAATCAATAGCCATTGCATTCATAGTCAAATCACGTCTTTTGCATGCCATTTCTATTGTCATATTTGGATTTATCTCAACTGACGGCTTTCTGCCGATACTGTCTTTTCTGGGCAATGACCAATCAATATCGTAATTTTGCAAACGCAAAACACCAAATTGTCTTCCAACAAGTTTAATTATTCCAAATTTTTTTAAAACATTTTCAAGAACTTGTAAATCTATATTATGTACCTCAATATCAACATCTTTTATATCTCTATCCAAAATATAATCACGCACAGAACCCCCCACAAGATATGGGGTCCCAGCATTTTTTATAATTTCTTGCAAAATATTTTTTATTTCTTTTAAAAAAATTAAAAATTTTTTATTCATATAATTTTTCTTTCACAACTTAAGTTAATTATAATAATAAAAACATTAAATATTATTTTAACACGATTAAAAGCAGTAAAAAATAAGTTTAAAAAATCTTGCGCTTTTTAAAGAGTTTTCGTAGACTTGATTTTATCTTGAAATTATTTTTTTTTGGGGCTATAGCTCAGTTGGTAGAGCGCATGAATGGCATTCATGAGGTCACCGGTTCGATCCCGGTTAGCTCCACCATACTACGCCCAGGTGGCTTCGTATGGCGTGGCCAATACAGGTGCCTAAAGACTAAATAAATTTAGACAAATACGGGGGTTCGAGGGGAAAAAATGAAAAAATATCTAACACCTACCTTAAAATTTTTTCTAGTTTTAATAATTTTATCTTTTATTACCCTATGCTTTACAACCAAACTTAGTATTGCAGCATCCATTCACTCTACTCTTTTAGTTTGGAGTTTTTATATTCTTTGTTTTTCTGCAAATCATGGCAAAATTTTTTTAGGTATTCCTTATGAATTTATAAGAAAAAAAAAATTACATTATCCAGAAATATTTTTGTGGTCAGGAGCTGTTTTATTAAATATTTTTACTTATTTTTTTACACCTTGGGCTTATTTTAATACTTTAATAACACATTTATTATTTCAAATTATTTACTCGCCTTGGCCAGGATGGCTAATAATTTCTATAAGTTTTTTAGGAACTTTTTATAAATTTTTTGTAGGGTATCAAAATTTTAACGAATATTTGTTCCATAAAATCATTAGAGCCTTGATTATTTGTTTAAGTTTTTTTACTCTTGTGTACTTCGCACATAAAGATTTAATAATTCTCTTAAATATAAGGATATAAGTAAAATGTTAAATTTACCTTTATCTGGAATAAAAAGAATAGAAAGTATAGTAATAAATAATGATGAATATATTTCTTTGTCTCAAGGAGCATTAAAAATAAATGGAATACCTCAGCAAATAAAGGATCATCTTAAAGAAATTTTTGATACAACTAAAACAGATTTTTATCAAAGTGCATGGGGAATAATGCCTTTAAGAGAAAAAATTGCTCAGGTTATTAATAAAAAAAATAATACTAATATTTTGCCAAAGCAAATATTAGTAACACATGGATGCACAGGTGCAATAGCCGTAACATTTTCAACAATATTAGAACCGGGAGATGAGGTTTTAATTCCAGAACCAGCTTATCTTGCTTATACATCTATAACAAAAATAGTTAGATGTAAACCCGTTTTTGTATCATGTACCAGCAATAGTAAAAATAAATTTTGGGATTTAGATATAGAAAAAATTAAAGCGGCAGCAACACCTAAAACAAAAATTTTAATATTTTCTAACCCATGGAATCCTTTAGGTTTAGTAGTAAATAAAAAAGCAATTTTGGATTTGCTCGAATGGTGCAGCAAAAAACAAATATACATACTAATAGATGAAGCATATAAAGATTATGTATTTAGTAACGACTTTGAATCATGTGCAGATTTAATAAATCAATCTGAATGGCTAATAAAAGCAAATACTTTTTCAAAAAATTTGGGCATGAGCGGTTGGAGAATTGGCTATCTGGTTGTCCCAGAAAAATTATGTGTTGCTATTGGACAAGCGCAAGATGCAATGTTAAATTGCCCAAATATTCCTGCTCAATATGCAGCTTTATATGCTTTAGATCATCCAAAAATTATTCAAAATTTTCATACAATTGTAAAAAATAATTTAGAAATTACAAAAAAAGAATTAGAACCTTTAATAAAAGAAAAAATATTTGAATATCAAAATCCTGATGGTGGTTTTTATCTTTTCTTAAAAACTCAACAAAAGGATTCTAACGACCTTTGTTTAAATCTTTTAAATCAAGCAAAAGTTTCTTTAGTTCCAGGTATTTATTTTGGACAAAGTGGAGAATCTTTTGCAAGACTTTGTTTTGCAAGAGACCCATTAGTATTAAAAGAAGGTTTAAAAAGAATTAAAAATTTTTTAAAATAAAAATTTATTAGAAAGCATCAAATGTATAAAAAATGTAAGCACCTACACTTTATTGGCATCGGTGGTATAGGAATGAGTGGGATAGCTCAAATATTAAAATTAAAGGGTTACACTGTTTCAGGTTGCGATGAATGCACAAAATCAAAAATTATTGCACATTTATCAGAAATTGGTTGCAAAATTTATACAGATCACAGTCCAGAACACATAAAAGATGTTGATGTTTTAGTTTATTCTTCTGCCATAAAACCAGAAAATCCAGAAGTTCAAGCCGCACTTGAAAAAGGTATACCTGTAATACCCAGAGCAATCATGTTAGCCGAATTAATGCGCACAAAGTATGGTGTTGCCGTATCAGGTTCACACGGAAAAACAACAACAACTTCCATGATTTCTCATATATTAATGGAAGCTAACTTAGATCCGACGGTAATAATAGGCGGTATTTTAAAAAACATTTCAACTAATGCAAAGTTAGGTGAAGGCAATTTGCTAATTGCTGAAGCAGATGAAAGCGATAAATCATTACTTTATTTAAATCCAACTTTTGCAATTGTTACAAACATAGATGCCGAACATCTTGATACTTACAAAGATCTTGAAGACGTAAAAAATACTTTTAAAGATTTTTTAGCTCGACTACCATTTTATGGAAAAGCATTTTTATGTATTGATGATCCTAGCGTTAAAGCAATATTACCATTACCACATATTAGTACAATAAAATATGGTTTAGACGAGACCGCTGATATTAGAGGTGAAGTTATAGATCTTAAAAAATCACAAACTATTTTTAATATTTACAAAAATAATCAAAAATTAGGTCAAATTATTTTAAATATGCCAGGTGAACATAATATATTAAATTCTTTGGCTGCAACTGCACTGTCTTTAGAACTCGATATACCATTTGAAAAAATACAAAATGCTTTAAACAATTTTAAAGGTATAGAAAGACGATTTGAATACAAGGGAAATTACAACGGGGCAGATATTTTTGATGATTATGGTCATCATCCAACAGAAATTCACAACACATTAAAAATAGCTATAAATAAAAAAAATAAAAAACTTCACGTAATATTTCAACCACACAGATTTACACGAACACAAAAACTGTGGAAAGAATTTATAGATGTTTTTAATAAAAAAGAAATAGATACTTTGTATATAACAGATATTTATCCAGCAAGTGAAGCCCCGATAGAAGGCATTACAAGCGTAAGACTTGTAGAAGAAATTAAAAAACAAAATTCTGATTTAAAAATATTTTATTACAAAACATACGAAGAAATCACACAAATAGTTAAAGATGATTTAAAAAAAGGTGATTTACTCTTGACGGTTGGTGCTGGTAAAGTAAATTTAATTGGAGAAAAGTTGTTAGAGTTGTAATTTTAAAAAATTATATTTTAGAGAAAGGAATAGAGTATGACAAATCATAAAAATTTAATAATTTTATTAATTTCTGGTTTTATTTTTTCTGGCAATATTTTTTGCATGCAAGAAAATCCCTTATCAGAAGAACAATTGCAGAATATTCATATAATGAGTTTAATAACCCAATCTAATAATATTGATAAAAAAAATTCAAAAAAGACAGCTTTAAAAATAAATTCTTACGTTGATATATTAACTAAATTATTAAATTCAAAAGAGTCTATACAAAGTTTAAATTTAAGCAATAGTCTTGTAACAGAAGAAATTTTAATATTTATTATACAAAATTTTAAAAATTTAAATGCAATAAATGTCTCTAGGTGTGAGAATTTATCTGAAAATTTTATAATTTATTTAAAAAACTTTAAATCATGGGAAAATTTTATTTCAGACACAGATAATACAATTATAAAAATTCATAACCTTCCAGAAGGTCGAGCTGAATATGATAATTCTGATCAACCTAGATTTTATGATCCTGTAGTAGAAAATTCTAATCAATCTATATTTGATGAATATAATCCCGAAAATCCTGATCACCAGGGTGCTTGTTAATTTATTAATTAATAAAAAAATAAAAAGGTCGGTTTTAATTAAAACCGACCTTTTTATTTAAATGCTTTAACCAATTTTAATAACAAAAAAAATACGCTTGGCACAATAATAAGAATTAAAAAAAATAAAAAAATTACTTTTAATATAAAAATAAACATAATTTTTATAGCTGCTTAGAATTTATAATATCTATATTATTATCTAAATTATTATCTATACCTTGTTTTTGTATCTTATTTTTTAAAAAAATATAAATCGAATTTCTATTATGCCTATCAGGCCGTACAGAGATTATACAAGATTTATTTGTTTTTTCACAAAAAAATAAACCTTCTTGATATCCTTCTTTTTCTTGAGATTGAGATAAAGAATAATTTGTTATTTGCCAGCCATTGGCTTCTAAATTTATACGATAAAAATCTATTACAGATTCAAGCGGCAATTTGCCTGTGTAACAAGTCAAACTGTTATTAATTTTTTTTTGATTTAAAAAATAATTTACAGGCACAGGGATATCTGAATTTTTTGTTTCATGTAAAAGAGCTAAATTATAATCATCTTTTTTTTTATCAAATTTATTATTATCTTTACTACAAGAAACTAAAAAAACGAAAAATAATATATAAAAAATTAAGAGGCGATCTTTTTTAGATCGCCTCAAATTTTTAGCATTAAAAAATTTATTCAACACTTTTTTTAGCTTGTTCTTTGCTCAATTTTTGTTCTTTTGTAAGAATTTTCTCTTTAATTCTTGCTGCCTTACCAACTCTATCACGAATATAATAAAGTTTCGCTCTTCTAATATCACCTTTCTTAACAAGTTTGATATTATCAATTATAGGTGAAAAATAAGGAAAAACTCTTTCAACTCCAACATTATCAGCTCCAATTCTACGAACCGTAAATGTTGAAGAAACACCGTTGTTATGAGCTGCAATGACATCACCAACAAACATTTGAATTCTTTCTTTTTCACCTTCTACTACTTTTTGAGCAACCTGAATAGTATCTCCAATTCTAAAATTAGGAAATTTTCTATCTTGGCAACCAAAATCAAGTATTGTCTCTTTTGTAAAAAAATCAGGTTTCATTGTTAAATCCCTTTAAATCAAATATTTGAAAATCAAATATATTTTAATTAACTATTTTTGATAAAAATATAATATAAACCTATTTAAACTATTTTTCAACTAAAGTTGCAGAATATTATATACAAAAATATATAAAAAAGCTTATAGCTAAGTCGGTCTAAAATTTCATACGGTGGCCGGACAAATTGCTAAATTCATGTTTTTAAAATCTTTCCCAAATACTTTCTTAAAAACTTTCAAAAAAGTTAAAAAACTCTTGTTTTTAAAACTTTTTTCCTGTTATATTAAATTTAGTTACCATTTGAAATTAATTTTTATTAAAAATTTTAAAAATTAAGCAAATAATATATTAATCTAAATTTAAAATAGCAAACCGTCATTTTTTAATTATTTTATTTAGATTTAAACCAAAAAAAGAAAGGTGTAGTATGAAAATACAAGATTTTTTTAAATATAATATCATCGCAATGTGTTTATTAAGTTGTGTTAAAGCACAGGAAGTGCCTAGGGAGATAAATTTTTTATTTTTTCCTCCAATACCAATCCAGTCCAAAAATGAAGATGGCGACTACTGGTGGAGCAGAAGACTGAATACTTTTGCCGAAGTCGATTCAGCCGATAGTGTCGATATTGTTAAAGAAAAAATTCGCCAAGAAATTAAAAAAATATACGACAAAGAAAGCCTAAAGGTAGTTGATTTACCAGATTTCGATTTATTTTTTATGGGTAAGAAATTAGAAAATAAGCCTGATTGGAATAATATTAAAAATACGCATAAACGGATAACTATCAAATTTATAGCTCCTATACAACAATACCCACAAATAGGAGACTTAACATCCATATTAACTAGTGACCTAATCAGGCATTTTCAAAATCTGCCTTACCAAGATAATATGAATCAACTCGATCTTATAATTAGTTCTATACCTAAAGATGCTAGCACAAATAATGCGATAAATTTAATTTACAAATTAAAAACAGAATGGAAAAACCTATCGGCTGAAGAAAAGAGAAATCAATTAATGAATATAAGCAAATATCTGCCTAAAGAGCCAAAATAATTATAGCATCATGCATAAAGAGCCATATTGAAACTTCAATATGGCTCTTTAATTTAAATTTTAGATCAAAATTTTTAGGAGCTCTTCTCTCCTAACAGGTTCAATTGGATTTATTTGTATGAAATATGAACTTGAAGTCCCATAGCATTAATTAAAGATGTAATTTTGTTCCACCTAGGATTGCCATTTTTAGATAGCATTCTATAAAAACTTTGTCTACTGATATTTGCTTTTTTAGTAAAAGCTGAAATATCTTCACCTTGTGCTTCGAGAACATCTTTTAATGCAGTTAGAAAAACTTTTTGGTCATCGTCTTTTAATGCTTCATTTAAATATGCAATTGCAAGCTTTGGGTTTTTCAGTCTTTCATGTAAAAAATCTGTATATTTTGTATGAATTTGTTTTTTAGCCATGTTTTTGTTCCTTAAAATCAAGCCAATAACGTTTGGCTTTAGTTATATCACGATTTTGGCTTCCCTTATCCCCACCAACTAAAAGTACAACTATTTTATTTCCATCTCTTCCGAAATAAATTCTGTAACCACCCCCATGATTTATGCGAAGTTCATATACTCCTTGACCATTTTTAATCTGTTTGCAATCACCAAAATTACTATTTCGCACTCTTGCAAGACGCATTAAAATAATTGCTTCAGTTCTAGTATCAAGTCTTTCTTGCCATTCTGTAAATGGCTTTTTACCGGAGCTAGTTGTATAAACAATAATTTCTATAATATTCATGATTTTTAATGTAACACATATAAGACACCATTGCAAAAACAAAAATTTATTTCGCAGCTTTCTAACACAAAAAGAGCTCAATCCCAAAATTCATGTTTTTAAAATCTTTATAAAATATTTTCTTAAAGCTTTCAAAAAAAGTTAAAAAAACAAGAGTTTTTTAACTTTTTCTCTGTTATGCTAAATTTAGTTACCATTTGAAATTAATTTTTATTAAAAATTTTAAAAATTAAGCAAATAATATATTAATTTAAATTTAAAATAGCGAACTGTTATTTTTTAATGATTTTTTTATTTAAAACAGGGGAAGGGTTTCTAATGAAAACATTTTTTAAATATAGCCTTGTTGCTATATGTTTGTTTAGCTTTATGCAATGCATGTGCGCTAGGGAGGAGTTAGATTTCCTATTTTTTTCTCCAGTACCAGTCCAACAGGAAGATGGCAAAATTTATCTGCTAGCGGGTATAAACGTAAAGGTAGAAGCGGGCAATGATATCAATATTGTTAAAGATAAAATTCGTCAAAAGATTCACAGCAAAAACCTAAAAGTGACCGATTTACCAGATTTCGATTTATTTTTTATGGGTACAAAATTAGAAAATAAGCCTGATTGGGAGAATATTAAAAATACGCATAAATATATAACTATCAAATTTATAGCCCCTATGCCACAATACCCACAAATAGGAAGCATAGCACCCAGGTTAATTAATTACTTAATCAGTAATTTTGAAAATCTACCTGATCAAGATAATATGAATCAACTCGATCTTATAATTAGCTCTATACCCAAAAATGCCAGCACAAATAAAGCTATAAATTTAATTTCCGAATTAAAAGCAGAATGGAAAAATTTATCGACCGAGGAAAAGAGAAATCGACTAATAGATATAATGATTCCACTACTCGAGCGAAAATAAATTATAGTATGCATATAAGAACTAAAAGAGCCATATTGAAACTTCAATATGGCTCTTTTAGTTTTAAGTTTCACTAACGATATTTTTAAATTTTATCGCAGATATCTAGTATTCAAACCCAACCAACGATCAAATATAATTGCAGCTGCAGATCTGACTGACAAATGGTTATAATCAGTCATGCCATTTATTGGTAACAATATATAATCACATTGATTTAAGATATTATCACTTAAACCTTTACCCGTTCCAAATAAAAATAGCACAGGACGTTTTTGTTCAAAAATTATGCCCTGACTAAAATAATCGATTAATTTGTTTTCAAATTTACTTATTTTAGCACTAGTTGCAATAATTATTGGTTTAGCACTATTTTCTTTTTCAATATGAAATATAACTTGTTCTAAAGTAATTGCAGGAATAATTATATTAACGGCATCAGAACGACTCTTATTATACTCCTTACCCTCCTCTCCACTCCAAAAACCAAGAAAAGTATTTAATATCTTTTGCTGATCTTCAAGTTCGCTAACCACAAAATAATTTTTTATGCCATAAGTAGTTGCAGAACGTGCAATATCATGAATATCTAAAGAAGTAATTGAAGAATGCCCTTCTTTATTTTCTTCAATCAATACATTATTGTGCATTAAAGCAACATAATGGTTAGGTATAAATTTTTTAGCTAAATCTATATCAGCTTTTTCAGGGTTACTTGAAGCAAACCAATCAAATCGCTTATAAATAGTATTTTGTGCTGCCTGTTCTTTTCTCCATTTTTCAATTTGTGCATGATTACCAGATCTAACAATATCAGGAATTTTTAAACCATTCCATTCGGCTGGCAAACCATATTCTGGATAATCCAGAAATGGTGATTCGAAAGATTCTTTTTCTACAGATTCTGCTCTTCCAACAATTCCAGGAATTAATCTTAAAAAGCTTTCTATAAAAACCTGCGCTGGAAGATCTCCACCCATCAAAACATAATCCCCAATTGAAATAACATAATCTGCGTAATACTTTTCAACTCTTGGATCAATCCCCTCATAACGAGCACAAATTAATATCAAATGCAAATCACAAAATTCTTGAGATTTTAGATCTGCTTCTATTGGACACAAGTTTTTATTATTTTTTTTCTTAAAATAAATTTTATCAGTTAATTCTCTTAAAATTGGCTGCGTAAGTTTTTTGCCTTGAGGTGAAAAGAAAATTTTGACCCCATCCCCATATTTATTGATACATGTTTCAATAGCATTTTGCCAAATTTCTGGTTTTATTATCATACCACTTCCAGGCCCACAAACCGGTTCATCTATTCTTTGCCCTGGAAGCGTCATATCAGATAATCGAATAAAATTAAATTCTATAATTTTATTTTCTACTGATTTTGCAATAAGGCTTGTTTTTATAAATTCTTGATAAAATTCTGGAAAAACAGTAATTATTGAAATTTTCATAATTTTTTTTAAAAAACTTTTTATAAACTATAAACCCGCACGTTTTCTAAATACAAGAAATACGAACGGGTTAAAATTTTAAATAAAAAAATTAATTTTTTATTATTTTTAATACTATTCTAAAATTTCTAAAACTGCACGCTTTCTTTCTTTACTTGCTGCAGCATGAACTAAAGTTCGAATAGCTCTTGCGGTTTTTCCCTCTTTACCTATTACTTTACCAAGATCTTCCGAAGCAACACGTAATTCTATTATAGTTGCTTGTTCTCCACTTATTTCAGAAACTGAAACACTTTCAGGTTTATCAACAAGCTTTTTAACAATATGCTCTACAAGCTCTTTCAACATAATCGTCTCTCCTAATAGAAAGTTGAAACACTAATCAAGCAGTTACAGAACGTTTTTTTTCTTCTTTAACCAATCTTAAAACTGTATCTGAACAAATGGCACCATTTTTAATCCAATAATCAATTCTATCTTGATGTAATTGTACAATCTCATGCTTAAGAGGATCATAAGATCCTAAATTTTCCAAAAATGCACCATCTCTTTTTTTTCTAGAATCCACTGCAACTATACGCCAGTATGGTCGATTTTTTCTTCCAATACGGCTAAGACGAATTTTGACCGCCATAATCTTCCTTTGTTATACAACTATCTATAAAAACAGCATCTTATAGGTAAAAATATTAATTAATAAACTGCTATAGTTTACCATTAATTAAAATTAAATCAAAAAAACCCAACTAAAAAGTTACTTAAAAAATTTACCAAATCTTCCTCCTTTTTTTAGCATTTTAACAAATTGCTTACTTTGTTCAAATTTTTGTAATAATTGATTTACATCAGTTACCAAAACCCCTGAACCACTAGCTATCCTTTTTTTTCTAGAGGCATCCAAAAGTCCTGGTATTAGACGCTCCTTTTCCGTCATTGAAGAAATAATTGCTTTAAATTTTTTCATTTCTACCTGCCCCTTTTCCATCATATCTGGAGAAATATTTCCCATTCCAGGCAGGTATCTTGCTATTTTTTGTAATGAACCCAATCTATCAACCATACCTAATTGATCCGCAAAATCTTTTAAAGTAAAACTTCCGGACATCATTCTTCTGGAAATAGACTCTTGTTCATGGTAATCAATATTTTCTTCAGCTTTTTCTATTAAAGTTAAAATATCACCCATCCCCAAAATTCTGCTTGCCATTCTCTCGGGCACAAAACTTTCCAAATCTTCTATTTTTTCACCACATCCCACAAAAGAAATAGATTTTTTTAATGCGTATCTAAAAGAAAAAGCTGCACCACCCCTAGTATCACTATCCATTTTAGTCAAAATTGCAGTATTAAAACCAACTGTCTGATCAAAAGCTTTTGCAACTTTTAAAGACTCTTGACCTGTCATCGCATCTAAAACCAATATTTTATATTTTGGCGTCAATTTATGATCTATATTAATTAACTCTTCCATCATTTGACTATCAATATGTAGTCTACCTGCTGTATCTAAAAATAAATGCTCATAATGCCCTGATTTAAATTTTTCATAAATTTCTTTTGCTGCATTAACAGCATCTTTGCTTGACGCTCTATAAAAATCTACACCAACTTGTTTAGCTAAAATTTCTAATTGATCAATCGCTGCAGGTCTATAAAAATCAACCGAAGCTAATAATATTTTTCTACTTTTCTCTCTTTTTTTTGCTTGATCAAGTAAAAATTTAGCCAATTTGGCAATAGTTGTTGTTTTACCAGATCCTTGCAACCCCATAACCATAGTAACAGATGGAATTTGAAAATTAGTCAAGGGTATAACATTTTTTCCACCTAAAAATTCAAGAAGTTGGTCATGAACCACTTTTATTAATTGCTGTCCCGGATTTAAAGAAGTTTGAACTTTTTGTCCAACGATTTCGTTTTTAACTTTAGTTAAAAAATCTTCCACCAAATCATATGGAACATCAGCCTCCAATAATGCTTCTTTAACTTGGTCTACAGCCTCTTGAATATTTTGTTCAGTTAAACGTCCCTTGTCTTTAACCCAACTCAAAACGTTTGAAAATTTTTTAGATAAAAAATCAAACATAATCTCGCCACCAATTTTAAAATTATTTTTATTTATAAAAAATATTATACGATTTGATTCTAAAAAAAATGGTGCCAAGGGGCGGAGTTGAACCGCCGACACAGAGATTTTCAGTCTCTTGCTCTACCACCTGAGCTACCTTGGCACACATAGATTAACAACTTCTTATTCTTATGCTGTTTATACTACAAATTAGTAAATTTAATGTCAACAAAAAATAACTAACTAACATTATAGTGGACAAATAGTTATAAAAAATATTATTATTAGCACACAAAATATGCTTTAAAAAAAGCTTTACAAATATAATTTTGTATAATCTTAAAATTAATTTTAGGGTAAAATTTTATGCATAAATTTAATAAAATTAAAAAAATTATTTTTTTGCTAAATTTATTTTTAATAATTTTAATAATAAATAACAATGCAATTTTAGCTTACAAACTTGAATTTGATTCAGCACAAATATTGGGAACAAAAAACATACAAGAAGATAGATATAACCAAATAATTACAGAAAATTTTAGCATTTTTTTAGTCTGTGATGGCCATGGTATTGATTCTTATGGATGTTTTGTATCTGATTATTTATTTGCAAACTTATTAAATAAAATAATACAACACCAATATTTTAACGAGCATCCTGAAAGAGCATTATACGAAAGCTTTGAAAACATAAACAGAGAAATATGCGGATTACTATCACAAAATAGAATAGAAGCTGGATCTACAGCAACAGTTGTATTAATTAAAAATAACAAAATATATTTTGCATGGGTGGGGGATTCTCCTGCTATTTTGCATGATACAAATGGCAAAATTTTATTAAAAACTATAGATCATAAATTGTCTAATGAAAAAGAAGCAACCAGAGTTGGTTACCAAAATATAAAAATATATCAAGAAGACAATAATTATCCAACATCAGATAGAATTGGTTACGTAAATATGTCAAGATCTATTGGAGATTTAAAAGCAAAAAAAAAGGGGAGTATTGCTACTCCAGAAATAATTTCTTACGAAATCCCAGAACAACAAGAATTTTTTATTGTAATAGCTAGCGATGGTTTAGTAGACAAATGGCTTTACCTGGCTGAAGAGGAAACTTTAATAAATGAATGCATAGATCAAGCAGCAAACGTGGTTGTAGAAAATAGCAAATTAGCAATTTTTCAAGCTGATTTATTAAAATTAAAATCAGAACAATTTCGAAACCAAAATTTAGAAGATATCTTATTAGACAGAATATCAAAGATAATTATTCTTGAAAAAATTTCTGAAATAGCTAGAAATGGCATATTCGGGATAATAAATAATTATTTAAGTATTAATAATACAAATTTTACCGGTATAGCTAATCACTTAATAGAAACTGCAGGACAACCAGCTGAATACGTTGATAACATCACAATCACAGTAATTAAATTACGACCAGAATAAAAATTCATAAAATTTGTAAAAACCTGAAAACGTGTTACTATTTTTTAACAATATGTTTAAAATAATGAGTACTAGATTGATCCTAGGAACAAAATGAGTTCGATAAGAGAAAACTTAAATAAAATAGAAAAAGAAGCTTTTGAATTAATAGAAAAAGTTCAAAATATAAAAGATCTAGAAAATTTGAGAGTATCTTTTTTGGGAAAAAAAAGTCAAATCACTCTTTTACTTGCTCAAATAAAGGATCTATCGTCTGAAGAAAAAAAAGAATTTGGTCCTAAATTAAATCAATTAAAAATTGAAATAGAAAAAAAATTACAAGAAAAAAAAGAATATATTTTAGAAAGAAAAACTGAAACAGAAAAAATTAAAAAGCAAAATTTTGATGTTTCTGCTTACAAAGCAAATTCTCTTGAAAGCCATCTACACCCTTATACACAAATAAT
The DNA here is from genome assembly GCA_041650475.1 of Candidatus Babeliales bacterium. GTDB lineage: Bacteria > Babelota > Babeliae > Babelales > UASB340 > JAIPGX01. The sequence continues at coordinate 3,294 of JBAZLD010000014.1, read as the reverse complement.
AGAAGAAATAGAAGATATTTTTATTTCTATGGGTTTTGATATTTTTGATGGCCCAGAAGTTGAAACAGATTATTATAATTTTACGGCTCTAAATCTTCCAGAAAATCATCCAGCAAGAGACATGTATGACACTTTATGGTTAAACAAACCAAATATGCTTTTGCGCACTCACACATCTCCTACCCAAATTCATGCAATGCTAAAACATGGTGCACCTTTAGCAGGAATCGTAACCGGACGTGCCTTCAGAAAAGAAGCGATAGATGCTACACATGATTTTATGTTTTTACAATGTGAAGGCATATTTATAGATAAAAATGTTACTCTTTCTCATTTGCTTGGTATAGTGCAAAAATTTTTAAAAACTTTATTTAAAAAAGAAGAATTAGATATTCGTATAAGACCTGGTTTTTTTCCATTCGTTGAACCAGGAATCGAAATAGATATGCGATGTCCATTCTGTAAAACAGGTTGTTCAGTCTGTAAAAAAAGCACCTGGATTGAAGTTTTTCCTGGAGGACTTATTCATCCCAATGTTTTAAAAGCAGGAGGAATAGACAGTGAAAAATATTCTGGCTTTGCTTGGGGTTTTGGTCTAACTAGGCTTATAATGTTGAAATACAATATAAACGATGTCCGCTATTTTAATAGCGGTAAAATTAAATTTTTAAAGCAATTTTAATTTATACTAATAAAAAGGAAGGTAAATGAAGCATGAACGAAGTAAAAGCCCTTATTCCAGCAGCCGGTTTCGGTACTCGTTTTTTACCAGCAACAAAAGCTGTACCAAAGGAAATGCTTCCTATAATAGATAAGCCAGCTATTCAATATATTGTAGAAGAAGGACTAAAATCTGGAATAAAAGATTTTGTTATAGTAACCGGTAAAAACAAAAAATCAATTGAAGATCATTTTGATCCATACCTAGAGCTAGAACAAAAGCTAAAAGAAAGTAAAAAAGATAAATTACTAGAAGATGTCTCTAAAATAATAGAAACTGCAAATTTTTTGTACGTAAGACAAAAAGAACAACTCGGATTAGGACATGCTGTATGGTCAGCAAGACATGCTTTTAATAAAGAACATGTCGCTATTTTTTTACCTGATGATATAATTAGCAGCACAGTACCAGGAATAGGACAACTCATCAAAATAGCAATTCAAGAGAAATGTAATGTCTTGGCTGTACAAGAAGTTCCGCGTGAAGAAGTAAGTAGATATGGAATAATAGATGTTAGACGACAAATATCGGCAAATTTATTTCAAGTAAGAGATTTGGTAGAAAAACCTTTACCTAACAAAGCCCCTTCTAATTTGGCAATTATAGGCAGATACGTATTATCACCATCAATATTTGAAAGCTTAGATAATTTACAAACTGGTGCAGGAGGAGAAATACAGCTGACGGATGGAATACAAAACTTATTACTTTCTGGCGAAAAAATCTTTGCTTATAAAATTCAAGGACAAAGATATGATGCCGGCACTACACTAGGTTGGCTTAAAACAAACATTGAATTCGCATTAAAACACCCTGATTATTCTCAAGAAATATTAAATTATATAACAAAACTTGAAAAAGATATCATTGTTATGCAGGGTAAAACTGAAAATTTAAATAAACAAAAAATGTTGTCTTTATAGATTAAAAGTTTTTTCTAACAAAATAAAAAAGAGCAGTTTAAAAACTGCTCTTTTTTATTTTGTTTAATTTGTATATTTAAAATTTCTTAATGCCTCTATTTTGCCAATATTCACCAATAATTTCATTTGATCCAGTTATGCAAATTAAGCCATCTCTTTGATCTACCAAAGATTTTGCAATTTGAAAACCTTCAACAAAATTTTTGCAAGCTTTAGCTCTAATATTATAATCTTTAGCCTTTAAAACTACATCTTGCAATTCAGCAAAAGAATAACTATTTTTTGAATTTGGAACAAAGACAACTTGCCCATTAACTTTTTTAAGTAAATATCGAATAACTTTTAAAAATTTGTCTGATTCGATTTTTTTATCTAAACCAACAACCAAAGCAAGTCCTTTAAGGGCTTTTTGATAATGCAATAAACGAAGACCTAAAAATAAATTTTCAAATGCATCTAAATTATGAGCACTATCTAAAACAATTGTAGGTTTTTCTTTATCTAAAACTTCAAAACGACCTTTTAATAAATCAAATTGATCTTTCCAGAAATTTTTTAAAGTTTTAATTGGATTTAACTCGGCTTGACGTTTAGCTTCCAATGTTGGACGACCTCTTTGACCTTTTTGAGTAGCCAAAAGATTTCCTCTTAAAAATGGAGAAAATTTACCTTTAATATCTTCTATATATATTTGTGCTATGCGTTCACCAAGAGAAGCAATTCTTCCATAAAGTTGTTCATATATATATGGTAAATTTGCTAGTTTACGTATAGGCATTGCCCATTTAACACCACGTTCTTCCAAGTAATTTTTCATTTTTTGCAAACGAATTTTACTTTGTTCAGCAGAAATGAACCAACTACCTGGTCTGGCTATTTCAAGCATATGTAAAGTTAAATTTTCAACATCCTCACCAAGAATTTCTTTGTGATCCAGAGAAATTCTTGTAACGGCTGAAATTTTAGGATTACAAAAATTAGTTGCATCATATTTTCCACCAATGCCAACTTCTAAAAGAGCAATATCAACCTTTTGTGATTCAAAATAAATTAAAGAAGAAATAGTCAAAATTTCAAATGTTGTTGCATCAATGTTTTTTGCTAAAACAATATTAATAACCTTATTAACTACATCTGCAAAATCTTTATTTGCTATTGTCTGAAAATTTACAACGAAAGATTCATTGTAGACTAAAAAATTGGAAGAATATGCCGCACCAACATTAAAACCTTCTTCTTTTAATAATTTACAAGCAAAATGAATAGATGAGCTTTTTCCATTTGTTCCGCCAACTAAGACAATATCAAGTTTGGAAGAAATGTTTCCAAAAAGCTTATCCAATTCTTTCATTCTCTTGATAACATTCTCATTATAATCGGCATATCTTCTTGAATTTAAAAAATCAACAACCTCTGTATAATTTCTTAATTTTTCTAAAGGCTCTTGACCCGTTTTTTTAACAACTTTTGTTGTATTCGTTAACATGTTTTTTTTCCTTCCTTAATAATCCTAGTTTAAAATAACTTTGATTCATAAGCATTCTTCTACAACCAATCCCCATTAAAATTTACAAAAGTTTATAAAATTCTATTTGTCTTAATATTAATGTTTGAATTAAATTTTTTTGTATTATTAATATAACTATTATA
>JBAZLD010000013.1:0-38757 GCA_041650475.1 Candidatus Babeliales bacterium | reverse complement strand
TTAGATTCACAAAATTATATAGTTTTAAAAAATAATCAGGAAACTTCAAAGCCTGGCATTTATGCCGTTGGTGACGTAGCAGATCCTGAATTTAAACAAGCAATTTTGGCTGCAGGCAATGGTTGCAAAGCTGCATTGCAAGCTATAAATTTTTTAAAAAAAATTGGATATTCAGAAAAACAAATTTCTAATCAAAAACCAATATCCGCCGACGCTCCCAAGGAGCTATGGCGGGACAAGCTAGTTTATGAAATAAAAAGTGAAAAAGAATTTAATCAAATAATAAAAAGCAAATCTTTTGTTATTGCAGATTTTTATGCAACATGGTGCATGCCATGCAAACAAATGTTGCCTATCATTGAAAAATTGGCACAAAATTATAAAGATAAAATACAATTCATAAAAGTAAATGTTGATAATAATGGAATGCTAGCTAGAAAAAATAATATTTTTGGCGTTCCAACTTTTATTTTTATAAAAAATGGAAAAGAAATAGAAAAATTCACTGGCGCAAAAGATTATAATTATTTTAAAAAATTAATAGAACAAAATTTTTAAAATTAATTAACGCCAGTTCGATAATTAAAAATTAAATTTTAATGCGCGGGGCACCAGCGTTGCTTCGCCCAGCGCTACCATAAGTTGGCCTGCATTGCAGGCAAAGTAATTAAATTTTAAAACATCAAATATTATTTTATAATTATGTTTTAAAATTTAAATTTAATAAAATTATGCCGGCAGGGCCGGCCATCATGAGTTAGTGCTGGGCGAAGTTTTATTTTTAAAACTGGTGCCCCGCGCATATTATTTTATTAATTGAATCAATTTGTCGAGTTCGCGTTAATTAAGCAATTATTTACGTTTTAAAATACAGACATTTCTTAACTGCCGATTTTTTAAAAAAATAAATTCAATTTCTACAATCAGTAATTATTTTTTAAAAAAATAAATTAAATATGACATTTTCTACTTTTCATTTAATTGACAATCAACAAAAATCCTATAAAATACTAATTTTACAAGTTATTAATTTTGTTTAGGGTTTGTTTGGGTTTTTATGATTTTTATAAAATCTAGATCAAAGGGCTTTATGCCCTTTTTTTGTCTCATTATATTTTCTTTTTTAACCAATTCGTTTTTAAAATCTGCAGACAACAAATTATCACAAGAAGAACGAATCAAAAAAATTCAAGAAAAATACAATGACGAATACGTAAGACAACTTCAAGAAAAATATGAAAAAAAATATGATCAAAATTATATAAAGTCTGTACAAGAAAAATATGATTCTGATTATGTTTTTAAAATTTTATTTTCAAAAGAAATTCGTGAAGAAAAATTATTTAATCTTTATAACAAAGAAATTTTTTCTTTTCCAATATGGCAATTTAATAATCATGAAAAAAAATATGAAGATGGCCAAATTTTGGATGAAAAAGATTTACGCATAGTCAAAGCTGGTTTATATGTCGGTGATTTATTTAAAGGTGCTTTTTGGACACTAGACTTACTTTTAGATCGATTTCTTTATAAAAATTCAAAAGAATGCAGCACAAATTTTTTTAGAGAAAAGTTTGATAAAAATTTAGATAGTTTAAATAATTTATTAGAAGAAATTGTTCAAGATGAAGAATCTTTTGATCAAGACGAAAAAATTTTAACTAGTTCTGGCAAACTAAAAGTAACAGATTTTATTAAAAAAAATTGTAATTTACCCTATTTAACACTTTTAAAATCAGAGGCATTCAAACAAATAGTTTCTTATTGCGTTCTTTTTGAATTATTAAGATTTACAAAAAATAAGTTTTTGCTTGAACCATCTTATAACACTATTAAATATGCTATAAGAAAATCTTTTTCTGATAAAAAAGATAGCCAAAAATATTTAGAAAAAGTATCACAACAAATGTTTAAAAATCTTTTTCCATCATTAATAACAATTCCTGCAACATTTTGGGGAGCTTATCAGGGATTAAAAACAAAACCCATCCCAATGTTTGACTTTTTTAATTTATATTTTTGGCCATCAAGAACATTGTTAACAAATCTTTCTAGTGGCTTTTACTGGTTTAATGATCTTTGTAAATTTATAGCGAAAATGCATTTAACATCAAAAGAAAATGATAAGAAATGGATGATTGCCTACACAGATTTTTATTCAATTTTAATTTTGAAAGAACTTATAATTTTAACTTCTTCAGTAAAATGTCTTCACACAAATTTATATCAAAAAACTTTAATTGATCATATTTTAAATAATTTTAATGATTTTTGTGATTTGATAAAAGAATACAAAGGCGCAAAAGATTTATTTAAAAATGGCAAAATTAAACCTGAAGAATTTAATATAATAAAAGAAAAATTTAGAAATTTTATTCTTGAATCTTATAATTTTTCATTCAGAACATGGGTTAAAAACAAAAATAGTGCATTCTTTATAAGAGAACTCGCTGCAAATTTAGTATTTAATTTACCAGTTTATATTATTACAGGAAAAATTGCATACGATACGTGTAAAAAACTTTATAAAACCTATGTACAAGACCTGAAGAGTATTTAATTCTCGAAAAATTTTTTTTATTTTATTTTATTTTTAACAAAGGTAATTTTATGAAAAATATAACTAAATTTTTTATTATAACTATTATTTTATTTAAAAGTTTTAATCTTATAAGCGGAGCAGATAAAGAGCCAGATAAAGAAACTTTCATAGAAACGATTAAAAGGTGGGAAAGAGAACAAGAAGAAAAGTTTATAGAATACCAACAAGATAGAGAAACATGTAAAGCGGATTTGGAAGATAGAATAGCGAGAGAAACGGATCCAATTAACCGTGAAAAATTAGAAAGAAAATTAAAAAGGGAAGAAAAAATTGATGATAAGATTTTTGATTTTCAAGCAGATGTATTAAAAACAGGTGTTTCTACCGTATCTAGTACATTTAAAGAACTTACCCTAGGCGACCAGCAAGCAAAATATGCTCTAATAAAAAATGACATGAATAATGAAACCTCTTTAGAAAAATGGAAATTATTTTTCACTGCTGAAAATTTAAAAAGAGTAGCCATAACTGGTGTTACTTTGGGTGGAGGCATAACCGGTCTTTATTACCTTTTCAGAACAACATCAAGATACGTAGAATCTAAAATTGGTCGACCAACTTTAGTAAGAGAATCTTCAAGATCTGGCATTTCAAGTTCTTTTAAAAAATTCTGGACTCAATCAATTTTAGGCAAAATTCCAGAAAAAGAAAATTTAAGCGATGTAATTTTGCCAGATGATATGCAACAAAAAATGTCACTTTTAGCTCAAGACGTAAAAAGCACCTTTGATAATGGTTTGCCATATAGACACGCATTATTTTATGGCTTACCTGGCACAGGTAAAACAATGTTTGCAAAACGTTTAGCAAAAAATTCTGGCATGGATTATGCAATAATGTCTGGTGCAGATTTTGCACAATTCAAAAACGGCGAGGGCATAACAGAATTGCACAAGTTATTTGATTGGGCAGAACACAGCAAAAAAGGTCTTTTAATATTTATAGACGAAGCAGATTCTTTTTTAAGAGATAGAAGAGCTTTAGTTAATAACGAAGAAAGAAATTTACTTAATGCCTTTTTATCAAGAACAGGCGCCGGCTCTGATAAATATATGTTAGTATTTGCGTCTAACTATGAAGATGAATTAGACCCTGCAGTGTTAAGCCGTATAAACAAAAAAATACATTTCCCATTACCTGCTCAAACAGAAAGAAGAAAAATATTAGATTTATATTTAGATAAATATATAAGAAAAGACATAAGAATTCTTAGCATAGATGGACAAAAAATTGAACTTAGTATTAATATTCCAGATAATATAAATGAAGATTATTTAGATAATATAGCAAAACGTTTAGACGGCTTCTCTGGAAGAAGTATAGAACAATTAGTTTCTGAACTAAGAATATCTGCCTATAATAAAGGCAATGGTATTTTACTTAAAGAAATATTTGAAGATGTTGTAAAAGAAAAAATTGAAGAATATAAGCATGATAAAAAATGTGCTGAATTCCAAAGAGAACGTTACAAGAAAATCATTGGTGATCAACAGGTAAGTATGGCTACATGAAATAAATAATATTTTAAAATTTATAATCATTCAAATTGGCTGCGCCACCCGGTGCAGCCAATAGTGTGTTAGAACCTAGTATAAACTAGGTTTTTTTATTTCTTTAAAATATTTAAAATTTACAATCTACCCAAATATTTTTCACAATCAAGAGCTGCCATACAACCTTGGCCAGAAGCAGTTATAGCCTGACAATAAATAAAATCACAAACATCACCAGCAGCAAAAACACCCTCTTTATTTGTTTGCGTATTTTCATGCTGCTTTATAAAACCATAAGAATCCAAATCGATCTGACCTTTAAAAATCTCCGTATTAGGTTTCATACCAATAGCTATAAAAACACCATCAGTTTTTATATTTTCAGTTTTTTTGTCTTTTTGATTCTCAATAATAACTTGGGTAACTTTTTGATCGTCCCCTATTATTTCTTTAACTGTAGAATTATAAATAATATCTATTTTTGGATTCTCTAAAACTTTATCTTTAATTGGATCGTTAGACGTTAATTTATCTAAAATATGCACTACAGTAACTTTGGTTGCGAATTTTGATATATGATCAGCCTCTTGAACTGCAGAGTTTCCGCCACCTATAACTACTACATGTTTATCTTTAAAAAATGGGGCATCACAAGTTGCACAAACAGAAACACCTTTTGACCAATATTCCATTTCACCAGGAATGTTAAGTTTTTTATGACTTGCACCTGTAGTAATAATGACAGATTCTGCTAAATATTCAGCCCCATCCTGAGTAAAAATTTTGTAAGGTTTTTTAGAAAAATCCACCTTTTCAACAGTATCAAACAAAATCTGACAACCATATTTTGTAGCATGTTCTTGCATATTCATCATAAGTTGCGGCCCCATGATTTCTATATTTCCAGGCCAATTTTCAACTTTTGTCGTTGTGGTAAGTTGGCCACCAGGTTGATTACCAGCAAATAATATAGGCTTAAAACCAGATCTTGCTGCATAAATTCCTGCAGTCAATCCTGCGGGCCCAGAGCCTATTATAATAATTTTGTAAATCATATTTTCTCCAAAAAAATAAAATTAGTACGTATTTAAATTAAAAAAACGACATAAAATATTAACTTATGATGGCCGGTATCGCCAGCACAAATATTTTAGTATAAAAACAAAAATACCCAAAGCACATGTTATACACACACACTTTGGGTTTGAATTTATTTACACCTTTACTGGCCGTGCCAGGCGTAGCTGCTTGCAGCGAAGACTTTGGCCATGCCAGGCGTAGTTCGAAGAACGAAGACTGGTGGAGGCGATGGGAATTGAACCCATGTCCGTAACGCTCTATATTCTAAGCGCTACATGTTTATCTCTTGATTTTACTTTTATTTCCCTACAAGAGCATAGGTTGAAATAAAAGCCGGTTTAGTGATACAAAATTTGCTACAAAACCAAAAACTCTAGCAAATAAGTTCTATCTAAATTTAATACGAGTTAGCTCAATGGGTAGACACATCTTACTAACAAGGGAATGTGTCAGCCTAAATTAGGCTAATACAACATTACCGACAGAATTAGATTCTGCACTTATTTGATTTGAATGTTTTTTACGAGTTACCATACAAAACTCGACATGCTCTTAAAATACCAAACATCACGTCGAAACCGTGACGCCCCCGAAAATTTCAAAGTGATTTATTTATAAACAAATCAAAAATCTTAATTTTAGCTTAAACAATATTTTCTATATGTCAATATAAAATCAATTAAACCTTTTTGCGAGTGCGATATGACTTTTTTACAAAGGCTTAATTAGTATCTTATTTTTTATTTATTTTTAGGCGTTTTGTTTGCAAGGCACACGTCCTCGCAAAATATAAGACAACAACTTTTTTAATTTTACAGGAAAAGCTTTAATTCCACGACCAACAGGTCTTAAAATTTTATTCCAGCAAGCATGAAAAATAGTTTTTTCATTAAACATAAAAGTACAAAAACAATTACTTGTCTTATATAGAAGAAAATAGAATGCCATAGCAGCAAAATAATAAGTTGTTTTTAAGATAAGACCTTTTCCTAACCTCTGGTCGTTTGAATTCAAACACCAATCACTGCCCTTTTTATCCACAAATTCTTTTATTTGTTTCATAAAATTTGCATCATTCATATATTTATTAACATATAAATCGTCTAGGGGAAACTCTTTTGTTGAATTTTTAGATAAGTTTTCAATTACAAAAAAATCATCAATATCATCATCTATCAATGGCAGTTCTAGCTTTGTATTATTTTGAGCTAACGTACATAATTCATGTTTAAAAGCTCGATCATTGTTAAAAAAATGTTGCCACAAATGCCATCCATCACCACCATGCACATCTATTGGTGAAAATCCGTAAAAAGTTTGATCAATTATTGAAAACAATAACTTAAATATTGTTCCTAATCTGATTAAAAACTGCCAAAATCCTAAATTTTTCTGGACTAAAAGATTTTTAAAAGGTGTATGATAATGTTTAATAGCAAAAACAATAGAATTTTTGAAATTTTTTGTCTCTCTATATTTTTGAATAAAAGTTTTTATAAATAAAAAAAAATACATCGACGTAAGTCCTGCAATTGGACCTGAAACTGCCACAAGTGCGTTCGAAGTACTATTTAATATTGGCCTTATTAAATTAAAGGATAAATCAAGAGTTTCTTTATGCACATTAAGATCACCAATGGAAAAAAGAGGTGGATTCAATGAGCCATTACTAAAAAGATGAATTATGGGGTTTGAATTAGGATCTAATAATTTTGCTGAAATATAATGGCCAAATTCGTGAGCAGCAATCGAAAAAATTTGAAATGTGTTAAACAACATACTTTGTTCTTTAAAATCAATATAGTCTTGTAAAATGGATTTTATTATCATTTTTATCTTGCTATTCAAAGTTGTTTGTTGCTTTTTTTGATCTGGATTTGAAATTATTTGATCAACTAAAATATCAGGTGTTCCATTTTGTTTATTATTAGTTTGTGCTGCATATTCATTTTCCATGCTAAACGCATGCGTTGCAATCAATGTAGCAGTAAGAAGAATAGAGAGTAACAAACTCTTTTTCATAATATAACCTCCATAAAAACAATATTTATTCTATTTATTAATAAAATAAAATTTACAAATAACACTTTTAAATAAATTAATATAAAAATTTATTTAATAATAACATATAAAAACATGGGCTGCAAACACCCCAAAAATTAGGATATTTTTGATGCTGCTTTGGCATTATCAAACAAATTTAAACTAAAAAAAGGGAGTATTAAACTCCCTTTTTAATAAGATTCAAAAAATTATAAAAAATTTTAAGAAATTACTCGTTTCAATTTTTTAATCATATTGTCTACAAAATCAGTTACTACTGTAACCTTTAGTTTTACTAAACCAAAATAAATTAAGAAAAAACCTACAAAAAACAGTATCAAACTAATTATAATTTTATAGGTAAAACTTAAAAGAACTAAACCTGCAATTACGGCCAAAAGACCGCCTAAATTATTAGTAAGCCATTGGCTTACTTTATCAAAACTTGTCGCCATAATTTCTCCTTTTTTTAAAAAAAAAATACAAATTGCTTAAAATCATACGTAAAGTAGCAAATTTAGATTTAAAAACACAAGCTTTATAAGATTTTTTAAAACAAGGCCTTGTTGCAACATTTTATAAAATAATATAATATAAAAATGCAATAAAATACATTATAAACTCTACAAAATCTATTATTTTCAAAGTGAGGCATTTGTGATCTTAAAAAATTTTTTTTCTAAAAAATTTTTCTTATTATTGTTTATTTTTTCAAGTTTTTTATTTTTTTTAAAAATCAGCGCAAGAGGCGGCGACAGTTCAGGTACTCAAGATCCATTGATGCTTTTAAATTATATAAAAGCATTTGATCACAAAAATATTGATACAAAATTTAAAAACCTCTTAATAAATTTGGGATGTGCACAAAATGTTTTTTGTGAAAAAGAAATAGTTTCAACACCAACTTGGATAACTAAAAAACTAACATGTGAGCAAATAAAAAAAGAGTTGGAAAAATATGAAAATGCCTGTCTGAGAGCTCTCAGATGGCAAAAAATTAATTGCCTTTTATATGATGCCAAAGATATAGCATTTATAATGTCTATATTAGGGGTTTCAACGTGGTTAATACATATGATAGAGCCATCAAAAGATGGTATGCATCAATTGGGTGCCAGTTTTGCTACATTTAATACTATTACATCTTGTGTTTTTATGCTTAGACCTCTCATTAGATCAATTTTAAATACCTTTAATCCTCCCGCAAATCCGCTCGAAAAATTTGAAAATCAATTTGCAAAAAATCAATGCTTTATTCCTAAAGTTTTATGGCAACCAATAATCGAAAAATTTATGATGGCCAGAACAAATCAGTTTGAACAAAGATCAAGTATGAATTTTCTTGAATTTACATTAGGTCTTACAATCTATAGACAAAGTCCAAAATTAAATATTTCTCAAGAAAATTTTGAATTTGGCATTATAAATTTATTTAACAAAATAGATAATTTTTTCGCAGATTATCAAGACGCAAAACCGGAATATATTTGGATGCTTAAGAGTAATATTTTAACATTTATTAAATTACTCTTAGTCAATAGCACTCAAACTCCTAGATATATTTATCTCCAAGGTCCAGGAGGCATCGGTAAAACATATTTTGTTAATCAGTTAAGCAAATGGATAGAAGAATTTATACCAAATAGTGTTAATTTTGAAAATTTAGTTATAACTTCACCCGATGAATTAGAGGGTAATCCAACAAGACCGGGCACCATGTTGCGTATTTTACGCAATCAATTAATATCAAATAAAAAAGGTTCTGTGGTTTTTATGGATGAAGCAACTTGGCTTAATGAAATGCCTAGCACAGTCAAAAGAGTATTTAATGGCGATCAATCAAAAATTTCAACTACATATTTTGGTAATGGACTTGAAGGTTCTGGTATAAACCTTGCATTACCGCCTATGTTAATTTTTGTTGCAAGCAATGAAGAAATTAAAGATGCAGCACTTAAAACCAGGTTTGATGCTATAGAGTTTCCAATACCTAAAAAAGAAAAATTAATAAGTTATGCCAAAGAATGCATTACTCAAAACGATTTAATTAAAAATAGTTTTTTAAATAAACGAGATATTAATTTAGATAGTTTTAATTTTGATTTTAATGCGTGGATAGAAGAATCTAAAGTCAATAATTTCAGAGATGTTGCATCAAATATAGCACCGAATATTCTTTCAAAAATAGCTTAAATTAAAAAGCCTCGAATATTTCGAGGCTTCTTCTCTTTTACATAACGGAAATATTAAGCTCTTAAATCCCTTATAACTCTAAATTCTTCACAAATTTTATTATTCCACCAATTTATATAATTATAAAAATATACTTGAATATCATCACCAGGTTCAACAAATGCACTTCCATCATTTGGATTCAACATTATCATAACATCAGTCAATAGTATAAAAATATCTTCATCTGAACCTTTAGGCTCTTCCTTTTTTATATCAGCGAGAATTTCACGCAATTTAGTTAGCTTATCAATGCATACTTTAATTCTTTCTTCACGATTAAGTCTTCGATAATAATTAATTTTCTCATTAGCATTTGAAACATTATTATTATCAACTGGACTATTTAAAAATTCTTCTACTTTTATTTTCAATTTATCAAAATTTTGCTCAAACTCTTCTTGAGTTTTCAGTCTTAAACCATTGTCACACGAAGCAAAAAGTAAAAAATTCCAAACCCGGACACGCATACTATCGTTGTCTCCTGTATCATAGATAGAATAATGTTCAGACGTTTTTAAACAATCTATAAGTACCCTAAAGGTATTATCTAAACGCTCAACAATAAGACGATGAATATTCTTGCCATCTTTTGAGCATGTATCCAATGATGCACCATTTAAAACAAAGAAAACTGCGTTATAAAACCCTCCCCAATTTAAAACATAAGTTAATCCTTCATTGATATCAAAAGGTTCACTTTTATATATTTGCATCGCTATGTCATTTTTTCTATCTGAAATCGCACTAAAACACCTATCAAATGAGCTATTAAGCATTCTATGATTAAATGAATCTTCCATGCCAAATACTGATGGCACCATACATAACAATGCAGCACTTAAAAAAAATTTTTTTATCATCAAATTTCCTTTTCTTAATTTTTTTAAAAAAATATTCTACAAACACTAGCACATATTAAAAAAAATTTTTTATTTTGACAACATTAAATCAATGATTTGTTACCATTCCCATCCGTCCATGTTGAAACTTGAATCAAAAAAATCTTGATCAAGTAATCGATCATCGCCGGCAGCGGCCATTTTTCTAAAAGCATCTTCCCAGCCATCACGAGGACCTTTATTAGCGGAAAGCACGAGATTACCATTAACAATAGTTACTCTTACACTTTTTTTGAATTTGCATTGTTGCAACAATGTTTTGGGAATTCTTATCCCCCACGAATTACCTATTTGAATCAGAAGAAGTTTCATATTTTACCTTTCTTTAAAGTAATTATATTGTAATTACACTAAAATAAAAAGTCGATTATATCGCATGTAACCAGTTCATGGCGGTGATATTGAGCTTTATAGAAATATAGAACCCATACGAAAAGGTTCTAAAAACAATTTTTAAATCTATGAATATAAAAATTAAAATTTTGATAAGATCTATTAGTTAGATAAGCCTCTCTTATCATCCTCATTTCGCCATAAAATTCTAATTTTTGACATAATGTAGTTTTTAAACTACAAAAACTAATAAATCTCCTTTTCATGATTGGCAAAAAACACTTGATACAACCTCAAGAGCTATTATTAGAACAAGGGTAAATAGGATTAAAATTGGTAATTTGGGCGATTTTAAACAAATAAAAAATGGAAGAGGAATTTTTGAGCTTAGAATAAATTATGGACCTGGTTTTTGAATTTATTTTGGTAAAAAAGGCAATTCAATAATTATATTGTTAATAGGGGTAAATAAGGCGAGCCAAGTTAAAGATATAGAAAAGGCAAAAAAATATTGGCTTGAATGCAAGGAATTAAATTATGAATAAAAGAATAAAAAATTATCAAGAAAAATTACTTCAAGAGTTACAAGATCCAACTGAAGCACAAGCTTACCTAAATGCAGCTCTTTCTGATGAAGACCCTAGAATTTTTTTGTTAGCTCTAAAAAATGTTATTGAGTCACAAAACCAAGCTATGTCAGATCTTGCTCAAAAAACAAATTTAAATCGCGAAAATTTATATCGCATGTTTTCATTAAAGGGCAATCCTAAAATTTCAAGCATTATTCCCATATTAAATGCTTTGGGACTACAATTAGCAGTTCAACCCTATAAACACAAATAAATTTATTTTTTAACAAAATATTCAAACCCAACACCAGTAGGAGAAAAACCCTCTATTCTTTTACATCCCAAGCTTTCATAAACAGCTTGAGCCTTTGTATTCCAAATACGAGTTTCACAAGCAACACATTTTATATCTGGAATTAACTTTAAAACTTTTTGAAAAAGAAGCTTTGCCAAACCATGTCCCTGAGCTTCAGGCAAAACAGCCAATACATCCAGCCAAACTACACCAGCCAATGATTTTAATTTTGGAATCAATTCTGGATGCAATAAATAAAAAGCAAAACCTAAAATTTTATTTTCTTCATTTTTAGCCATAACTAATATTGGGCTACATCGAAATAAATTCTCATACTTTCCATTTTTCAAATCTTGTTCAAATGCTTGAAGCATAACTTCAACACGTCTTTTTCTATTTTCAATTTTTGCTATTTCAATATTTGGTCTTAATGACCATGCATTATTTTTATTAGGATCTTCTTTAGAAAGCGCTTTTTTAACAATTTCTTCATATTCAGACTTAATACTAAAATTTTCATCAAGAAAATTTCTTGTAACATCAACAAAAGCTTCTGCTTGCACAGGTAATAATTGTTTGATTAAATTGAAAAAAATATCATATTCATCTATGATTTTGTACCATTCCAAATATACGGTGGTTCCTGTTTTATCTGTAGTTTTATCAATACCATGCATTTTGCTTCTTGTTCTACTACTTACAGGTCCCTCATAAACATCCTGCATAGCACTTACAGATACAATTGTTGTATTTGCTATTAATATAAGTAAAAATACATTAAATATTTTTTTATTCATGTTACACTCCTAATTTTCTATAACAAGCTCCATTTGCAAATTTGATAAATCTTCAGGATTGGGGGCCCAAAATAAAAGCCTTTATTTTTAATAATTTTTATCTTATAATTTTTCTCTCAATATAATTCTCACAATATAAATATAATTATTTTAAAATATAATTCGAGGTCATATGAAAAAAATATTATCTTTTTTATTTTTTGCATTAGCATTAAATAACATTCAACTCAATGCTATGCATTTTCAAGGTAAGGGTCGCTCTAGAAAAGAAGAACAACAGTATCGAAATTTAGCAAATGCTCAATCTCGATATCAAACGAATCTTTTTAATGCTTGTCCTAATACCAACAACCTGTCTTTTACCTCTAACATTCCAGTAAAAAACATAGTAATTTGTTTAATGTTTATAAGTTTATTTATGTTTCAATCACAAGCTGCTGGTTTAGGAGGAAATTTCCCACAAGCACAAGATAATATACAACAGCAAAGCCCTTCTCATGCATTAAGAGTTTCACATTACAAAGCAGTAGAAGCTAAAGAATGGTTAGATAGGTTAAATCAAGAAGTTTGGAAGGGAAATTTTATCCCTCCTCAACAACAACATACCTTCGAAGAATTTTTTGGCCAACTTATACAACATGCAAGAGATGGAGGGGCAGAAGCTGTAAATGCTTTTTTAGATGAAGCAGAAGATTGGGGTTTTGCCCTTGATTCCTTTTATTATTATGAAGGAAATAATGGCTCAGGAACCATCTATTTAAGACATCTTATAATGCTCAATGATCTTTCTGAAAATATCGCTACTAATGCACAACAATTAATTAGAACAATATCAAATATTAAAAGCATTGTTAGCAACAATGACGTAAGAAGTATATCTCAAGTTACGGAAAGGAGATGTTTTATCGGAGGCTCCTGTTTTTCCAATATTCCATCTTTATCTATAAATCTAGAAATTCCACTAACACTTTGCAGAAATGTAGGGGTCGACATTGAAAGAAAACACCTACCTCCGTATTTATTTGCATATTTGAACAGCAAACGTCAAGAGACACTTGAAGAAGTCCAATCGGAACTTTAAACAAAATAAAAGCCTCGAAATTTCGAGGCTTTTATTTTTTACACAATCAAAAAATCAAAAACTTATAATAATTATTTTTATCCAAATATTATTTAAAATTCTTGCTCATTAATATTTTACAAATAGCTTGAGACCCTTTAGTTGTTTTACAATTTAAAACTTCATCAAGAGTAAACCAATGCGCAGCTTCGATTTCTTTTTCAGCATGCACAAGATGCTCTTCAAGAGACTTCATGTGATATAAAAAATCATAATGTAAATGTTCCGGTTTTACTCCATGCGCTGGTATATTTTCATGAAAAACAGCAATCGGTGTTGATATCTGAATTTCCTGGCCATTAACTACTAATCCTAAATCACCAATAGGATCTACAATTTCTGCACGTACACCTGTTTCTTCAAACACTTCACGCACCACCGCTTCATGCGGCAATTCACCCTCATCAACATGGCCTCCTGGCGGTAACCAAATTTGAAGTTTTTTGTGCAAAATAAATAAAATACGATCACCAGACTTATTAAGCACAAAGCCTGTTGCCGTGTAATGTAATTCTAATTTTGATTTACTTGTAAATTTATTTGACATAGTTCATCTAAATTCTTTTCCAAAACAAAATATTATTCTCAAACATAGCGTCAATTTGCTTTAAATCATATAAATATGATAAATAAGCTTTAACAGCGCTGCCAACAAGAACGTACTGATTAAAGCCTAATTTTAGTAAGTAATGACCAAAATATATTTATTAGCTCGTACTTAAAAATTCTTCAACTTTTTAAAAAATAAAACAATAAAATTAAAAGTAAAATTAGAATCTATCTTTAAATCTATGAATATAAAAATTAAAACTTTGATGTGATCTATTAGATAAGCCTATTTTTAAAAAATAAATGCCCAAAAGTACGAAAAAGAGGCGAATTAGAAAACTGCTTGCTGCGACTAAAATAATAACTAAACCCAAAGTTATAAAAAATATATTTTTAAATTGAATATTATTCATAAAAAAGAGGTCTTTCTAGTTTTAAAGTTTTTGTTACAAATTTTATATCACAAAGTAATTATAAAAATAAAAATAAATTTGTCATGAATTAAAAAGATTAAAAAGGGCGGCATTAATGCCGCCCAATTATTTATTCTTCGTATCTACCACCCAGATATTTAGCTAAAAATTTTTCCATAATAGCGCAAAATTTTAATCTATTTTCAGGTTTTACAAAGCCATGCCCTTCGTCCGGAAATAAAACATATTCATATTCCAGACCTTTAATCTTCAGGGCCTCCACAATTTGTTCAGATTCAGCTTGTTTAACTCGAGGATCGTTAACGCCTTGACCAATAAGAATTGGGATTTTGATATTATCAACTTTAAAAAGTGGTGAACGGGATTTTAGGAATTCTGTATCTTTTTCAATGTCACCAAGCCTTAAATCAAACTGCTTTTTAAAACTAATCCAATATGGCGGAACAGTTTCAAGAAAAGTAATTAAATTACTTGGACCACAAATATCAACAGCACAACAAAAAACATCCGGTGTAAAAGTTGCACCTACAAGTGCAGCATATCCACCATATGAACCACCAACTATGGCAATTTTTTTAGGGTCAGCTATTCCTTGATCAATTGCCCAATTAACAGCATCAATAAGATCATCGTGCATTTTACCACCCCATTCACGATCTCCAGCATTTAAAAAAGATTTTCCGTATCCATCAGAACCTCTAAAATTTACTTGCAAACAAGCATGCCCTCTATTAGCAATTACTTGTGCCAAAGAATCCAAACCCCACGCATCTCGCCCCCAAGGCCCACCGTGCACAAGTAAAACCAAGGGCAAATTTTTATGTTGGACACCAACAGGACATGTTAAATAACCGTGAATTTTTAAACCATCACGCGCAATAAAGGATATAGTCTCCATTTTTGCTAGTTGATATTTATTTAGCTCAGGAAGATCAAAAAAAATAAACTCTGCAGTTTGTTTTTCTTTATCAAACAAATAATATTTTGTTGCTTGATTATCATGAATAAAACCAAGAACCCAATAACGATCATCATTTGATGCACTAGTTGCAAACAAATCACCATCATCAATATTTTGCATTGCTTTTAAAGTTGCATCAAATTCTTTGTTAAGCGAAACCAAAGATATACGTTCTTTAAGTATGCAAGCGACCAAAGGCGTATGGTCGGTATTAAAAAAAGCCGTTGTAATATCAAAAATGTCATCTTGAGCCAAAACTTTTTTCTGTCCAGAAATGATATCGTACTCAATAAGTCTTGCAGTATTGGATTCAGAAGGATCTTTTAAATATAATTTATTGCCATCTTTAGAAAAACCAAAACATTGAACTTTTAATGCATCTTCAGACCCCCAAGTTAATGCTATCTTCCATGGATCTTTATCAGTTTCACGCACTAAAAGAGAAACACCTCCATCATCATTAAATGTTTGAGCAGCTCTAACAACTAAGTTCTTATCTGCAATAAATGCTGCAATATTACCTGGGTTTTTTTCCACTAATTCTAGTGCACCTGTTTGAATATCCAATCGATATACATCAAAGATTTGTGCATTTTCTTTATTCATACAAATTAAAATGGTACTTGGAAATTCTTTTTCTGAAGCACAAATATTTGCTAAAACTCCTTCAAATGGCGTCATATCAACAGTTTTTTTAGTATTTAAATCAACTCGATAAATATGCCAATTTTCATCACCATTTTTATCTTGTACATAAAAAAGATGTTGATTATTGTATGCCCAACCATACATTTGAATACCACGATTAGTATCTTTACTTATTTGGTAATCATTGCTCTTGCCAATAGTTTTTACAAAAACATTAAGAACGCCATTAACTGGTGCTAAATATGCCAATTTTTTTCCATCAGGAGAAATTTGCGGACTTGCTTTTTCTGGATTACCAAATAAAATTTTTCTTGGAATAAGTATTGGTAAATCTTTATTAAATAATTTAACTGGCATTAAAACTCCTAGATTTAATAAAAGTAAAAAAATTACTAAAATCTTTAATTTAAAACTAATACGAAGCATAAAATCCCCCTATATTTAATTTACTTACTTTGCTTGATTATTTTTTTTCTTTTTTAAATTCTAACAAATCTGCAGGTTGACATTGCAAAGCTTTGCACAATTCTTCAAGAGTAGAAAATCTAATAGCTTTAGCTTTACCATTTTTAAGTATTGAAAGATTTGCATCTGTAATACCTATATTATCAGCAAGTTCATTAAGGCGCACCTTACGGCGCGCCATCATTTCATCAAGTTTAACGATAATTGCCATAAACCCTCTATTATATAGTTAAATCTTGTTCTGTTTTTAGTTGTTTACTCTCTTTCATTAAAGAAGTTAAAATCACAAAAAACCAACTAACTGCAAATATAAATATATCAACTAGTGTAATCGATGGAAAAAAAAATCTTTGCCCTGGTGGATTTTGAAATGCCATAATCATATTAACTAATGTTCGGTTAACAGGAAGATACAATGCAAACCAAAAAATTACATTAGAAAGTTTATTTAACAGGTCAATCACGGGGCTTGAAAAAACCGAACCTTTTTTAAGTTCTTTCATTAGTTTAATAAAAAAATAAAATCCAATCACCAAAATGCCAATAGAAATACCGTCAGACAAAAAGCCCAAAAACCATGACCCCCATGAAAATTTAGACAAACCAAAAATACCAATCCATCCACCGCTATAATCACTTTTAAAAACAGAATCTACGATAACAAATCGATATAACTGTTCTTTTGGCATTTTTTCAAAAACTTCGGCCATTGATTTATATTTCGCTAAATCAATATCTCTAATACCATACAAAATCCAATCTATAAACCATTTTACAATCCACTGTAAAATTCCCATAATCATTAAAATCCATGCCGCTGTCTGGCAGTAACCAGCATACTTTTTAATTTTTGAATCCATAATACCCCTAACTTATAAATTTAATTTATGAATTTAATAAATACTTCTTACACTGCTCGAGCATAAGTAACTTATTATATAAAATATCGAAAGTCAATATATTTTTATCGATAAACGATAAATTTTTATAAATTGAATTGGTTTAATTTTTTACCAAAATCTCTTTTCAGCAAAAGCCCTACCTGAATGGGATTTCAAATATTTTTCAAAGGCCACAGCTTTAAGTTTGTCTTTAAAAGCAAGATATAAAAACCAATTCCCATGGTCTATGTTGTTTTGTATGTATTGAGCCCCCAGAGTTGTGAGTCTCTAATCTCTGCTTTAGGTTAACAGAGTTACCAACATAAATTTTATCTGGATAATTTACTGATTTTATTAAATAAACGTAATGAAACATAAGAAACTCAGAAAGAAAAGACGTAGCTCAAAGAGCGAAGAATCTTTCATATTTTTTATACACTGGTCATGCAAGTCCCGCTTCGCTCCTAAAAGGAGCTTCGCCGGACAGTCTTCGCTAATCGCGATCAATATTTTTTATTTGTCAAAGTCACCTTTACTGGCCATAGCCAGGCGTAGCCCATAGGGCGAAGACTGGCGTCCCCAAGGGGATTTGAACCCCTGTTACAGGAATGAAAATCCTGTGTCCTGACCAAGCTAGACGATGGGGACGTATTTTTATAGAAAAATGGTGAGCCGCGTAGGAATCGAACCTACGACCCACAGCTTAAAAGGCTGTTGCTCTACCAACTGAGCTAGCGGCTCCTAAAATGAAGATTTTAGTCAAATAGGTCTGCTTACTGCAAATCAACCCTGTAATTTTTTAAAAATTACGTATTAAACTCTATTAAATTACAATTTCTTTGTCAAGCAATTAATAGAAAATTATTTCAACAGAGTATTTTAGATAAAAGCACAAGCAGCTGATTTTTGTAAAATTAACCAAGTATTCTACTAACAACAAAACAAAATATCAAAACACCAAAAATATCCATTAATGTAGCTAAAAATGGTGCAGCAGAGTGTGCTGGATCAAGATCAAATCTCTCTAAAAGCAATGGGATAAGAGTCCCTAAAAGCATAGAAGCTATTATTATTAAAAATAAAGCCAAACAAACAGTAAAAGCATCTAATAAAGATGCTTTTGGAGAAGCATAAACCCTAAAAAAAGCAACTCCTACCAAAACCGAAGCCATTAATAAGGCAACACCAAATTCTCGTAAAAAAATTCTTAAACCATCTTTTCTTGTAATTTCTCCTGTCGCAAGACCTCTTATAACTATAGCTGAAGATTGATTTCCGGCGTTTCCCCCTGTACCAATTAGCATCGTTAAAAACATTGAAAAAATAAAATATTTTCCAATAATTTCT
Organism: Candidatus Babeliales bacterium; assembly: GCA_041650475.1. GTDB lineage: Bacteria > Babelota > Babeliae > Babelales > UASB340 > JAIPGX01. The sequence goes on along the minus strand of JBAZLD010000013.1, from coordinate 20,006 downwards.
TGATAACCAGACATTATAATACTTGATATACTCTGCAAAAACAAAAGACCAATTAGCCAAGGAGTTCTTTGCCAAAGCATTTTCCAAATAGATGTCTCAAAATAACCATGTTCAACTGGACTGATACCAGACATTTTATAAACGTCTTCGCTTGCTTCTTGTTCTATAACATCAAAAATATCTTCAGTAGAAATAGCTCCTAAAAAATGATTTTGACCATCTACTACCGGAACAGAAACTAAATCATAGTGATGCATTAATTTAACAACGTCCTCTTGGTCTTCTTGAGCATCTACAACTATATCGTTTTTATGCATTATATGTTCAAGTAAAACATCAGGTTTATTTAAAACTAAATCATCCAAATCTATATAACCTACTAATTTATTTTCTTCATCTGTAATATATATCTTAAATAAAAGTTCTTTTTTTTCACCTATACGTTGTAACAAATTAACGCTTTTTTTTACTGTAAGATTCTTTTGCAAGGTAAAAACTTCGCTGTTCATTATTCGTCCCGCAGATTCTGAATTAAAGCTTAATTTTGAAATAATCTGCGTTCTTTGTTTTCTTTGTAGAAGCATTAAATATTTTTTTAAATCACTATCAGAAAGATAATCGAATAAATCTGTAAGCTCATCTATAGAAATATGTTTAAGTAAATCTGAAGCTTGTTCAGTTTTTAATTTTACAAGCAAATCTGCTTTATTTTTTTGAGATAAGTATTCAAATACTTTAACAGATAAATTTTCAGGCAAATTTTTGAATAATTTTACAGATAATTCAATATCAATTTCGCTTAAAAATTCAGCTATATCCGCTGGATGCTGTTTTAAAAGTAAATTCCATAAATCTTGACCTAAAACAGTATCTTTATTAACTACAGTTTCTAAATTCTTTTCAATCTGGAAAAAAATTTTTTTCTCTCTCAACATACGGACATCCCCCATTCAGAAAAGCTGAATGCTGCCATACTTTAAAATACCAAATTGACTTTATTCTAATATAAATTATTATATAAAATTGGGGAAGTAAAAAGTAATAATTTCATTAAAAATTTATGATTAATTTTGAAAAAATAGACAAAATTGAAAAAATTTCAGTAGAAAATCAGGAAAATATTAGATTAGACAAATTTTTGTCCTCAAAATTTCCAGAATATTCAAGAACATATTTTCAAGATCTTATAACATCTAAGTTAATTCTTGTTAATAATAAAATTATTCAAAAAAGCAATTTTGTTTTAAAAAATGGTGATCTTATAACTATAAATTTTCCTGAAGATAAAAAATTTGATTTAACCCCCAAAAAAGTGGATTTTCAGATAATCGATATTCAAAAAGATTTTATTGTTATAAATAAACCGGCAGGGCTTATAGTACACCATTCTAGTAAAACAAAAACAGAAGAGATTACGCTTGTTAACGGTTTGCTTTACGAATTTCAAGATTTAAATAAGTTTTCAGATAAAGAACGACCAGGAATAGTTCACAGAATTGATAAAGATACTTCTGGTTTACTTTTAGTCGCCAGAAACTCACAAGCACAATTTGCAATATCCAAAATGTTTAAAGATCGCAAAATTCACAAGACATATCTTGCCGTAGTTTATGGCCACCCACCAAAATCGGGCAAAATAGATTTTAGCATCGGCAGACACCCTTTTAAAAGACATTTAATGTCTCATAACAGCTATCAAGGCAAGCCCGCTTTAACTTTTTATAATGTTTTAGAATATTATGAAAATAGTGCTTTAGTTGCTGTTGAAATTGTCACAGGAAGAACACATCAAATTCGAGTACATTTTGCAGCCATCGGGCATGGCTTGCTTGGTGATGCTCATTATGGACATAAATCTGCTTTTATCTCAAGACAAGCTCTTCATGCGCATAAAATCTCTTTTGAATATAAAAACCAAAAATACAATTATACTGCACCAATTCCCCAAGATTTTCAAGATTTATTAGAAAAATTGAGATAATTAAATTTAATGTAATTAAGCTATTCTTGCGTTATTCTTATCTCTTCTAATTCAATATCTTCTTTTACTGCAGTTTTATCAAAATAATACCAGGCAACAGACATTCCACCACCATTTTTTACTCCTTCAATTAATCGATAAATATCATTTTCATTATCAAAAAACTGTCCATTATTGCTAAAATTTTATATCTTCGCCAAATAAATTTTGTATATTTTGATTTTTTCAATCAAAATAGCATTATAATCCCATGGAATATTAAAAATTGGTTCAACTATAAAAAAATTTACACATGTTTTTATCGATCTTTATATGGCGTATCTGTACAAAATTATTCAGTACATGAAAAAATTAACTCTTACCCTTTATTTAAAGCATTATTAGATTAAAACTAAAAAGAAAGCTGGGATTTTGAAAAAAAATTTCAAAATCCCAGCTTTCTTTTTATTAAAATTTAAATATTTATTGCATTCTACAACCATCTGAAATAGCAGATCCTAGTCCTGCATCAGATGTTACTTCAATTTCAATATTTGCTCTTTTATCTGCATCTCTAGCAATGGCATCAAGCTGTTCTTGCGTCATTTTAGCTGCTAATTCACGCTTTCTAGGAAATAATGATCTTTGTTTATCTTGAAGTTCTTTACAACTACAACCTTTACATCTTCTTGGAACCATCCACTCTCTAACAAGAGCGTGACCACAAGAATACTGAATAACACGAATTTCGGTTAGAATGTCTCGTAACTCTTTTATTTCTGCTTCTGAAACATTAGAGTTAACGGTTTCTGCTAACTCGTTATTTTCTTCCATTGCTGCGCAAAAATTAAAACCACTAATTATTATTAACCCTAACGCTAAAAAAGATTTCTTAAACATCAAATACCTTTCTTTTTAAAAAAATAAACTTAAAAAATACAAGCCAAATAAAATTTATAACATTTTTATACTAATTTCAAATAATTATTGTCAAATATAAATTTACAATAAAAAATATATGTCAAGAATATTTAATATTTCTTAAAAATAGTGATAAAAAAGATAAAGATGTTGATTTTTTTATCTTCTAATTGTAAAAATATTAATTGATGTCATTTTAATATCTTCTTTTACTGCAGTTTTATCAAAATAATACCAGGCAACAGACGTTCCACCACCATTTTTTACTCCTTCAATTAATCGATAAATATCATTTTCATTATCAAAAAACTGTCCATTATTGCTAAAATTTTATGTTTTCGCTAAATAAATTTTGTATATTTTTGATTTTTTCGATCAAAACAGCATTATGATTAAAAATTGAAAGTTCGTCTATTTGTGCCACAGCTTGTGGCATTTTTTGATACGCAAGATAAAAAGCTCGCATTCTAAATATATTACGTTTAGAAAATCCCTCAATTTCTGGAAAAGCATTTTGAAGATCAGTTACTAGTTGTTCAATTACAGTTGAACCCCATTTACTTAACTACTGCTTTTCATTAATTGTTTTTACCATTGACTAATAAAGCTTAATTAAATTTTTATTTACTTCAAATGCAGCTTTAATTTGCGTTTCTTGAATTTGCTTTTTAAGACTTATAAGAGTTTGAGCATATTCTTTAGATGAAACTGAAATTGTTTTTCAAGTCATTTTCTTTTTAAACATAATTATTCTCTATTTTTTATTAAATAAGTTCATTTTTTTTATTACTGCGCATAAAATCTCTTTTGAATATAAAAACCAAAAATACAATTTTACTGCGCCAATCCCTCAAGATTTTCAAGATTTATTAGAAAAAATTGGCGTAAAATAATTTCTGTAACATGACAAATCTTTCTATTCAGGTTTTTTAAATAATTCATCAATAGATTGCCAACTTAAAAGAGCATTATGCCCACGAATCTGTTGCGATGAACCTGCAAAAATAATAAAACCAGTAGTACTCTTTTTATGCTTTAGCGCATTCCAATAATTGAGCCCATCAAGAAACCGCGTATTAAACGTTCTGCCAGATTTGATTTCAATTGGTATGAGTTTTTGATTTTCTTCTATAATACAATCAACTTCATTTTCTGCTTTATCTCTCCAGAAATATATGCGTGGATCTATGCCCTGGTTATAATAATGTTTAAAAATATCAGCAATAATAAAAGATTCAAAAATATTGCCTTTGTTGGGATGGCTTATTAAATCTTCTTGTTTAATTTGTAATAAAGAACAGATAAGACCTGGATCATAAAAATAAAGTTTTGCTGCTTTTACTATGCGTTTTCCAAGATTTTCATAATATGGATGCACCCGAAAAATAATATAACTTGCTTCTAATATGCTAAGCCATCGTCTAACCGTAGCGTCACTTACGTTTGCATCATTACCAAGAACTGTAAAATTAACCAACTGACCAACACGCGCTGCACACAATTTAATAAATGTTTGAAATGCATCCAAATCACCGATATTAGTAAGTTGGCGAACATCACGTTCTATATATGTTTTTAAATAATTTTTATACAACTTATCTGGTGGAATATTTTTTGAATAAATTGCTGGGTAACAGCCTTGATAAAGCATGGGCTCTATTTCACTTGGTAACATATCGCTTTCTTTGAGTTCTAAAATAGATAAGGGCAAAAGCGTATGAAGAGAAATTCTTCCAGCAAGAGATTGTGCAATGGCTTCATTCATTAAAAAATTTTGTGAACCAGTTAAAACAAAATATCCTGTTTTTTGATCCTGATCAACAGTTGTTTGGATATAAGATAGCAACTCTGGCACATACTGAAACTCGTCAATAATTATCCCGTGATCATTGCGATTAGCTAGTAAAAATGTTCGAGGGTCACTTTTTGCTGTTGCTCGTAAATCTAAATCTTCAAGTGAAAGATATACATGATCTTTGAATAATTCTCTGGCGAGTGTTGTTTTGCCAGATTGTCGTGGACCTAAAATGCCAATGACAGGGAAATAACGTGCCCCTTCTAGAACATCGTGCGTTATTTTGCGTTTTATCATTTCAACTCTCCAAATTTAATAAGTTAAATATAATAAATATATGGACAAATTCTACATCCAATATCGAATTTGTCCATATATTTTAGAAAATAGCGTTAAGAATTACTTTTTAACTTATTCATAATGAGTTATATTTATATGTTGATTTTTTAAAGTTGTATTTTTGTTACATTTTTTTATATTTAAACTTAAAGATTATATTTTTGGAAAGGCTTCTTTATGTCTAAATTAATTAGAATAATGAATTTTCAACACAAATCACAAGAAATGGCCCAGAGAAAATCACAAACTGAACTTTAAAATTATGAATTATTTTAAATATTTTAATAAAATTATCATTTTAATATTTTTTAGTACTAATCTAAATGGATACATATTGATTACTGATATTGGGGGAGATATTGATGATGTTTTTGCTTTGCAAACTATTTTTCATGAACAAACAATTTCTGACAAAAATGTTTTACCAGAAGCCATAATTACAACTCATAATAAGCCAATTGAAAAAGCACAAATTGCAAAATTAATTTCTATAAAATCCGGTTATCCAAATATTCCTGTTTATGTTGGACATGGTCTTGATGCATCATATTCTAAACAAACATTTAATATAGATAATCCTTTATGGCCTGCATTTTTTGGATATCTTAATCCTTTGGAAAATGAAAAAGAATGTAATCCTAAACAAGGGGATGCTTATCGAAATGTATATGGTACAGAGTTTGATGATGTTCAAAATAGTTTAATAAGAGGTAGAGATTCTGCTATTGATTTATTGATTGATGTCGCAAAACAACATAGATTAAATAACGAGAAACTTGATATTGTTGCCACAGGACCATTGCATGATCTTTATTACGCATTACTTAAAGTAAAACGTACAGATGGAGAAGAAGGTGAGCGTATATTTGCTGACTCTATAAATTTATGGGCAATGGGTGGTGATTATCCAGCTGGATATAATTGGCTTATAGCACCACATGTTACTGATTATGTACTTAAAAGAATAGAGACAACTTGTGTACCTTCAGAATTGATTCGCAAGTATGCATTAAATGTAACTACTAATGAATTTAATTTTTTTATTCGATGTTCTCATAAAACTGAATTTGCACAAGCAATTTTACAAGATTGGAAAAATTGGAATGAAGATGATCAATTGAAAAATGATAAAAATTTATGTGATCCTGTGACTGTTTATCTTTTTTTACACCAAGAATATATTTTATCAAGAAAATTGATAAAAACCGAATTTACATGTCTTGATGAAAATAATGAAGTAAAAGCAGGACTTAGGGAGACTGCTTACTGTGCGAGATATAGGGAAAATCAAATAACTAATTTTAGAGAAATTATAGATGGAGAAAATAGTAAGGTCAGTTTTATTTGCGAATTAAATAATCCTGAATTATTAAGAAGAAAACTTGTTCATAAAATTGCCAATATATTTTATCCAGGAATTCCAGAAGATGCTTTTTGGGTAACAATGGATTTTTAGTGTGCCAGCTTGTGATACTTTTTAAATACAGTTCAAGATTTTGCATTCAAAGCCAAAGTTTTATTCAAAATAACTTGCGCTATATCACTTGAATATGACATCACAGTATCTTGCATAAAAGAGCATAAATTTTCAAATTCTTCGTTATTATATTCAAATTTTAAAGTACTAAAATCTAAATCTTTTGAATTTGAAAAATAAATAACTGTTGGAATTTCAGTATCTTTATCATCTTGAAAAATAGCAAAATTATTACCAACTTTTATAGGTTTTGTAATATCAGGAAATTTTAAATTTTTACGTTTAGCATAAAATGCTGCGTCTTTTAATTCACTAAAATCAGATTCTTGTGCACCCTGTCCAGCATCACAAACAATTATAATATCTGTTTTTCTTTCTTTCTTTAATAATGGGGGTAAAGGCAAATTAAAGGCAAAACCTGCATCTTCTAAAATAAGATCGTCAATAAGTTTATATGGTGACGTTAGCAAATTATATGTGAAATTATTGTAATCAGCCGGGAAAAGACGACCTTTTAATAAGTTAGCTTTGGATGTAATAAAATCAATCATTTCATTAAGAAATGGAATATATATTTTTTCGGATAAAAATTTTAAAACATCACCAATGCTCATGCTATAAGCACTGCCAAATAATCCCAAAAAACTACCCAGTGAAATTTCTGGATAAACTTGTTTACATATCCCTAAATCAAAATAACTACCAAAATATTGTGTATCAATAAAGCCATTTAAAAAATCACTTCCAGAATTAAATGGGTTAATTTCCATCCACTCATAATAATACTTATTTCTTTTTCTTTTTTTTTCACTTGTATAAGTAATTTTTCTAACTTGTTTTATTCTGCGATCAAATAAAAAAGCTCTACTTATTGCCAATTCAGGAGTAATAGCGGCAGTAAATAATGGATATGGATACTTATTTGAAAGTTTCAAAGTATTCTGAATATTTTTAAAAGTCATTGATTGCGAAAAACTTTTACCAAAATCTCCCAATAATCTATCAACTAAAACAGCTCCATATAAATCAACAAACTGAATATCTTGGCCTGAAATAAATTGTTTTATAATTTTCAAAATTATTGCGTCAAAATTAATTGAAGAAGCATCAAACAAACTATTCTTTACTTTTTCATATAAGACAGGCTTATAATCTTGGGGGTTCATATTGCGCACCATCATGGGTGCAATAAGCCACGTTGATCCAGAAAGACTTGCAACGTGCGTAGCAGTATTTAACAAATTTGTTTTTTGCATACCAAGCATAAAACCTAAACAAGAAATCATGGCTCGATAACCACCGCCACTTAAACAAAAAGCTATATTTGGATATTTAAAATTTTGTTTATTAGCAAAACTTGTATCTATTTTATTTTGTTTTAAAAAATTTATTAAATTTTCTTTTATAAACTTATCTTTTCTAGACAAATTATAATCTTGTTCAAAACTATCAAGCTGACAAGATTGATTAACTATATTTTTATCTAATTTAGTTTGATAACAAAAAGAAGTTGTAATAATTAATAAATTAAAAAATAAAAATAAAATATTATTTTTAGATCTATTATTTTTCATGGCTCTACTCTCTCTTTTTTATTAAATTCTTAAAATTTCTTAAAATTTAAATTTCAAGAAATACAACAACAATTTGAATCAAGTTTTTCAGATATTCTGCTATTTGTTTCTATTATTTTTTCATAAATAATCTGTGCAATAGCCCTAATATTATTATTTACTTCAGTAGCCATGCCACCAACAATTTGATTAAATTCGTCTTCTGAATATTGAAATTTTAATGTAGAAAATTCGTTATTTGGGTTTGCAAAATAAATAACAGTTGGCACAGGTACTGCTGGATCAACTCTTTTATTAAAAATTGTCATATTATCTGAAATTTTTTTAGGTCGAGTTATGTCAGGAAACGGCTTATTTTTTTCTCTAAAATACCTAGCAGCGTAATCCATTTCTTTATAATCAGGTCCTCCAACATCAGAAGATGCATCACATGCAATAATAATATCAGTATTACGCTGTGTTTTTAAAGCTATTGGAAATGGCAAATTAAAATCATATCCACCATCTTGCAAAATTATTTTTTCAAGATATCCAAATGAAACGTATTGCATTCCATAAGTATAATTATTAAAAAGAGCGGGTAAAAAGCGCTCTTCAAATAAATGATATTCATCTATAATTTTTTTAAATTCTCTCCAAAGATCTTCATCACCAATATGCTCAGCAATTTGTTTTAAAAGATCCCCTAAACTAAAACTGTAGGCACTACCAAAAAGTCCCACAAAGGTAGCCAAATTTTCTTCTGGTAATAAAGATTGACATAGACCGGAGTAAAATGGACTAGAAAATTCTTGCATATCTATGCGTCCCCCTAAAAAATCACTTAAAACAGTATAAGGGCTAAATTCTATCCATTCATAATCAAAATTATTAACTCGTTTTTCATGCGGTGCAATTGTTGCAGAAAATAATGGAAATGGCCAAGCATAATTTTTACTATTATCTAAAATACTTCTAATACTTGCAAAAGTAGTATTTTGCGCAATATCTGGTCCAATATCAGACATAAGTCTATCAGTAACTAAAGCACCCCAAACATCAGCAGAACAATGATCTTTAAAATCTGTTCTTGACTGCCATTTTTCATAAAGTTTTTTTACTATGCTCATAATATTCATTGTTGAAATATCAAAAAGATCATTCGACACTCTTTCTTTTAAAATGGGACATAAATCTATTGGTAACATATTTCTTGCTAACATGTTAAGCATAGACCATGTGGATCCGGAAAGAGTTGCTATATAAAGAGCCGTGTTAAGCAATTCTGTTTGTTGAGCTGCAATCATAAAACCCAAAAAGCAAAGCATTGCCCTATAGCTGCCACCGCTTGCAATAAAAGCTAAATTTGGTAATTTCGCTTGCTCAGGAATTTGATAACCAAATTTTTTCAAAAAATTTTTAATATTAATATCTGTCACATTATATTTTCTATTAAAAATATAAGATATTTCTTCTAAAGATAATTGATCTGCTGGTTGCACTGGTCTTGGTAAATAAACTTGGGGAAACCCATAACTTTCAAGTCTATTACATTCTTGATAATAAAGATCTGATCGAAAAGCTTGCATAGCAAAAGAGCTTTTTATGAAAAAAAATATAAAAAATATAAAAAATATATTTATTAAAAATTTATTTTTCTTAATAAAAAACATGAACTAATCCCCTAATTTTTATAAAAAAATTAAATAAAACTATCTCTTATTTTTTTGAGTAAATTAAAAACTTTGTTTTTTAAAGAATTTTCAACTTTTTGCACTTGATCTATTTTTTCATTTTCATTATTTTTATTGTCATTTTTTTTACTTTCACAAGATGCATGACAAACGGGCAGTTTATTACATTCTCTTTTTAAATCTTCAAATTCAATTTCATATTTTTTATATACTTCTTTATTGGTGGTACACAATACATTTTCTTTATTTTTTTTGTTGGCAGCAATAGTCCAATTAAAAGAACCTGTCCAAACTTTATCGTCAAATATGGCAAATTTATTGTGCATTAGTGCATCACTAAAATTTTTTTTACTATTTTTATTATTTTTATCTTTAAATACAAAGATATCAATGCCATTATCTTTCAAAAGACTAATTTTATTGCTTTCATTTTGAATGCATGATTTATCAGTTATTATTTGAACATCTACATTTCTATTTTTTTTTGCTGATACCAAAGCTTGAGCTATTTCTGCGTTTGTTAACATAAAAACAGCCCCGTAAATTCTTTTTTGAGCGTTATTTATTTGATCTATTAACTTTTCAGCAATTCTATCTTTTGGGGAAAATAACACAAAAGATTTTGAAAACAAAAGGCTATAATTAAAATTTATTAATACTATTAATAATAGAAAAAATTTATTGAAAATATTATTTTTTTTAATCTTTTTTTTCATGTATTGTCTCATATTTATTCAATCTACTTGAATTCTTTAAATTAAATACTTAATTTTATTTAAAGAATTTATTAAAAATAATATTATATAAAATATTGTTTTATTAACAAGGAGAAGTAGATATGAAATTTTTTTTGTACATTTTTGTATTTTTATCGCTAATTCAAAATATAGTCTTTGCTTCAAAAAACCAAGAACTTATACAAAAACTTCATAAAAAAATAGGCGATGATCTTTTAAGCATAAAACAGGAATTTCCTCAATCTCAATCAAAAGTCTATTCTGTTTTAGATCAGGTATGCAAAATATATCAAGTAGCAAAAAATAATATCGAAAAGAAAAGAAAATTAAAAGAAATAATTAAAGTAAAAGATGAACAATATAAAACACTAACAAACAGAACTAATTTGTTAAAAAATAAATTTAGTGATTTATCAAAAGAATTTGAAATATCAAAACAAAATTTAGCAAGTCTAAATAAAAAATTAGAAAAAAAGGAGATTGCTTTAACAATGCTAAATCAAGAAAAAAATAATTTGAATAAAGATAATAAAATTAAGAAAAACAATCTCGATTTAATTGATGATAATCAAAGCCTTAATCTAACTTCAACTTGGGAGCCAAGCTCACCACTTTGATCTCGCATAACTTTAAAATTAATGTCATCGGTTAAAAAATATTCGACTTGAAAAGTAAAATCTTCTTGTAAATTAAAGTTTTTTTGAATTTGTGCATTTATTCTTCTATTAAGATCTATTGATAAAGTCCCCTTGATTCCACCATGTCCAGGTTGATCTGCAAAATTAGGAGTAATTTGAACATATTTAAATGGCATTAAAATTTTTTTAAATAAAGCATTTATTTTATTATCAGGTAAAATTTTACCATCTGGAGGAATAAAATAATTTAAATTTTGTAACAAAATAGCTGGTAAATCACCTTGCAAACTTGCATCTTCACTCCCAGCAAAAAGTAATGCCAAAATTTCTTCTTCTGATAATTCAGGAAAAGATTCCAACATAACATTAGGATTTTGTAAAGAACCGGTAGCCTGCAAACTTATCAGATATTTCTTTACTCTGTTTGTTGCAACAAGATCAATAATTGGGTCATGCATTTGATTTGGAGTAAATTGAATTTTTCCATAATTTAAATAAAGATTGTGATGCAAAAATTTCAAAACACCTTTTTCTGTTCTGATATTACCGGTTAATTTTGGATTTTGTAATTTATCATCTACATAAAAAGCATGTAAATTTAAATCTATATTGGCATCAGCTTGTAATACCGATGTATTTATTTTAATAGAATCTTGATTAATTAAAGTAACATCAAATTCTATTAAATTTTTATGCCCTATTATTGGATTATCACTAATAAAAAAATTTAAATTATTATTTTTTTTATTAGATCTTTTATTATCTTTAAATAAAGATTTTTTTAAAATTACATCACCTTTAACTTTAAAATGATTTTCTAATGGATCATCGTCATTTATTTGCTGTGTTAATAAAAAATTTCCACAAATAAATCCATAAAAATTTCTCTCCCAATTTATAAGCAAATCTTCAATTAAAATTGGCATATGCGCAAATTCGATTTTATAATCTTTATCCAAAAAAAGCGTGGCCTGAGGGCAATTAATTTTGCCTTTAAAAAACTCAAAATTAAGATCGCTAAAAATAAACTTTCTTTCTGCAAAATTATTAGAAAAATTAAAACTAATTTTCTTTACAGGATTATAGTTTCCTGGCATATAAAATGTGCCACCATAAGATTCAATGTGACCAGATAATAAATTATAATTTTTTTGATCCAAAAACACTTTAAAAGCAGCATCTTTTCCAAAAACACTTTTTTTTATATTATCCGGTAAAAAAGATTTTAAAAAAGAGTATTTTATATATCCTGTCAAATCATTAGAATTATTTGTTGTTTTAAGATCAATTAATTTGCAATTATTTTTGCAATATAAAACTTTTTTTAAATATGGTTCAGGATAAAAAGAAGCTTTTAGTACATAAAAGCCTTTTAGTATTTTGCCAGATAAAGCCAAAAAATCTTTATTAATTAAACATAGACCATTAAAAATTTTATTAATATTACTATTTTCTGATTTTAAGTCAGAAACACAAATTTTATAATTGCCCCTAGCAATTAAATCTTTATCTATTTTTAAATTTACATATAAATTTTCCGGCTTTATTGAATATTGTGGAAAATTTTCTAAAACAATTTCTTTTAAATTTTTTACATTTAAAGTACCTGCTTTTTGAATAAAATTATAAAAAACTGTACCCGTTAAATCTAGGCTTGTACTTAATTTATCTGACAAAAGATTTTTAAAATAAAAATTTGAAAAGATATTATCTTGATATAAATTAGCATCAAGACAAATATTTGGGGATTCTTTGTTATCTTTTAAAATAAGTTTATTTTTTGTTTGAGTTTTATAAGAATTTAAAAAAAAGTGTTTATCAAAGAAATCAAACTCTTTATTAATTTTAAATACAGATTTACCTATACAATCACCATCTATATAAAAAAAACTTTTACCTTGAATATTTTTCAAGAAATTGTTTTTTTCAAAAAAAATATTTCCAGATTTTACAGATAAAAAACCCCGCCATTTATTCTGATTTTTAACTAAAGTTTTAACTTTTTCTATGCAAAAAAAACAAGGTAATTTTAAAAATATATTTTTAGACGCTGATTTTTCTGGTACATAGTCTATATTCAAATCTAAATTATTAATTTTAATAGATTTCAATTTTACTTTTATGTCACTACCAGACTCAAAAATATCGTGCAAGTGTCCAATAAAAGCAATATTATTTTCTTTAAAAAAAGAATTTGCTTTTACGTTATAAAAATTAATATCGAGATTAATTTTTTTCTTAAATAAAAGTTTAAACCTAGAAAATTTAATTTTCGCCTGATCAAATTTCCAATCAAAACTTTTATCTGAAACATTTTTTATAGATTTAATGGCACCATTATTAAAAATAATATTTCCAAGAAAAAAATCTATAAAACCAGATTTCACAATAATTTTTGCTTTAAACTCTTTTTCTAAAACTTCTATTAATTTTTTCTGAAAAAAATGCTGAAATTTGTAACTTTTTTGCAAAACCCAAAAACCAGGAATTGCACCAAATAAACTAATAAAAAACAATCGTAATATCGTTTTTTTTAAAAATTTAAATGTCCCATTTATTATTTTACGTATTATTTTAAGCAAATCCATTTGTTATTATCGTATTTATATTTCCTAATAAAAGAGACTTGTGAAATTGGACAAGTTAGCGCTGCCATAAATTTATGGTCTTTATCAACAAGATACAATGTCCCCGGTTTAATTTTACCATCGGAATAAAAGATCACATTATATTCAAAATCATTGATTTTTTCAAAACTTATTGCAGAATCTATATTTTTAATAGGGTTTGACGGTGGGCCTTTTACTCCTGACAAAAAACCAAATTTTACATTATCTACTAATTTAAAAATTTTATTATCATAGCAATAACTATTCTCTTTCAAATTTAATTTTAAATTTTGTGTTAAATTACTTGCAATAGCTTTTTGTTGTAAAAAAGAAAAAGTGCTAAATAATTTGTCCGCCTGATTTATTAAAATAAATTTGTTGAACATAAAAAATTTAGGCACAGAAATAACAAGCAAAATTAAAATTATAGAAAAACAGACTATAAATTCTATAATAGAAAACGATTTTTTTAACATTTAAATTTTTATATTTTTTATATTTTTTTATATAGTATTAAAACTCTTCTATGGCCTCTTCAACATGAGCAACAGAAAGTACCTCTTCAATTGAAGTTAAACCAGATTTTATATATCTTAATCCATCCATACCAAGAGTTGTCATACCTTCTTTTAATGCTTCACGCTTTATGACAGATGCATCAGATTTTTCTACAATCAAATGTGCAATTTTATCTGTAATTTCCATTATTTCAAAAATTGCCAACCTGCCTTTATAACCAGTATGAATACATTCATCACATCCAACGGATTTATAAAAAATAATGTTTTTTGCTTGTTGTTTTGTCAAACCAATTCGATTTATCATATCCGGATCCGGCGAATAAGTTTGTTTGCATTTATCACACAATTTTCTAACTAAACGTTGTGACATAACACAAACAAGAGAAGAAGCAATCAAAAATGGTTCAACTCCCATATCAATTAAACGTGTAATAGTAGCAGGAGCACTGTTTGTATGAATCGTACTTAAAACCAAATGTCCAGTTAACGCAGCTTGAGTAGAAATTTGAGCTGTTTCAACATCTCGAATTTCACCAATAAGAATAATATCTGGATCTTGACGCAAAATAGATCTCAAAGCCGCAGCAAAAGTTAATCCTATGTCTTCTTTTACTTGAACCTGGTTTACACCCTTTATAGTGTATTCAACAGGATCTTCAACAGTTATAATATTTATATCAGATTGATTAAGTTTATTTAATATAGAATATAAAGTTGTAGTTTTACCAGAACCAGTCGGACCACTAACTAAAATAATACCATTAGGCATTGATATCATCTTGTTAATAATTTTATAATCTCTTTCAGAAAAATTTAAAGCTTCAAGTTCTAAAACACCTTTTGTCTTATCAAGCAAACGTATAGACACTCTTTCTCCAAAACTACATGGTAAAATAGAGACACGAAGATCTATTGCTTTATCACCAACCTTTATCTGAATTCTTCCATCTTGAGGTAATCTTTTTTCAGCAATATTTAATTGCGCCATAATTTTTACCCTAGAAATTATGGCACCTTGATATCTTTTTGGTGGCGAAAATCGTTGATACATAGTCCCATCAATTCTGTATCTAATTCTTAATTCTTTTTCGAATGGCTCTATATGAATGTCGGAAGCATCTTCTTTTACGGCCTGAAATATTATACGATTTACCAATTTTATTATTGGAGCATCGTTAGCCATTTCCAAAATATCTTTTTCTTCGGCAATTTCGCCCAAATCTATTTCTTCTTTGCCCTCAGCCTCTTTTAATTCCTCCATCATTTCCTTGCTACTTTCAAGAGGATAATACCTATTTATCGCATCACTAATAGCACTTGGAGTTGAAACAGCATAAGTAACATCTCCTCCCATTAACAAAGAAAGATTATCTAATGGCTCCAAATCTCTTGGATTTGAAGTAACAATAGTTTTTTTCCCTTCAAACAAAACTGGAATTACCACATTTTGTCTTAAAAATTTTAAAGGCACTTTTCCCAAAAGTTTTGGGTCAACCATTTGTTCTGTAATTTTTTCAATAAATGGAATGGAAATTTGACTCGCTAAAGCCATTGAAATATTTTTTGGTGTTGCAAAGCCATGTTGAATTAAGATTTGACCTAACAAGATTTTATTCGTTTCTTGCTCTTGTAAACAAATTCTCAGTTGCTCATTTGTTATCACTCCATGTTCTAAAAGAATTTCACCAATTTTTTTTCTAGGCATGGTCTCCCCTAAAAACATAAAATATCAACTATCTTTGCCAAAAATTAAACAATATTTTAATATACTACTTGTATATCAATATAAACAATATAGCCATAATTTGGTTTAAAACTAAAATTTTAGGAGAATTAAAATGATTTTTTTTAAAAAAAATTCACTAAATATAATTTCGTTAATTACAATATTATTTCTGTTAACTAGCTGCAATAAAGATGAGAAAAAAACAGAAGAAATGTCTTTTGAAGAATTAAAACAAAAAACACTTTCTTTTTTAGAACAAAAAAAGAATGATCCGGCTATAGAAAATTTAGAAAAAATAATTGCACAGTATCCTGAAAATGAAAACATTGCTGAATATAAGCTAATGTTAGCTGATTTATATTTTAATACAGGAAATTTATTATCCGCCACTCAAATGTATAATCATTATAAAGAATTTTATCCATCAGATCCAAAAATTGAATTTGCTTATTATAGATCTGTTTTGTCTAAATTTTATCAAACTTTAAAAATAGAATGTGATCAAACAGATACAGAAAAAACTATAAGTTTATGCCAAGAATATCTTGATAATACATTGTTCAAAACCTATAGAAATGATATTTTAGATATTAAAAAAACTTGTGAACACAAATTAATAGACAAAGAAATTTCTATATTTAATTTTTATTTAAAAAAAGGTGATTATGATACTGCAGGAAATCGCTTAAAATATTTAAGAAATAAACATTTAGATAATAATCCCGAAATCGAGGCTCGTTTGTTATTTTTAGAAGCCAAACTTGCTCAAAAACAAAAAAACGAAAATAAATTAAATGAAAATATAGAAATTTTGGTAAGCAAATTTCCAGAATCAAGTTTTACAAGAATGGCTGAACGATTAGGTACAAAATCTAATTTTATTTTCTAGGTAATAATGCAAAATTTAGGGAAATTGGGAGAAAACATTATATCTGATTATTTAGTTAAGAATGGTTTTAAGATTTTAACTAAAAATTTTACGACAAAATTTGGTGAAATAGATTTAATAGCCCAAAAAGATTTAACCATTGCTTTTATAGAAGTAAAAACAAGAAAAAAAGCTTATTTTCCCATTTCAACAGTCGTTACTTATCCTAAACAAAAAAAGATGATAAAAACAGCAAAATGTTTTATTCAAAAATTCAATATTATTGACAAAATTTTAAGATTTGATGTAGCAACAGTAGAAATAATCAATCAAGAGATTTTTGCGTATGACATTAATTACATACAAAATGCTTTTTATGGAGAATAATTTTAAAAAAGGGGAATTTTATGTCAGCATTATCAGAACCAATAACTCTTTTAAATATAATTTTATGTGGTACAATTACTGTTTTGGGATTTTTTAATTACAGAAAAAGTAATAATCTTATCCCTCTGTTTATCTCTATTGCTTTTGGCTTATTTGGTGCATCACATCTAATAACTTACGTAAGATTCGGTGTAAAAATACCCATTGCAATTTTTTTAATGAGATTGGCAGGCTATTTTTTTATAATTTATATATTACAAGCAAAATTGTTTAATAATAATAATAATAATAATAAAGAGTAATTTACATGATAAGACAATCTTTTAAAACAGGTTTAGGTTTTGGAATAACATCTGGTGTAATTACAACATTGGGCTTAATTGTAGGTTTATATTCAGGAACCGAGTCCTCTTTGGCGGTTATTGGCGGTATTTTAACAATAGCAGTAGCCGATGGTTTATCTGATTCACTAGGAGTACATGTTTCAAAAGAATTTGAAGGAAATTCTTCTGAAAAAGAAATTTGGGAATCTACATTAATTACATTTTTATCAAAATTTATTATAGCATTAAGTTTTCTTATTCCAGTTTTACTTTTTTCCATTAAAACTGCCATTATTTTATGTATTGCTTGGGGACTTTTTTTATTAACATCTTTTAGTTTTTTTATCGCAAAAATAAAAAGAGTAAAATGGTTTAATGTTGTAGTAGAGCATTTATTAATTGGAATTTTGGTAATTCTATCAACAAATTATTTGGGTGAATTTATCAAATCTTTTATAAAATAGAATTATAAAGTTCCAAAATATCTGTCCCCAAAATCCCCTAAACCGGGAATAATATAACTATCTTTATTTAGTTCTAGATCATTTTGAGCACAAATTATTCTTACTTTGCTAAATTCTTTTTTTATTCTTTCAATGCCTTTTTTTGCAGAAATAACTGCAACAAAAATAATTTTTTCTTCCTTTATTCCATCTTCTTTAAGCAATTTAATGGCATCACAACCACTTCCTCCTGTTGCAATCATCGGATCTAAAAGAATAACATCATCTGATTCTTTAACTTTTGGAAAATTTTTATAATATAAATGGGCAATTGCTGTTTGTTCATCTCTTTTTAAACCTACAAAGCCAACTTTTGCTTTGGGATAAAATTCTAAGAATGCAGGCAATAATGCTAGAGCTGATCTTAAAATTGGAACTAATATAATATCATTTTTTAATGTTACACCCAAAGCCGTTTTAATTGGCGTTTCAATATCTTCTGTTTCTTTTTCTAAATATTGACAAGCTTCATTTGCTAAAATATACGCCAATTTTGATGATGCTTTTCTAAAACTTTCCATATCAGTATTTTTGTTACGTAGAATAGATATCAAAATTTCTTTCATAAAACTCTCCCTATATTTTTTATTTAAAGATTTATTCTTTAAAATTTTTTCAAAAAATTTTAAATTTTTTATAAAAAATCTATTATTTGTTATGCTCGATCCTCCAAAATAAGCTCCGGTTAAAAGCACATTGGTTAAGTTAACGCCAGTCAAATTAGCACCTTTTAAATTAGTTCCCAAAAAATATGAATAATTTAAAACTGAATTACTTAAATTTGCATTTCCGAGATTGGCACCAGTCAAATCAGCTCCCAACATAGTAACACTTGTTAAATTTACATCCTGAAGATTAGATCCAACTAAATAAGCACCACTTAAATCTGCCAAAGTTAAATTGGCACCATTTAAATTCGCACCGCTTAAATTGGTAACAATCAAATTTGCATTACTCAAATTTGCACTACTTAAATTTGCGCCACCCAAATCAGCACCTTGAAGTATTGCACCATTCAAATTGGCGTTTTGCAAATATGCGCCACTCAAAAAAAGTCCCGTCATATCTGCACTACTTAAATCAAATCCTTGTAAATTTCGGTCTGTTTCTGTCGGGTTTGTAGTTCTTAATTTTAAGTCCAATGCCTGAACTGCAGCTAAATTTGTCGAATTATAAGCACAAAGATTGTTAAAAAATAAAAATATAGATAATAAAGATATTAAAAAAATCTTCATAAGACTCCAATTTTTATATAAAAAATCAAATCCAGTTTTATTAAAATTAGAGTCTAAAATAAATTAAATTATTTTTTCAAACAAAAAACAATTTACTTGTTTACGAAATATTACACCAAGATCTTGTTCTAGAATTTTCTTTAAAGGGTTTTTTATTAAAACAATTGCTTATTTCTTTATAAAAATATTATAAATTTATTTTTAGGTAAAAAATTATAATTTAAATCTTTACAAATATTTAAGAGCCAAAATGATTTTTGAAAATAGAGAGCAGGCAGGAGAACTGCTCTCAGAAAAATTAAAAAATTATAAAGATAATAAAAATGCTATTGTTATAGGCCTTGCACGAGGTGGCATTATTACAGCAGAAGCAATTGCAAAAAATTTAAATTTGTCACTAGATATTATTGCACCAAGAAAAATTAGTTCTCCGGTGGATCCCGAACTTGCAATCGGTGCAATAACCCAAGATGGCCAAGCTGTTTTAGACAAAAATTTAATAAACAGCATGGGTATAGCACAAAGTTATATAGATAAAGAAATCGAAAAAGAAAAACTTGAAGCCCAAAGACGTTTAAAAGTTTATCGAGCAGGGAAAGAATCATTAAATCTGAAAAACAAAATTGTAATTCTAGTCGATGATGGTATTGCAACAGGATCAACAATAAAGGCTGCAATTAAATATGTAAAATCACAAAATGCAAAAAATATAATCATAGC
>JBAZLD010000012.1:0-40809 GCA_041650475.1 Candidatus Babeliales bacterium | reverse complement strand
TTGCATAAACATCGGGTAAAATATAACTTTTCCAATGCCCTATGTGCATTCCTGCACCTGATGGATATGGAAACATATTTAAACAATAATATTTTTTTAATTTTTTATTATCCTTTGTTTTAACATACGGATTCTTTTCCCAATAATCTTGCCATTTTTTCTCTACTTTTTTGAAATCATAATTCATAAATTATCCCAAAATTGAATTTTAAGGCTTTTTATATTCTTAATATTTTTACATGTTTTTAATTTAAATTACCAATAATTTAGCAGGTTTATTATTTTTTTCATGCACCTTTCAAAAAATACAAAAAATAGTTCTTATCAGAAATTATAATATCTAAATTTTTTTTTCAAATATAAATAGAATAAAGCAATATTTTATTTATATTTGAAATTATTGCCTTGATCATAAAAATTTCTTTAAGTTATAAACAGAAAAGATTATCAAATATTTTTAGGGGGGGAAGTATGAAGATCAAGCATGTATTTTATTCTATTTTGTGGTCATTTATTTTTTATTCATACAATTTTTGTGCAGATTGGACAATATTGGTTTTTGTTCAAGCAAAAAATAATTTAAGCAAATTTGCAGCTCAAAATTTAAGTGATATGGCCTCTATAGGATCAAATGAAAAAATTAATATTTTGGTACAATGGTACCAACCCAATCAAAATGGAATTTGGCGTTATAAAATAAATAAGAATCAAATAAATTTAGATTCTCATATAGCCCAAAATTCTGATGGTAGCAGCTGCGAAGACTTAGTTGAATCTATGAAATGGGCAGTAAATGGTTATCCTGCAAAAAATTATTTTCTAATCTTATGGAATCATGGGGTTGGAATTTTGGATCCTGTTTGGAATAGTTCACATCGTATGCATATTAGCCCATATCTTTCCGTTGAAAATTCAAAAATAAGCATAGACGGTATAACAAAGAATGCAGAGACAGAATTAATATCACACAGAGGTATACTTTTTAACGAATTAAATAGAACATACATGAACAACCAAGAATTAGCTAATGCATTAAAACAAATTAAAACTGATGTTTTAAAAAATAAAAAATTAGACATTTTAGGTATGGATGCATGTTTAATGGCCATGGTTGAAGTCGGTTATCAAATAAGAAATTATGCAAAATATATGGTTGCATCACAAGAGGTTGAGCTAGCACGTGGATGGGATTATTTAACTCTTTTAAAAAATTTGAGTCACGGTAGCATAAATCCAATAACACTTGCAGTAAATATAGTACAAACATATGAACATTACTATCAAAACAAAATACAATTTTACACACAATCCGCAATAGACTTAGAAAATATAGACCTTGTAAAAGATGGACTTAACCAAATTATAAAAGACATAGAAGTTTGTAAAAAAATTGATACTGTAAAAATAAAAAAAATAATCAAAAATTCACGAGGCGAATCTATCCAGTTTAGTAACAAAAATTATATAGACCTTTATTCTTTCTACAGTAAACTTAACAAAAAACTTAATGAAAATTATACACAAGCAGCGTTTAATATTATTAAAAACCAACAAGTTAAAGAAGAATTAACAAAATCTATAAACAATTTAAAAGAATCGCTAAAATTGGGTATGAAGCTTATAGAAAATGCTGTTATTGCAAAAACTGCAGGTACAACATTTTCAGGATCACAAGGTTTATCAATATATTTCCCATTTTCAAGCTTTATCGATGAATCCTATATAAAAACTGAATTTGCTCAAGATAGTTTATGGGTTAAATTTATAAGAGATATTTATTCTAAGTAAAAAATAACCTGAAACTAAATAGAAAATAAGGACCAGCAAATTTGCTGGTCCTTATTTTATTACATATCAAAATTTTCAATTTTTATTTGTATCTCTAAAAATCCAAAAATAAAGTCTTGTACCAGATTTTTTTTAAGAAAGTAAAAAAATAGAACTTTTCATTAAATCAAAAATTTATTAATATTTTTCATTGTTTAACTTACTTTAACTTATAAAAGACACAGGAAGCCCCTATGATTTTTAATAAATTATATTCTAAATCAAATTTTAAATTTTCAATTTTATTACTTTGTTTATCTGTATTTTTTGCAAATCAACTTTTTGGACATGATCCTGAAACTGTTTTTTATAAAGAATATAAATGGAAATTTCTCGAAAAAAAATTTATTGATGAATGCAAAGATACAACGCCCTGTTCTAGTTTTAAAAAATTTTGTAGCTTCCAATTAACGGCATTAGGAATAGAATCTTCAATATATCCTATTATAAAAAATAGTAATGTAGAAGCAATTATTATAGCTGTAGCTGCCTTATTTTATCCATTTTTTGAAGACAAACCTAATCCAAGCAATAGATTCACCAAGTATATTTGCGCATTATTTATAATAAACACAATAGCGTTTCTTTTATATAAATTTGCATCAAACAAACCAACCGATATTCAAACTTTAAAATTACTTTTACAAAACTATTCGATAACTAAAGATTTTTTACCTAAAAAACTGTATTCAACATTTGATGCGCTTCATGATTTGTGGTTAAAAGAAGGTGATGCTTGTTTAAAAAAAGAAGGTCGTAAAATTATAAATTTAATAAGAGAAAAAATTAAATATCAAATAAATTCAAATAAATATAATCAAAATAATCAAAAAAGTTTTATTACTGAAATTTTTGCTAGAATTGTAGGAAGATCATTCAGGCATTACGTAAAACATTCTATATAAAAAAATGTAAATGTTGTTTGGTCAAATGAAATTTACAATAAAAAATAAGTAAATTTTATAAAAATAAAGATTTAAAATAAAACAGAAAACTTTTAATTGAATCAAAAATTTAGTACCATGCAACTTGGTCTTAAAACTTATTTTAATTTTTTTAAAAAAAAAGAGAGTCTTTATGCAAAATCAAAAAGAAAATTTAAATAATCAAAAAGTTTTTATAAAAAAAGAAGACGAAAAAATATTAGTAGTAAAAAAGAATATTCTTTTTCAAAATGAAGTTATAAATGGGATTGAAAAGATAGATTTTGAAAAATATCAAAATTTAATAGAAAAAAATAAAGAGTTTATCTGGAGATCTCAGGCAGAAACTGATACAAATTACAAACAAATTATACCATATATAGTTTACAAATTCGAAGACAAATTATTTGTAATGCAGCGCAGAAGTACAGCAAGCGAAGTTCGTTTACAAAATAAGCTTTCTTTGGGTATCGGCGGACATATACGCGAAGAAGATATTCAATCAAAAACTATTTTTGATTGGGCAAAAAGAGAATTTAGTGAAGAAATAGAATTTTCTGGCAATTTTGAAATTCAACCAATTGGTTTATTAAATGATGAATCTAATTCTGTAGGGCAGGTTCATACTGGTTTTGTATTTTTGATCACCGGTGATTCAAATAAAATAAAAGTGAAATCTGAATTAAAATCGGGAGAACTTTTAAATTTTAATGAATGCGAATCTGTTTATGATCAAATGGAAAGCTGGAGTCAAATTGCTTTTGATTATTTGAATAAATTTTATATAAAATTTTAATAAATTTTTTCCCAAACTTTTAAAAAATCAGCAAAAGACAATTGTTGTGCACGTAAATCTAATAAATTTTCTGGCATTTTTGTTAAATCATAATTTGTTGTTCTTAAATTATTTCGCAAAGTACGACGGGGTGAAAGAAAACAGAATTTTAGAAATTTCCAAAATTCTGTTTCGTTTGGTATGGCTACTTGATCAAATTTAGGTTTAAAATAGATTAATCTTGAAAAAACTTTGGGCGGCGGGCTAAATGCACCCGGTTCAATTTTCTCCAATAATTGAAGATCAAAATGATATTGTAAGAACAAAGAAGTCGAACTATACCCCTTGCCGTGTGTTGCTGTAATTTTTCGTGCAACTTCTTCTTGTACCATAACAACACCTTCTTTAAATAAGTGCTTATTTTTTTGTAATAAAAATAATATTGGAAACGTAATTTGATATGGCAAATTAGCAAGCAAAACCCATGGTTTGTAGGTTTCTAATTTATTAAAATCAACTTCTAAAATATTTTCTTGAAAAATTTTTAGTCTAGTATCCTGAATTTTATTTTTAACAAAATTTGCCCATTCAGGATCAATTTCATAAACCCATAATTCTTTGCATTTTGTTTGCTGTAAAATAGATTGCGTCAAAAAGCCATCGCCACAACCTATTTCCATAACATATGTTTTTTCTGAAATTTGAACCTTATCAATCATATGGTCAACAACGGATTGTTTGCGTAAAAAATGCTGTCCAAATTTTTTCTTTTTGAAGGGTTTTTCTATTTTTTTGTTCATAAATTTTAATCAAATTTTATATTTATTGGCGATTTAATTTCACCATTATTTTCATTTTGTGCGAGACGAATTATATACTCAGGAGAACAAATAGCAATATTATTCTCTCTGAATTTAGAAATAATTTCAATTCTTAAGTCACTTGCAATTTCCCATTGATCACGAATTCTCCTAGAACCCACAAAAGCTCTAACAAAAAATTTTAATCCGTACGCATCAAAATCTTCCAGCCGAACCACAGGAGCTGGAACTTTTAAAATAAGCTGATGGTTATTTATTATTTCAAGTAACAATTTTTTAACAAATTTTACATCAGACCTGTAATCAATTATCACTGTTAATTCAAAACCAACAGCTAAACGACCCTCTCCCCAATTAATAATAGGTTTAGAAATTAAATCTTTATTTGGTATTATGACTGAAAAATTTCTAGCAGTTCTTATGGTAGTAGCTCGCGCAGAAATATTTCTAACCGTACCCCTGGTATCTTTATCAATTTGAATAAAATTTCCAATTTCAATCGATCTTTCAATCAAAACAAAAAATCCTGCTATAAAATCTGCAACAAGATCTTTTAAACCAAAACCAAGACCAGCAGCAAAAAATCCACCAGCCCACAATATAAAACCACTTAATCTTATGCTTGCAAAACCTAAAAGTATAGAAATAAAAATTATCAAATAATGTGATATTCTAAAAATGGTATTTTGTGTGCCCGGCTCTGTTTTAAAAATCTCAAACAGCTTATTAAGAATAAATTTATTAGTAAAAAACGAAATAAAAAATCCGGATACTATAAAAATGGTTACTGTCATCAATTGAACAAGGCCAAATTTTATGTCATCTCCTAATGACAAAACCCAATCTTGTGAAAGGGATTTCCATAAAGAAGCGGGAGTATAATTAAATCCCCAAATTCTGGCAATTAAAATAAATAAAAAGAATAATAAAATAGAAAAAGTAGTAATAATAAAAAAGCCATAATACGTTTTTGCATGATCAAATTTATCAATAACTTCATCATCTTCTTCTTTTATAAAAAATTGTACAAAAAAATTACGACTATAATAATGCACCAAAAACATGCCATATATTAAAAAAACAGAAGAGGGGATTGAAAATGACAAATACCATGCAAGATTATAGTAACCTATGTACGGATTTGATAGGATTAATAATCCCATAAAAAATATAAATACAGGATAATAATATTTATCAATCTTATTTTCTAACCACACAAAAAATTTACTATTGGAATGTATAAGAGTTAAAATGTCTTCTTTGCCAAAAAAAAGCAATATTGCTATTACCAAAATAAGAGTATATGCAGCAATAATAACATTTGGTGCCTGGGAAGAAAAATCTACATAAACAATAAAAGCTTTTTTTATAGGTATTAACACAGCAGTTGCATATAAAATAAATGCAATTAAGAAAATAAATTTATTTTGTAATTTTTCTGCAAAAAAGAGAAAGCTCAAATTTTTGTTTAATTTTTTAAGATTAGAGATAAATTTGCTAAAAATATAAATCAAAACAGGAACAGAAATTAAATAAAAAAGAGCTATAACAAAATTATTTGCAGCAAAAGAAATGGATGCAAATATTCCCTTAAAATCAAAAATTACATGCAAATAAAAAAACAACCATGTAAATAAAACTTTATAATTATTCAAAGCAAATAAAACAAATGTATTTGTAATTACATTAAAATACAAAAAATTCTTTTGTTTGTTATAACTAGATATTTTTGAGGAAGTATAATCTTTTATTGTTAAAAATATTTTTTTTACCCCCAAAAAAAATAATAAATATAAGAATAAAAAAATTAATAACCCAATATAATTATAAAAATTCAAACTTTTTATATTCGACCATAGAACACTAGGCGATAAATTAGCAGGAATATCCCAAAAAAATTTAACAAAAAATTTTTCCAAATCAACCAAAGATTGCATTGATTCTTCAAGAGTTATTGCCTTAGGAGATCTCTTCCAAATATTAAAAGAAATTAATTTTGTTTCTAAATTATTTATAATAAATTCATATTGAGTCAAAATTGTTTCTTGTTGATTGATTAAATCAGAAACTACAGCTAAATATTCTTGTATTAATTGTTGTTGTTTATTAAGATTTTTTTTGATTTCATCTAAATTTGCTAAAATAGCATTATATTCTCTTTGACGAGCCTTAAAAAGAATATCCTTTTTATTTTTTACTTCTTCTTCTTTTGATCTTAAATTATCTATTTTTTTATTGATTTCTAGTAAAGCTGTATTTTGAGTATTTCTATTTTCTTCTAAATTTTTTATCGAACTTATAACAAGATCTCTTTGATTTTTAAAATTTGCCAACCAATAATCTATACTTTCTTTTTCATGAGAAATTTTTTGATAACTACTAATAATTTGAAAATTTTGCTCCTTTTTATTTATAAAAATATTTTCACGCTCTTCTTTAAGATCAAGCAACAAAATATCTTTATTGAGGACCTCTATATGAGTCTCTATTTTTTGTCTTTGAAGTTGTGCTTGCAAAATTTGAGTAGAATCAGCCTCGCTTTCTAGTTTTTTTAACTGATTTTGCAAAACTTGCAACGTAACATTTAATTTATCTAATTCAGATTTTTTAAAATTTTTTTGACTATTTAATTGTTCTTTTATTTTTGCAGATTTTTGTTTCTGATCATCCCAATCGGTCTTTGCTTGTTCAATATCTTTTGGCTCAACCGACATATGTTTTTCTATATAATCAAGTCTTTTTTGCGAATTTTTTAATTTATATTGTATTAAAACAATTTCATCATCTTTATATTTAATTAAATAATCTAGATTTTCTATTTTCAAATTTGCATAATTGATTTTTTCATTAAGTATATTAATTTCTTGTTCAAGTGTTTTTATATCTATATTTTTATTTTTAAAAGTTTTAGCACCAACATCCTTTTGCTTATCCTTTGTTTCAAGTTGTTTTTGTAAAGATATTAAAGTTTCTTTTTCTGTTACTTTTTGTTTCTTAAAACTTTCTCTTTTGTCTTTTTCTACCTGAAGTTTTGCAATTAACTCAGCAACCCTTTCTTGATTTTGCTTAAAATCGTCCCAAGAATATGCAAACTTAACCTCTTCTTCCTTTTCCTTTTGCTGCTCAATAATTATATCTTTTAATAATTTCACATAATCTAATAAAAGCTCTTCAGCCTTTTTCCAAAGTTCCTGAAGTTTTAACAGATTTTCTTTTCTATCTGTAAGCAACGACATTAGCTTATTTATATTTTCTTGTTCTTCATCTGATGCAGTTTTTAAATTATTTTTTAATTCTAATATACGCGTACTAATACTATTAATATTTTTTGAAATCGATTTATTAGCTTCAGAAAACCTTTTTTTAAAACTTATTATTTTTTCTTCAAGTTCTTTTTGTTGTTGTTTTTTTGTTTGCAAATTAATAGAAAATAAATAATCAACAGATTTGGTATCGCCAGTTAATGATTGAAAATCTAAAAATGTAAAACTCGTTTTAAAAAAAGAAAAACCTACCAATAAAATAATAAGATTTATTTTTAATTTTTTTTTACCTTGCATTTTTATCCCTATAAATTAAAAAAATTATTTTTTTAAACTTGTTTTAAATAATTTAGAACATGGATGCTGTGATATGCAACTAAAAATCCATTTATTTATATTTTTTATTTCAAGTTCATCTATCTGAGCTAAATTTGTTCTTAAAAAATCTTCTTTTTGCTTATTAGAAATATCAATAAGAAAATTTGTTAAATTTTCATAAAGTTGTAGATATTTATTAAAATCGTAAGATAAACAAGAACCCATAATTTCAAAAAATTTCAAAATAGAAATATTTCTTATTAAAAAAATATGTTTTTCAAAAATAACTTCAAACTTTGAAAATAAAAAACAGTTAAAAACAAATCCAAAAACTTTATCGCATGGATTATGCATTGGAATAAAGTAATAACACAATTCTATAATATGATGTATCCAATTTAAGTCAAAATTTTTATCAGGACTAAGCAAAATTTCTATATTATCAACAAAATAAAAGTTCTTTTGATAATTTTGCAAATTAAAAAATATTAGCATACCTGGCCATAAAAATAGACCTTTTTGCATCGGCTGAACAAAAATATAAATTTTGCCATAATTTTTAGTCAAAACAGAAAATTTTTGTTGATTCGGTAAAAATTTTTTTAATACAAATGCCAACTCAACAGATTTATTCTGAAATTTTTCTTGCTTAAATAACATGCTAATAAATATAATCTCAAAATTTAATTAATTCGACTTTTTTTATAACGGGCAAGGGTCTATACAAAAAACAATGTTCTGCTTTTTTATAAAAACTATAAAGATCTTTATCTATTTTAATTTTCAATTGATCAAAAGTTATAAAATTTTGTAAAAAAGCTTTAAGAACATCAGAACCTATTAGATTATTCAATTTTTTTGAATAAAATAATTTTATGTTTTTTCTATTTTTTAAAAATCTCAAAGTATTCAAAAATGTGTTAAAAGAAAAAATTGAATCAATATTTTTTTTAATTTTTATTTTTATGCCATTAAATTTCGTATTGGTTTTTTTATCAATCCAATTATAATTTTCACATAAAATTCCAAATTTAAAGAAAATTTTTTTCAAATAATCTGTTTCCCATTCAGAAAGTTCTTGTTGATTCGGCAAACCTAAAATTTGATATTTATAGTCACTATATTTTCCGACATTAATTGGCTTTATCTGTTTTAAAAATTTTAAAAAACTATACGATTGCAACGCATTAAGGTTATTAAATTTTGTAGATAATAAATCTTCATTATTCACAAAAAATTTATCAGCTTGCCATTTCACAATTGGTACAACAAACAAATCTGCAGACTTAATTACTGAATATTTATTTAGATATAAGGCCATTTCTCCTAGAGTTAATCCAGGTTTTAAAGGTATAAATCCTGGCCCTTCAACACAGCGTCCAAGAGGATTTGGACGGTCTAATATTATTAATTTTTTATTTTTTTGTGCAGCTATTTTTATTAGTTTTTCTAAGCAATTAAAACTAAGATCATTACGCAATCCATAACTTGTCATATCGAATAAAATAGCATCTATATAAGCAAAATTTTGTTCAATTATTTTACTTAAATCTTTTTTTTTATTTATTAAATAAGAATTTGCTGGTCTAATATTATTAGCTAGCAACGTTTTCATGCTATCTGACTTATTGTAAACAAAAGCTAAATTTAATTTTTTTATCCAACTAAAATCTTCCGTTATATTATTTATAAGATTTTGAATACCGATTTGAGGTTGTAAATAAGATTTTTGCTTTGCAGTTTGCTTAACAATATTGTTGTTTCCCAAAAATTTAGGCAAAAATATAACTAAACAAATAATAAAAATAATTTTTATAAAAGACAGTAATTGCTTCTTCATCCCTTCTCCCCAAATTTCAACGAAGGCAATATCTTTTTATAAAAATAATAACTTAAGTTTTATATTTTTTTCAAGAGATTTGATAACTGTAATATTTTTATTGTTTTCTTATGGCATTTTTATTGCCAATTCTTCATGAGCTATCTTTATTGCTAATTCTTCATCAAGTGATATTTATTTTTCATTTAAAATTTTAATTAAATTCCCTATTCGCGTTTTCAAGCAAATTAATCTTATCTGTTTTTGCATGTTTGCTAAATTTGCTTGATCAGCTTTACTAAAACTTAAATAAATATTTCTTATTATAGTTAAATATTTATTTAGTTTATTTTTGATATTTTCAATAGATTCACTATTTAAAGATACTTGATTAATTTCTATATCTTCTAAATCTGATTCAATTATTTCTATTTGACCAGTAGAGTAAGTTTCAGCTTGTTCTACGTGACAACAACCGAATAAACCTCTCAAATCAACAACAATAACAGAAATATTATCACCCTTAGGACATTCAGGATGATTTAGATTTAAAGCTTCTTTTGCTAATTGTTGAGCTGCGCATTGAACATCTGGTGCGTTTTTTACAATTTCAGCAACTTGCTCACTTGTCAAAATATCCCATAATCCATCACAAGCCAAAATCAAAAAACCCATGTTTGGGGTTAAATCTAATTCAGTTATATCAGGGGTAGAAATAATAAGTGTTTTCATGCAAGAATCACCAAATGCTCTAGCAACAGATAAATATCTATTAACTCTACTAATATTGCCTACACATTCTTCCACGCTACCACCAGCAGCTTCAATTCTTGCTTTTTCTGCTGGGTCATTTGGTTTATGATCTTTAGACTCAAATAATACATTCCCATTTCTATCACACAAAACAGTCCTTGAATCTCCAACATTTGCTATATAAATTTTATTATTTTTAATTAATGCCGTAGTAGCAGTAGAACCACATCGGGCGCCAATACCTTCTTTAACTATATCCCTATCTGTTTTATCAAAACTAAATCTAATAGCTGCCGGAATATTTGTAGAAAAATTTTGATCTGATATTAAATTATTATATAAATTGTTTTTTAAATAATCAGCTACCTGCTTTCCACCATGACCATCAAAAACACTAAAAAACACATGATCCTGAGCTAAACGTACATCATGCTCATCTTCCATTGTACGTCTGTACCTTTTATTTTGCACATGACATAAACCAACTTTAATACCCTTATTTTCAGAATTATTATTTAAAGCACTTAAAAAAGAAGTCTCTGATAGCAACATATCAATTTCAGGTTGCTCGCTATAATTTAATGATAAACCAGGATTATCTATAGAAAGATTTTTATCAAAAATCAGCATACATCTAAGATCATTAAAAAATATTAATCCACAAAAAATAAGTAAACAAAATTTTTTCATATAATATTCTTTCTTTTTCAATTGACGACATTCTTTAAATTATAATAAATATATACAAATGCAAAATAAAAATAAGATACAATAGTTATATTTATTATTATCAATATATAAAAATATTTTATAACAGCAAATTTTATATTAAAATATGGGGAATCTTTAAATTTTGATTTAAAATTATTTAAAAGCTTATCTTTTTGCCAAAATATAAGCTTCTACTGTATTTGGCAAATGTCTGATTTGACTATAAAAATTCTTTTTATCGTCAAAAATACCCATAAAATAATCAAGCTGATAAAGATTATCTTTGAAAGCTCCTCCGGTATCACAAAGAACACCTAAACGAGCTTCTTTTTGTTTTGTGACAGGATTTGTATAAATAACAGAAATTAATTTACCTATTCCAATATTATTAATATCTCCGGCAAAAATAGCCTGACCGTGATTTAAATGCGTTATATTATTTTCTATCACATCTTTTTGTAATTCTTTAAAATACCAGTATCGTTTTTGCGCTTTTAAATCTTTTATGATTTTATCAAAATCAATACCATTACTCTTATCAACATTAAATATACGAATTATACCATCGGGCATTTCTACAACCAAAGAACCCTGCATTATAGCATCTTCTAGGCCATCTCTATCAAGCCACACAATCGGATTAACTTTATTTTTATATTTTGGATTATTAAGAACACCAGAAAGAATTTGTTGTTTAGTAAATTTAAGTCTATCTTTTTCAGCAAATTCTTGATCAACAATTTGATAAAGTGGACAAGAATATTTTTTTGTTTTTAAGTAACTGCCTGTAGTCCTGAAAATGGCATAATTTGTTAATCTAATTTGATTTTTAGGAATTTTACCACAAGTATGCTCTGGTATAACAATTTTATTTTGAAAAGCAGTCTCTATATCCCCAGCCCATTTTATAAATTTAAAATTTTTACTTAAAAAATTTGGATCTAATATTTTAAATTCAGAATTATTTTTTTGATCCTCTTCTATCGTCTGTACAATAAATTCAAGGGTTTGCATAGTTTTTTGCCAAGACAAAATTTGGGTACTAAAATCTTTTGGGTTTACATAATAACGACTAAAAAATTTTCTTTCTTTAAAATATCTTAATGTGTCTTTTGCTGCATTATATAAACTTAATGGATCCGTAAAAATTTGTTCGTTTTTAAATGGAGAATGCGATAATGAAAAAAATTTTTTTAAATCAATTTGTTTTTTTGGATCATGTTTTTTTAAATTTTGTTTTATTTGATTAGTATTGCAAAAGATATTAGTTAATAAAAAAAATAAAAATAAAAATTTTATAAAAATTTTTAAAAATTTCATTATACACTCTCCAAAATATTTAATATCAAATATTAAGGGGGCATTTAAAATGCCCCCTTTAAATTATTAAATAATATTTAATCTAATTATTAAAAGGTTACTAATAATAAAGCAATTATAGACATAACCTTAATTAAAATATTCAAAGATGGTCCAGATGTATCTTTGAATGGATCACCAACTGTATCCCCAACAACTGCTGCCTTATGAGCATCAGAGCCCTTACCTCCGAAATTACCTGCTTCAATAAATTTTTTAGCATTATCCCATACACCTCCAGCATTAGACATTGTCAATGCTAAAAGAGCACCAGTAAGAGTAGATCCTGCTAAAAAACCACCAAGAGCATAATTACCAAAAGATTTGAACCCAAATTTAATAGCAATAGGAGCTAATACAGTTAAAAACCCGGGAATAAGCATTTCGTATAAAGCAGCATTTGTGCTAATTTTTATACAACGTTTATAATCCGGTTCTACTTTACCTTCTTTTAAACCTACAATTTCTTGAAATTGTCTTCTTACTTCCAAAACCATTTTCCAAGCAGCTCTTCCAACAGATCTCATTGTTAATGATGCAATCAAAAAAGGCATTGTCCCACCAATAAACATTCCAGCTAAAACAGCAGGATGCAAAATATTCAAAACACCAATATTAGCTTTTTCACAAAATGCAGCAAATAATGCCAATGCTGTAAGAACGGCAGAACCTGTTGCAAAACCTTTACCAAGTGCTGCTGTCATATTTCCTAAAGAATCTAACTTATCTGTAATTTTACGAACTTCTGGCCCAAATCCAGACATTTCAGAAATTCCACCAGCATTATCTGCTATTGGACCATAAGCATCAACAGACATTGTTATACCAACTGTTGCAAGCATAGAAACTGCGGCTAAAGCTACACCATATAATCCACCAAAAAATTCGTATGAAATAAATATTACAGCAGCTATTGAACATATAGATAAAACTACAGATTCAAATCCAATTGATAAGCCCCAGATTATATTTGTACCAGCTCCAGAATTTGAAGTTTGTGCAAGTTTTTTTATGGGATTACCACTTGTATAATGATCTGTAAGCAAACCAATAACAACACCAACTAATACGCCAAGAACAATAGATCCAAAAAGTTTAAATTCAACATCAACAAATTTTAAATAAACAAATGAACCAGCTAAAAATACTGCAAATGCGACATACGTTGAATTATGCAAAATTCTATTTAATTTACCCTTTAGAATATAAATTGAACACAAACCAATCATGGATGATATTAAGCCTATTGTAATAAGCATCAATGGCAAAACTATATAAGAAAATTTAAAAGAAGATGCAAATGCAAGAGCCATACATGCAACTGTTGCATCAACATAAGATTCAAAAATATCTGCACCCATACCGGCAGTATCACCTACACAATCACCAACGTTATCTGCAATAACAGCTGGATTTCTTGGATCATCTTCTGGAATTCCCATTTCAACTTTTCCAACAAGATCCGCACCAACGTCTGCAGCCTTTGTATAAATTCCGCCACCAACGCGAGCAAAAAATGCAATAGAGCTTGCGCCCAAAGCATAACAAGTTATTATTTGAACAAAATCAAAATTTTTATTTTCAACAAACAAGAAAAATAAAAGACCAACACCTATCAAGCCCAAACCAGCTACAACAAAGCCCATGACAGATCCACCAATAACTGCTGTCAAAAATGCAGCTCTTTCACCTTTTGTTTTTGCTGTAAGCGTTGTCACTAAATTTGAACGAGTAGCAGCACGCATACCAATATAACCGGCAAGCATTGATGAACACGCTCCAAAAAGATAAGCAATTGTTGTAACTAAATTAGTGAAAATAAAAATTGTAAAAAGCATTGCAAGAAGAACAAAAGCTAAAACGGAATATTCCTTTTTTAAAAAGGTCATGGCACCACTACGTATCAGACCTGCTATATACAAAGAACGATCATCACCTTTTTGTATTTTAGTACTTTTATTAAAAAGAAATGCAACTAAACCTATTCCTAAAAGAGAGACTCCTATAAACAATAGCAAATACAAAAATAGAACCATTATAAAACTCCTAAAAATGTATAAAAAATATATTTAAATTAAAATAAAAACTTAATCATCAAAATTCAAGAAATTAAATTATACAATAAACAATTTTTTTGAGAAACTGGTTTTTCAAAATTTCACTATCAAAATTTTAAATATATTTCAGCGATTGTGCTCTGAAACGGCTTTTGCGATAAATATTTTTATATTTAGCCTAAAATAGCATTTTTTTGTTTTTTATAGTACAAATATTAGATGCTATAAAATTTTCGTTAAAACTTATTTTTGTTGCAATTTTAATTTTTAGGGGCAAATTGGTTTTAAAAAATTTCAATAAGTAATAAAAAAAATAATAAGAAAATTAATGTGTAATAAAAAAAAATCAAGGCGCAGGATTTTTATCCGCGCTATATTTTTCTCAACAATAATTTTTTTTTCATTTTTATTTGGGTCAATCTTTTTTTTGTTTGAAAAAGACTGGGTAGATTTCACTCGCATGGAATTTTACAACCCAGGAAGACCATCAATAGTTTTAGATAAAAATGGAAACGAATTTTTTAGATTTCAACTAGACAAGCGCGAACCAGTAGATTATTCAAAATTACCAGATATTTTAATAAAAGCCTTTTTAGCAGCAGAAGACAGAAATTTTTTTACACATCCTGGCATCTCGTTGAAAGGCATAGTACGTTCTTTTTTGGTAAATCTTTATCACTTTAAAATAATTCAAGGTGCAAGTACCATTACTCAACAATTAGCCAGAGGTCTTTTTCTATCTTACGAAAGAACAATGTTAAGAAAAATTTATGAAATTTTTCTATCATTACAAATAGAGAGACAATTTACAAAAGAACAAATTTTAGAATTGTATTTAAATAATATGTATTTTGGACGCGGCATCTATGGAGTACAAACCGCAAGTAACATATTCTGGAATAAACCTGTTTTTGAAATTACTCTAGATCAAGCTGCAACATTAGCTGCTGTTGCAAAATCTGCAAGATTTTACTCACCACTAAACTGTCCGCAGAAAGCAAAAAATAGAAGAGATATTATTTTAAAAAGTATGTTAAATTTAAACTTTATTTCAGAACAAGATTATAAAAATGCAATTTCAAAAAAATTAGAAATCAAAAACAATATTCATGGTAATCCTATAAGATTATACCTACAAGAATGGATAAGAAACTGGGCAGAAGATAAATGGGGAAAAGACATTTTGTATAAAAAAGGTTTAAAAATAAAAACTACCATAAATAAAGATTTACAGGAATTTGCAGAAAATATTTTTTCTAAAAAAATAGCACAAGTTAGAAAAAAAATTGATAATAAAATTAATGGAGGAATGCTCAGTATAGATACTCAAACAGGAAAAATAAGAGTTGCTATTGGGGGTTATGATTTTAAAGAATCACAATATAATAGATGTTTTCAAGCATCAAGACAAATGGGCTCTACTTTCAAACCCATTTTGTACTCTTGTGCACTGCAAAATGGTTTACATATGAATGATGTTGTAGTAGACGAACCTTTAGAAATTCAACTTCTTAATGGTCAAATATATCAACCCCGCAACTGGACACGAACTTTTGAAGGACCAATGACTCTTTTAAATGCACTATCTCATTCAAATAACATAATTGCAATAAAATTATTTTTATATCTTGGCGCACAGAAAACTTTAAATTTAGCAAGAGATTTTGGAATAACAGACGAATTAACAGAGTATCCTTCTGCTGCATTAGGAACAGCTCAAGCAACAGTAGAACAAGTTGCAGCAGCTTTTAATGTTTTTTCAAATTACGGCATTTATGTAAAACCATTTTTAATAGAATGGGTAAAAGATGAAATTGGAACAAAAATTTGGGAACATAAAACAGAAAAAAGAATTGTTTTAGATTCTAAAATAAACTCAATAATGGTTAATGCATTAATGTTTCAAATCAAACGCTCTTATTTTGTTAATAACTGCCCGCAAGATTGGATAAAATCTGAGGCTATAGGAAAAACTGGAGCTACAAACCAAGCATCGTCTATGTGGTTTGTAGGGGCAACTCCAGAACTTACAACTTGTGTTTATGCTGGCAGAGATGACAATAAAGTTTTAGGATCAAATGTTTTTTCTAGTAAAATTACTTTCCCAATTTGGTTAGAATTCAAAAAAAATCTGATTCCTAAAAAAACAAATTTTTATATTGATCCAACATTAAAAGAGATCAATATTGATTTGTTAACTGGAAAAGAAACAGATAATATTAACACACTTAATACAGCTAAGATATTGGTTTGATTATTAATTATATAGCACCTAGTATACACTAGGTGCTAACACACTTTGTGGCTGCACGCAAAACGCAGCCAACAGGAATTTTACAAAAATTTAATACTTTTTATAAGCCTAAATTTATTTTTTAAAAAAATTTGTTAATTCAAATTAACTGCGCGCTTCGTGCAGTTAATAGTGGGTTAGAACCTAGCGTGTGCTAGGTTGTATATTAAAAACTTCGTATATTTAATTGTTCAATAATTTGTTCTAAATCCAGCAACTCCTGTTCTCCCGTCTTTAAATTTTTTAGCGTATATAAATTTTTGGCAATTTCATCTTCACCTATAAAGATCGCATATGATATGCCAAGCTTATCTGCATATCCCAATGCTTTTTTTATTTTGTCAGCAATAAAAGATATTTCTGTAGGGATATTATTTATTCTAAGTTTATTTGCTAATTTTATACTTGGAACTAAATCTGTAGTCATAGGCAAAATTAAAACACGTGTTGTAGAAGAGTTTTCTGTTTGCCAAACTCCCCGTTTAGTTAACTGATCAAATAATCTTGTCAGGCCAATAGAAATTCCTACACCTGGAAGTTTGTGTTTTGTATAATGACTAGCAAGATCATCATAGCGCCCCCCAGAACAAACGGATCCAATTTCTGGATAATCATTTAATCTTGTTTCATAAACAGTGCCGGTGTAATAATCTAATCCTCTTGCTATAGTAAGGTCTATAGCAAAATTAGATTCTGGAACTCCAAATTCTTTTATAATATTAATAACCTGTTCTAATTCTTTAACACCAGTTATAAATTGCACATCTTTTATATTTAAATTATTAAGATCAGAAATTATATTTTTTGTTTTATTATTTAAATTAATAAAATCAAAAATTTTATTAATTTTATCTTGTGATAAATTTAAATCCAATAAAATTCTATTTACTTCGTCCAAGCCAACTTTTTCAAGCTTATCTATTGTTTGCATAATTTGATTTGATATTTGGTTAGCATCCAAATACGAAAAAAAGCCATTCAAAATTTTTCTATTATTGATTCTTATTATAAAATTTTTAAAACCAAGATTCTTAAAAATCATATAAATTATACTAGGAATTTCAGCATCAAACCGTATATCAAGAGTTTCGTTACCAATTACATCAATATCACATTGATAAAATTCACGAAATCTACCGGCCTGAGGTCTTTCACCTCTATAAACTTTTCCCATGGCATAACGTCTAAATGGAAAAACTAATTGTCCATAGTGCTCTGCAACATAACGAGCAAGTGGCACAGTTAAATCAAACCGCATTGCTAAATTTGTATCACCTTTTTTAAATTGATAAATCTGCTTTTCAGTCTCACCACCAGCTTTTGCTAAAAGAACTTCGCTACGCTCAAGTATTGGAGTATCAAGAGGAATAAAACCAAAAACCTCATAAACTTTTCTAATTTCATCAAAAATTTTATTAAACAAAATTTGCTGAGCAGGCAATAATTCCATAAAACCTGAAAGAGCACTTGTTATAATTTCTTCTTTTGGGTTATTCATAATTTCCCTTTTATTTAATTTTTTTAAAAAAAGATCCTAAAATATATCCTACTAAAGAAATCGATAATGTAATAATTTCTGTAGGAAAATTAAGGGGATAAATTTTTAAAATCATAAAACTAAAAGAGCCAAATATTATACTTAAGATAGCCGATTCTTTAGTAAAACTTTTTTTGAAAAAAACAAAAAACAATGGAATAAAAAGAGCACTCAACATAAAATCATAACTTATTATTAAGGTTTCTATTATGTTTTTAGAAGTTAAACCTAAAATAAGAGCAATTACTCCTACAAAAAATGTTATAACTTTAGATTGCAATAATTTGTTTTTTAAAATATTAAAATCAAAATCTTGAGACAAATTAGAACTAATTGCAGTTAACAAAGAAGTCGACGTTGATGTTATAGCAGCTCCTATAGCACAAAGCACTAAAGCTAAAATAAAACTATTAAAATTATTAGAGATGAATACTACTAATGGACTTGAATCACTATTTACATTCAAACCAGAATACTTAGCCATGGTTCCAAAATATACTGGTATAAAAGAAAATAATAAAACAACAATAAGTGCCATAAA
The DNA here is from genome assembly GCA_041650475.1 of Candidatus Babeliales bacterium. Lineage (GTDB taxonomy): Bacteria > Babelota > Babeliae > Babelales > UASB340 > JAIPGX01. The sequence continues at coordinate 21,812 of JBAZLD010000012.1, read as the reverse complement.
AGCTGAAATTGCTGCAACTAATTTAGTTTTGGCAGCAAAAAATTTTTGAGCTAAATCTTGTTCTATTAAAGCAAATAATATAGGAACAATTAATGTGGCAAAAATAGCATTAAATTTTAAATCCGAAAAATTAAATAAATTTTCATCTAAAACAATATTTTTAAAATCTAAAATACTAAAATTATTTAAATTAAAACTATATAAAAAAACTCCTGTAAATACTGACAATATAACAAAAATTTGAAAAAAATCGCTTGCTATAACAGCTTTTAAGCCTCCAATCATTGTATATATAATCAAAAACGCCCATGTAATTATAATAAGGTAACTATTTAATCCAAGACCACAAAATAAACTTTTTAGCGCCAATACCTGAGCGGCTAAAATCCCGCACAATGATATTGCTGAAATAAGTGATGCCACTTTTTTTAAAATTTTTGAACCATAAAAAACTTCAAAAATTTCTGCTACTGTAGCAACTTCAAATGCTCTAAGCTTATATGCAAAACCACAACCTAAAAGTAGAAATCCTAAACAAATACCTAATGAATAAAGAATTCCATAGATGCCATATTTATAGCTTTCAGCAGATGTACCTAATACAAGCCCTCCTCCAATTTGGGTTCCAATTAAAGTAGCAGTCAATCTACATACTCCAAGTTTTCTACCAGCTAAAAAATAATCTTGAAGATTTTTTATTCCTCTAGAAAAAATCAATCCTAAAATTAAATATCCTACGCCTAACCCTATAAATAGGCCGATAAACATCATCATATTCATATATAAATCCTATAAATAAAAAAATATTTATTGAAAAAAATAAATAAAAAACGAAAAATTAAATTTAATAAAAAAAGTGATATAGCCTTATCGGCTATGATGGTATATAGGGGAATATTCACAAATATGTGAACATATAAAGATATTTGAATTTAAAAAAATTAAATATTTCTTAATAAAATTCTTCATAATAAATCTTTAGTATTTTAATTAACTTATAATTATTTTTAATTAATTATTTTAATTTAACAAAATTTGTCCCAAAAATAAAAACTATATTAAAATTTTAGTGATTTATTATAATTTTTGCTATTCTTCAACTAATTTTGTTATTTATTGAATATAAATTTTTAATAAAGGGTTATTATCATGGTTTTTAAATATCCAAAATTTTACATATTTCTTGTGCTTTTCATAACTTTAACATCTTTAATGTCAATGGAGAATTCAGAGAGCCCGATAGAAGTTCCTGAAAGAGTAAGTTTTTTGCATGATCAAATTGTTTTTAAAAGGTTGGGATCTTCATACTATCGCTCTGACGCTGCGAGTTTAAGTGCTCAGTACCTTATTAATTTAAATTTACAAGAAAGTGCCTCACAAACAGGAATCGCTCGAATAATTTCACACAAACCAAATCTTATTGTTACTCAGTTATTTATCAATTTTAATGGATCAGGTCCAGATAAAATATACGCAGATTTTGGTATTTTTTTAGTTACCAATATCCTACAGCTCGATCAGCTCTATTCGACTGGATCAATAAGCTTTAAAAATGACTTCACACATCTACCAACTATACCATTATGCATTCAACGTTCACCAAATAATCCTTTAATCGAAATTTTAAATGTTATTGCTTATCGATTTTTAGTTAGAAATAAAGCAGAAGATGATAATATTTGTGCTATTTGCAGAGCCCCAGTAGTAACATGCACACCAGAAAATCATCTCATTTTTAATGAAAAAACGTTACTTTTACATTGTGGCCATTTTGTTCATAGCAGAGAAGGCTCAAATTTACCTCGATGCCCAGAATGTAAAGCAATTATAAGAGATCGATTCTTAGATTTTATTGAAATGCCTAGCGGCGGACGATAATTACATGATAAGTATAAAATAAAATTATTAAAAAGACTAAAAAACAACTTCTTTTATCAAATTTTTACAAATTTGCCCTAATTTTCACATTAGCTTGATTTATTTCTATTTGAATATATTATTATAATATAATATTCAATATTAAATTTTGTAATTTTATTTAGAAACAGATTTTATTAAAAAATGGAGGTATTATCATGAATTTTAAATTCACAAAATTTTATACAATCCTTGTATTTCTCATAAACTCAACAACTATGATGGCGATGGAGCAATCTAACACAAAATTGCCAATTAATATCCCAGAGCGTGTAAGCTTTTTGCATGATCAAATTGTTTTTGAGAAGGATGGTGGAACAAAGTACAATCCAGAATTTAAGGTTTTAAATATTAGTTATAATCTAGAACTAAAAAATGAGAATGGCCTTGCATCAATAGTTTTAGAAAAACCATTAATTATAATAAATTTAAATTTAATATTTAAAAAATCAAAAATACATGTTACAGCGAATGATATTGAAATAGGCAGATTAATTAAGAATAAAACAAATACATTTATTGAAAATAGAAATTCAAAAATTTCTCCTATAGTCCTAATTTTAGCCAAAGTTGTTAATCAAATATTAATCAATAATATGATATTCAAAAATGCTGGCATTTGTGCAAGTTGCCAAAAATCAATATTAATTTGGGATGAAACAAGAGATAGAGAGGGTGAACTCTATAATATTTACTTTTATCCATTTGTACTCTTTCACTGTGGTCACATTGTTAATGCAGCTCATATGCAATTGACACCAGTATTATTACATCCAAATGGTGACACACATCTTCTTAAAGAATTCCAATGTCCACAATGTGGAACAACTGTCAGTCAACAACTTGAAGATTTTCTTATTATTAATTGAATAACAAGCGTATTAAATAACCCAAAAATTTAAATTTACTTTTTGCCGTCTTTAATAATAAAGACGGCTTTTCTTTTACTTTAATTCTTCTATTAACCTATCATAAACCTTCATAAAATCTGTACATATTACTTTGGTATCACCAATAGTCGCAAGAAAATTTGTATCAGCATTCCATCTAGGTAAAATATGTACATGAAGATGTGATGGGATGCCGCCTCCACCAGCTTGTCCCAAATTAATACCAATATTAAAGCCATCAGGATTTAATATTTTTTTTAAAGATTCTATGCCAATATTAACAATCTCAAAAATTTCAGCTCTAACGTTTGAATCTAAATCACACAGCTCTGCTTTGTGTTTTAATGGTAATACCATTAAATGTCCAGCATTATATGGATATCTATTCATAACAAGTGCACAGTGCTCATATCTTTTTATGATTAGATTTTCTCTATCTCTTTTTTCTTCAAATTGCTGACAAAAGACACATTCATTTTTTAAATTCTTTTTTTCTTTTGCATAAACCGTTTTTGATACATAATCATGCCGCCATGGTGCGTATATTTTTTCCATAATTTTATCCCTTTAAAATTTAAAATTTTTTAAATTCTTTTTTATCATAAGCGTGAAATAATTTAACATGCAATATTTTCCAAATTTTTCACAAAGAAAAAAGTATTTGAAAACTTGTGCCAAATTGCACAGGCAATAATTTTATACTACCATTATTTTGTGTAATAATTTCATAAACAATTGCAAGCCCTAAACCCATATTTTTTTTATCTGTAGAAACATATGGCATAAAAAGCTTACTTTTTACACTTGCTGGCATACCTGGTCCATTATCAGATATTAATAATTCAAGTTGATTTAATCCAGATTTAAAACTTGTTTTAATTATTATTTGTTTTTTATTTTGCGATACACACTGCAATAAAGCCCTAATACTGTTATCTAATAAATTAATAATAACTCTTTTTATCTTTTGTTTATCTATTTTTAACACTGGCAAAAATTCTTGAAAATCGTAACAAAAATCTATTTCTGGGTAACTAACTTTATATAAGCAGACAACAGATTTTATTATTTCGTTTAAATCTAAATCTTCAACATTATTTGTGGATAACTGTTCAAATTCTGCAAAGTTAGTAACTAAATCTTTTATAATTTTAACATGATTCAAAATAGTATTTGTACATTCTGTAAAAACCGTATTTTCACCAAAACTTTCATTAAATTTGCGCTGCAATCTCTGTGTTGCAAGTTGTATAGGTGTTAATGGATTTTTAATTTCATGCGCCATCTGTTTAGCTGCTTGTTGCCAAGTTTTTATTTTATTAATTTTTACAATATCACTTAGATCTTCAATAATAATCAAAAGACCAGTATCTGTGCTTTGAATATTAGATTTAGTAAAAGAACTATTCAAGTGAGTTAAATGCACAAGAATAATTTTTTGTTCAGAATTAAAAGAAAAAGTTATTTCTTTTGTCAATTGCTGTTTACCGCTAGAATTAAGTGTTCTTACAAGCTCAAAAAATTTATCTTTAACCTCTTTTCCAAAAAAATTTATTTTCTTATTTTTAAATCGATTTAATTTTAAATATTTTTCAACAAGCTCTTTTGATGCAGAATTATAGTTCAAAACTCTGCCAAATTTGTCTACATAAAAAAAGGCTTCTTTTAAATTTTCTAAAATCATAAACATTTCTTTGTTCTGTTGAGCCAATTTGTTATGCGCTTGCTGTACAGCCTTGGACATTTCATTAAATCCTATGGCTAAATTTTTTAAATCACTTTCAGGATCATAATTAACTTGTACATCCCACGAACCTTTTCTTATTTTATCCGTTGCATTTAAAAGCTCTTGAATGGGTTTGCTTATTCCCTTTGCCAGATAAAAAGCACACCAAATAGAAAGAAACAAAATTAACAAAGTAACTAAAATAAACGTCAAAAAGTAACTCCAATAAATTGGATTTTTCATTGATTTTAATTGTTCATAATCTGAAATAGAATTTTGAATATCTATTAACGCATATCGAATATTTTTTGGATATCTGTGAATGAGAACTAAAAAATAATCTTGCAAACTACTTATGCAATATAAAGAACCATAAAAATCAAAAATTTGTTTCGAGCTCTCACTCCCAAGTATATTATTATTGTTTAATAAAATACTCAAAAATTGCCGTTTGAGATTTAGCATCGTTCTATCATTAAGTTTTCTGGATCGCCGCCATATTTTGATTTCTTTTTCTAAAGAGTCATTAAATTCTTTACCAATTTTTGGCCACAAATAGACTTCGCAATTATTTAAACATTCTAAATTTTTAGCTTGTTGAGCAATTTGATCGGGAGTTGAAACAGATAATTCGTCAAAACTTTTTTTTAATTTAGCTCTAATATCTTTGGTTTGTTCTTGATGTAAAATAAGAGCATTTTGCAATCCAGTCTGAATTCTTGCAGCAAACCAATTGTCTATCCCTGTCGTAATTAATTTTCCCGCAACAAAGAATACAAAAAAAGAGGGAATAACAGAAAAAATTGTAAAAGCAAATAATAAATTTTTTTTAAAATTGCTACCAGCTGATTTTCTACGCAGCTCCACGAATAACTTTATACTCTGTCTTATTATCATGTATAAGAGAGCTACAATAAAAAATATATGCAGATTCATTAAAAGAAATAAAAATGCTCTATTTATTCCTCCACCAATTAAATGTTGTTTTCGTTGTAAAAAAAGTTCCAGCCAGCTTATTATGAATAAGGCTAAAATACTTATTCCTATAATCTGCCAACGTTTTTTTGTTTTTGAAATCACTTTGTAATTTTTATTCCTACTTCTTTTAATTGATCATCACTAATAACAGATGGTGTATCAAGCATTGGGCAAGATCCACTCTGAGTTTTAGGAAACGCAATAACATCTCTTATTGAGCTAACTTTTGAAAGTATCATAATAAGTCTATCAATACCAAAAGCAAGACCACCTATAGGAGGGAATCCCATTTGCAAAGCTTCAAGTAAAAATCCAAATTGTTCCTGATAAACTTTTTCTGAAATTCCTAAAAAATCAAATATTTTCTTTTGAGTTTCAAGATCACATATACGAATGGAACCACCACCTACTTCTTGGCCGTTACAAACAAGGTCATATGCTCTTGCTAAAATCTTTGATTTATCAGGCAAATTCTCCCAATTTTTTTGTGCAGGAGAAGTAAATGGATGATGTTTTGCTGCCCATCTATTAGATTGCTTATCCAATTCAAATAATGGAAAATCTGTTACCCATAAAAGATTATATTCTTCTTTATTAATCAAATTTAAATTTTGTGCCAACTCCAAGCGTAACTTGCCAAGAGCTGTCCAAGTGTCTTCGTAATTACCAGCTATAATAAAAATTGTGTCTTGAACATTAAGATCTGGTTCTATGCTCTTTAATTTATCATAAAAATTTTCTGGTAAATTTTTTGCAATCGAAGATTGTATAGTTTTATCTTCTTTAAATTTTATATAAATTAAACCTTTGCACCCCAATGTCTTATTTGCAAATTCTGTCCACTTATCTAATTCTGATCTTGAAAAATTTTTATTTTTTACAACAATTCCACCAGCTTTTCCACCGCTACTAATAATAGACTGCAAAAAGCTGAGTTCAACAGACTCAAATAATTTTGAAAAATCCCTTATTTCAAGAGAAAATCTCATATCTGGTGCATCTGTACCAAATCGGTCAAAAACTTCCTGAAAAGTATATCTTGGTAGTGGCAACTTGAGTGTCTTATTGAAGATTTTTTGCCAAATCTTGTTTAACAAATTTTCACAAACTTCTTGTATATCTGATTCTTTAACAAAAGACATTTCTAAGTCCATTTGCGTAAATTCTGGTTGTCTGTTTGCTCTTAAATCTTCATCTCTAAAACAGCGAGCAATTTGAAAATATTTATCAAAACCTGATGCCATAAGAAGTTGTTTATACATTTGAGGAGATTGTGGCAAGGCATAAAATTTGCCTTTTTGTAATCTGCATGGTACTAAAAAATCTCTTGCACCTTCAGGCGTACTTTTTGACAATATTGGCGTTTCAATTTCGTAAAAACCTTGTTCATGAAAATATTCGCGTATTGTAAAAATTACTTTGTCTCTAAGTGCAATAATTTCTTGCATCTTTGGTCTGCGCAAATCTAAGTATCTATATTTTAAACGTAATTCTTCGTCTACATTATCTGCATCTTCTAATTGGTATGGCAAAGGCTTACAAGAATTCAAAACTAATAATTTTGAGATTATAACTTCAAATTTTCCAGTTTGCATATCCGGATTAATAGATTGATGTGATCTGTTTATAACTTTTCCGTAAACAGATATTACAAATTCTGCTCTTATGTTTTTTGCTATTTCTGCTAACTCAGGTTTATCTTGAGTATTTATTACAAGTTGAACAAGACCCGTTCTATCGCGCAGATCAATAAATATTATGCTACCATGATCTCTTCTTTTATTAACCCAACCTGATAGATAAATTTCTTTATTTAAAAAATTTTCGTTTACTTTGCCACAATAAACAGATCTTTGAAATTCCTGCATTTTTTAGCCTTTATTAATAAAATTTTTTATAGATTTATTAATCTAAGGCAATTTTTTTTGAATTGCAAGATTTATGACCCCTAGTTTACACATAGGGTCTAACACACTCTTAACTGCACGAAGCGCGCAGTTAATTTGAATTAACAAAATTTTAAATTTAGCTATATTAAAAATTATTAATTTTTTGTAAAGTTCAAATAGGCTGCGCTTTATGTGCAGCCTAAAAGTAAGTTAGGCCCTAGTATATACTAGGGCCATAAAAATATTTGATTAAGTAAAAATTTCTAGAACTTATAAGTTAAAGAAATATCCATAAAGCCAGCAGTGTTATCTGAAATTCTATAATCTGCAGGATTTACAGTACTACCAGCGGGAATATTACTACTAATATATTTATTGTAATAATCATCAGATAATCTTGCACCCTTAATATCTTTATAATAAGATCCAGGTAAAAATAATGCAAAAATTCCCTCTAAAGTTAAATTCTTTAACAATTCATAGTTAGATATTAAATTTAATTCAGTACCTTTAAAATTACTTGCTTTAGTATCTGGAATAGCTTCTCCTGTTGCAGAATTATATTTTAAAGAACTTTTTGCTTTCCAGTAAAATAATAAATTTGGATTTAATTTAAGTTTTTTTGGTGTCCATGTTATTCCACAACCTAAGACTTGAAGATCCGAGAAAGTTGTATTACTACTTACAGTATCTGTTGGTTGATCGTTTCTTATGCTTACAGGTTGCTTAATTGTACGTTCACCTAACACAAATTTACTTTCAACTCTTTTGCCCTGATACAATTCATGCAAACCAATAAATCCATGATACGTTTTGTTTGTTTCTACTGTATGAGGATTATTGTCACCAGAAGCATAGGCATAAGATGCAGCAAATTTTAAATTACATTTTTTGATATTATATAGTGTATCAATTGTTGCCATCCAACCCCTAAGTTTATTTTTATATGCGTGTCTAAATCTATTGTTCCAAACTGGTTGCGCGGCTGTAGCTTGTGTATTATAAACGTCGTGACCATTTTGAGGTCCTGCTGTTAATGTACCAATATCTGCACCATTCTCCGAGCCTGTATAATTCTTAACGATGGTTTGACTTGCAGGGCATACTATAACAGGAACACCTGTTTGTGCATTATCTATTTTTAATCTATTATAAGACTCATATAAAGCGCCTGTTGTAGAATCAGATGCTATCTGCATAACATTCCTATCAATTGCATATAATTTTTCTTCACCAAAGTTAAATGCAGCTTCACCACCAATCTCAAAATTACCTAAATAATATTCAACTGCTAAACCACAAGATCCAAGATTGGTTTTAGAATCGTTTTTGACCCAAACTTTTTGAGCAGAAGCTGTATTATAAAATACATAAGGCTCTATTCTAAGATCACCAACTGTTTCTCTATTTTTAATAGGCTTAATTTTTAATCTTGCTGCCCAAAGATCATCATCTTGTGCCCAACCCATCCATGGATTCTTCCATCTTCCAACATGATTCTGTTTTGCATTATTGTAAGTATCTGACAAAGTAGAGTTTTTTTCTTCAAATTTTGAATAGTACAAACAATAAGAAAGAGTATCTTTAATTAAAACACCTTTGATATACATTCCAGGAGCATATGAATCTGTGTTATAACTGAAAAGCCCAAAATCTTCATAAACAGAACCATAATACTGTCCCAAAGCAATACCACGACCTAATTTAAATGGGAACCAACCTATTTTGAAAAAATGCAAATTTTTATAATCTGAATTAAAAATAGAGTTGAAACTGAATTTCATCCAAGCATTGCTAAACCATGGAATAGCTCTTGTACTCCTGTGGTCATGTTCCCCCAAAGAAAGAGAACCTAATTTAATCTCAGCAGGAGAAGAATTTTTATAACCATTTAAAACACCCCATTTAACTTTGCTATTCAAATCAAACAAAGCTTCAAAAGCTTTATGTCCATATTTTTTTTGACCATAAATAAGATTAAAAACTAAATCTATATTACTTTTAAAAAATCCAAATTGATCTGGAATTTTATTGTTTAAATAAACAGCATCATCATAAAACAAATAATCAATTTTAAATTTTCCAGTAAAAACACCTTCAAAATCACCGCGTTGAAAACTAAATGGCGATTTTGCTTCTTCAGCTTCTCTTACTAATTGAAGCGCATTTGTTTCATCTATTCTTAATGGAACTTTTTCTATAAATATCTCTTCCCCAGCCCCGTTGCAGTTAGCTAAAAACAAAAAACTAGCCAAAAGCAAATTACTTTTGCTGAATTTAGGCATCAAATAATCCTTTCTTTTTTTTGGAAAAAAGTGTAATAGAAAATGAACTTAACGCATTTTTAAAAAAATAAGTTTGGACCTTTTGCTTTTTTTGTCAACTGAAAAGAAAGTATTATCCGATAAAAAATTAGAATAAAAATAATTTTTTTGACTTTTATTTGTTTAATTTGTTTTAATAAAAAATTTGATTTTGAATGTTAATTTAATCAAAAAAGCTCAATTATTAATGCGCGGGGCGAAGTTTTATAAAATAATAACTTCGCCCCGCGATTTTATTATTTTCCCAAAACTTTTTTAACAATATTTTTTGAATCAATTTGTTCAAAAGCCATTAATTCTTCTGGACTTCCAGATCGTGGCAGTTGTGTTACTGCTAAAATTTCAATATTAATAGAACTATTAACTAAATTACTTGCAACAATTTGTCCAACGCCACCTTGAATATAATGATCTTCTACTGTAATAATTTTGTTGTTAGATTTTTTTGCAACTTCTTTTATTGTGTTTATATCAAGTGGTTTGATGCTGTAAAGATCAATAACAGATACAAAAATATTTTGTATTTTAAGTTCTTCATATGCCTTTAAAGCTTGTTCAACGGTTACACCTGCTGCAAGTATGCAAGCTTGATCATTTTTAGATAGTTTTAAAATTTTACAACCACCAATTTTGAATTCTTCATTTTTATCATAAATAATTTGTGTTTCAGGTCGAGACGTTCTTAAATATGAAATTCCATCATGATAATTTGCCATTAATTCTGTCAACTTATAAGCACTAACACCATCGCTTGGGTACAAAATTATAGAATCTGGAATTGCAGCAAACATTGCAATATCTTCAAGAGCCATTTGAGAAGGTCCATCTTGACCAATAGAAACACCACAATGTGAACCGACTATACGTAATGCATTTCTGCCAATGCCTGCCATACGAATTTGATCATATGCCCTTGAAAAAAAACATCCAAAAGTTGCAGCAAACGGTATTTTACCTCTCGATTGCAAACCTGTAGCAATACCAATCATACTTTGTTCTGCAATAAAGCATTGTATAAACTGTTCAGAAAATTCTTTTTCAAAAATTTCAGTATAAGTAGAATTTTTTACATCACCATCAATAGCAATAATATTTTTGCTTTGACGCCCAAGTGCAGCTAAAGCGTAGCCAAAAGCCTTTCTGGTCGCTATAGATTTATTTTTATCAAATAAATTACTGTTCAGATCTTGAGCTAGATTTATAGTTATATTTTGTTTTTTATAATCTTCCTCTATTTTTACAGAATCAGGTAATTCTGGCTCATATTTTTTTTGAACAAAATCTTTATCTATATCAGGTTCAAAAAAATTTTTTAAATCTTTTATAATTACATCAAGTTCTTTTTGATCAAATGGTTTGCCATGATAACCATTTTTATCTTGAATATTTTTTAAACCATAACCCTTATATGTCTTTGCAATTAATATTACAGGTTGATTTTTTTGTTTATAAGCAATTAATAATGCATCAAAAATTTGCGTTATGTCATGACCATTAATGGCAATTGCTCGCCAACCAAAACTTTCAAATTTTTTTACTAAATTATCTGTATGATGATCTTGTATAGATTCACCAGATTGTCCTAATCTGTTACAATCTACAATACCAATAAGATTATCTGTTTTATAATATGCAGCAATCTGAGCAGCTTCCCAAATTGAGCCTTCTGCCAATTCACCATCTCCCATAAGCACAAAAGTTTTATAACTTAAATCTTCTTTTTTGGCATTTATTGCCATACCTAAACCTACAGCTAAACCCTGCCCTAAAGAACCGGTTGCAGCTTCATTATATTTAAATTTTGGTGTTGGGTGACCCTCTAAATTTGAATCAAATTTTCTTAAATTTAATAATTCTTGATCTGTAATTACACCGAGTTGTTTATAAGCAGCATAAATCACCGGAATTGCATGTCCCTTTGATAAAATAAATCTATCATTATTTGGGTTATCCGGATTATTTAAATCGTATTTTAAAAAATTAAAAAATACTGTTGCAACAAGATCCGCCGCCGACATACATGAAGTTGGATGACCCGATTTGCTTGCAGTTGTAGCCCTTATAGAATCAATACGTAAATTTAAAGCCACTTTTTTTAAAAAAGACAATTTTTCCTTTGATAATTTACTTAGCATAATAAGCCCTTTTTCTTATTTAATTTATACTTTATATTAATTAAATTTTATGTAAGTGTATAATCAATTTATTATTTTATTATTAATTTTGATTATAAAACTATTAAAAATTACTATGGCAGAACAACTTACTAAATTTTTAAATAATTTTGTATCCCCAGAATACAAATGGAAGATAAAATTGTTTGAAAATTGGGAAACTATAGTCGGTAATCTTAAAGATAAAGCAAAAATAGAACGTATAGAAAATAATATGCTATTGATTGGAGTTGAGCACCCTGCATGGGCACAAGAACTTTTATTTTTATCTGATTTTATAAAAAAAAGAATAAATAGTTTTTTAGGCAAAGACTACATAAAAGAAATTAGATTTAAAGTTATTAATTTTAATAAAAAAAAAATTAATAAAATTTTAAATAATAAAAATTTAGATACAACAAACATTAACCATTTGTCTTTAAATAAATTTGAAAACAACACCTTATCTGCTATCAAAGATCAAGAATTAAAAAAACTATTAAAAGAATTTTGTTTTAGATGCAAAGTTAAACCCAGAAAAATAGAAGGAAAGTAGTATGCTTTTTCACAAAAATTATATTATTTTACTAATAATATTTTTAATAAATTTTTCTTATATTTACACACAAGATATTTATTCACAAGATCAAAATAATATTGGCATAGAATTAACTAATTATGATGAGTCTATAGAAAAAGAAATTCAAAATAGATTTTTATATCTAAAGGGCTGTTATCAACATGCAAGCAATGAACTACTTCCAGCATTAACAAGTTTTAGCAAAATGTCCAAAGATTCTTCAGATTATTCCTATAATCAAAAAATAAAATTGTACTTTGATCTTGAAAGATTTGATAAAATTATAGAACTAAAAGACAAAATAAGAGATAAATTCAAAGATTCTTGGGAAATACAATTTATTCTTGCAAATTCATATTTAAACTTAAATCAAGATAAACAAGCAGAAGATCTTTTAAATGAATTAATAAAAAATTTTCCAGACAATGAGCAAATAGCTTATTATAGAGCAGTTTGTTATATAAAAAATATGCAACTTGCTGCAGGCTTAGAATTCATAGATAAATGTTTGAAAAATAAAGCTTTACGAAGCAGACGTTTTCTTTTTTATTTTTTAAAATCAAAAATATATATTCAGATGGGTTTAAATCAAACAGCATTAGAATCTATAACAAAAAGTTTAAAACTTTATCCTAAATTTGAAAAAGGTTGGTTATTAAAAGCATTACTTGAAGAACAATTAGGCCGAGTTAATGACGCAATTTCTGGTTACAAGCAATATTTAGATATTTTTGGACATGATCTTAATGTTGAAAAACAATTAGCACAATTGCTTTTTTCACAAGAACGTTTTCAAGAAGCATCGCAAATTTTAAGAAAAATGGATATTGACAATCCAGCTTATCATTACAGCTTAGCTTTGGCTGAGTGGAAAGCCGAAAATTTTGAAAAAGCAAAAGAAGCAATAGACAAAGCCTTGCAAAAAATGCCCTCTTCTAAAAAAATAAAACTTTTAAATGTCGATATATTAATTTCTTTAAACAAACAAGATGAAGCTTTAACCTTTTTAAAAAATTGGCTAAAAGAAAACCTGAATGACATTAATATTGTACATTTTATTTTATTGCTTAAACACACAGGCTTGGAACCTGAAAAAATTACAAAAACTTTTGAAGAATTATATCAAGATAATAAGAAAAATTTTGGAATATTAGCAGCATTATCAGATCTTTATTTAGAAAAAAACAATTTCGAAAAAGTAGCCGAATTATGTGATGAGCTACTTTCACAGGTAAAAGAAGAAAAATTAAAATCTAGAATTTTATTCCAAAAAGCCTATATAAATTTTCAAACAAATGAAACAGATAAACTAGAAGAAATTTTGCAAAAAGCTATAGAATATAAAGAAGTTTATCCTTCTGCTTATAATTTGTTAGCTTATTATTATGCACAGGAAAACAAAAATTTAAGTAAAGCATTAGAGTTGAGTAACCTTGCTTTAAAAGCCGAACCAAAATGCTCATATTTTTTAGATACAAAAGGATATATTTTGCATAAAATGGGAAAAAATAAAGAAGCAATTAAAATATTGCAACAAGCACTAAATTTATCCCCTGAAGATAAAATTATTAAAGAACATTTGTTAGAAATTAAAAAAGAAAAATAAAATATGAAGAAAAAAATTTTATTTTTAGTTGCTGGAGGTTCTGGCGGACATATTTTACCTGCATTACAATTGGGTAAAGAGTGGAAAGAAAAAAATTTAGATGGCAAAATTATTTTTGTTTCAAACAACAATAATTTAGAAAAAAAAATTTTAGAAAATAATAATTTTTTAGATAAAATTATCTATCTAAATTTTAAAAATATTCCTGGCAAAAAACTTTGGTTATATCCTGTTTTTTTATATTTTTTAATTTTAACTTTTTTCAAAAATTTTTATTATTTAAATAAATTTAAACCAGAAGAAATAATTAGTACTGGAGGCTATTTTGCAATACCAATCTGCATATTAGCTAAATTATTTAAAACTAAAATTAATCTCTATGAACTTAATTTTATGCCGGGTAAAGCTATAAAATTTTTAAGCCGTTTTGCAAATAATATTTTTATAGTTTTTGAACAAACACGAATTTTTTTTAAAAAGCAAAGCCATAAATGCTTATTGTGTAATTATCCAATAAGATTTGATTTAAAAGATAAAATTTTTGATAAAAATCTTATTTTGCAAAAATTAAAATTTTCATCTGATAAAAAAACAATTTTTTTACTAGGTGGGTCACAAGGCTCTGTTTATTTAAATAATTTATTAAAAGATTTAATCTTATTTGATAAAAATTTAATAAATAAAATTCAATTTATTCATCAAACAGGCGATTTTGATAAAACTGATTGGCATAGTTTTTATAAAAATTTAAATATTCCAGCAGTTGTTTTTAGTTATAACCAAAACATAAAAGATTATTATTTAATATCAGATTTAGTTATCGCAAGAGCGGGTGCTGGCACTCTTTTTGAATTAGAGTTTTTTCAAAAAAAGAGTCTTATAATACCATTACAAACTAGTTACACTGATCACCAATATGACAATGCCATAAATATAAGTAAAAGAAATAATAATCTTTTTATTGTAAAAACTGAACCAGAGATAAAAAAAGATTTTAATAAATTTTGTAATAACTTATTAAATTAACAAATTATTATTCACCATTATAAATATAAAATTTGCACAACTCTTTTATTCTCTCATATAACTTTTCTTCAATTAATTGCCTAAAAGCAGTTTGCAATATTTGAATTTTAACTGATTCTGGATTCAAATTTACAAGGTCAGGGCCTTGTAAACAAATATCTTTTATATTTTCAATAGTACTTTCTAATAATTCTCTATTTTGATCACTAATATTATTGACACTTTTTAATAAATTACTTATTACGTTAACAACTCTAGACGCAGAAAACTCACTTTCTCTTGTTCTATCTCTTAAATTTAAGACACAAAATATATCTATATTATTTCTCAAGCAGTTAACAATTTGCAAAAAAGTTTGTACACCACCCTCAAGGCATAAAACCGAATCCTCATCAGAACTATTTAACATATAATCTGATACAAAAATATCATCACCAAAATGTGTAGGTTGATTATTTGTGTTATATAAAAAAATAAAATTGTGCACAAATGGTGAACTATCAGAGGCATATGTTCCAGAATCAGTAACTATATTTGCAAAAACTTTTTTTGAATATTCAGGATGCTCATTAATATATTCGTTTATCAAAGTGTTAGTATCTGACTGTTCTTGATTTGGAGCGCCACCAGTATAACCATACTCAATAACATGATCACCCCCTAAAAAACCTCTTCTTATTAAAAAAGATCTCAAGAAAGCTGTTGCTTTTGGGCCAAATCTTCTTGAATCTCCTATAAATTGAATTATTTTTTGATTTTCAGGCAAATTCATAAAATTTTGCATAAAATCGCGTTTTAAATTTTTAAAAAATTCAAGATTTCTCGAATTTAAATCTTGTTCTTGCTTGCTGATAAAAAAAACTTTGTCAGTTTCTACTCTTGATTCACTTAGCTGTTCTTTTTGCTTATCACTTAATCTTGTATCAAAGGGCAATAATGGAAAACTTTGCCTTAATTCTCTATCACAATTTAGATTAAAATTGGTAAAAAAAAGACAAATAATACTTAAAAAAAAGATTTTATTAAAAAAACCTAAATTATTCATAAAATCCCCCCAATTATAATTATAAATAGAAAAAATAATATAAAATTCTCTATATTTTATATATAACAAAAATTAAAATTAAATATCAAATAGAATGTAAAATCTTTTAAAAATCGTTCGTGGTGAGCTTGTCGAACCATACGAACGGTTTTTATATTATATTTTTTTAGCGCATTTATAAGCAGCATTTAATGCACCAGGAATCCCACCAACCTGATTCGCCCAGCAAGAACCTATATATAAATTTTTAACAGGTGTTTCAATATTAGTAGACATAAGTTTTTTATAAAATTTCTTTTTTGGATTCCAGCTCCAAGAACAAGATGCGCCCTCCGTATTATGTGTATATCTTTGATATGTTGCAGGAGTGGCTATATCAACAAATTTTATTGAATTTTTAAAATCAGGAATAATTTTAGAAGCTTTTTCTATAAATTCGTTTTTAATTTTTTCTTTAAATTCAAGATAAGATTCTCTATTATTTTCAATAAAATCTTTCTTCCAATCTTTTGGGGCTAACTCTTGTACCATTAAACATGATTTATTTTCAGGTGCTAATTTAGTATTAATAATAGAGGGCGAAAAAATTGATATTTCGCCATTTAACCAATCACATTTTAAATATTTTTTTAATAAATCATTGGGAATAGACAAACCAAAATAGCCAGTAAAAAAGCTTTCGCTAATTTGCGCTTTTTCTATTTTTTTTAACAAATCTTGAGAAATTAAATCTTTGTTATCTAATAAATTTAAAAAAGTATTCTTATAATCACAGGCAGCAATAACCACATCTGCATCAAATTTTTGATTTTTAGACATAACACCAACAGCTGCACTATCTTTTGTTAAAATTTTATCAACATAAGAATTTAATTTTAATTCACCACCATTCTGTTTAAAATTATCTACTAAAGTATTAGCCAAGAATTCAAAACCATTTTTGATAGTCCAATAATCATCAAAAATGCAAACCAATGCCCCACCAAAATATGCAGCAGACATTTCTGGATAACCAAAATTTGTAAATAAATAATATAAATCAGAATCTTTTTTAAAAAACTTTTCTATAAATTCGTTTATAGTAATATTTGCGTATTTTTTAAAAATAAATAGAGCTTTTATTGCGCCCCAAATTTTTTTAAAGATAGATTTGCCAACTAAAAGAGATTTAAAAGCATAATAAATTTTATCTAGCTCTTTAAAAAAAATTTCAAGATTATCTTTTTCTTGTGGGTATGTATCAATAAGCTTATTTTTAAAATTTTCGTAAGTATCTAAAATACAGTCTAAATTTTTATGCAAAAATCTAAATTTCAATCTTTGGCATTCTATTTTTTTATCAAGATCAAGATCTTTTAATACTTTAAAAAATTGATGTGAGCCTCCAAAAGATACAGTGCCACTGTTAAAATAAAAGCCATTACGCCAAAACCCTGAAGTGTAACCACCAGGCATAAAGTGTGATTCAAAAATTGTTACCTTATGACCTTTTTTGGCTAATAAATTTCCAGCAACAAGTCCCCCAATCCCAGAACCGATAATAATAACTTTTTTCATATTTATTCTAATTTTTTTCTAACAACAAAATTCTTTTTTCAAAACCACCACGTTCTTGCTTCTTTTTTAATTTTACATCTTGTACTAAATTTGTATCATATTTTTTTAATTTACAAATAGCGTCTATTACTTCCAAAATATCAGCAATTTCTTCTACTATGTGACTATCATTATTCTGGCTAGAAGCTTCTATAAATTCATTCACTTCTTCTAATAATTTATTTTTTAAAGAATCAAAATATTCTGCATTTTCTTTTATTATTTTAATTTTAGAATTTGGATAAAGTTCTGGTATTCTATCTCTAATAAGTTTAATCATATTTTTGCCTTCAATTTGTTTTTTCAAAATTTTAGTACAGAAGTGCAAATTGCACAAATGTAGTTGTCATTAATCGAGTATGAAGTCATATGATATCCCGGATATTGCCATTCAGCATTTTCGTTACGTATAAGATTTGGAAACGAAGAAATAGTGATACCTTCACCGTCACATTTGAGCCTAGCTTCTTTCAAGGTCCAAATTTGGTAAAATCGATTCCATACATTGGACTCTAAAATCCAGTTTTTTTCATCTTGAGACAAAAAGTAATCCATAGTCTTTAAAATATCCTCGTCTCTATTGATAAATTCGATATCAACGCCAATTTTATGCTTACTTATTCCAATCAATGCATTTTTTTTTGAATGAGAAATATTAAACTCTACTCCAGCATCTTTTAAATAAGGTTTTCCTTTTTTTGTATAAAAAAAAGTCACATCTTCCGGAAAAACTCCCAATATATCACCAATAATTTTTTTCGCTGCAAATCGACATATTGCAAATTCATTCTGATGAGTAAGGTGATAAAAATTTTTCATACGTTTAAATTCTGCATCATCCAACACAGACTGAGCGACCACTACTTCTGATGTTCCTATATTTTCAAGATTTACAAACCAAAGATGACATTCTTCATGCAGACTTGACAACGTTTTCAAGCGTTTTAATAATGTTATCAATGACATTAGGCAGAAACTCCTTTATAAAAAAATGTCCACCATTTTCATACCGTATAAATTTAATTTTGGGACAAAAATCTTTCCAAGCCTCGAGGTTTTGATATTCGCACAATTGGTCATCAACAGCATACATCACCAATGTAGCTCCAGCAAAAAAGCCTTCGTTTTTAAATCTATATTTAGAACACAAAATAAGATCTGTTCTCAATGTATTAAGAAAACATGCATATTCGCTTTTTGGTTCTACGGTAAGCATTTTTTTATTATATGATCCATTGCCGATCATAAGTAATAATAAATCCTCATCAGATAACAAATGTAGATGTTTTGCCTTTTCCCAATAATTTGGAGCATCACCGCCACTTAAAATAAGTGCCATTGGTTTTATCTTTAGGCGAATGGCGGCCTCGTATGCCAATATACTACCCATGCTGTGGCCAAAAATTGCAAAAGGGCGATCAACATATTGTTCTATAACTTCGATAATTTCTTCTAAAAGTTTATTAATATCCTTTGAACATTCTTCATGTGCACAATAAGATCTTCCCGGAAGCTGTAAAGGACATAATTCAATCCAGCTTGGTAATAGCCTTTTCCAGCTTAAATAAAATTCAGCAAATCCACCGGCATAAGGCAAACAAAAGAGCCGAATTTTTGCAGAATCCTTCTTCTCAAAATATCGAACCCAATATTCATGTTGCATTATTTTTACCTCTTATTTTACATTTTGCATGCTTTATAAATTCACCTAAAGTAGGAAATTTAAAAAAGTCCAAAACACCAATTTTTCCCTCAAATTCACTCGGTAATTTTGATATACATTGAATTGCCATAAACGAATTTCCACCCAAATCAAAAAAATTATCTGTTAGCTGTAGAGTTGTTTTACCAAGGAGCTTGCCCCATTCATTCTTTATGGAATCTTCTAATGAAAGGGTTGTTTTTTTAGATATAATTTTTTCGTTTGTTTGCGGCAAAACGACAAATTCATCTCCAACAAAAACATATCCCGGAACAATTTCACGTCGACCAAAATATTTATCATGCTGAACATTCTCGGAGCATGCTCCAAACTCAAGTTTTTGAATCAACTCTTCACAAGAACTAAAGTTGTAATTTTCTCTAAAAAAATAACCGCGATCTCTTTGATTTATAGTTGCAACACATCCTGCAAGGTTGATTTCTGTATTTTCTTTGAAAAATTTAACTAAGCGCTGCTTCTCTAGGTTTAGAGATATTTGATTTTTTGCAGACAAGGTTATGGATCCACTTTCAAAAGTTTTTTGTGGTTCCAATAGATTACCTTGATATGCTTGCAAAATCATGTGAACATTTGTGCCTCCCATTCCTAAAGATGTAACTCCAGCTGTATATTTATTATCCGAAATCCAGTCAATTGGATGCGATAAAACCGTAATCAATTTTTGATAAGGCAAAATCAGTGGATTGAGCTTTTCAAAATTTAACGTGTGTGGAAGAACCCTGTGAGAAATAGCAAGACATGTTTTTATAAAACTAGCAATACCTGATGCTATATCTAAATGTCCAATATGAGGTTTTATAGATGATAAAATAAGCGGGCGAGTTCTTTTTTTAAAAGCTTCAACAATTGCTCTTACCTCTATAGGGTCTCCCAACATAGTACCCGTTCCATGCGCTTCAATAAAATCAATATCATCAAAATCTAAATCTGAAATTGCCATAGATTCTTTTATCAACTCAATTTGTTGAGGCAATCCTGGAGCTGTAAAGGCGACCTTACTTTTCCCATCATTATTGACAGCGGATCCCTTTATGAGGGCAATTATCGGGTCACAATCTGCAATGGCATCATCTAATCTTTTTAAAAGTACAGCGCCAACACCATCACCCCTAACCGTTCCAGAAGCTCTGTGATCAAAACTATAAATTTTACCATCCTTTGAACCAATAGAGTCTTTTTGATAAACATATCCTTCGTAAATTGGAAAAGATAAAGCTACTCCACCAGCCAATGCCATATCACTTTCATGAAATAATAAGGATTGGCAAGCCAAATGTATAGCCAATAATGAACTAGAACATCCAGATTGAACAGTTAGTGAAGGGCCTCGACAATTTAAAAGGTACGATAATCGTGTTGCTAAAAAATCTTTATCATTAAGCAATTGCAAACTAAGTGTATCGTAATTTTCTGTTACATTCTGGTTAGGTAAGAGGTGTTTGTAAAGGTATCCAGGAAATCCACAGCTTGTAAAAATTCCTAGTTTAGACTTTATCTTAAATGGATTATAACCAGCAGATTCTATAGTTCGAAATGCCGTTTGAAAAAATAATCTATGTTGAGGATCAAGTAATTTTGCTTCTCCGGAAGAAAAGCCAAAAAATTCTGCATCAAAATTAAAAGGAGCTTGAATTAATCCCTTATAGGGCAAATAATTTTTGCCTAAATCTTTTACTTGGTTGAATATTGATAAGTCTTGGATAGCCGTATTATTAGCATTGAGAACTTTCCAAAGTTCCCATGGATCATTGGCCATTGGAAATCTACAATCCATTCCGATAACTGCTATATCAAATGCCATATTTTATATCCCATCTCGAATAGACTGTTCTACATAGCAAGCTAAAGATTTTATTGTTGCATACTGAAAAACATCAACAGCATCAACCTTAAATCCAGATTCTGAAAGTTTGCTCGCCAATCTAACTATGGTAAGTGAATGAGCACCAAGATCGAAAAAGTTTTTATCAATATCAAAAACGGCAACTCCTAAAACATCTTCAAACGCTTTCTTTACTGTCAATTCAGTTTTTGAAAATTCTTGATATTGCTTTTTGTCTTCAACTTTTTCGGTTTTCATTAGCTTAAGCTTTTTTATATCAATTTTGCCATTTATAGTACGAGGAAATTCATTAACACAATAAATATAATTTGGAACCATGTATGGAGGTAAATTTCTTTGTAAATAATTTTTTAAATCAGCTATAACCATATCTGATTGTAGGTATAGGCATAGATAGTCCTCATTGTTGATTGACTCTAGCAATGCCACACAAGCTTTTTTACAATATTCATAAGCCTTAACCTCAACCTCTGGCAACTCAATTCGATATCCTCTTAATTGAATTTGCCTATCAAT
>JBAZLD010000011.1:0-42832 GCA_041650475.1 Candidatus Babeliales bacterium | reverse complement strand
TATAAAATAATATTTGATGTTTTAAAAATTAATTACTTTGCCTGCAATGCAGGCCAACTTATGGTAGCGCTGGGCGAAGCAACGCTGGTGCCCCGCGCATTAAAATTTAATTTTTAATTATCGAACTGGCGTTATTTATTAAAAAGCTTGGCCTAAAGTTAAATACCAGGCATATGAAGAATCTCCTGGCAATCTATCTTTCCATTTCCATCCAATATCAAATCGTAACGCACCTATAGGAGTTTGATATCTTAAACCAAAGCCAGATGCAGGATACCATCTGCCCCTAAAACCACTAAAACCAGTTTGGCTAAGCACGCCAAAATCTTGAAAAAGAACTCCTCCAAATGCTTTATAGATTGGAAAACGTAATTCTATATTTGCATTTATCATCGAACTGCCACCCTGAATTGTGTACAATTTTTCTATTGTTCCATCAGGATTAGTTTTATACGAAACACCAAGAGGAGGAATAGCGTCTTTCTCATAACCTCTAACAGAATATGGTCCTCCTAAAAAAAAGCGTTCAATAGGTTGAACTCTATTAAACTCTTGTCTAAATATATGGCCAAAACGAAGTCGAGCACCCAAAATTATATTGTCAAAAAATGGGTAAAATAAAGATTGTTCAAACATAAATTTTCCAGTAACTTCGCCCGAATATTCAGGAATCATAAATTTTAAAGCAAAAAAAGTTAAACTACCTTTTTTGACATTAAGCTTGTCATCAAGTTTATCTACAACAAAATTAGGTTCTATAAAAAAATATGGCAAAGTTTTATTAACCATATTTTGATCAAAATTTAGATTACCCCTAACCTTTTGAGTGTTAACCCATTCATTACCAAGATTCACTCCAAAAAAATGATCACTTTTATATTCTATGTTCATACCCAAAGAAAAACCATTAGTTAAAGCCTGAAAAGCAGAACCACTATTACCAATTTGAACAGGGTGAATAAATTTGTTTGAATACGCTTTTAATTTTCCCATTAAAAAAAAATCATCAAAAGACAAACCAAATGGATTGGGTTGCTGATAATCAAAATTTATTTTTCTTTCAAATTTTGTAAAATCTGCATTTAACTGCAACTTGTCGGCATTGTTAGTTACATTTTTAAACACAATAGAACCACCAGCAGCATAAGTGGATTCTCTTTTAAACAAGAAATTTTTACTGGTTAAAAAATAACCAAGTCTTAATCTGGCCTGAATAGGATCATCATCTATTAAATTTAAGATAACCGGTTGATTTTTTTCATTTTTATTTTTTAATAATTTGTATTGTCTCAATTGTACATGTTTAAAAATATCAAGTTTTTTTAAACTCGCTCTGGTTAGATCAATTTTTTTTCTATCCCACGGATCACCTTCTTTAAATCTTAGTTCTTTAAGTATTCTTTTAAACGGTAATTTAGTGTTACCTCTAATTAAAATTTTTCCAAATTTAATTTTTGGACCTAATTTAATTTTCCAATTTACATAAACCTGTACACAATTTTCTTCAGCAGGTTTTACTGCAATAGTAAATGTTTTTAATTCTGGATAAACATCTGCATACCAATATCCCTGACCTTGAAAATATTTTATTAAAAAATTTTTTTGTTCCTGAAGCCAAGAATAGTTAAATGGAATTAAGTTTTCTTTTTTTTCAAAAGAATATTTTTTGAAAAAATCCATTTTTTCTAAAAATTCAAATTCTTCTATTTTAAATCCACCCCAAAATCTTTGAACCCCTCTTTTTACCAATAAAACAATTGAATATAAATTTTGCTCACTTGTTTTAACAAATTTTTTATCGTTAACTTCAAAATCCCAAAATCCATTAGATAAATAATAATTTTTTAAATTTTCTATATTATTTTGCAAAAGCTTTTCATCAAATTCTTTTTTATTTATTAAATCACTAAAAAATAATTTATCCTGACTAATTAAATTTGCATTATCAGTTTGCCCATTTTTCAAATCTTTCAAGCTCACGTCTTTAATTAAAATGGGTTCTCCTTCTTTTATTTCAAAAAATAAAACCCCTTTGTCATCTTGACGATGTGAAATTGAAACTTTCCAATAACCTTTTGTTCGATATTCAAAAATCAAATGTTGCATTATAATTTCTGGAACAAAAAGCCAATCAGGAAAATCTTCTCCTAAAATATCTTCTTTTATCTGTTTTTCTGTAAAAAGCGCATTACCACTAAAATTTAAAATTTTTCTTTTTCCTAATTTTATATTGAATATAATATTTACTTTATGAGTATTTTTGTTTATTACTCTTTTGGCTGAGATATGACAACTTAAAAAAGATTTTTTTTTAAAAAATTTTTTAATAATATCAACTTGCTTATCTATTAGTTTTTTAGAAAAATCTTTTCCCAATAATCTGTTGCCTATTTTTCTCATCAAGCTATCTTTAAATTTATCTATATTTTCTTGAACAATATCTTTTTGATTCTTATTGCCTTGAATTTGAAAATCTACTTTATTTACCTTGAAACATTTATTTTTTTTTACTGATAATTCTACAATAATTATTTTATTTGTTTTTTTGTAAATTAATTCATCATTAATTTCACAATTAAAAAAACCATTATCATGTAAATATTTTTCTATAGCTTTTATTGATTCTTCATGTAAAGAAATTTCAAAAGCATCACCTGGCTGCTGCAAATATAAATTTAAATATTGATCTCTATCAAACCAAATATTTTTGAGCTCAACTTTCTTGAATACCCAATTACCAAAAAGATTAAAATTTATATTCTTACCCTCAGAATCATCTGAGATTTCAATATCAATTTTGCTGAATCGTTTTTTAACTATTAAATTTTTATAAGCTTTATAAACATCTTTAGCTTTAAAAAAATTTTTCTCTTTTAAATCTGTTAGATATAAAAACTCTTCATAAGAAAATGGGACGTCAGAATTAAAAGTTAATTTGCTTAAATAAAATGAGCTATTTTTTTCTTTTAATTCTAATTTATCGTCTATATCGGCAAAAATTTTTTTATAATCAAATTCATTGCTTTGAAAAGTCAAAGCAAAAAAAGTAAAGCCCAAATTTAGTAAAAAAGTTAGTAATTTTTTTTTTTTTAAAAACACCAGATGCTCCAAAATCTAAAACCTAAAAAAATCATTTTCAAAATATTTTTTTACAATATTAAAAGAGACTTTTTTTAAGTTTTTGTCAACAAAAAACTAACTCTTTACGAAATATTCTTTATCTTGTAGAATCGTTTTAAATTTAGGCCCTATCGTCTAATGGTTAGGACATCGCCCTCTCACGGCGAAAATAGGGGTTCGATTCCCCTTAGGGTCACCAATTTCAAGATTCACTGACTCCAATAACCCTAAAAACACCTCTAAAATCTTTTTCTGGTACCATCGGTTCAACAATAACATCTTTGATTTTAGATTGTTTTGATCCTTCGTAAATTGAATCAAGAAAATCATCTAATTTATCAGATGTGCCACAAGCAAGAATAAAAACACTACCATCTTCTCGGTTTTGTATCGTTCCTTCTACACCTAATTTTATTGCATGTTTTTGAAGAAAAGATCTGTAGCCTACACCTTGAACCTTTCCAGTTACCTTGATTTTTAGGCACTTTCTCATAAATAACTCCTCTCCTTTTTTCCTTTTTTACTTTTTTTAAAAAAAATTTTTATTAAGATGGCGTAAATTTATCAAAAGGATAATTCATTTGTCAAAAATACGCTTATTTTATTTTAAATTAAAGTTTTGTAGAGCTGTAAGTGCTCCTGAACCATAATTTTATTGTTAAAAGAATTTAAATTATCAGGATAATTTTGCATCTGAATTTTAAGATCTTTATCTTTTGCTATTAAAATTATTTTTTCTGCTAGTTTTTGCCAATCTCCAGAAGGAACCAAAAAACCATTTTTGCCGTCAATAATAACTTCAGGGATTCCCGCAATATTATATGATAAAACAGGTAATCTGCTTAATCGAGCTTCTATTATTGCACAAGGTAAACCTTCCCACAAAGAACTCATTGCAAATAAGTCCCATTTTTTCATAAAATCTGCAACATTATTTTTCCAACCTAATAATTCTATTTTATCTTGCATATTATTTTCTTGAATCCAATTCTCTATAGGCTTTCGCAAAACACCATCACCTATGATTTGTAAAAATATATTTGGGCAAGATGTGTAAGCAAGTTTAAAAGCTTTTAGTAAATCAAAAAGATTTTTTTGCGGCTTAAAACACGAAACTGTGCCAATAACAAATCGGGCCGTGCCCGGCGACGTGTCTTGCATAGTTTTAGCAACAGGGGAAGCTCGAAAAACTACGGCGGGTGTGTAAAACTGTTCCCAATCTACTGCTGCACGAATAACAGAACTTTTTTTAGAAAATTTAGGAAATAATTTTGAACCAATTTTTTGATCGTTATAAGAAACACAAACATAATGTTTAGTAATAAAAGATGTTACATATTCTAAAAAAAAGATAATAAACCAAACAAACTTATTTTGGTAATCGTGAAAACCAAAACCATGCACCGTGTGTACTCTATTTTTAGCACCTGCAAAAAAAGCAGCCCATCGCCCCAAAAGACCCGCTTTTGTACTATGTGTATGAACAATTAAATCAGGAAAAATTTTTTTTAATTTTTTAATCTTAGAGATCATTTGAAAAAAAGTTTTAAATTCCAAAAATAAAGTTCTAAAACCAATTTCTCTTTTAAAGCTATTTAATAAAAAAATAAAATCATATTTTTTTACTTCATCAACCAAGGCGCCCTGATTACCAGAAATAAGACCTACAAAATCAGATTTATTTTTTAAACCTTCTATTAAAGACAAACAAACCTTTTGAGCCCCACCCAATTCAAGTTTTGTCAAAATATACAAAACATGGATTTTATTACTACTACTCATAATTTCTCCAAAAAAAAATTTATCTAATTGCTAAAAATATCGCAATTAACAATGCATAAATCGCATTAGACTCAATAAATGCCTGTGCCAAGATAGTAGTTCTAAATAAAATAGAGTAATTTTCTGGTTCTAGAGCAATTTGATAACAACTTTTAGAAGCAACCAAGCCAGCAGAAGTTGAGGTACCTAATGCTCCCATACCAATAGTAATTCCAGCAACCAAAAAATTAATTGTGCTTGTAAAAGGGTTTAAAATTGGCACTGGTAAAAAAATTATAAATACAGAAATTAAAAGACAAAAAATCAACGGAGTTTCTATAACAGCTTGATTAATAATTGAAAACGTAAAAATTTTATTATAAGCATTTTTATTAAGCCCCGCAGCCCGACAAGAAGAATTAGCAAAAATTCCCTGCCCAATACATGGGCCTAAACACCCCAATGTTATACAAAGTCCTGCAGCTAAAAGTTTTACACCTTCAAAAATGGTAAGAGTAGGACTAAAATTAGTTCTTATTATTAAAGATATAATAAATGCAAAAACAACAGGAGCTTCTATTATAGATTGAGACAACAACATTAATGTTAAAATTTTTTGACTAAAAAATGGCTGAACAGACATAGAAGTGCATGCAGATTTTACAGCAAAACTTGATCCAATACTTATAGCTGTTGCTGCAACGCCTATAGCCAACGCTATACCAATTTCTGCTATTGCAATTGGCATAGTAATTTTAATACCTCCACCAAATAACATTATCAATGAAATTACAAGAGCAAGAATAATACCACTCTCAACAAAGGCTAAACCTATTACCATTGCACGAAAAATGTTATCCCTTCCACTTTTTTGCCTTGATAAAGCATTAATAGCACTAAAAGCTCCAATACCTTGACCAATCCCTGTTCCAATAGAACCCAACGCAACAGTTATTCCTACAGCACAATAATGTAAAAATTCGGGAGCCAACATAAAATTACCCTTTTACTAATTCTTTAGCATCTAGCTTAGTATCATGATCAACATGTTTATGATCAGAATCGCTTTCTTGACCAAGAGCAACAGACAAATATGTAATAGTTAACATGGTCAAAACAAACGATTGTATAAAGCCCTCAAAAATTCCAAAAAACATTTGGATTCCAGCGACAGCAAATGTCAAAATTAAGAGCATTTTATATAGAAAATTTAAAATTTTATATTTCTTTAAATCAATAAACTTATTAACAATAAAATATGTAACCAAAACTACACTGCAAAAAATAATAAAATGAAATTTATATACTGATAAAAAATTTCTTAAAATTAAAAAAATTATAGCGCCACCCAAAATATTACCAAAAAGTCGTAAAGACATTGAAGCCACCTTAGCTAGCTCACCAACAACATTTAGGGGTAACAAAACAAAAAAAGGTTGCGTAAATTCTTTAAAAAATTCTAAAAAACCATGATTTCTAATTTTTTGATATTGAACATATAAAAAACTCATTGATCCTAATGCAAATGTTGTATTTAAATCTTTTGTCGCTTCTTCAACAAATGGTAAAAGACCAACAATACAACATGATAATGTAAAAAAGAAGATAGTAGATACAAAACTAAAATATTCGTATTTAAAATGACTAGCAAAAGATTCTTTACATAAATTATCTAAAAAATTCACAGCTTGCTCAAAAATTAAAGCAACTGGGTTTAATTTTTTCTTTAAAAAATATTTCATTATCAAAACAGCGGAAAAAAGAAGAATCATGGCAAGCCAAGTAAAAGCCAATGTTTCTATATGAACCCCCAAGAATTCGCTTTTCAATCCTAAAAATTCAAAAGGTTTTACAACCTTTTCACTAAAAATCTCAATTTTCATTTTTTGTCCTGCTAAAAAATCTAATATTCAGCAAAATCAAACTCCAGAACGCAATCATAAAACCTAAAAGTGTAATTATAACACTTATTCTAAACTTAAAGATTAAAAAAGCAAAAATAGTTAAAAAAATTATGTGACTCAACCCTGAAAAAATAATATATCTAAAAATATAATTCTTATATTCTTTTTTCTGATAAAAAATTTTTAATTTATTAACAAACAGCAAAGAATATATCGATCCGAAAATTAAACCTATAAAAAAAGATGTGATTGACATAATTTTGTACCTATCTCTTTCCAAGTAACAAAAACTCTTTCAAAACTGTGTCAGGATTTAAAGACATAGAATCTATTCCGCATTTAACTAAAAATTCTGCTAATTCTGGATAATCAGATGGAGCTTGGCCACATATGCCTATTTTTTTGTTGTTCCTTTTTGCACCATCAATAGCCATTTTTAAAAATATTTTTACTGCTTTATCTCTTTCATCAAAAAGATCTGCTATCAAGCTAGAATCTCTATCAACTGCCAACGTTAATTGGGTTAAATCATTTGAGCCGATAGAAAATCCATCAAAAATTTTACTAAAATCATCAATTAATAAAACATTAGATGGGACTTCGCACATCATATAGATTTCAAGATTATTTTTACGCTGAATTAAGCCATACTTTTGCATTTGGTCTATTACTTTATTAGCTTCTTCTACAGTACGAACAAATGGAATCATAAGTTTTACATTATCAAGACCCATTTCATCACGAATTTTTTTCATAGCTAAACATTCCAGTTCAAATGCAGGCAAATACATTTTATTGTAATATCTAGATGCACCTCTAAAGCCTATCATTGGGTTTTCTTCTACTGGTTCAAAATATTTTCCTGCAATAAGTTCTGAATATTCATTGCTTTTAAAATCTGACATTCTAATAATTACAGGTTTTGGATAAAAAGCAGCAGCAATTGTTCCGGCTTCTTGCGCAAGTTTATCTATAAAAAATTGTTTTTTTTCTTCATATCCAATAGTAATATCTTCTATTGTTTTCAAAATATTTTCATCTTTAATTTTTGTTGCATCAATAAGAGCCATTGGATGTATTTGTATAGAACTATTAATTATAAATTCAAGCCTTGCTAATCCTACACCATTATTTGGCAAACATGCTAGCCTA
The DNA here is from genome assembly GCA_041650475.1 of Candidatus Babeliales bacterium. Lineage (GTDB taxonomy): Bacteria > Babelota > Babeliae > Babelales > UASB340 > JAIPGX01. The sequence continues at coordinate 34,895 of JBAZLD010000011.1, read as the reverse complement.
AAAGCTTCATCAGGATTTCCTACATTCATCATTATATCAACATTTACTTTTGGTATTTTAGAAATTTCTATATTTTCTATCTTAAACTTAAATTCACCATCATATATATAACCAATTTCACCGTTGCTACAATCCATTGTAATTACCTGTCCATCTTTTATTTTTTCTGTAGCATTATTAGATCCAACAATTGCTGGAGTCCCAATTTCTCTACTTACTATTGCAGCGTGACACGTTCTGCCACCTCGATTTGTAATAATACCTGCAGCCCTCCTCATGATAGGTTCCCAATCCGGATCTGTCATATCTGTAACAAGAATGTCTCCAGGTTTAACCTGATCCATAAATTTAGCAGATTTTATAACTTTAGCTTTTCCAGTGGCTATTTTACGTCCTACACTCTTGCCTGTAGCTAAAATTTTGTCGCGATTCACTTTTTCTTGCAATACATATTCTTGCACAAAATTTTCATTCTTTTTTTGAGAAAAAACAGTTTCTGGGCGGGCTTGAACAATATAAAGTTGTCCATCAATTCCATCCTTTGCCCATTCTATATCCATAGGAGACCAACAAGATTTTATTTCAGAATAATGTTTTTCAATAATTATTGCTTGTTTGGCCAATTCCAAAATCTCTTGATCATTTAAAGAAAACAATTTACGTTGCAGTTTTGGTACATCAATATTTTTAGTAGCATTTTTTTCATCTTCTGTAAAAATCATTTTTATTGTTTTTCTACCCAAGCGTTTTTTTAATATCGGTTTAAAACCATTTTCAAGAGTTGGTTTATGTACATAAAATTCGTCTGGATTTACAGAGCCCTTTACAATATTTTCTCCTAAACCATAAGAAGAATTAATTAACACAACATCTTTAAATCCAGTTTCTGTGTCAAGAGTAAACATAACACCAGAACAGGCTTTATCTGAACGAACCATCTTTTGTACACCAATAGAAAGTGCAATACTCATATGATCAAAATTGTTACCAATTCTATAAGAAACCGCTCTATTAGTAAAAAGAGATGCAAAGGAATTTAATGTTGCTCTAATTAATTCTTTCTCACCCTTTATATTTAAAAAGGTATCTTGTTGACCAGCAAAAGAAGCATGAGGCAAATCTTCGGCTGTTGCAGAAGAACGCACTGCAACACTACAAAGTTTGCCATATTGTTTTTCTAAATATTGATAAGATTCCTTAATTTCTTTTTCTAGTTCTTCAGGCAGTATAGCATTTCTTATCAAAGATCTAATTTCATGACAAATCACTACAAATTCATCTAATTTTTTTAAATCTATTCTTGATAATAAATTTTTTATTTTTTCTTTTAAATTATTTTTTTCTAAAAAAAACCAGTAAGCATCACTTGTAATTGCAAAACCATGAGGTATTTTTATACCTTTATTCCCTAATTGTTGTATCATTTCACCCAAGGAAGCATTCTTGCCTCCAACTAAATTTAAATCTTTTAGATTTACATCTTTAAATTTTTTTATAAATTTCATAGTAATTTGTCCTCGTTTTTTTATATCTTATAATCTTGCTGTAATAATTTATAAAGGGTAGCATATGAAAAAACTTACATACATACTTTATGATGGAATAAAAAATTCAGTCTTCGTAAGCCTAATATTAAAACCATTACTAAAAAGGTTAGATAATGACAATAGTCTTGAAATAATGTTGGTAACTTTTGAAAAAACAAAACCTTCAAACAAAACTTTAATCGATTTAATACCTGCACATGATAGGTTACATCTCGTAATTTGCAAAAAATTACCATTTTGGGGTAAAAGCAGCTTATGGTTAGCAAAATATCAATTAAAAAAATTATTAAAAATATATCCAACAAACAACATAATAGCTCGAGGTTCTCTTGCTGGTTTGGTTACTTTTAAAACAGTGAAAAAAAATATTAAAAACATAAATCTTACTATTCAAGCACGAGGGCTTTGCGCTGAAGAATACAGATTTGCAAATCAAAAAAAAGAAAATTTTTTTATAAAAAAAATTATAAACAAATTTATTTATAGAAGACTTAAAACAATTGAAACACAAATTTATTCACAAAAAAATATTATAATAGAAGCAGTAAGTCCTGCACTAAAAACATATATAAATCAGAATTTTAATGCAGATAATTCTAAAATAAAGATCGAAAATTTAGAAAATTTAACTCAAAATATTAGTGAAAAAGAAAAAAAATTTTGGAAAAATAAAATAAGAAAAAAATTAAATATATCTCAAGACAAAACAATATACTGTTACAGCGGATCTTATAAAGCTTGGCAAGGTCTGCCTGAAATAATTAATTTTTTTAAAGAAAAACATAAACAAAATAAAAATATTTTTTTATTAATTTTGTCTTCAGATAAAAAAATTATTCAAAAAATGTTATTTGAAAGCACCTTACCGGATAACAGCTATTTAGTTTTAAATATACATCCTGAAAATTTATACAAATATTTGTCTGCTTGTAATATAGGCCTTTTGTTTAGAGAAAAAGATATTATTAATTGGGTATCAAGGCCAACCAAAATGTTAGAATATCAAGCCGCAGGACTTGAAATTGTACACAACAACACTATTGCTCTACTTGCGAACCAAAATGAAACTTCAACTGCTCACCAAATCCAATAAGATGAAGTTTTTTATTTTGTAATAAATTTGATTTTTCTTGCCAGGCTTTTTTTACGCAATTTATTGGGTCATAAAAATCGTCAGAACCTAGGCAATAAGTTCCCCAATGCATAGCAACAAAATGTTCTGCTTTTAAATCAATAAATCCCTGAATTGCTTGATGTCCATCAATATGAGAATATTTTTGTAACCTTCTTGGCTCTACAGGTCCTAGTGGCATTAATGCAATATTTATATTTTTAAATTCTTCTGAAATTTGAGTAAAATGCCCTGAATATGCCGTATCACCTGCAAAATATATTTTAAATCCATTAAATTCTATCATCCAGCTTCCCCATAAAGATTTATTAATGCTATTCAATGACCTTCCGGCCCAATGTATTGCAGGCAGCATTGAAATTTTCAAATCATCAAAATTTTCAATTTGCCCCCAATCCTTTTCATAAATCTTTTTAAAATTATTTTTTTCAAACCACTTTTTATTGCCTTTGGGAACTAAAATCACAGGATCATGAGATTTTAAATATAATAAGCTCTTTTTTTCCATATGATCTTTGTGGTTATGAGATATTAATATGTAATCTATCTTAGGTAAGTCTTTAAGTTCTATTCCTGGTTTAAAATTTCTTGGATAAAAAAGCATAAGATCCGAAAAAATTGGATCTGTTAAAATATTTATGTTACCGATTTGAATCAAAAAGGTTGATTGGCCTATCCAGGTAATAACTGGTTCAAAACTCTTCTTCTCAGGTTCTTTATAAATTCCCCAATCTTTTAAATTTTGCTCTGAAAAATATGCTTTTAATTTTTGTTTTCTAAGCTTATTTAAAGTAAAACAAAAAGTTTTACATATTTCCATAAGTCTATAAATAGGCTTTGGGTCAATACCACCATAAATATAATTTTTTTTAAAAAAAGTTCTTTTAAATTTTTTAAACATAAAATAAATATCTTTATAAAAAAATTTTAAGAAATTACGCCACACCCCAAGCAAATATCTTGATCATAAAAAACAGCAAATTGGCCCTGAGCCAAACCCTGATCTTGACCACTTATATTTACTAAAGCTTTATTTTCTTCTAAAAATTCAAGCTCACAATTGTAAAAATCCTGACCATGACGAATTTTTACCCCCAGATTTTTTTTAAAGGGCTTAGCCCCGCTAATCCAATTAAAATCTGAAACGATAAGTTTATCTCTTTTTTTGTCAGTAGTAAAATATTGGCTTGAAATATAGACTATATTTTTATCACAGTCTTTTGATACCACATACCATGGCCCACCAGATAGGCCGATACCCTTTCTTTGACCAATAGTATAATACCAAAAACCTTCGTGCTGTCCTATTTTTTTACCTGTTTCAAATTCTATAAAATCCCCAGTTTTTGTGCCTAAATGGTGTTTTATAAAATCACTAAATTTTATTTTGCCTAAAAAACAAATACCTTGGCTATCTTTTCTATCTTTATTATGTAAATCGTATTTTGCAGCTAATTTTCTAACTTCAGATTTTAATAAATGTCCAATTGGAAAAAGGGCTCTTTTAAGTTGCTCTTGATTTAAGTGTGATAAAAAATAAGTTTGGTCTTTAAATAAGTCTTTTGACTTTTTTAATATAAATTTATTATTAATTTCTTCTAAAACTGCATAATGTCCTGTTGTCACTTTTGCAAAAGAACTGTCTATTTTGTCATAAAAACAACCAAATTTTATTTTTTGATTACAAAATATATCAGGGCTAGGAGTTCGACCTGCTTGAACTTCTTTTATAGTATAACTTACAATTTTGTCCCAATATTCTTGCTGCATATTAATAATTTTTAATGGCACATCTAGCTTTTGACATACTTTTTCGGCATAAAAAAGATCTTGCTCCCAAGGGCAGTCGCCCAAAAAAGCAAGATCATCTTCTAGCCATATTTTTAAATAAAAGGCAGTAATGTCGTGTTTTTGTTCTTTTAAAAGTGCTAAGGCTACAGAGCTATCAACACCACCAGAAACTAAAGCAGCTATTTTCATAAAATTATTATTTTTTGCTAATTTTTTGATTTTACCAATGCCTCAAAAATTTCTTTAAAAATATTATTTACCTCAGCAAATTTATTTGAATTGGGATTTTCACCCAAATATCTATATATTTTTACACCACTATTTGGATTTAGCATAATATCATTTGTAAATAATATTCTTGCTTGAACATTATCATAATTAATAGAATTTGAATTTAAATCTTGATAATAATTTTCTATGTAATCACGTGTATTCATTATATTGCTTTGTTCATCCCTAACTGGAGCACCTAGCTCGTGAGAAATATAAACACAATCGTTAACCTTATTTTTTGGTATAAAAATTTGAACTAAACAACCATTATTTGCACTTAATTCAGATAAATTTGAATTTAAAATATAAGCAAATTCTACTATTGTTTGGTCACTAATATTTAAATTAAACAAGCTTCTTAAAGATTTAATAATATCAATCAGTAAATAATTGTAATAATAACCACAGTCAGAATAGCTTTTATTAGAAATAAAGTAACTAAATGCGCAGGATGCTAATTCAGAAAATCCACCTAATAAAGCTAAATTAGATGACAATAAAATTTTGCTGATCTCTTTATTAGTATCATTTATGCAATTAAAATTTATTTTCGAAAAAAAATCATTTAAGTTTTTAATTTCTGAAGAATATTCCGGAACGCGTAAAAAACTAAACTCATCAGGGTTGCAATTTAAATTTTTTTCTTCTCCTAAAACACAACACAAAAGTGTAATTAAATTTTGAATAAAATAATGTTTAATATTTTGGCCGGTATAAAAAACATAATCTGTATCTTGTAATTCACGTTCTTTTTGCAAAACTTTATTAATTAGTTCTGAATGTTTCTCTATCCATGCTTCAAATAGGCCCGAAAAATTAGATTTTTCATAAACTTTATTTTCCAAATGAAATTGACTAATTGTAGGCCTATCATCAGTTGATTGTCCCCTCTGATCTTCTTGAATACCAAATTGTTGTTCAATAACCGGAATTTCTTGCATGCTAAATAAAAAATTATTAATACATGCAAAATTTAAAACTAAAAATAAAAATATCTTATTAAATTTATTATTCATATAACCTCCTCATAAATTATTAAAAAATTAATTATTGCGAAACTAAATTTCATTCTCCGTCTGGATTACTTTCTCTATTTTTCTTGCTTGAACTTCTTCCTAGTTTACTTTCTCTATTTCTTTTTGCTTGAGTTTTCTGTTCTAATTCAGATTTATTAATTGATAAATATATAATACCATTACTAGTAATTTGGTTTTCAGTAATCAATTTTTTTTCTAAAGCCACATTTGTTGAAATTTCAAGTATAAAATCATCGTTTGTTATTAAAGTCACGTTGCTACTCGAAACATTACCAATATCAAGATCTTGAAGCAAAGCTGCTATCTCTTTGCCTCCAGTTAGAGCCATAATTTCAAGATCATCTTTATTCATAATTTCATCTACATAGGCTTCTTCCATTGCCGTAAGATTCAAAAAACCGAAAAATCCTAAAAAAATTAATAAAAATTTTAAATTTTTCATAAAAATCCTATTTAAATATTAAAATTAAACAAAATACAATAAATTAATTAAATTAATACTAATTGTAATATTTCCTTAGCAAAAGTCAAAAAAACTAAAATTTTAAATATTTTTTCATAAATTTATGTATTTTTAACCTTTTTTAGATCAATAAACTGGCAATTGCCGCATTTAATAAATTAACTAAAGTTGCACCTAAAAGCGCACGAAGGCCAAATTTAGTTAAAATTACCCTTTTTTCTGGAGCTAAAATCGCTATTGCACCAATAAGCATGCCAATTACAGAAAAATTAGAAAAACCGCATAATGCATACGTTAAAATTATTTTAGAATGCTCTGTTAAAGCAGATTTTACAAATGCTGCGTAAGCAACAAATTCGTTGATTACTAATTTTTGACCTAAAAGTGCACCTGCAACAGATCTATCTTGAGCACCTATGCCTAAAAGAGCAGTAATTTGATAAAATATTTTTGAAAAAATAAAATTTAAACTATAACCAATAGTATTTAATAATACGTAATCAGCCATAGCCATTAAGCTGATAAATGCCAAAAGAATTGCAGATACGCTTGCCGCCAATTTCAAACCATCTATTGCACCAATCGTAATCGCATCCAAAACATTTGAACTGTCACTCTGCATTTCAATTTTATTACCAGCAAGTGTTTGTGGTTTTTCTGTTTCTGGAACTAAAATTTTTGATATTAATAAAACACCAGGTATAGACATTATAGAAGCAACAAGCATGTGTAATGTTGATACTCCCATAGAACCATAAATAGCCAAACTTGCAGCATTAATTGTAGCCATGCCACTTACCATCAAAACCATAATTTCTGAATTCGTAAGTTGTTTAATATATTTTTTAACCAACAATGGTGCACCTGTTGGCCCAACCATACTATTTGCAGCAACACATAATGTTTCTACACCAGAAGTTCCCAAAATAGGTCTTATGACATAAGAAATTATTTTTACTAAAAATTGTATAACTCCAAAGTGAAACAATATTGACATTATAGAACTTAAAAATATAAGTATAGGTAAAACTTTGACTACAAAAATAAATCCCCAACTTGAATTTTGATTCGCTAAGCCACCAAAAAGAAAACTAATTCCTGCATCTGCAAATTTATAAAGCAATGCAAAACAATTTGCAAAAATCATAAAAATACGCGAGCCCATTTGAGTTTTTAAAATAAAAAACGCCAAAATTACTTGCATAATTAAAGCATTTAAAATTTTTAACCAATTAATCTTTTTTTTATTGTTAGAAAAAATAAATGCTGTTAATAAGAAAATAAATATTCCCAAAATACTTAATAAATGTTTACTTTGAGTAAAGTAATTACTTACTGAACAAAACATGACTCTTTTCTCCTTTGTTCTCTCTCCCAAGAAATTAATGGCGTAATAAGATCATCCATGTCACTCTGCATAATAAAATCCAATTTTTTTAATGTAAGATCTATGCGATGATCTGTAACTCGGTTTTGAGGATAATTATAAGTTCGAATTTTTTCAGCTCGTTGTCCCATACCAACTTGTTGCTTTCTTTGTGCACTTCTTTCTGCTTCTAATTTCTCTTGCTCTGCTTGATAAAGACGAGCCTGCAAAACTTTCATTGCTTTAGCTTTATTTTTTATTTGAGAACGCTCATCTTGGCAAGAAACAACTACCCCTGTTGGAATATGAGTTATACGAACAGCAGAATCCGTAGTATTAACGTGCTGCCCTCCAGCACCACTTGATCTATAAACATCAATTCGCAAATCTTGTGGGTTTATTGAAATATCTACTTCCTTAGCCTCCGGTAAAACAGCAACCGTTACAGTTGATGTATGTATTCGACCGGAACCTTCCGTTTGAGGAACCCTTTGAACCCTGTGTACACCAGATTCAAATTTTAGATGCTTATAAACGTTTTTTCCTTTAATAAAAATAATAAGCTCTTTATAACCACCTATATCAGTTTTACTAAAGTCTATAATAGAAACTTCCCAATTTTTTGATAAAGCATAATTGCTATACATCTTAAAAAGATCATTAACAAATAATGCTGCTTCAAGACCCCCAGCACCAGCTCTGATTTCCAAAAATACAGATCTTTCATCTCTTTGATCTGCCGGGTAAAGAAAATCTTCCAATTCTATTTCAAGATTTTTTAATTTATTTTCTGATTGCTCTATCTCATCTTGATAAAGCAATAGCATTTGTTCATCTTTTTCTTTTGTTAATAAATCTTTTGTTTCGCTAATATATTCTTGTAATTCAAGAATTTTTTTGCGTATAGAAAGAATATTTTCGTACTGCGCACTTTTTTTTTGTAATTCTGCCCTGTTTTTGGGATCTAAAGAAAAATCTAATAGTTTTTGGGAAATAATGTCATATTCATTTTGAATATTTTCCCAATCCAAATTCAACATAAATTACTTATTTTTTTTTGGTATATTTTCTATTAAATTTTTCTATTCTTCCAGCAGTATCAACAAATTTTTGTGTACCTGTATAAAAAGGATGACAAGCAGAACATATGTCTATATGAAGATCTTTTGACGTAGAAGCTGTTTTAAATTGGTTTCCGCAAGCACAATTTACTTGAACTTCGTATACTTCTGGGTGAATTTCTTTTTTCATAAAATAACTCCTGTTTGATTTTTCAATATCTATTTAATACCATTTTGTTTATGTTTTTCTTTTAATTTATTAATTAATTCAACTTCGGCTATTTGAACACCCCTCTTTTGACCTAAATAGTAAGATGCAAAATCGGACCATAAAATCATGTAAAATAACTGTTCTTTCCAAGTATCTCCTAAAACAGGAAGTTTGTAAAGTATAACACCTTGCTCTTTTAGAAGTTCACATGTCGACTTTAATGCTATATTTAAATGAGAAGTCAAAAAATCAGTATAAAAGAATAGTACCAATGGTTTTGTTTGACAATTTGTAAAACCTACCAATAAATTATGGCAACATTCAGGAAAATTTGACATAACAGCCTGAACTTTACTATTTTCATTGAATTGCGTTTGTGCTCTATATGCAAAGCCAGCACTATCGCCGCTTACACCCCAAATATGAAAAAATTCATAATCATTAACTATATCCAAAAAATCATTAAAAAATGCTTTATCTTCAAGTTTTGGCACATGTAAATCGGCAAAATGACCAAATTTTTTTATGGTATCTTGTCCGTTTGGTAAAATTCCTAAAAGATCAAAAATACCTAAAATTATTCCTAAAAAATGCCCTAGCGCCGCCCTTGGTTGTGCAGAAGTTGGTACTAAAATAAATGGAATATTTTTACTTTCGGCTATTAATGCAGCCTTGCCACCGTGTGCAATAATTATGGTTGGAATAAAATTTTCAACCAATTTCTCCAAGGCATCAATTGTTTCCCAGGTATTTCCTGAATAAGATATAACTATAGCCAAAGTATCTGTATCAATATATTCAGGTAAATCTGGAGAATCTATTACAAAAGAAGGTATTTTAGATTCTTTGTCCAAAAAAGTTTTTATAATACGACCAGAAATTCCAGATCCACCCATCCCAACAAAAATAATCTTTTTTATTTGAGTTGGAATTTTACTTTTATTTTTATAAATAAAATCATGAGCAAGTTGTAAACCATCCTTTAATTTTGTGGACCACATATTTAAATCTTTTAACACAATAAACCCTTCTCTTTAATCAAAAAAAACAAATTAAAAATTTTACTTTAAAACAATAACTGTTGCTTGACGACCTGCAAGATTACCCGCACGTCGATAAGAAAAAAATCTATTACCACAAATAGTACAACTATTATATTTAAAACTTATATTTTTTGCTTTAACACCCAAATCTAATAAGTGCAATTTTGCAAAATCTACCAAATTAAAAAATATTTTTTCTTTTTGTTTTAATATAGTATTTTTAAAAAAATAAAAATTTTCTAAATTTTTTAAAAAATCTTGATTTATTTCATAACAACAAATACCTGCACATGGGCCAAAATAAACCAAAATATCATCAGGGCTAGAATCAAAATTTTTTTTTAATTTTTCAAAAACTTTGCCAATAATATTTGCAACTAAACCCTTCCAGCCTGCATGAATAACACTGGCAATATTTTTTTTTGTATCATAAAGCACAATTGGTAAACAATCTGCAGTTAAAACCCCAATAGCAATATTGTTTAAATTTGTAATAATAAAATCACCAAAAAAATCAAAAACATTTTTTTCATAAGGTATTTGAGATAAATCAGTAATACACAATCCATCGGTTCCGTGTATTTGTTTTAAAAAAACAATTTTATTTATAGATAATTCATTAAAATTTTTTTTTATCTCATTAAAAAGTTCTTCTGAAATTTTAGTTTTATTTTTATCAGGATCTATATATGATTTTACACAACAATCATTCTTATCTCCAAAGCAAATTAAATAAGAAGACGCATTGTGTAAAACCATAATTTTCTTTCTAGATATATTTTTGTTTATCTATTCTATTTTGTATTTTGTTCTTGTTTTTTACGTAAAAAGGTAGGTGTATCCAAATCATTTAAATCGTATTGAACGGGGTTATTTACAATATTACTAATACTCTCTTCTTTTGCGCTTGCAATTACATTCTCGCTTACGTTCTCGTTGATTTTATCAACATTATAATTTTTATCAACAGACTTAATATTTACTTGCTGGCTAATATTATTTTTATTTACAAATGTTTGATTATTGTCTTTTATGGCACCAATAATATTCTCTTTTATATTTTCTTTTTTTGCCTGTTGTTCTGGAAAACCTGTTGCAATTACAGTAACTTTAATTTGATTACCAATGCTTGGATCTATTACAGATCCCAAAATAATATGTGCATCTGAATTGACTTTTTCATTAACAATAGCCGCAGCCTCATTTATTTCTTGTAAACCAAGATCAGTATTACCTGTAATATTTAACAAAACACCTTTTGCTCCCTGAATGCTTACATCTTCAAGCAATGGAGAAGAAAGAGCTCTAATTGCCGCTTGCCTTGCTCTATCCTGTCCTTCAGCAACACCGGTACCCATAATTGCAAGGCCCATTCCTTTCATAATCTCTTTAACATCAGCAAAATCAACATTTATGTGACCAGTTTTTGTGATAATATCTGATATGCCTTTAACTGCCTGTTTCAAAACATCATCAGACATAGCAAAAGCGTCTAACATTGAAATTTTTGGATCAGCAACTTCTAATAATTTTTGATTTGGCACAACAATAATTGTATCAACATTTTCTTTAAGATTTTCTAAAGAATCTTGAGCATGCTGCAACCTTCTTTTCCCTTCAAATGAAAAAGGTCTTGTTACAATTGCAACAGTCAAAACGCCTAAATCTTTTGCAGCCTTTGCTATAATAGGAATAGCCCCAGAACCAGTCCCTCCTCCCAACCCTGCCGTTAAGAAAAGAATGTCTGCATCTGCGATCTTTTCAAGCACCGGATCTAAATCCTCTTGTGCCGCTCTACGGCCAATATCAGGATTCGATCCTGCACCAAGTCCCCTTGTAAGTTTTGCTCCTAATTGAATTTTATGATTTGCTTTAGACAAACTCAATGCTTGAGCATCTGTGTTTGCAACAATAAATTCTACAGAATCCAGATCTGCGCTTTCTATCATGCTATTTATAGCATTTCCCCCGCCACCACCAATTCCCATAACTTTTAGGCAAGCACCAAACTTTATTGGTTCTTCTTTTTGCATATTATTAAGTTCGATCATACCCTACTCTCCTTTCTAATAAAATTATAAAAATTCATATAACCATGATCTCATTTTTTTGAAAATTTCATTAACAGTCCCATTTTTTTGTATTTGTTTTGCATCTTCATTATTTAATCCAGCCGCATAAAGTAATAATCCATAACCAGTAGAATAAATTGGGCTTTTTAAAATATCTGGAATCTTAAAATTTTTTGTTAATTCCGTTTTCTTGTTGCAATTAGGTGAGCCTATTCTTACAGGTAATTTCAAATTTTTTTCAAAAAGCTCCTTCATTCCCAAAAGCAAAGATCCTCCACCTGTTAATATCAAACCGGCTTGCATAAAAGGTAACAATCTGAATTTTATTAACTCATCCATAATTATATCTATAATTTCTTGAGCTCTAAAATTTAAAACTTCAAACAAAGAATATGTATCAATCACCTTTTCATGATCTTGATATTCAAGCAATATTTTTATTTTATCTTTGTCTAACTCAAAATATTTATCTTCCCACACAAATCCATAACCTTTTTTAATTTGTTCTGCCTGTTCCTGAGAAATATTAAAAGCAATAGCCAAATCATTAGTAAAGTGATTTCCCGCAAGAGGAATAACTTTGGAATGAAGTATTCGGCCATCCTTATAAATAGCAAAATCTGCAGTTCCACCTCCAATATCAAGAATTCCTGCACCAAGTTCACGTTCCGAACTCGTAAGAACAGCATTTGCAGATGCTATTTGTTCTAGTACAATATCTGATGCATTAATACCAGCTAAATTACATGCTTGAATAATATTTTGCGCCGAAGTTACAGCTCCAGTGATAATATGCACCTGAGCTTCAAGTCTTACTCCATGCATTCCAACGGAATCCAAAATATTATCTTGTCCATCAACTTTAAAATATTGCGGTAAAACATGTAAAATTTCCTGTTCCTGCGGAATTGCAACAGCTTTGGCTGCTTCTATAACTCTATTAACATCTGATTGCGTTATATTTTTATTTTTTACACCAACAACACCGGTAGAATTAAAAGATTTTATATGACCGCCAGAAATTCCAACACAAGCTGTATCTATTTCTACGCCGGACATTTCTTGAGCTTGAGCTAAAGCTTTTTTGATTGAATCAACTGTTTTATTAACATCAACAATCACCCCTTTTTTTAATCCATAAGAATTGCTTTGTCCTATGCCAATCAAATCGAGTTGTTCATTAAAATCTTTTTTCGCTACCAAAACACAAATTTTAGTTGTGCCAATATCTATAGCAGCTATTATTTTGTCTGATATTTTTAATCCCATAATCCCCTCCCCCAAAAATCCAATCCCACAAATTTAACCAAAATGCGATTATTAAATCGCAAATCAAATAATTTGCATTTTTTTAATAATTTTTTATTCAAAATAACATTTGAACTCATATTTTTTATATTTTCCATATTTTTTATTTTGTTCAGGTTTATAGAATTTGAATCAAGCAAAATAAAAAAATTATTATTACTATTGTTATTACAATCAAAATTTTTAGGCTTTAAAAATATTTGTGTTGGTTTTTTATAAATCAAATAGTAATTATCAGTTATATCTTTTGAAAGATTTTTTAAAAAATCATATATTTTTATTGGCATTTTATCTTTTAAAAAAGATTCTAGTACAAAAAAATTATTTATTTTATTCTTATCAAATAATTCAAAAATACTATAATCAAATAACCTTTTTTTATCTGTTATTACAAATTTATTATTCACAGTAAATAACGGCCGAGCAGCAGTGATTTTACACTCTATATTATCTGGAGCAATATAATTTAATTCTATTTTTTTTATTATTCTATATTTTTTTTTAAGTTGCGAACAAATAGAGCCTAATTTATTTTTTGAAGCTTTTTCAGAACAAATATAATTTTTTAACGAAGAGACTATCTCTTTTTTTAAATTCTCTGAATAAAAATTTTCTGTTTCTATAAGTACATCTTTTGTTATCAAATTAACGGGAATATTAATAAAACAGAAAACAAATATTTTGATCACAAAAAAAAGCTTCTTCATTCCGGGACCCTTTTTTTCTAATAGTTATTAAAAGAGTTTAGAAAAAATATTATTATTTGTGCAATAACTCCAAAACTAAAGAAAAAATTAACGATTCTTTAGCCTATTTAGTTTTCTAAATTTTATTTGAACAAATATATTTAATTTATAAATAAATCTATTTTAGATTTTTTGTGAAATTAAAAATAAAAGAATTCCGGCAGCAACGGAAGCATTGTATGAAATATCAGGAACTCTTTGGGGTAAAGTTACAATTTCACCCTCTTTTAATATGTTTTTTGAAATTCCAACTGCCTCATTTCCAATTACAAGACATAAAGGCTTATTGTAAGTTACTTTCGTTGCATCTTTTCCATTTTCTAAAGCAGCCATATATAAATTATAACCAGCAGTTTTTAATTCAGAAACAGCCATTTGCGCAGTAGGCATAACAATAATATCCAAATGCTCAGATAACCCAGCTGAAGATAATATAGCGGCTGCATTTAATGGTGCAGCATTTTTTCTACATAAAATAACACCTGTTACACCTGTGCAATAAGCAGATCGCAAAATTGCCCCCAAATTTCTTACGTCCTGAATAGAATCTAGAAGCAAAACAAAAGGCTTTTTTGCTGGATCAAACATTTTTGATTGATATTGAAATTGAGAAACTAAAGCAACTATACCCATATGATCTTGGGTACCTGCCATATAATCAAGTTTTTCTTTTGAAACATACTGAATATTTGGGATACTCTTGGGCAAATAACTCTTTATTCTATCCCATGCATTTGGCAATGGCTTTGTTGTGTAAATAGAATACAATTTTCTTCTTTTTGCCTTTAGCATTTCTATTATAGAATGCACACCACAAATAACATCATACTGAAGATCTTTACTTTTTTTTGAATTTTTTTTAACCATATAAATATAAAATTTAATTTAATAAGCCTATAATTGCTATAATTAGCGAATATTAATATAACATAAAAAAAATATAATTAAAAACGAAATAAAAGTAGTGATACACACAAAATTTTTTTCATGAGATTCTCATATCGAACTGCTTTTTAATTTAAGCAAATTTTATTATAGCCGTATTATTCTATTAGGGCTATTATAAAAATAGTTGACAGACCAAATTCCGAATTTTTTATAAAAAACAATGTCTCTTTTTTAATTTCAAGATAAAGGAGTTCAGACATGCAATTTTATAATCTAAAAAAGTATAAATTTTTTATAAAGTTTTCGCTTCCGATTTTCTTTTGTTTTTGTATGCAAGTCAACGCAGCCTCATCATCTCATACTCCACGGTGTATCCTATCCGCGGAAGCGATCATTTTTGACCGTGTTGGCACTGCCAAATATACACTTGTTGAACGAGTACCAGGCGCCACATATTTTTTAAATATCCCAGCCACGCCCGGTGACCCGGCCCTTAACAGCACCAATCTTAAACAAGGCTTTTGCCCTGGATTTAGGCTAGGTGCAGCTTATCATGTCGATTCCAAACATGATTTATTATTATCTTTTTTTCGCATCGGTGACTGGAAATCCACCAGATCTATCGGGCCTGATAATCCATTGGACTGGCTGACAATGAGAGCTCCTGGCGGTTTTTTTCAAACTCAAGATTTTACTTATCAGTCAATGACATGGGACTACTCTACGAAACTTTATAATGCGGAACTCAACATGCAGAAAAAATTCTCCAACGTGATAACCATGTTTGTCGGATTTCGATTGCTGCAACTGCATGAAAATCTTCAAGGCACAATTCCGCCGCCAGATCTTATTCAGCCATTATGGAAAAATTATCTATTAGCCAATATTGAATATGTTGCATGGTTTGAAAAGCAACCTGGCACCCCTGCCCCAGAATATCCGCCCTTTTGGAATACACGCACTACAAATAATCTTTATGGTATACAGATAGGCATGATCGGAAAATTATTCAAGTATAAACGCTTCTTGCTAAATGGATTGATAAAGATTGGAGGGTATTTAAACCATGCGTCAGAATCAACAGGAGTAAGCATCGCAAAGATTGTGTATGATTCAGGCGCTTCGGCAAATCATCTCGCTTTCATTGGCGAAGTCGACTTGCAATGTAAATATCAAATTACCAATATGATTGTACTGAAAATCGGCTATGAGGCTCTGTGGGTTAATGGTGTTTCTTTAGCTCCTGGACAGATAAATGAGACCTATTCAAATTCAATGCCAACTTCTGTAAGTACACTTGGTGTGAGTTCCAATTCACATGTGCTTTTTCATGGAGGAAGCGCGGGTTTGGAATTGTCATTTTAATAGTCCTAGTTCAATGGAAATGAATACAAAAGAGGGTACTAAAACATTTGTGGTTCAAATGAAAAACATCAAAAAATAAATTATTTATTTTTTAATCGAATAGTTAGCATCTAAATAATCAATTAATTGTTCCCTAAATTTTTCTTTAGATATTTCCAAAATTTTTTCAAAGGAAGAAAAATCATTTAAAAGAGCTAATATTTTATACCATCCCCATTTTTGATTTATAAATTCAATAATTAAATAAGAACAAGATAGATAAATATCTGAAGAAAAATCAGAATCTTCTAATTGCTTTAAAGAGGGGATAAGTTGATGATTTTGAGAAAGTTCATTTAAAATTTTATTATACCCATATTTTCCTACATATTTAGCTTTCCAAAGTCCAATCCCATGAATAAACCAGTTCGGAATTTTTTTAGTATATATATCCTTAATAAATAAATAAGTTAAACCATGAGTAGTTAACGTAAAAATACTTTCAGCTGAATGGTAAGAACCCGGATTATAAGGAGAAACTGTAAAAAAAGAATGTTGATTTTCATTATAGAAATTTATTATTCGATCTGCAGCATCAGGCCGTCCAATAGCTTGGTGAAAATCTTTAATATCCGGAAAAACATACAAATTTATTTTTTTACTATATTTATGATTAAAATCAACAGAAAGTTGTTTAAAATTTTTTTCAGCAACATCTAAAATCTTTTGACCAGCCAATTTATCATTCGGCATGCAATATAATTTAAAATTTTCAGTTTCAATATTCAAAGGAAAATTTGGTTTTGGAATATTATTACTTAAAAAAATATGTCTCAAAAATATACCCAAAACAATAAAACTAAAAAATATACTAAAAAAAATAACAAATTTTTTCAT
Organism: Candidatus Babeliales bacterium; assembly: GCA_041650475.1. Taxonomy (GTDB): domain Bacteria; phylum Babelota; class Babeliae; order Babelales; family UASB340; genus JAIPGX01. The sequence continues at coordinate 17,716 of JBAZLD010000011.1, read as the reverse complement.
ATTTTTATCCTAATCAACAACTAATAATTTTATTTATAATAAAATAACATAAAAAATATAATTAAAAAAGATTGTGTAATCTCATAATATTTGAGATTTTTCTATGATTTATAGTATTCCAAACGCATATTCTATATAAAAATACCTTTAAAAGTTACGTATTTAAATTTTTTCTATTTTGTCTCACATATATCTGAACCTAGATAAAGCGCCCCAAAATTATATTTAAATTTTTTAGGGCTTTTTGTAAATTACAAAAAGCCCTTTTATTTTTAATTTTTTAATCAAAAACATCTAAATTTGTTTTAATTTTATAAAATTATTTTTATTGAATTTCCTAAATTGTATCTCGCTAAGGTATATGTGAGCATTTGATAAATTATTAATCTCAGCAGGTAAACTTGCAAGATTGTTATTATTTAAATATAAAGATTTAAGACGAGTTAATTTACCAATTGTAGCTGGTAAACTTATGAATTCGTTGGAAGATAAATCTAAATATTCAAGATTAATTAAATTATCAAATCCATCAGGTAAACTTTTGAGTTGGTTACTAGATAAAACTAAATATTTAAGACTAGTTAATTTACCAATTGCAGCTGGTAAACTTGTTAGTTTGTTCTTATATAAATTTAAATTTGTAAGACTAGTTAAATTATCAATTTTATCAGGTAAACTTGCCAGATTGTTAATAGCTAAAACTAAATATTCAAGATTAGTTAAATTAACAATTTCAGCTGGTAAACTTGTGAATTCGTTAGAAGATAAATCTAAATATTCAAGATTAGTTAAATTAACAATTTCAGCTGGTAAACTTGTGAATTTGTTATTAGATAAACTTAAAGATTTAAGACAAGTTAATTTACCAATTTCAGCTGGTAAACTTGTCAGATTATTATAACTTAAATATAAACGTATAAGACGAGTTAATTTACCAATTTCAGCTGGTAAACTTGTGAGATTGTTCTTATATAAATTTAACTCTGTAAGACTAGTTAAATTACAAATCTCAGGAGGTAAACTTGTCAAATTGTTATTAGATAAATTTAACTTTTTAAGATTTAATAATTTACCAATTTCATCTGGTAGACTTGTGAGATAGTTAGAATGTAAATCTAAATCTGTAACCTCTAAAATTTGTGCAATTGCGATGTAAAATAAAAATTTATTTAAATTATCAGAATTTCCTAAATCGTTATTTGATAAATCTAATTTTCTACGGGCTTTTGCATTGTTTATTAGTGCTTCACCTCTAATAATGTCAATACCAAGTTTACTTAAAATGTTATTTTTTTCCCCGTGATTATTTATACAAAGCAAAGCTTGAGCAAGAGCAAGATCATAACCTTTTACTTGATTGTTTGTAACATCTAATGATAATTTATCTAATGATAATTTATCTAATGATAATTCATATAATGATAATCCTATAGCAAAGTTTTGAGTTAAATTTAAAGATGTGAGAAGTAAAAGAGCTAAAAAAATATTTTTTAAATTTTTCATTTTAAGCCTCCATTTAGTTTTTTTAATATTTTATAATATTATTTATGTATTAATTATAATATTGTTTAAAGAATTTTATAATTATAAATATAATTTAATTTGTCAAATATCTGTGTAATCTCATAATATTTGAGATTTTTCTATAAATTTATAGTATTCCAAACGCATATTCTATATAAAAATAACTTTAAAAGTTACGTATTTAAATTTTTTCTATTTTGTCTCACATATATCTGAACCTAGATAAAAATAAGCCTTTTGCATGCTTAATTTAAGTACGTTATTTTCATTATTTATTACCAGGCCAAATATAGTATTTTTGAAAATAAGCTTATTTTTATTTTCAGATCCGCAAATAAGAAATTTTTAATTATAAAATTTTTGACTTATTGAGCTTTTGGTTTATATTATTCTTTATTAATTAGGGGCGAATAGCTCAGCTGGTTAGAGCACCTGCCTTACAAGCAGGGGGTCACAGGTTCGAATCCTGTTTCGCCCACCATCCTTCGCTCTTCATCCTTCGGACTTGTAGCTACGGATGGCAGGCCAAATACACGCATATGACTATATATGACAGGCCATAAGATAACTAAATATTTTATTGAAATATTTTTTTTATTTGTTATCTTGATCTTAAAGATTTTCAAAAATAGCGTTCCTCGGTAGCTCAGTTGGTAGAGCAAACGACTGTTAATCGTTGGGTCGCAGGTTCGAGTCCTGCCCGGGGAGCCAGTCTTTGTACTACGTACTTCAGCTGGGCAAGCCAGCTTTTTAGTTGGAATTGATATTAATAGAAAAGTTGACTAAGGCTGTCAAGCCATAGCCTTACAAAGCTTTAGCGCTGTAAGAAGTATTTATTAATGACCCAGCACTTGGCGAGGTTATATTGAGCATGAAAACTGTTATGCGGTAAAATCAACAAGAAACTAAATCATTTTATTAAATTGAATTCTGCTGCTCTGACAGATAAGGATATGCTTAGAACAATTATCATAAGCAATACAGATTTTAAAACATATTGTTTTATTGAGCAAAAATCTTGGCTATTTACTTTAGATATCATTACATACTTCCCAAATAAATTAATTGTTAAACAATTTTTATTATTTTTACTTTATTACTCTTTTTTTCCAATTGCCATAATATGAGAACTAGCTGCTAACATATTAGGATCTGATTCCGTCATTTCAAGTAGAGACATTAAAATTTTTCTCTCTTCCTGATCTTTCCAGCGTTTATCAAAGTCTGGCATTAAAAATCCAAGACCTTCAATTGCTAAAATAGAAATTTTTTTAAATCCTGTTAACTCTAGTTCCTCTTTTAATTCATCAGGCTTATGAAAAAAAGACGTTGTAAAATATTGAAATTTTTGAGTTGGATTCACATGATGTCCTGTTTTTATATCTTCTACAATTATTTTATGCCATATTGGATCTTTGAGCGTGCGGTAAATTATACCATCTATAAATGACGCAAAACGACTTATTCCGACAGCAAACAATAATCCACCTGGTTTTAAAATTCTGTAAGCTTCACTAATTGTCATTAAGCGATCTTTTTTATCTGGTAAATGATAGAGTGGTCCCATCAATAAAACAACATCTGTCATGGAATCTGAAAGTTCAATTTTTCTGGCATCACCAACAATGCAAGCCTTAAGTGAGTGATCCGATTGAAGTTTTTCGGCTTTTTTTGCTTGCTCAATGTGTAGTGGAACTAAATCTATCAGATAAACCTCATACCCTTGTTTGGCCAAGGGTAATGCATATGCGCCAGCAGCACCTCCAACATCTACAATAGTTGCAGGTGATTTTGGTAAAAATCTGTGTAAAATATTTTCAGTTCGAGCTTTTTCAATCTGCCAAATGCCATTTGATAAACGTTCTGCTTCTCCGCCTTGTAAGTAGTATTCTTTGACAACTGATGATGTGTCTATTTGATTGGAATTTTGGTTGATCATGTTACCCTTTAATTTGACATGATAACAAAGTAATAAAAATAATAAAACTGAAATAAAGTTTTTTATGCGATTAATAAGCTTTAAATTTTTCAATGCCTTCCTCTATTTTTTATGATAAATTAAAATACAGAAATATTTCCATAAATAATAGCTAGAAACATTATTCTAAGCAACGTGTTTAAGTTTTTTTATTATTATAAGGAGAATGAATTTGTGGAAGAGAAAGACAAAATATTTATGTCGACTGCAATAGAGCTTTCAATCAGTAGTGTGAAAAATAATGGAGGTCCCTTTGGTGCTATAATTGTAAAGAATGGAAAAATTATCTCAAAAGCATCAAATAGCGTAACTCTTGATAATGATCCAACGGCACATGCAGAAATCAATGCAATTAGGAGCGCCTGCTCAAAATTGAAATCCTTTGATTTATCCGGGTGCACAATATACACCTCATGCGAGCCTTGTCCAATGTGTTTGGGGGCAATTTATTGGGCAAATATAGACAAAATTTTTTATGCAAACGATAGAACTGATGCCAAAAATATAGGCTTTGACGACTCATTCATTTATGATGAATTAGAAAAACCTAATAAAAATAGATCTATCCCTGCAATTCAAATAATGCAGCATGAAGCAATGAAAGCATTTGAAGATTGGAAACAAAAAAAAGATAAAACTGAATATTAGGAGCAAAAAGAAAATCTCTCATATATTTTTATAATATAAAAATATAAATTTTAGACAAAATTAAAGATGAGGTAGAAAAGGGAGCTCAATTATTTTCATAACCGAGTCGCTTAGAAGCTTGACAAACTATCAAAAGGCTCTTTCGAACATTTGGATTGTAGCCTCTACTTCTTACTACTTTTCCTACCTCAATACTTATCATATCAAACTGAATAATTTAAATGCAAGAAAAATTTCAAAAATAAATTTAAAAATTCAAAAGATATATTTTTTAATAAATTTTAATAATATCTTGACACTTTTTCGCTGCATTTTTAATATTATAATATTAATTTTGTCGCGTAAAAGTAATATTTAGGATAAAAATTATGAATAAATACATTATTCGAGCTAACGAATCGTTTTTTTTTAAATCATTTGAAGGTCCATTTATCAGTGCTCTTTTAGGCCCAAGACGTGTTGGAAAAACTACATTAATTGAATATTACATAAATTTATATTCTGAAAGAACATGGGTTCATCTAAATATGGATTCATTGGGTCAAAGAAATAGAATTACAGGCGAAGAACTTGAGCTCATGATTGAGCAAGCAGCGCTACAAAAAATCGGGGGTCCTAAAAAATTATGGGTTTTTATTGATGAAGCACAAAAATGTCCAGAACTATTCGATCAAATAAAAATTATATATGATGCTCACAAAGACAAAAATCATATTAAATTTATTCTTACTGGCTCAGCTCATTTAAATTTACATAAATTAACTGCTGAATCTTTAGCTGGAAGGGTAGAACTTTTAAATTTACGGGAATTTAATTTAAAAGAAACTACGCTTTTATTGCACAAAGATATTTCTTTATCTTATAAAAATACTTTTGATATAATTTTTAATTCAAAAAATATTTCTGCATTAAAAGAAATTATCCAAGACCTTAGACCTTTTCAAAATATACTTCAAGAATCCTTGCAAAAATATTTAATTTGGGGAGGGTTACCTGAAGTTTTAAAAACAGCATCAGATCCATCTCGTTTAAAATATTTAGGCGATTATCTTCAAACTTATTTAGAAAAAGATATAAGAGCAATTGATTCAATTGGAGATTTAAATTTATATAATAATTTAATGAAAATTAGCGCTGAAGTTACAGGTTCAGTTCGAGATGATAAAAAAATTATAGATGCTCTACATTGCGCAAGAAATACACTTTTAAAGTATAGAGATTATTTACTAGCAACACTGCAATACACCGAAATATTCCCTTACATTAAAAGCTCAATTAAAAGATTAGTAAAATCACCCAAGGGTTACTTAATTAATAATGGTTTAATAAGTTATCTAACAGGTATTCATGATCTGAATATTTTAAAAAATACAAGTACAATAGGTCATCGATTTGAAAATTGGTTTCTTAATGAAATTCAAGCATGGCTTGATACACAACCAGAAAAGCATCAAATTTATTTTTGGAGAACTGCAGGAGGTGCTGAAGTTGATTTTGTTGTCACACTTGGAAAACAGGTTGTTCCATTTGAAATAACTTATGCCAATCAGATTGAAAAGAAAAAAATCAATAATCTTAAAAATTTTATGCTAAATTGCCCTGAAGCTGAAATTGGAATTATTTGTTATATGGGACCATTTTCATATGATCAAGAAAATAAAATTCTTTTTCTACCCGCCTGGATAATCTAATTTTTTTTAATTTTATTATAAAAATAAGCATTATTTTTAATTTTTTTGACAAATTGAATTTATTATATATTCTTAAAAATTAAATATTATAACATAAGTAAAAAAACAATTTTTAGGAATTGCTATGATCAAATTATTAAAATTTAAAAAAATATTTTTGCTAATTTTATTCTCTTCGCCTTTTATAATCAATTCTATGAATGATGATTATGATGATTATGCAAGAGAGTTTAATCGACTATGCCTTCCACCTCAAATGTCCATTTATAATCCACAAGATCATATTGATATACGTATGAGCTCATTATGTCATTGGGCAGAAGTCCTCAATGAAAAGCTAAGTAGAATACTTTTTACATTTGAACTCAATTATCCAAATGATCATCCCAATAAAATTGCTTGTGACCAAGCTGGAAGATTATATTTTCAAATAAGTAAATATTTTTTACAATTAAAAAAATTATTTATCAATAACTATAAACAAAAAAATGTAAATATTGTTATATGCTCTTGTTATATTGAAAAATTAATTGCTTTTACAAAATCGATTACAAAAAATTACAATTTTGATCAAATTATTTTATCAACTTTGGCTGAACGCGAAAATTTTTTTCAACAAAAACCGATTTATCAAATCTATGGACCACCAGAAATATGTTGTTTATTACGACGTGATTCTCAGTTATTTTTTAATGCAGCAAAAATTGTAAATGATAAAATTTTTGGATTATTAAAAATATATTACTGTCAAAATCATTTTTATACTCCTATTTCTAGATCAATTGAAATGGTAAATGAATTTGACAAACCTTCCCGATTTATTTTTTATCCATCTAGTATTCAAGATTTTTATATTTTTGACATAAATCTACTTTTAAATTTTATTGAATGTGAAAGTCAAATTCAAAATACACATCAAAAAAAATTTATTGAAACAGCATTAAACTCAGCGGCAAAAAAAAGACAATCTTTAATCAATATTGTAAGAAACGTAAAACAAAAACAATCAAATGAAATTTTTAATAGTGCTTATACTGATGCCCTAAAAGAACAACAAAAAATTATTAAATATTATAAGCAGGCCTTAGAACTTCATAATCAAGAAAAGATGCAAGATTTACAAAGAAATTGCGATAAAAAATTACGTGATCTAAATTTGGATCTTTGCAAGCAACGCAATATTGCTACAAAAAATATTTTAAGAGAAGCTCAACAAAAAAGAAACGAATGCTTTACTAATACGCGAGAAAACCTTAAAGTCGAACGATCTGAAATTTTTTCTAATGAGAATATTAATTTAAGAGCTGAGCAAGAAAAAATTTTGGCTCTTGAAAAACAAAGGCTTTTGATAGAACAAGAAAGATGTTTGCGTGAACAACAAGAACAATATGACCTTGAAAAGGTTCGGCAGAATGTGGAAGATCTAAGTATTCAAAAATCTCAAGTATGTGATACAGAAAACCCTCAAACAATCCCAGAAATACAAACAGTTGGGATGCAAACTTCTAGCACTAGTGAATCAATTAATCCTGGAACTTCTACAAAAAATATCGAACATCAACCACAGGTTCTTTTTTCAGAAGATTTTGTTTTAATAAGCAATATTTTTGGACAAATTTATAAAACAAATAATAAGATTGTTAAACTTATAAATCAAGCAAAAAAATATCTTGCTCACGATAGTTCTTTAATTGATTTATTAACAAAAATGCGAATTGATAATAAGAATTTGACATCAAATAGGTCATTAGAAAATGGTTTTAAAACATGCATAATAGATACAAATTCACTTAAATTTTTTACATGTATTTTAAGAGTGATCGGTTCGCTTGATTCTAATGCTTTGCATTGCAAAAATAAATCCCGTCCCGAACAAATTGAATTTTTAAAATTTTTTAAAGAATCTATTATACAAAAATGTGGACATATATGGTTAACCAATTATACAAATCTTAGAAATGAGCTAATTAATTTGGGAAAAGAATTGCTTGAAGCAATTAAAACTAAATTGCCACCAGATTATAATAGTGCTTTAATTATGAATAACTTTGAACGTGCTCAAGCAAATCTTTTTGATTTATTGCAAATACCTGTATCTGCTGCCCCATCTAGATCATGGTGCACGATATCATAAATTGACAGCTTATAAGTGCAACATAGCATTATCATATTCTTTAAAAAATTCTTTTAATTCACTAATTGCAAGCGAATAATTAAAGTCTAGAGTATTAGCAATCGAATCTTTTGCCCACAAATTTTCATAATAACAAAAATCGTGTTCAGGTAAATTTCCTGAAAAAACATAATTTTGAGCTTGAAGATAATTTAATAAAAAAGATGCATCGAAAATTCGCACAAGGCTTTTGAGTAATTTAAAATAACGAATTTCATCAATATTAGGCTGTTTTTGTAAATAATTTGTTAGCAAAAACATATCACTTGAATTATCAAGACAATTAAAAACAGAAAAATATGCAATATCATAAAATTGATAATACATTCCGCAAGATGCCCAATCTATAACTGTTAATTTTTGGTCATTAAAAAATATGTTTCTAGGATTTAAATCCCCATGACAGAAAGCAAAGGATCTTTGTTGTGCATCTATAAGTTGCTTCAAATTAAGCACTTTATCTTTAACATTTTTTAAAAACGGTTTTAATTTTTCTTCTTTATCAAGAGCGTCAAGATTTTGTATAATTACACCAAATACATCTTTAACCTTATTATTACTATCAATATTTTTTATTGATTTTAGAAAACCAACAATGGCATTTAAGACTTCAGTTGTTTTTGCCTGTTCTATGCTTAACGTATTTCCTGGTACAAATTCCATAACCATCATATTGTCATTGTGAAAATATATCTTTGGCGCAACACCTAACTGAGCTGCACAAACAGATTGTTGTATTTCAAATTTACTAAATTCAGATGCTTCTTTAAATATTTTAGCAACATATGATTTTTCTTTTGTTATGCAAAGAAATTTTTCACCAAAACTTAAACCACCAGAAAAATGTTTGATTTCTAAAATTTTACCTTGAATATGATTTTCAAATAATTTTTTAATTTTTTCTCCAGACTTATTCCCAAACTTTTTATTTTGATTCTTTAAATATTTATCAAAAAAATTTACAAGATATTCATTTACAATTTTTATTACTTCAACTCCATTTATTGTCCCTGTATCTAAATTAAAAGTATTTAATGGCGCTATTTCTTTTATTAAAGCTAAATCAGAAAAATCATTGTGTTTAGAATTTTTTATTTTAAATTGATAAGTATCTTTTGTTATTGCTTTACAAAGCGCCGGAATATATTCAAGCCATTTTTTCTTAACATCTTCATATTGTTCCTGAGAAACGCCCGATTTTTTTAAATCCTCTTTTGACATGTCATGCCAAGGCCAATTTTCAGCCAAAATAAACATAAAAGGCTTATCAAAACCTTTTATCGGATCTTTGCCAAATAATCCACCATCCAAACTTACACCAGCTTTACAACGCTCATCAATTCTACACAATTGTGCTGCTGTTGAACCGCCATATGAATGCCCAAAAATTCCAATTTTTTCTAAATCAAACATTTTACTTAAAATTGAATTTTTATCAGAATTTAATTTTTCAATTTGATCTAATATAAATCTTGCATCATCAACCCAAACCTGCTGCTCTATATCATCTACGTCTTGCTCAAGTATTTTTATATCTTTATGCTTTACTACCCTTCCATCAGGAAATTTTACCATTGCAGATGAATATGTCGGATCTATTCCAACCACAATATATCCATGGCTTGCAAGTTCTTCGCAATTTGCCGTGTTAGCAGTTCTTGGACAAACAAATCTTGGAGAAAAAAGTATCACAGGATATTTTTTTTCATTTTCTGGTAATGCATCTGGCTGAGCATAAGTTCTAATTTTTTTAAGATCCTCAAGTTGTTCAAACGGAATATTTCTTTCTATATTTAACATTTCGGCAGTTGGCTGCGAATCATATGGCATTGTTGATATTTCTTTCTCCGATAAATCAGTCTGAGACGGGACCTGCCACGTCGTAGCTTTTAGCGAAGACGGGTACCAAATTTGAATCATCAACTCTCTTTTGTCTGTAGCATTTTCAGAATGTATTTCCAATCTGTTTTCATCTTTAAAATAATAATCAACTATTCCAACAGCATACTTACCAGTTGGTCTTGGAAATAAAAAATTATTAGTTTTCACTCTATTAACCTCGGAAAATAAATTAAAGCAACGTGCTAGAAATACTAAAAATATTAATTTTTTAAAATTTTTCATAATAACAAATCTATCTTTCAGATTGGGCACAAATTTTAGAATCAGTAACCAAATTATTTATTTTATAAATATTTTTTTTTATTTTAGAATTAATAAATTCACTTACCAATTTAGGGTGAACTAATTTTTCCAAATTTGAACCACACATTTTAATAACATGCTGATATGCAGAAAAAATTTCGTCATAAGAATTTAATAAAGATTTTTCTTGTTCAAGTTTTTTAAATTCATCAACAACTGATTGTGCAATGGTTTTATGAGTTTCTTCCAAACCTAAAGAGTTATACATCATAATTGCCGAATGTTTGACAATAGAACATCGTGGAAAGCCATTAACCATAAGATTCCAATCATCCCCAAAAAGATACCCACCATTTCTAAAATCTGTACGTAACAAAACTGCTGGTATATCTAGCATTTTTGCTATCATAAATTCTACGATAGTTCCAGAATCCAGATCTACACCATCAAAATTAAAAAGGATTAAATCAGCTTTCATAATAGATTGGATATCTCTATTGCGAATATCAACAGCAGTTTTTTCATTCCCTTCCCAATCTTGGGGTAACAAACATTTATATTGATAATTTGATATTTTTTCTATTTGCTTTGCAAGTAAAAAATTGCCTGTTATATGTTTTTGATCAAATAAATCACCAGCAAAATAAATATTGTACATTTTATCCTTTCTTATAAATAAAATTGCATAAAAACATAATACTTATATATTTTAATATTTATTAAAAATATTTAATAGATTAAATAGAAGGACATCATGATAAAAAAATTATTATTTTGCTATATAGTAAGTTCAATTTTTATTACTAACTCATATTCCATGGCTAATGATATATCTACCAGAAAGGCTATTACAACAGATCATCTGTGGAGAGAAATGATTTATTTCCCAAGTACTCAAGGAATTGGTGAAAAAGGTAATCAAATTCTTCATTTTAAAACCCGTGATAGAAATCCTATAACTGATGATACGTCAAGAAAAACCGCAGCTTACATCAAACAGCATTTTGAAAAAAGCAAAATTTTTCATAGTGATGCTGAAATTTTGAAATATGCTGTTGAACAAGCATCGCAGGTTGATGGTTTTTTTCTCGAATTTGGAGTTGGTGTGGGTAAAACAACAAACTTCATTGCAGCTTTAGCCCCATTCCGTACATTACACGGATTTGATTGGTTTGAAGGCTTACCAGAAAATTGGACAGCTTCCCTACCCAAAGGCTCTTTTGCATTCAAGGAAAAAGGTAAATTTCCACCATTGCATGCAAATGTATTATTGCATGTTGGGCTATTTGAAGATATTTTACCAACATTCAAACAAGGTTGGCTTAAAAATGACCCTATTGCCCTAATACACGTTGATTGCGATCTTTACACATCAACAAAATCAATTTTTGATAACCTTGGAAACAATATTCAATCAGGAACAATTATTATTTTTGATGAATATTTTGGTTATGATGGCTGGCAGGAACATGAATTCAAAGCCTTTCAAGAATTTATTGCAGCAAGTGGATTTTCTTACGAATACCTTGCGTACAATGCATCGCATCAACAGGTTGTTGTTCGCATAAAACATAAAAAAATAGGGATTATTTTTGATTGTGACGGTGTTTTGGTTGATACAGAATATCTAAAATTTCTCTCTTGGCAAAAGGCTCTCCATAAATCTAATATTTCTCTTTCACTTGAAGAATATCTTCCACTCATTGGAAATTCTAGCCGCTACATTATACAAAAAATTACCACACTAAAAAAGATTCAACTTGATGCAAAAATTATTACTCAACAACGCTACGAAGAATTTGCCATCTTGCACAAACAAGGCGTTCCTTCAATATCAGCTGCAGTTAAATTGGTAAATCAATTGGCTCTACAAAAAAAGAATCTAAACATTTTTTTAGGACTTGCATCATCAGCTCCACGCAAAGAAATAATGCAAAATTTACAAAGCGTTGGGCTTACTGATGTATTTGATGTAATTGTTTCAGGCCACGACGATCTTACAGAGTACAACAATCCAGATGGAACAAATAAACCTAAGCCATATATTTATCAAAAAACCGCTCAAATTCTTGGTATACACCCTTCACAATGTATTGTTTTTGAAGATACTAACGCAGGCGTTACAGCTGCAATTAATGCTGACATGGTTGCTATTGCTGTACCAAATGCGTATACACAGCAACATGATTTTTCTCAAGCTGCAAAAATTTTAAAATCACTTGAAGAAATTGACATAAACAACATAAAGGATTTATGCGTAAAGCAACATTAAAATTTTTGCTAATAAATTATTTGGAAAAACATGAAAAAAAATTTAGAAAAAGCTATTTCAATTCAATCAGATAATGTAATTGTCCCCCTAATTACTCCGACTAATATTGAAGATTTTTTTCCACTAGTCGATCATGTGTTATCAGGTGGAATAAAAAATCTCATGCTTTTTGGTACAACCGGAGAAGGAAACAAATTTGATTTAGAAATCAAAAAAGCAATTATTAAAAAATTAGTTACGTTCATTGGAACACAAGCAAAGCTCTTTACTGTGCTATTTGGATCTTCATTAATAGACATTGTAAATTTTGCCAATTTTTGTGAAGATGCAGGATTCAAAGCAGCCCTTATCCCTATTACACAAACAAATGATAGACAATTTTTTTCACAGCTTTTAGAAAAAACAAATATCAAATTTTTTCTTTATAACACTGCATCAGCACCAACTATGGAAATACGCGATGATCTCTTTAATTCAAACAGAATTATAGGATTAAAGGATTCAAGTGGAAATATTGAATTTGTTAAAAATTTAATTAATAAATATAAAGAAACTGAATTCAAAATTTATTATGGAAGAGAACATCAAATCGAAAAAGCTTTAACTCTTGATATTGATGGCATCTTTCCTGGCATTGGAAATATTCAGCCCGACCTTGCAGTAAAATTATGGGAAAAAAGAGATGAGGAAACATTTGCATTATTTCGAGATCTTAAAAAACAAATAGATAATGCATCCCCAGGAAATTATCAACAAGGAATCAGAAATCTTTTAGCAAAAAAAGGCATAATTCGTTAACTATTACCTACTATGAAAGCAATTTTCAAAACAGGTAATTAAAAATATTACGTATCCCATTTTCCCATATTGTAACATTTGTTATTTTTATGTTATATCTTTATAAGTATATAAAATATAAAAAAAGGAGAAAATCTATGTTAAAAAAAATATTCTTTGCAATAATATTAACATTATCTTGGCCAAATTTGTTTAGCATGTTTACTGAAGAACAATTAACTGAAGAACAATTATCTGAAATTAATTTAACAAGAATTAATGATTATGATGAATTTAAAAATGTAATACAAACAATCCCAAAAAATATTACATCTTTAAATGTAAAGTGTCAGTTTGAAATACTACATCGTGTTTGGGGATTTCTATCTCAAGAATTTCCATTATTATCAAGCCTAGATTTATCTTCCTGCCTTTATTTAACAGGTGCTAGTTTGGAGGCCTTGACACAAGATGGATGTCATGATTTGATAAATTTAAATTTAACTGATTGTGTTAATTTAACAGATTTAGGCCTGCAATCGCTTGGTAAAAACTGTCCAAAAATAACAAATTTAAAATTATGTCAATGTAATAGAATAACTGATTTAGGTATACAAGCATTAACTCAAGGATGCCACCAATTAGTAAACTTAGATTTATCATTCTGTCAGCAAATAACAGACCTAAGCTTGAACGAACTAGCTCAAGGATGCCCAAATTTACAAGATTTAAGTTTACAAAATTGTAGAAAAATAACATTTGAAGGATTAAAAACATTAATTCTAGGATGTCGAAATTTAATAAAATTAGATTTATCTGGATGTAATCAATTAAATAATGAAGAATTACTAATTTTAGAACAAATGTCACCCAGTTTAATTATAGATAAAGAAATATTCCATGAGATGGTCGACGATGATCAAATGTTTCATTCTCAAATCTATTTTTCTAGTAAACGATGATCAAATGTTTCATTGTCTAGTCTATTTTTTTAATTGAAATTCCAGCAAATGAAGCATGGTTATTTAAAAACAGAGAATAGAAAGATTCTTGATGAAGTCAAAAAAGGTTTGACTCAAGAAGGCATAATTTCAAGAGGATCTTTCAAAAAATATTTAAAAAATTAATTTTATGGCATGCGCTGATATTAAAATTCAAAAATTGCACAAACCAGAAAAAGTTCAAGAAGATTTTGTAATAGTGATAGATGTACTTAGGGCCTTTACAACAGCTGCATACGCATTTTCAAGAGGTGCAGAAAAAATTATTCTTGTCAGCACAATAGAAGAAGCTTTTGATTTAAAAAAGAAAAATCCAGAATATTTGCTGATGGGAGAAGTTAAGGGAAAGCATATTCCAGGTTTTGATTTTTGCAATTCTCCAGAAAAAATCTCAAAAGAAAATCTTACAGGTAGAACTTTAGTTCAACGAACATCCGCTGGAACTCAAGGTGTTATTCGTAGTATAAAATCTAAAAAAATTCTTACTTCTAGCTTTGTTGTTGCAAATGCAACATTGCAAAGAATTCAATTTTTAAATCCAAATTCAATAACTTTTGTTATTACAGAAGGTGACGAAGACTTAGCTTTAGCAGATTATCTAGAAGAACTTCTTATTAAAAATAAAACAGATGCATCACCATATTTGCAAAGAGTTATTAATTCTAAAGCTGGTCAAGTTTTTGCAAATCAAATTGATTCTTTTATAAAAGAAGATTTAGATGCATCAATTAAAGTAGATATGTTTCCATTTGCTATGGAAATTTTTATGGAAAATAATTTGCCAACTATGCGGTCAATTTCAAATGGCGGAGAGTTATGATAATTGTTTAAAAACATTTATCACCTATACTGCCAAATTCGCTGTTAGTTGTCCTCGTCTCCGACCAAATTGAAAATTTCTTCTGGTTGAGGTTTTTTTCGTATTCTATCATTACCAAGAATCCTTCTCATGTCTTCTTCATGTTTATAGTACCTGTCTCTCCTTTCACGGACTTGAGCCATGTTATATTCATGCAGTCTTCTCGTCTCCTCTTTTTCACGTTCTTCTTCTTGAATTTCATAAGCAGCAGTAGATAAAATTTTAGTGCGTGGGTACATTAGCTCTAATTGGTGCAGCTCATCGTATCCACGATGGAAGCGACTGGCGCAGTCAGCACCGCTACCAACAATAACCATCTCTCTAAGCGCTCTACACAGGTGTGCCAAAACTTGAATGCCATCAAGAGTAATTCCACGGCAACATCGAAGGTTAATTTCTTTAAGTGCAGGAAAAGCACGTGCAATCTCAAGCAATCCTTCATCAGTGATATTGGTATCACTGCAATCTATAATTCTATCGCTATCATTATTATTAAAATTATTAAACTCTCGATCAATTGCAATTATCCTCAAAATGGCTTGTTTATCAACTTATATTCAACACGTCGCATTGTCAATCATCTCTAAAAATTACGCTTCACAGCTACATTACAACTAATTATATAAGAATGTTTGAAAGATTAATTTTATAACAAATTATGAAAACTTTACATAACCATTGTAAAAGTTTATCATATCATCATGCTAGATCTTTTGTGGCTTTACTTTATAAAAGGAGAAAATATATGTTAAAAAAAATATTCTTTGCAATAATATTAACATTATCTTGGCCAAATTTGTTTAGCATGTTTACTGAAGAACAATTAGCAATTAATTTATCAGGAATTCATAATATTAATTTATCAGGAGTTCATAATTATGATAAATTAAAAGATTTAATAAAAACAATCCCAAGAGATATTACATCTTTAAGAGTATTTTGTGGTTCTGAAATACTACATTGTGTTTGGGGATTTCTATCTCAAGAATTTCCATTATTATCAAGCCTAGATTTATCTCACTCTCATTTAACAGGTGCTAGTTTGGAGGCCTTGACACAAGATGGATGTCATGGTTTGATAAATTTAAATTTAGCTTCTTGTGGTCTTTTAACAGATTTAGGCATGCAATCACTTCGTAGTAACTGTCCAGAAATAACAAATTTAAATTTATGGGAATGTTATGGAATAACTGATTTAGGTATACAAGCATTAACTCAAGGATGCCACCAATTAGTAAACTTAAATTTATCATTCTGTCAGAAAATAACAGACCTAAGCTTGGAAAAACTAGCTAGCGGATGCCCAAAATTACAAAATTTAAAGTTACAAAATTGCATACAAATAACATTTGAAGGATTAATAACATTAATTCTAGGATGTCGAGAATTAACAAAATTAGATTTATCTGGATGTAATCAATTAAATGATGAAGAATTACGAATTTTAGAACAAATGTCATCCGGTTTAATTATAAAAAAACCAAATAGAGAAATATTCGTCGACGATGTTCCACTTTCAGGATGTCCATATTAAAAATATTTCATTTTTTTTAATTGAAATTCCAACAAATGAAGCATGGTTATTTAAAAACAATGTAGGCAAGAGAAACAGTTTGTTTTTTAATTTTGCCAATGATATAGTTTTGTGGATGTAACTTTACTGCTCATTTAATGAGGAGAGGAAGAAAAAAATGTTCCGCAAAATTAAAATATCATTATTGTATACATCAGTAATATTGTTATCATTGTCAATAACCAATATATTTGCCACTAATACGCAGCAAGAAATAGAACTGAAGACTAATATTAATCTTCAAACTCAAGTTTATAAGCTAGATACAAAATATCGAAATATTGTTTTTGATTTAGGTGGCGTTCTTGCATCTTTTAACATTAAAAAAACTATTGCAAGCTTACAAGCGACTGGAAAAAACATTCCACAAAAAGTCATTGAAAAACTTGCAAGTATTCCCCATTTACCCGAGCATCTTGAATATAATCGTGGTGTTTTAAGTAAGGAGTTGTATTATAAAAAAATCGCAGAAAAATTGTTTCCCGATAAAAAGAACCATCATTTCGTTGCTGAAATACATGATGCAGCGGATGATGATCTTAAAATTGATCCTCATGCCCTTGTATTACTTTCCACACTCAAAGCACATGGTTATAAAACATATCTTCTTTCCAATCTTGTTCCAGCTGCAGAACAACACATCTTGAAACAAGATCCCTCTTTTTTTGCGCAATTTGATGGTGCAATTTTTTCCTATAAAATAAAAGCTATCAAGCCAGAGCCAGCAATTTACAATGCTTTGTTTAAAACCTACAATCTAATTCCCGATGAATGTCTTTTTATCGATGATATGGAAATCAACATTCAGGGTGGAAAAGCATTAGGAATGGATGGAATTGTATTCAGTAGCATTGATCAAGTTTTAATTGATTTAATTCACCTTGGAGTTCTTCCAACATCAGGTAAAGAGTTTCAAGGCCAAATTGAAAGAGCCCGTAACATGAATGAACAAAATAAAAAAATAATTTGTCACGACATACATAATAATAAAAAAGAAGTTGATTCGGATCAGTTAATTTTTAGACCATCAGTTTATGGCATTTTAATAGAAAACAATCAAGTTTTACTTTCAAAA
>JBAZLD010000010.1:0-44039 GCA_041650475.1 Candidatus Babeliales bacterium | reverse complement strand
CCTGTTGCACCAGAAGATATCATAAAAGAACTAAAAAAAGAAGTAAATAACGTTGTTTGTATTAATATATCAGTAAATTTTTTGGCAATTAGTATGTATTATAAAAAATTTGAGCAGACTACTGATGAAGAAGTAAAAAATATTATGAACAAATCTAATTAAAGGTCTATAAGTTCAGGATTTTCTATCATAATTTCATCATTCAAGCTTTTAATATGTTTTTCAAGATCCCGCTTTAAATCAGCTAACACTTTCATGCAATTAGAATCATCTCCTTGCCGTGCATCACCAATTCCATGCTTTTCTATAAACCATAATAGCTTGCTCATATCATGCAAAACTTTAACTTTATTATATCTACAATTAGAAAGCATATTTATATCCTTTAAAAAAAATTTAATTAAAAATTTACTTAAAAAAATATAAAGCTTATTTAATTAAAAAGTCCATAATATATCAAAAAAAATGGCTTGTAGTTTAAACTACAAGCCATTTTTTCTAAAATTAATTTAGTGGATTAGATTACCATCTATTTCCGCCACCAAATCCGCCACGACCGCCACTGCTGCCGCCACGTCTTTGACCACCGAAACCACCACTTGAACGGCCACCACCGGAACGACCACCAAATCCGCCGCCTGGACGTCTTTCTGGACGAGGTTTAGCTTCGTTAACGGTTACGGTACGTCCCTTTAATTCTGTACCATTTAATCCATTAATTGCATTTTGAGCTGATTCTTTATCAGCCATTTGAACAAATCCAAAACCTCTAGATTCACCTGTAAATTTGTCTTTGATAATAGAAACTGAATCTACTTGTCCAAATTGTTCAAAAGCTTCTCTTAAACCATTTTCATCAAGATCACGAGAAATGTTACCAACGTATATGTTATTAACTTTATCCATTATTTTAATTTCCTAATTAATTTAAAATATCTATCTAATTACTTTTACTTAAAAATTTTAAAAACTGAAACCTACTTCTACTTCATTTCAGTCAAACAAAAAACATTACATTCCTATAAATTATCCCTTTACAAATTAATTTGAAAATTTTTACTGACGATAAATCTTACGATCCAATTAAGATTCAAATAGATTTCAGACACAATAAAAACTTTAAGAACATAGATATCAAACAAACTCAAATTATGTAATTATAAAAATTACTTTTAATTTAAGCTATATTATAACAATAATATAACGATTTTCAAATATTAACACAGATTGAGTTCAAAATATCAATTTTTTGAGTTTTTTGATCATTTTCAGGTCTTTTTATTTTATTTTATGAATTTTTTATGTCAATTTAGGTCTTACTCGTGAATTCTTCTCTTGTGCTTACTTAAACAATTGCCAAATCTAAAACATTTACCACATATGTCACATATAAAGTTACGTTCTCCCGTATGCGTTACCATGTGCTGCGTTAAAGTACCCTTTTGAGTAAAGCTTTGATGACATATATCACATATATAAGGCTTCTCTTTTTTATGGACCCTCATAATATGCAAATTTAAATGACACCTTTTAAAGAATTTTTCATGACATTTTTTACACTCATAAAATCTCTCTTTTATATGTTGCACTCTAATATGATCTCTTGCAGAAGATGTTTTAGTAAATGTCCTACCACAACCAGTATAGCCACACCTAAGATGCCTTTGGCCTTTAATATAGACTTCATGTATTTGAATATCGGATTCTCTTAATCTCTTTTTTCCTAAACTCTGATTTTCAATTCTATCAACAACTTTACTTTTGTTTGGAGTTTTTGAATCTTGTGTTTGGCTACTTGTGTTTTCAGAAATTATATTTGTACTTATTTTAGAAATATTTTCTCTTGGCTCATATTCCACAGGTTCAATGACTAAATTCAAAAAACCTTGAATTTCGCAAGTCTCTGACTCTCTATCTTGTTCACAAAGTGCAGCAAATAAATCATATTTATCAGTATCTTCCTGTAATTTTTTGTTGCCTGAGGTTTCGCTATCATCGGCACGTTCAGCGTTATCACCACTTTCATAACTATCCTCATCTTCCTGAAAATAATTAATTCGACATCCACCAGGAAAAGGTTTTTCTTCGTCTTCTTGTTGTTCTGGTTCTTGAATATAATTCAGATCTTCAATATTTTCACTATATTGGTATTCACTTTTTTCATTATCTTGTTCACAAAGTGCAGCAAATAAATCATATTTATCAGTATCTTCCTGAATTCTAGGTTGATCTTGTTCCGGATTTAGCATGCAATTTATATTTTGCACGCTAAAGAGAAGTAAGAGTAAAAATATTATTTTTTTCATAACGCTCCATTAAAAAAAATCAAAATACTATAAAATTATAGTAATTATCTATAATTATTTAATATTTGTCAAATTTTTATCAAAAAAAATAGAATTATTTAATTTAATTTAATTAGCTAAATTTCAAGCAACAGTTGGTGAAATAAAAATCATAAGTTGCTCATCTCTTTTCACTCTTCTAGAACCCCCAAAGAAAAAGCCTAAAACAGGAATTTTCTGTAAAATTGGAATGCCCTCTTTTGAAATTCTTTTATCATTGGTTATCAAACCGCCAATCAAAGTCGTCTGGCCACTATTCAAAAGTACACGACTTTTAGATTGTGTTGTAGCAATAATAGATTTTTTAGCATTAAAAGCGGTAGATGTACTTCCATCTTTAACAAAAGAATTTTCAACAAAAATATCTAAAAATACTGTTTTTTTATCTGAATTAACTATAGGTTTAACTTTTAATTTCATTCCCAAATCTTTATAATTTATTGTATCCATTTGTCGAACAGAACCTTCTATTCTTTCTTGAACCTGAGTTTCTATTGGAACCTGTTCTCCAACAAGGATTTCTGCCATCTCTTCACTATTAACAAGAAGAGATGGCTTTAATATAGTTTTTATCTCATTTCTACTTTCAGCAGCATTTAAAACAAGATTCAAACGTCTTGCATCTAAATCTCTTCCACCAAAAATTAATGGTAAATTAAGAAATTGACTGGCAGATGAAGGGAGTAAATTTAAGGCCCAATTTTGTATCATACCTTCTTTAAAATCTCCTCCACCCTTTGGAGATTTAACATCACCAAAACCAATATAATCCCACGTTCTATGTGCAGTAGCAGATCTGTTATAAATTCCAGAAATTTGCAAACCAAAACTTTCTTCAAAATCTTTGCTTGCTACAATAACTCTTGCTTCTATTCTTACTTGTGGCAAAGAAAAATCTACTTCTTTTAAAAATTTTTTAAAATCTTTTACATTATTTTTTCTTCCTTTAAAAAATATTTTTCTACTATTATCATCAAAAACTATATAGTAATTAGATTTTTCTTTTTCATTATTTACAGCATCACTTATAATGCCATACCACATTTTTTCAATATGCAATTTAAAACTTTCTGTAAATTTTACATTTTTTATTGTTACAAAAGTGTTTACAAAATCTTTTGCAATTAAATCTTCCACTTTGTCTTTTAATAATTTAATAGCATCCTGCAATTTTAAAATTCGCCAAATATTTAATTCATTAATTAAAGCCAATTTTGGATTATTACTTGAAAGAATTACATTTAACGCTGCAGCAACAGAAACATTTTCTATATTAATATTATTTATTTTGCCACTTACAGATGGATCTATTATAAAATTTAAACCGGATGATTGGCTAATAAGTTCAATTGCATGACGAATATCCGCATCTTTTAATCTTAAAGTTACAGTTTTATCTTTTAGTTCTTTATTTTCATAAATTTCTAATAATAATGTTCTTATTTGTTGTTTAATAAAAGCGTTCTCACTTTTGCTTACAGTCTTATCCTCTTTTAAAATATCCTCAGGAACAGAAAGCAAAAATTTATTTAATTTTTCTTTATCGTTTACTAATTTTTCAGCTTCCTTTTCTAAGTCCTTATCACTTCCAGATACAATTTTTTCCATTATTTTTTCTATATCTTTATTTTCTTCTTTTTTTAATTTTTCTCTTTCATTTTTTAAAAGATTAGATGTAAATGCTGGGAAATTAGAATAATCAATTTCTCTATTCGGAACAAAAATACCATTTGATATTATATTTTTAAAAAAAAGACACAAAAATAGACCAATTATTTTATTTATTTTTTTCTTCATTACTACCCCCTCTTTCTTTTCCTTTTTTTACTCCCCTTTGTCTTCCTTTAAGAAGTTAACCGAAAACTCTTTTCTCCTTTTTTTAAAACAATAAAATTTTCTCCTATCTCCTTTATTAGATAACCCCAAACAACATCTCCCTTAAAAACTATTTTAGACTCTCCTTTTTTTTCTAAAATAGCACTGAATCTATGTTTTGTTTTTAATAAGCCAGACAATTTTAAAATTTCTTTATTAGATTGCTCTTGCAGATAAAAAGGGTCACGAAAAGCATGTTGTGAAAAAATTTGAAAAAAAGAAATGATCATATAAAACAAAAAACAAAAATACTTATGCATTAATATCTCAACAAATTTTATTATTTAAAAATTCAATGAATCTTAATTTTCCTGAAATTATAATAAGACCTTTATTTTTTCGCTCAAATGTTATATTTTCAAATTTGATTATCTTATTAATTTTTTTCAGATCTCCTAAAAAATTTATTATATTTTCAAAATTAGATTTTGCTCTTAACTGATAGTATTCTTTCTTGCAAAAATCCTTATTTTTACTTTCCACAGGTTCAAATTTGTAACAGCGCAAATTATTTTTAGTTAAATGTTCTAAAAATAGATTTACATTATCTTTAAGAAAGCCATTTTTAGAAAGAACATTTTTTAAATATCCAGACACTAAAAAATGTTCTTTTTCTAATGTCTGGATATTTTTTAAACTATTTTGAAACGAATTGTTTTGTTGAATTAAATTTTTTGAATGTAATTCTTGTTCTTTAATTTGTATATAAACTGTCCTATAAAAAAAGACATAACAAAAAATAAAAGTGAAAACAAGGGCAAGGCTCGATAAAATAAATCTTGTAAAACTTGGAAGGCTTCTACATAAAGAAATAAACCTATTATCTTTCAATAGGCTCGCCATAAACCCTTTCCGCACTAAAAAATACAAAGATCTTTAACACCACAAACTTATGTGTCATTTTAAATAAATAAAAAAAAGAAGTAAACTTTTTTGTTAAAAAGTTTCTTTCGTCCACTCCAATGGATCAACTGGAACATTATTTACTCTTAGTTCCCAATGTAAATGATAACCGTTTGCATATCCAGTCATACCCATTCTTCCGATAGGATTTCCTTTTTTAATTAAATCTCCGACTTCTATTTCAGCAAAATCTTCCAAATGATAATAAAGAGTAAAAACTCCCAAACCATGGTCTATAACAACGGTATTTCCTGACATTAAAAATCTATCTTTAATTATTACTCTTCCTGTTTGCGCTGCCCAAACAACACACTTAGGAAGATTTAAAAGATCAACAGCTTTATGTAAATATCTACCTTTTTCTGTAGTCATACGAATTTCGCCAAACGGTGTTGCAATTTTTTTACAATCAAGGGGAACTTCAAAATTTCCCGTCCAAATCTTCTTTTTAGGAGAATCCTTTAACCATTTCTCTAAAGCTTCTTCAAGAATTTTGTTACTCATACTAACTTCTTTTTCTTCTTCTAATTTACCCTTTACAACAGTAAAACCCCGCTGTTTAGGAAAAACAACTGGATTTATTGCTGCTTTGGTAGATAATTTTATCTCACCATTAACACTATCTTGAAATTGTGCAACTAAAATATATTCACCCGGAGTTACTTCACAATCAATAGGAATAAAACATTCATAAACATTAGAATAATCAGATTCAGGATAACACTCATAACAATTTTCTAAAAATTTAATTTGTGCATTATTTACATGTTTATTAAGCTGCAGTTTTGCATGAATAGTCCTACCCTGACCAACTTTATAATCAGGCTGCAAAAAAGCCACCTGTAAAGGCAAATTATCAATAATAAATTCAAATTTATCTTTAAATTTATTTTTTTTATAACTAGAATCAACTGCATTAATTTCAAGGGTATGTTTGCCATTAGAAAATTTAGCAGTATCAAATGCAAATGGAATTTCAAATTTTTTGGAATTTATTTTTTTAAGATTTGCAATATCCAAATCTTTACCATCCAAGCTAATATCAATGCTTGCTATTTTATAGCCATTATTAGCTTTCATTTTACAATTTACAACGCCAGAATACGTAGAGTCTTTTTCTATTCCTTGTAAAAAAATTTCTGGAGCAGAAGAAAAAGAATAATATTTAACAACAACAATTGTAATCCAAAGAAAAATTAAAACAGAAAAACCAACTATTAATGGTACCTTTAATTTATGTAACATGTTATAAGCCCTTCTATTATCTAAAAAAATATTATTAATAATGCAATTCTATATGTTATATAAAAAACAAAAATTATCTAGATTTTTTTAACCGTTTTTGACGTAAATATAAATAAATTATATACTATGTGTAATTATTGGAGTTATCGTTAAATATAAAAAATTTATGAAAAATTTTAAAAAAAATATAAATAGCTTAGAATTTCAAGCACAAAATATCCCCAAATTACCCGGTGTATATATATTCAAAGACAATGATAGTCATATTTTATATATAGGCAAAGCAAAAAATTTAAAAAAAAGAATTCAAAGTTATTTTTCCAAGCAAAATCAAGATTGGAAAGTAGATTCTATTTTACAGTCAAGTAATTCTATTGATCATATAGTAACGAACAGTGAACTTGATGCAATGCTTTTGGAGGCAGAATTAATTAAAGCAAATCAACCCAAATTTAATATTTTATTAAAATCTGGTCAGCCATATATTTATATTTTAATAACTAATTCTAAAAAAGCTTTACCTGAAATAAAAATTGTAAGGAATAAAAAAGAGCAGGGTTCTTACTTCGGACCATTTTTAGAAAAGATGGCAGCAAGAAAAGTTTATAATTTTTTAATAAAAACTTTTAAATTAAAATTGTGTCATAAAAAACTAGAACGAGGATGTCTTGATTATCATATGGGAATTTGTGCTGGAATATGCAAACCAGATTTTGACAAAGAAAGTTATTTAGAAAGATTAAATTTAGCAAAATTATCATTAAAACAAGGCCATCAAAAATTTTTAAATTATTTACAAGAACAAATAGAATTTTTTAATTCAAAATTAAAATTTGAAAAATCAAAAGAATTACATGAATATTTTTTAGCATTTAATAAGATATTTAATGCGATTGACACAGACACTTCTTATCAAAATATAGCAAAAGATTTTGCCCATAAAGATATTTGGTTTTTAACTGAGAACAAAAAAAGTTTATTTTTATTTTCAGAAAATAATGCTGTTTTAAAACAAAAAACCGCATTTTATTTTCCATTAAAATCTGAAGAAATTTTAGATAAATACAATTATTTAGATTATTTTATTAGTTATTATCAAACTTTTTCATGTCCAAATATTATTCTCACTAATTTTGAAATAGAAAAAGAAACAAAAGGTCTTTATGAAAATTTTTTACAAAAATGGCACAAAAAAGAAAAACCGGTTTCTATAATTTTTCCACAAGAAGGTCATTTTGCAAGTTTAATCAAGCTTACTCAAATTCATGTTGAACAACAAACAGCAAAACAACAAAATTTATCAAAACAATTAAAAAATTTATTCAAAACTAACAAAGAAATTCATACTATTGACTGTTTTGATATTTCACATAAGCAAGGTATGTGGCAAACTGGTTCTTGCGTAAGATTTAAAAATGGTCAACCAGATAAAAATTTTTTCAGAAAATTTAAAATTAAAACAATTGATTATCAAAATGATTATAAATGCTTGCAAGAAATAATTACTCGTAGATACAAAGATAATTTTGAAATTCCAGATTTAATATTAATTGATGGAGGTAAAGGCCAATTAAATGCAGCTTTAAAGATTTCACCTGATACTGAAGTTGCTAGCTTGGCTAAAAAGGAAGAAATTATTTTTTCTAAAAATATCCCACAAGGCAAAAAATTAAATTTACAAAATTATGCTAGTCAAGTTTTAATTGCACTTAGAGATTATACGCACCATTTTGCTATTAGTTATCACAGAGAACTTGAAGCCAAATCAGATATCAAAATTTCAATCTAAATTTATTTTTTATAATTTTAAAATAATATTTTTTATTTTTACTAATACACGCGAACTCGATAATTGATTCAATTAATAAACTAATATGCGCGGGGCACCAGCGTTGCTTCGCCCAGCGCTAACTCATGATGGCCGGCCCTGCCGGCACATAATTTTATTAAATTTAAATTTTAAAAAATAATTATAAAATAATATTTGATGTTTTAAAAATTAATTACTTTGCCTGCAATGCAGGCCAACTTATGGTAGCGTCCAACTTCGCATAAAGCTTCGATGGACAGGACTGGGCGAAGCAACGCTGGTGCCCCGCGCATTAAAATTTAATTTTTAATTATCGAGTTCGCGTTAATTATATTAAATTTTTTATTAAATTTGATTTTTAAACAAATTCTTTGTTATTATGTATAAAACTGTCACTTTTCGCCAGTTTTATACATTTTTTAATGCGAGGAAAATTTTGAAAAAAATTCAAAATATTATTGAAAATTGGCCAAAATCGTTTATAAAAGATGAAGATTTGGCCTTTTTATTAAATAAATCTGATGATGCTCGATATTCTATTGTAAAGCGGGCTTTAAAATCAGGTTTATTAATTAAGTTAAGAAGAGGTTTGTATCTTATTGCTAGTAAAACAAAACAAATTTTACCTAATGATTTTGAATTAGCTTTAAATATTTACGGTCCATCATTTATTAGTTTAGAATCAGCACTTTCATATCATGGTTGGATTCCAGAAGCTGTTTATACTACAACTTGTGTAACCTTAAAAAGGTCGAAAGAATTTGAGACCCCATTGGGTGTTTTTAGTTATAGACATGTTCCATCTGATCAATTTTATTTAGGCGTTGAAAGAATTCTAATTAGTCCAGATATAATTATTTTTATGGCATCTCCCTGGAGAGCTTTAGCTGATTTTATCTATACAAGAAAAAAAAATTGGAAAAATATTTTTGAACTTGAAGCCGATCTGAGAATTGAAAATGAGACTTTGATCGAAAGTGATCAAAAAATGCTTGAATTGTTAATAAAAAATTATCCAAGTCAAAGAGTAAGAAACACTTTCAATAAACTTTTTAAAAATTTAAAAAATATTAAAAAATAATTAGAAATTAAAAGGCAATTGAATGAGTATAAAAATTATAGAAAATCGTTTAAAAGAATATAATCCAATATCAGCAAAAGAAGAACTGAATGCCTTTAAAGAGATAATTCAAGAAATTGCACTTTGTGGTCTTTCTAGAGCAAATTTTTTTAAGCAAGCAGCGTTTCAAGGTGGCTCTTGTTTACGTATAGTTTATGGACTTAACCGTTTTTCAGAAGATTTAGATTTTATTTTATTTGAACCAAATCAAGTTTTTATCTGGGAACCTTTTTTAAAATCACTTCAACTAGAATTTAAATCTTATAATCTTGAATTTAGTGTTATTGATAAATCCAAGGCTGATAAAACTATTAAAATGGCTTTTTTAAAAGAAAATTCTTTTGGAAAAATTTTTGTTCTTACCTATCAAAGAGGCTTGAGTGACAAACAAGCAATTAAAATTAAATTTGAAGTCGATACCAATCCACCTGCTGGGTCTAAATTTGAAAAAAATTTTATTAATTTTCCATATGCCTTTTCGATTGTTACTCAAGATATGCCAAGTCTTTTTGCAAGCAAGTGTCATGCATTGTTGTGTAGGCCATATGTAAAAGGGCGTGATTGGTTTGATTTTGTTTGGTATATTTCTAAAAAAATAGTTCCAAATTTCATTTTTTTATCAAATGCAGTTAATCAGATTGGTCCATGGAAAAATCAAAATATAAATATTTCAAAAAACTGGTTAATTAATGCTTTGAATGAAAAAATAGAATCTATAAATTGGAATGAAGCCAAATTTGATGCTGAAAATTTTTTGCGAGTTAAAGATAGAGTTTCTCTTGATGCCTGGGGTAAAGATTTTTTTCTTGTTATGTTAAAAAAATTTTCTGAATATATGTAACAATAACTATAAAAAAATACAAAAACAAATAACTGATTTAATAGCCATTAAAGCAAATTAGCGAATAAATCTTAACACAACTTTTCAATAATATTTTTTATTTTTACTAATACAGAATCGAGTTGTTCAACCACTAATAAAAAATATTTTTTTAGATTTTAAATTATTCATTTTACTTTAAAAATTGTATTTTTTATTTTTAGATTGATACTGCTTATATATTTCTTATAAAATAATTATTAATCAAAAATTTTATCTCAAATGTTATTTTTAATAAATTGTTTTTTTATTTAAAAAAATGGAGAAATTTTATGAAAAATTTAAAATTTTTAATTTTAACCTTTTTTTTAACAATAAATTTTTGTCATTCAATGGAAGATAACTTCAATTCTGACGAAAATACTTTCAAAAATAATTTATTAGAAAATTTAAGATCAACAGGAAAAATATATCTTGCCTCTTTTTTTGATGATATGTTTCAACATTCAAATGATGATTCAATGATTCCTGAGGATGCTAAATTTTTTTGCCAAAAATTTAATTTTGCATGTAACAGAATAGCTGTCCATTGGTATTGTGTAAACGGTTGTATTTCAGACATTCTTGGACAACATAATAATTTAACTTTAATGTTAACTCCTAGAAATAAATATTTATTATCTATAGCCCCATTAATTATGTATGAACCGGAAGAAGAATTTTCTCACAATCAGCTCTTTGAAGAGCTAAAACTTTCACCGGAAGAAGTAAACATTATTACAACTATTCTTTTTGCATTCAAATATTTTCAATTCTTATGTTGTTTTAATAATGATGAAACATTTTCTATCCAAGATTTTAAATCAAAAATTGATGAAATTACAAAAGAGTTTGATGTACAAATAAACAAACAATTAATAACAATGATTGCAATTCTTGCAATTGCAGAATACATGGCCATATATTTTGAACCAGATTACAATTCAGAGATGCCCTCTTTAGAATCACCACTATTTGGCAATTTTGAATCTATTCCAACAAAAATAAATTTTGATGAGGACGAAAAATCAAAGCTATTAAATAGTTATGGTACAAATTTATATATGCAAGGAGGCTTTTTTTATTGGTTTCGATACATGTTAAATTATAAAAACAAAAAAGTACGTCCTCAAACAATTGAAGGCCTTAGTAAAGCTTTAGAAAAAATTTCATTGGAACAAAAAGGAGATAAAATATGATAAATAATTTATTTTTGTTAAACTTTGTTGCACAAAATATCATAAATAAAGGAGAAATACCGCCTCAGGGTTTAGAATTTTTACAAGGATACATAAGTTATTTGCGTTCAGGAATAAAAGATTTAATGTGGGTAATAATAGTGCTTTTAATTATCATAACTTCTCTTTTAGTCTTTTTAATATACAAAAGCATTTGCAACGAAAATAACAACAATAAATAACAAAAATATACTTATTCTGAAAAAATCAAATTTTTTAATCTACACACGTTCCAAGAGCAATATAATTAAATTCAAGTTGATCAAAAGCTCTTCTCATATTTCTTGTCATACCTGCATTAACATGATTTTTTAATTGCTTTACATAAATTTGTAAATTATCATCAAATTTTAATGGATTAATTCCCCAGCCGCCTCTACCAACAGGAGCAGTAATAAAATAAAGCTCATTAAAAGAAATTAAAATTGTTTTATTATTTTGAATTTCAAAATCATTTTGTTCCACAAATCTACGTTCAATGGTAAAAGTACCAATTGATTTTTGATTTGTTATTTTACCATTATTATCTGCAAAAAATAACTTCCAAGTTGTAACACTTTTTGGAATAATAATTATTTTTCCTGTAGATATTCGAGTTTGAATTGTTTGATCTAATTCCTGAAAACTTTCTCTTTGCATTATTATTTTTTGTTTACTTTTATCGTCAAAATTAAAAATAATTTGATCGCCTTTACCCCAATTATCAGTTTTTATATCTTTTGAAGGATCAGCATTACGCATACCACCAACTACAAGCCAATCCCATTTATCTGTATAGTATTTAGGCTGAGAAGGCAAAATTGGATCAATTAATCTGATATTATAAATTCCAGATTTTATAAGTTGATAAATATCAGAACCGCCAGCTATATAAACAATCTCATGTCCTAAATCAAATTTTTGTTTTAAATTTCTTAAACTATTTTGATGCCAATGCTTCCAACCATTTCCAGCCAGGTGATACCACATAACAGAATATATAAATTTAATAATTGCATGATATTTTGAATCTTTTAGCATTAAGTCAAAATCTTTATTTGTTTTTTCTGAAAAACAATATTCAAAAAATTTGTTTGCAGCTCCAAAAAGATATTTTTCAGTTTTTAAAAAATCTTTATTATAAAATAACAGATTTGTCATATCTTTAGATTCTTCAATTAATATACCATCTGTTATTCTAAAACTATTTATGCCACTTAATTCTTTTGCAAAATTCACTTCTTTTAAATAATCAATAAATTTAGAAATGTCTTTTTCTAACAAATCATATAAATTAAAAAATTTTGCTTTAATATCTTGACCTTTAGGAATTTCTAATTCAAAAAAACTATTTTTTAGACTATTTTCTTGTGTAAAACCACAAAAACAATCAAATGTCTCTAAAAAATTCAAAAT
This sequence comes from Candidatus Babeliales bacterium, assembly GCA_041650475.1. Lineage (GTDB taxonomy): Bacteria > Babelota > Babeliae > Babelales > UASB340 > JAIPGX01. Next base: position 31,249 of record JBAZLD010000010.1, on the reverse strand, counting down.
CGTTACATAACGAGATTTTAATGCCATTATATTTTCTTCATTAAAATCTTTTTTCATATTGCCTATATTTATATCATTTATGCAATGCTGTATTTTAATCCATTTTTCAAAAACTTCTTCAGATTTTTTTATTTCTGGTTTTAAATTTACAAAATTAAAAATTAATAAAATAAAAAAACAAAATTTAATACGCATTATAAACTCCTAAAATTCTAATTTTTAAAAAATTTATGTTGGATTTTATGTTGGATTTAATGATAATTTTATAAAGGCAAGATCCATGTCATGTTCACACATCCATTGCATATTTTGTAAAATTTGTTTATTAATTGGTGATTTTAACTGTTTTATATACATAGAAAAATTATTATCAAATTTATTCACATCTATACCCCAACCTTGTTCTATTACCCCAAATTTAGTTTTTATTGGTTTTTCTATTGCACTTAAAATTTCAGTAAGAGACATTAAAATAACTTTATTTTTATTTACAACAAAATCGCTTTGTTTTACAAATCTACGCTCAAAAACAATCTTGCCTAATTCTTTTAAAGTTTTAAAATCTTGAACAATCCAAGTTGTAACAGATTCTGGTATTTCTAGCGTTTGATTATTTTGTAATTTTGCTTTAAATTTTCCTAAAATTTTATGTTCAGTTCTTTTTAAAATTATTATTTTATCATCAAAAACAAACTCTATTTTATCATCAAAATTTTTTAAAACTTCAGTTTCAACAAGCCATTGATAATTTGGAACATAAAATTGCTCTTGAGTAGGCAAAATTGGATCAATAATTTTTATATTATAAATTCCCTCTTTAATGGGAGTATATACGTCACATCCACCAGCTATATAAATTAACTCTGTGCCATTATCAGTTTTTGCCTTAATTTCCTGCAGACAATTTTGATGCCACCATCTCCAACCAAAACTAACTAAAGTTTTATGTAAAAAAGCAACTAATAATCTGGCAATACTAGAAGAATTTTTGTTAGTTATTAATTCTTTATATTGGGGGAAAGTTTCTGGATAAAAGCAAAAATTAAAAATTTTATTCCCTAAAGAGAAAAATACTTTTTCAGCCTTAAATGGATCTTGATGAATAAACAATAAAGTTAATAAAAGGTTATATTTTTCTTCCAGAATATTAATATTTATCCTGTCTTCTTCAGAACTTGAATTTACTTTAGAAAAACCATTTTTTTTTAAAAGATTAACAAAAGCAGGAAAATCTTTTTGAATTAAATCATAAATTTTAAAAATATTCTCTTTTAATTGTTTATCGTAAGATAATTGACTATCAAACAACATTTTTTCAAAATTGTTGCTCGTTTTTAAATTAAAAAATTTTATTAAAGTTTTGAAAAAATGCAGATTTGTAGCGTATCGATCACTCAAATCTTGTAACCTGACTACATTTAAACTATCTTTCATCTCACATAAATCAATGTCACTTAAAACATGCTGAATTTGAACCCATTTTTTAAAAAAATCTTCAGCATCCACTGTTTTACATAAAGAGATGTTTATATTTAAAATTAAGAATAAAAATAAAATTATTTTTTTGATATTTACTAATCTCATAAAAAATCCTTTTTTTAAAAACTTACTCATTCTAAAATTCTTTTATTTATTTGGCAAATATATTGTTTTCAACAGCTTAAAGTAAGTATAATAATTATAAATAATAAATTATTTATAATTATTTAAGATATTAATAGGGGTGGGATATGAAAAAATCAATTTATTTTTTATTTTTTTTGAGTATTTTTTTTATAGAAAAGACTTATTCAGGAATTTATCCAGAAATTGCGGGATCCAAATTTTCAAGCTTAAAACCTTTAAAATTAATAATAAACATGAAAATGGACACAAAAAAATCAAGCCTTTCGTCTGTTTTTTTGAATTATACTGATATAACTTTCTGGAATCAAAAAGATTTTGACCAAATAAATAACAATCAAAATTTATTCAGGGCCGAAGAAATTTTAAGTTTTTTTTCCATTTTTAAAGGTTTAAAAGATTATGCTGAAAGTTTTGTTGTTGATTTTAAAGAGACAGATAGATCCTTTGTTCTTTCATGTAGAATAAAAATTTTTCCAGTAGAAGAAAAATTATCTGTATTTACAACTCGCTACAAATACGATTTCAATTGGTTTTTGGAAAATTTGAAATTAGACTTTATAAAAAATAATTTTAAACTAAAAAATGAAAAAATGCTTTATTGGGAAGGCTTGATTGACAATATTCCAATTACTATAAATATAGAATTTGATTTTCCTATAACTTTTGACAATAAACAAATTTGGAACAAATTTGAATAAAATATACAAGGCGAGGACAAATTATGAAAAAATACAAAAATATAATCTTTGATATGGGAGGTGTATTAGTAAACTGGAAACCTAAAGAGTTTATCAAAAAAATATTTCAAGACAAACCACACATACAAGAAATTAATTGGCAAAATTTATCACAATCAAAAATTTTTCAAGATTTTGAAAAAGGTATTTTAAATTTTGATCAGGTTTTAAATTTAGTTCCTGAAAAAAAACATAAAGAACAAATAAAAATATTTTTCGAAAATCTACATACATATATATGCCCTCTAAAAGAGGGTCTTGATATTTTTGATTTAATAAAAAATAAAAATTATAAAACTTATATACTTTCTAATTTTGAAAAAGATCTTTTTGAAAAAAGTAGTAATTTTCACAATTATAATAATTTTTTAGATAAATTTGATGGGCAAATTATTTCTTACAGAGTAAATTGCAGAAAACCTGAACCTAAAATTTATCAAATTTTATTAAAAAATTATAATTTAAAACCTGAAGAATCCTTTTTTATAGATGATATGCCAGAAAATATAAATTCCGCAAAAAATCTAGGTATTGATGGTGTTATTTGCAAAAATCATGAAATAGTTCTGAATACTTTTAAAGAATTACATATATTATGAAATATATTATTATAGGCGCTTCTGCTGCTGGCATTGCTTGTGCCAGTAAATTAAGAGAACTTGATAAAGAATCAGAAATTACTGTTATCTCTGATCAAAAATATCTACCATATAACAAATGTTTGCTTGCAGATTATTTAGCAGGCAATATATCTCAGGACCGATTATTTTTTAAAAAACAAAATTTTTTTCAGGATAATAAAATTAATTTATTACTTAGTACTAAAATTATAAAAATAGAACCAAACAAAAACAAAATTTTAACAGAATTTGGCCAAAATTTTTTTTATGACAAATTATTTTTAGGGTTAGGCACAAAAGCTTTTGTGCCTGATATTGCCCAAGATATTGCAAATATATTCAATTTTCAAACGCTACAAGATATCGAAAAAATATCTAATTTTATAAAAATAAACAAAGTTAAAAATGCAACAATCGTTGGTTCAGGACTTACAAGCTTAGAATGTAGCGACATTTTATCTAAAATGGGAATACGCGTCAATCTGATAGTGCGTGGCGACAAAATTATGTCGAAACAATTAGATAAAACTGCATCAGAATTTATAGAAAACCTAATAAAAAAAGAGAATATAAATTTATTTAAAAATAAAATAATAGAAAAAATAAATAAAAATTTTTTTATAAAATTCTCTGATAACACACAACTTCAAACAGATATGATTATATTTACAACAGGGACAATTCCTAATATAGAATTAGCTTTGTCAGCAAATATAAAAATTTCTGAACATTTAAATGGCATTATAGTAAACGAATTTATGCAAACTAATTTTGAAAATATTTATGCAGGTGGCGACGTATGTGTTATAAAAAATATTTTGACTAACCAAGACATATTGAACCATACATGGCCTGATGCTACAATGCAGGGATTTATAGCAGCATATAATATGTTTGGTGAAAAAAGAAATTATAATGGCGTTTTACCAACAACAAGTTCTAATATTTTTAATACAAGTTTTATATCATGTGGTGATATTTTTTGCCACGATAATTCCTGTGAAATTATAGAAAGAAGTGAAAAAGATTTTTATCACAAATTTGTTACAAAAAACGGAGTTTTAATAGGTTTTTTGCAAGTTGGAAAAATAGAAAATGTCTCAAAACTCAAAGATATTATGTTAAAAAAAGAAAGTTTTTCGCTATTTTAAAACAACTATTTGCAATAATTAAATTATGTTTATATAGTTAAATTACTATGAATATAATATTAAAAAATTTAATAGAAACTCATAAAAAAGAAACTAATTCAGGTAAAAACTCTGAATCAGTCTATTTTTTTAATATTATATCTTCAAATTTAAGTTCAAATAAAATATTCAAAATTTCTTTAAATTCTTTATTTTGTTCAACTTGGCGCTAAGCGCCATAATCGTATCTTTGGATCTAGAGCCTAGAGTCCAATTTTTTAATTTTTTGTAAAAGTAAAATTTAAAAAATTTAAAAAAAGAGTTGAACAATTATGAGAGAATTTTTAAAAACCAAAAACATTTTTAATATATTTAATTTTTTTGAATATTCACTGCTAATACTAGGATGCATCATAATAGCTTTAAGTTTTAATTTATTACTGTGTCCAAACAAAATTGCATCAGGTGGCTTACCAGGTCTTTCTGTTGTTTTGCAAAAATTATTAAATATTAATGCAGGATATATACAGTATTTTATAAATGCACCATTATTTTTGATAGGCACTTTTATTCTCGGTAAAAGTTTTGGAATAAAAACAATGATAGGTTCTTTTACTCTACCTGGACTTATTTTATTAACAAAAAATATTCCTGTTTTAAGTAATAATTTGTTGATTGCCTCTATGATAGGTGGAATAGGTACTGGTTTCGGACTAGGTTTAATATTTAAAAGCAAAAGTTCTCTTTGCGGTTTTAGTTTATTAGCACAAGTTATACATAAATACACAAGTTTTAAATTATCTAATTTAACATTATTACTTAATGCTGTTGTCATAATACTTGCTGGACTTACTTTTGGTTTTTCTGGAGCATTTTATGCCCTTTTGTCTTTAACTGTAACATGTGTCTTTATAGAAATAACAAATTTATTTTTGTAGGAGAACGGCTGTGAAAAAAGTACAAGAGTTGAACAAAGGAGATCTTTTTAAATTAATATCAGATTTAATTTCTTTTAAAACAGTTTATCCAGCACCTCAAGAATTTGATAAATGCATTAATTACATAAAAAATTATTTTCAAAATTCTAATGTTTATATAAAAGAATTTGAATTTAATAATTCACGTTCACTTGTAATCTCTACACACAATACAGCAGATTTTGATGTTATTTTTTGTGGGCACATAGACGTTGTACATGCCCCACAAGATCTTTTTATAACAAAACATAATGACGATTTAATATATGGCAGAGGCGTATCTGACATGAAAGGCCAGGTTGCCTTAATGATGTTTATTTTAAAAAATTTTGCCAAGCAAAATTCAAAAAAAAAGATAGCCTTATTTTTAACATCTGACGAAGAACGTGGTGGCTTTGATGGTGTTAACAAATTATTAAATAATCAAAAATACTCATGTAAAGTTGCAGTTGTTCCAGACGGTGGTCCAAATTTTAATTTAGTTGAAGAAAGCAAGGGTGTGCTTCAATTAAAAATTACAACGTCAGGCACAAGTTCTCATTCTTCTGAAATTTGGAATGGTAATAATGCAATAATAAAACTTTTTAATATTTTTAATAAAATTTCAGATAAATTTCCTGCACCAACAAATTATTTGGATTGGAAAACTTCTGTTAATTTAGCAAAAATAGAAGGCGGAGACTCTTTAAATAAAGTGCCTGGTATAGCATCTATGTATCTTGACATAAGACATATTTATCTAGATAACACAAAAGATATTATCAATTTTATTAAAAACTTTGATTCGACTTTAGACATACAAATTTTAGCAACTGGTCACACTTTTAAAACATGTACAAATAATGTTTACGTAAAAGAATATCTAGAAATTTGCGAATCTATTTTAAATAAAAAAATAGAGATTATTAAATTTCATGGTGCATCAGATGGACGATTTTTTACGGAAAAAAATATGCCTTGCATAATAATGAATCCTGAAGGTGGCAATTTTCATTGTGATGATGAATGGGCTAATTTAGGTAGTATTTATAAATTAGGCTTAATTTATGAAAATTTTTTACAAAAAATAAAATTTTAAAATAAATAGAAAGATAAATTATGAAAAAAATAATTTTTTTAAAAATAATATTATTAGTAACTGTATTGCTAAGCATAAATAAATACTCTTACTCAGAAATACAACACAGGAAAGCTGTAATTACTGATCTTGAAGAAATTTTAAAATTACAAAACAATTTTAGCGAAGACGATAAATCAAAACTAGTAGTTTTCCCCAAAAACATAAGAATCCAAATACTTGAAAAAAACATAAACGCAAATAAAATTTTTGTTTCTGTAGATACAGATACAAACAAAATAATATGTACAATAAAATTATTTATTGTACATATAGAAGAATTTTTTGAAATCTTAGAAGAATTGGGTTTTAGATCCAATAATATTAATAAAAATCCAGAAGAATTTCTTAACAATTATAATTATCTAATAAATAGAGAAAATATTTTAAATATAATAATTCAAGAAAATATATTATTACAAAGCGAAGAATTAACAGATCTTATAAACAATTTTTCTAATAACTGTCTATATTGTTATTATGGAGGTGCTTACACTAATCCAAATTATAGAAATAGTGGTCTTAATTTTAATTTAATAAAATATGCATTAAATCAAATTTGTCCTGATTTTTTAGCTAACAATAATATTGTCTATATGTCTTTGCTTTTTGGACAAGTAAAAGCAAACGCAAATAATAGAGGCATGGTTAAAGCTTTTGCTAGTTTTTTAATAGAATATAAAAATATATTTCATGTTAATTTGCAACATTTAATATGCCAAGCTTTTAAACCCAATTTTATTTTTAATGAAACTAATTCAAAACTTGAAGTAATATCTTCATGTTCTGGTGAAGGTAATATTGTTTTTACAAAAATATAAAAAACATATTATACATTTATAATGTCCTCACATGTTGGTGCCACACTTTTTATAAATATTGCAATTTATACCTATAAATACTTAATATAATAATATGTTTAAATATTTGGTTTAACTAATTTTTTTAGGGGGATTTATGAATATGAATATTAAAAAATTTAATACATTTTTAGCAGCTTCACTTATATTTTCAATAATAAGCTCTAATGCAGAAGATGTTATCATACAACCAATAGAAAAAGTTAAAATACAACCTATAGAAAAAGAAATGATAATTCTAAGTGCCAAAAATACACAAAGTAAAGATAAGCCTTTTGATATAAAAATGGGCAAAAATGCAACAATTAGACATTTAAAAAATGCTATTAAATATAAACTAAATAAAATAGGAATAACAGGCACCATAGAAATAGTTTCCAACAGAATTAATCGTCCCTTAAAAGATACAGATAAAATCATGGAAACCGCGGTTGTTGGAGACAACGTTGTCTTATTCAAAATCACAAATCAAATGATGAAAGAAACACCATTAAAACGAGAAGCATCAATGGGACTAGAAACACCAATGGAAAAAGAAGCTTTGATAACAGAAAGTAAAAGTGAGAAAAGATTAAATCTTGAAAATAAATTACAAAAATTGCAAGAATATTTAGATGAACTTCGCAAAGCGGTAGAAGAAGTAAAATAAATCATAATATTTTTAAAAGAAAAAAGCCCTAGTTTACACTAGGGCCTAACACACTGGCGCTGCATCCAAAATGCAGCTAAAATGTTTTATATAATTTTTTATCTAATTTTAAGCGTCAAAAGTGTTAATAAAGACAAAATAATAGAAATAATCCAAAAACGAACCGTAATTTTTGCTTCCTTCCATCCCATAAGCTCATAATGATGGTGAATAGGCGCCATCTTAAAAAGCCTTTTTCCATACATTTTAAAAGAAAAAACTTGAATCATAACAGATGCAGCTTCTAAAACAAAAATTCCACCAGCAATTGGTAACAAAAGCTCATGTCTTGTCATAATAGCCATTAAAGCCAATCCAGCCCCCAAAGCCAAAGACCCTACATCCCCCATAAAAATTTGAGCAGGATATGTGTTATACCACAAAAAACCTAATAAAGTTCCAACTAAAGCAGCACCCAAAACAGAAAGCTCTGCACTTTTTGCAAATGGAATATATAAATACTGAGAAAAAATTTTGTGACCTGCTAAATATGCAATTATAGAAAAGGTAGAAAAATTAAATAATAAAGGCCCTGCAGCCAATCCATCTAATCCATCTGTAAGATTTACTGCATTACTTGCGCCAACAATTATAAAAACAGCCCACGGTATTATAAACAAACCTAAATCAAAAGATAAATTCTTAAAAAAGGGTACACAAACCTGAGTATCAGAATCACCCCAAAAATACCAAAGAATCATAATTAAAAAGGCAAAAAGTCCTTGAAGTAAAAATTTTGTCTTTGCGGTTAAACCCGTATTTTTCTTTATCTTTAAAAAATCATCTGTAAAACCAATAAAACCAAAACTTACAATACCAAAAATAAATATCCAAACCTGCACTCTAGAAAGATCTGCCCATAACAAAGCATTTATTAAAAAAATAATAATTATAAAAAGCCCCCCCATAGTTGGAGTGTCATTTTTACTCTCATGAGTTTGGGGGGTCCATTTTCTAACTTTTGACCTAAAATTTTTCTTAGAAGTCTCTATAAACCAATTTCCAAACATAAAAGAAAGTACTATAGAAGACAAAAGCGCTATAATAACCCTTACACTAACATAATGAAATATATTAAAAATCTTAAATTGCGATTGCAACGCCTGAGCCACATGGTAAAACATGAAAAAACTCCTAAAATAAATAATATTTATAGTTCTATTTTGTTATAAAAATAATTTTATATTAAAATATTAAGGTTCGTATAGAGTATTTTTATTATTTTTTTAAATTTAATTAATTTTACAAATTTTTATTAATGTTTTATTAAACATGAAAAATAACTTTAATGTTTTTGATGTCATTGTCGTTGGGGCAGGACATGCAGGAATAGAAGCCGCTCATGCAGCAGCAAAAATGGGTTCTAATACCCTCTTATTAACTATTAATACAGATAAAATAGCTTTATGTCCATGTAATCCATCAATTGGTGGGCTTGGTAAAGGGCATATCGTCTATGAAATAAGTGCCCTTGGTGGTATAATGCCAAAATTGTGTTCTTTAACATATCTACAAGCAAGAATGCTAAATACGAGCAAAGGTCCAGCTGTACAGGGATTAAGATTACAAATAGATAAATATGCATATAGCAGAAAAGCAAAAGAAATTTTGTCACAAATAAAAAATTTAACCATCGAACAAGGTATTGTAACTGAGATTTTAACAGAAAATTTAAATCAAGAAAAAAAAATAATAGGCATTAAAACTCAAAATAATAAAATTCTCTCTGCAAACAGCGTAATAATAACTTCTGGCACATTTTTAAATGGTGTAACTTTTGTTGGAAACCAAACAAAGCAAGAGGGACGTAGAGGCGAATTAGCGGCTCACAATCTTACGGAATCTTTAGAAAAAGCTTTAGGTACAAAATTAAATCGTTTAAAAACAGGAACTCCTCCAAGAATTTTAAAATCAAGCATAAATTTTGATGTTTTAGATAAACAAGAGACAACTAATTTAGATTATTTATTTGAATTTGATGAAATTGAGGTAAAGGAAACTGTTGCTTGTTACTTAACACAAACCAACGAAAAAACTCACGAGATTATAAGTCAAAATTTACACAAATCTGCACTTTATGGAGGCCTTATATCAGGAATAGGGCCAAGATACTGCCCTTCCATAGAAGATAAAATCAAAAGACACCCTCAAAGAAATTCTCATCATGTTTTTGTTGAACCTGAAGGTGGAGATTTTACGCAAATATATCCAGCTGGTCTTTCAACTTCTTTGCCATTAGATGTTCAAGAGGCATATATAAAAAGTATACGAGGCTTTGAAAATGCAATTATAGAATCTCCTGGTTACGCGGTTGAATATGATTTTTTGCAACCCAATAATTTAAAACACTCATTAGAATCTAAAAACGTAAATGGCTTATTTTTTGCAGGGCAAATTAATGGTACAACTGGATATGAAGAAGCTGCAGGTCAAGGCATTATCGCTGGTATTAACGCACATCTAAAATCAAATAATAAAGAAGCTTTTATTTTAAATCGCACCCAAAGCTATATAGGCGTAATGATAGATGATCTAATAACTTTGGGAATAGATGAACCATATAGAATGTTTACCTCCAGAGCAGAAAGAAGGCTTTTGTTAAGACAAGATAACGTGTTTTTACGTTTAATGCCCTATGGTAAAATACTTGGCTTAATAGATGATGAGCTATATTCAAAATTTTTGAAAGAAAAAGAAATTATAGAATCAGGCATAAAATTAATTTCACAAAATAAAAATTTTAAAGAACTATTTAATTTATTTCACGACATAAATTTTGAAAAATCAAAAGATATAGCCAAAAAATATTTATTCGAAGAATTAAAAAAAATAAATAATAATTTTGATATAAAAAATATTTCTAACAGAGCTCTTTTGTGTATTCATGCTCAAGTAAGATACTCTGGATATTTAGAAAAAGAAGAACGCGAAGTTGAAAAAACAATAAAATTTCAAAATTTAGAAATTCCAGCTAATATAAACTTTGATAAACTTCCAGGACTAAGTATAGAAATGCAACAAAAATTAAAATATCATAAACCAAAAACAGTAGCACAAGCACAATTGATTCCTGGTATAACACCTGCTGCTATTTCAATTTTAATATTTCAAATCAGATTAATAGAAAAATTGGTATAAAGAAATGCAAACTAGTAAAAAAATAAATTTATCTACTGCTATTTTGATAAATATAAACGTAATTTTGGGGGCCGGAATATTTATTAATCCACAAATTTTAACTAAAACAGTAGGCGAATTTGGTTTTATTTTTTATATAATAGCAGCACTAATACTTTTACCAATAGTATTGACCATAGCATCTCTTGCTCAAAAAAATCAAGAAGCTGGAGGGCTTTACGTTTACAGTAAAAAATACCTAAATCCAACAATTGGTTTTATTAGTACCTGGGGATATTTTTTGGGTAAAACTAGTTCTGCTGCATTATTAGTTAATATTTTTGTCTCCTTTTTTCAAATAAATATAATTTATTTACAAAAAATACCAACTATTTATTTAGATTTATTTGTAATATTTTTTCTTATTTTTTTAAATATTATTGGAGTAAAAATAGGAGGAAAAATACAATATTTATTTGTATTTTTTAAATTAATTCCATATTTGTTTGTAGCTATAGTCGGTTTCTATTTTTTCAAAACAGATTTTTTTTCTCATATGGAATTTGCAAAATATCCTGATTTTTTATCTATAATTCCAATTTCTATTTTTGTATTTTTGGGATTTGAAATAGTATGCTCGGTTGGCCATTTAATTGAAGCGCCAGAAAAAAATTTAAAACGCGCTATTATAATTTCATTTTCAATAGTAGCAATTTCTGTAAGTCTCTTTCAATTGGCGATTTTTGGTGCTTTAGGTCCAATATTAAAAGAATATTTGCAGCCAGTAGCATCTTTAGCCTCAACCTACTTTCCTAATATTTTAATTTTACCATTTTTATTAAATATCTTTGTTTTTGGATCTATTTTAAGTGGTTCTTTTGGTTCTTTAACTGCTAATTGTTGGAATCTTTACGCAATGGCAAAAGATAATCACATACCTGCAAATAAATTTTTAACAAAAATTAATAAAAATAATGCACCTTGGGTAAGTTTATTAATAGAAGGCCTAATCGCGGGAATTCTTTTGTTTATAACCAAAAATCAATCATCTTTACAAAGTATGACAGTTTTAGGCATTTCTTCTGCTTATTTTTGTAGTTCTCTTGCTGCATTTGCTTCTTTAAAATTTTTTAAAAAAAATTTTTACTCTTACATTTTGCCTATATTATCAATTATAAGTAGTTTTTACATCATATGGCTATGCTTAAAAAATTTATTCACATCTGGCATATCTTTCTCTTTTTTGTCTATATTTTTCTTTGGTATATTATTAAAATTGTGGCAATTGATTAAAAATAAACAAAAAAATATTTAATTTTATGATTTGGGCACTATTATTTTTTATTACTGATCAGTTTTTTTCTTGCCTTTTTGAACGACAATTTTTTTATTTTTTAATAATTTATTTTATTATTCAGATTCTAAATACAAAAAACACTAAAATAAAGCTTTTTTTTAGTGTTTTTTTATTATTAATTCAGGATGTTTTTGTTAATTCAAGGTTTGGTATTTGCTTAATATATTTAGTCCCCATAGCTATTTTGGCTAACTATCTTAAAAAGCTTCTGGATCCGGAATCAATAAAAATTTTTTATTTTATTTTTTTTATAATATTTATATTAATGGATAATTTTTTTATAAGATATTTTATTTTAGACCAGAATTTCAGCTTAAATTCGACTCTTTTAAAATTTTTTATTAATATAATATTAGAAATATTAATTCTTCTTGGTATGCTGGGTAACCGCACCTTATTTTTTGCTTACAAAAAATAAAGTGAGGAAAGTCCGGACTCCAAACAGGAAAGGTGCCTATCAAGAATTTTTCAAGATAGGGAGCACGAAAGTCTACGGAATAGTGCCACAGAAAATATACCGCCTAATTTTTATTAATTAGGTAAGGGTGAAAACGTGCGGTAAGAGCGCACGCTCAAACATAGTAATATTTTTGAGGGAAAACCCCACCTGGAGCAAGACAAAATAAGCAAATAAAGTACCTGTTCTTAATATTTGCGGGTATGTTGCAAAGATAGATGGTTACCACTTTAATTTTTTTAAAGTACAAAATCCGGCTTATAAGCGTACCTTGAAGATTAAATTTTTAAATTTTTAGCCTTTTTTTATTTTTTTATAAAATATGAAATTATCTAATTTTTTCTGGATAATACCATTCCTAAGCTTTTTCTTGGGTTATTATATTTTGAATTATTTTTCTCAAAAAAAAGAATTATTTGCCCCTAATATAATAGGCAAAAAGCTGCAATTAAGTACCAATATTTTATCAAAAAATGGTTTAAGTCTCAGATTGCTCAGGGAACAAGAAGAGCCGGATCTTGATGAAGGTGTCATTTTGGATCAGATTCCTAAACCAAATCAAAAAATAAAACCAAATCAACATATTTTTGTTATTATTTCAAAGAAACCTCAACCTCTTTCTATTCCATATTTTATAGGGAAAAACAAAAAAGATATTATTACCCAAGCAACCAAATTAGGTTTATCGCCAAAAATATTTTGGTTAAAAAGTAATTATCCTGTAGATTGTTGTATAGCTCAAATCCCATCTCCAAATACATCCGTAAAAACTGAGGATATAATCCTATATTTATCTCAAGACAATTCAAATATGTTTGTAATTCCTAATTTTAAAAATTGTTCTGTGTCCAAATTAAAAGAGCTTTGTGATAAAAAAAATATAAAATTAGGCATAATTAAAAAAAACATATTAGAAGATTTTAATATGAAACAAGATTTAAAAATTGTTGAACAAAGACCAATTCCAGGATCTATTATAGATTTAAGCAAAAAACTTTACATTCAAGTTACTGTTGAATAAAAAAGCCTGAACCAATTTAAAAATTTGTTCAGGCTTTTTTTTAGCAAAGCTTAATAAATAAATTACCAGGCTTTTTTTACAACCTTCATTCTTAATTTTGCAGCTTTTTTTGGAGCAGCCTTTTTCTTTGCTACTTTTTTTGCTGCTTTTTTCTTAGGAGCAGCCTTTTTCTTTGCTACTTTTTTTGCAGCTTTTTTCTTAGGAGCTGCTTTTTTCTTTACTACCTTTTTCTTAGCAACTTTTTTAGGAGCTGCTTTTTTGCTGGTAGCTTTTCTTTTTATAGCCATCTTCTTTCTCCTTTTTTTACCCATTACGGGATTATACTATACGACACACTTTTTTAAAATTTACTCCCCATAATTAAATTATACCTGAAGTAATACCTCACTTGTCAAATATAATTGTATAGTTTTTAAAAAAAATAATTTTTTTACATTTAACTTTCATTGGTATTTATCTTTTTTTTGTTATTATATAAAGTAGAATTTAATTTAATTAAAGGCATAAAAAGAGACATATATGTCCTCGAAAAAAATCAAAAAATTTATAAAAAATAACAAACTTATAAATTATATAATAAAAATTATAATTTATTTTTTAATAAGATTATTATTTACAACCTACAGGCTCAAAATAGAAAATAATAAAAACTTAAAAACAAATCTTGATGATTTATGCGGAGTATTATACTTTTGGCATCAAAATATTATTGCTGCAACTTTCTTTTTTTTTAAAATTAAAGCAACAGGACACTGTATAATTAGTCCAAGTCAGGATGGTAAAATTATGGGATTTATTGCTACAAAATTGGGTTTTACTGTTTTATACGGCTCTGCTTATAAGCAATCCATACAACTAATTAGGCAAAGTTTAAATATTTTAAAAACTGACAAAAAATTATGCCTAGTAGGAGACGGCTCCAGGGGACCAGCTTTTAAATTACAAGGAGGTGTAATTTATTTTGCAAAAAAATCAAACTTACCCTTAATGTTTGTAGAATGTAAAAGTTCAAAATTTGTTAGCATAAAAAAAAGTTGGGATAACTTTCAAATTCCGCTACCATTCAGCAAAATTTATATAAAAATTAACTCCGTAAATTTTTAGAATTTATAATTTTCGTGTAATTATGTACGTACTTGTAAAATTATTAACCGGCTTTGCAAAACCTCTTTTTTATAAAATTCCAGAAAATTTTGATAAAAATCAAAATAATATAAAAATTGGTAATATTTTAAAAGTACCCATTAAAAATCAATTTAAACCAGCATTGATATTAAAAATTTATAATAATTTGCCAGAAAATTTTTCTTTCAAAATAAAAGAATTTGAAAATATTCAAGAATTGCCAGATGACCCTCTATATTATGATTTTATAAAAAAAATATCTAAATTTTATTTCACACAATCTTCACATTTTTACAAAAGAATTAATACTTTTTTGTTAAAAGAAAATAAAAATAATATACACAAAAAACCATCTGACAATGCACATTCACATACACAAGAAGCACAAAATTTTAAAAACAAAATTATATTAACACCTGAACAAGAAAAAATAGTTTCTTATTTACAAAATTTTATAGAAAAACCAAAATATCAAGCAACATTAATTCATGGGGTCACTGGATCTGGTAAAACAGAAATTTATAAAAAATTAATAATAAAAAGCATAGAAAAAAATAAATCTGTAATATTATTATTACCAGAAGTTAGTTTAAGTCTGCGTTTTGAATTTTTATTAAAAAAACAATTACCTGAAAATATAAAAATTATAGGATTTCATTCCGCTAGCAAACAATCTGAAAAACAGGAACTCTGGCAATCTTTAATAAATAAACACCCTGTTCTTATAATTGGTGTACATCTACCAATTTTATTACCGATTTCAAATCTTGGTTTAATAATAGTAGATGAAGAACATGAACAAAATTTTCAAGAAAAAAAACATCCCAAAATTAATAGCAAAGAGCTTGCGATTTGGCGGGCGCAAACATACAATATCCCAATTGTGTTAGGCTCTGCTACACCAAGTTTAAATTCAATATTTAATGTTAAAAAAAATAATTGGAAATATTTTAAATTGAATAAACGCTTTTCAGGCACACTTCCTGAAATAAAAGTTATTTTGTTAAACAAAGAGAAACAAAAAAAACAAAAAAATTTTTGGATAAGTTCTGAATTACATGTTGCTATACAAGATAGATTAAACAAAAAAGAACAAATTATAATTTATCTGAATCGACGAGGTTACAGTTTTTTTGTTCAATGCAAAAAATGTGGCTTTATTTTTCAATGTCCGAGCTGCTCAGTAAGTCTAACTTTGCATGATAAACAGTTCGCATCCGATAGTGAATATACTTTACACTGCCACTATTGCGATTATAAACAAAAATTAACTAACACTTGTCCGGAATGCAAAGCTGAAAGCAAAAATTTTATAAAAAAAGGCATTGGCACACAACAAGTAGTAAATATAATAAAAAAATTATTCCCTCAAGCACAGGTAGAAAGAGCGGATTTAGATTCAACAAGCAAGAAACGAGCGTGGCAAGAAACTTTAAAAAAATTTGAACATGGCGACATAGATATATTAGTTGGCACACAGTTAATAACCAAAGGCTATCACTTCACCAAAATCACACTTGTTGGTATTTTATGGGCAGATTTGAATTTGCATTTTCCTGTTTTTAATGCAAGTGAAACAACTTTGCAGCAACTAATTCAAGTTGCAGGCAGATCCGGTAGAGCCAATAATAAAAGTTGTGTTATTGTACAAACAATGCAAGAACATAAAATTTTTAACTATCTTCATGAACAAGATTATTTAGATTTTTGCAAACAAGAGCTAGAATTTAGACAATTAGTACAATATCCACCATTTATAAGATTGGTACAAATTGAGCTCAAAAATAATAGTACTGAACAGATAGAAAAAGATGCTTATAATCTTTTTCAAGAATTAGAAACTATAAATCAAAAACAAAATTTTGAAATAAAAATTTTAGGTCCAATAAAACCTGCTGTTTATAAAATTCAAAAAGTAGAATCGAGACAAATATTTTTAAAATCAAATTCTTTCTCTACAGTCCATAAGCTTATTAATCAAATAGATTTATCTAAATTTAAAAGCAAAATTTATATTGTACCTACACAATAATTTGTATTTTTTTAAAAATTTTATATGCTTACATGTCCATTTGCTTTACTTTATTTAGTTTAGTTTTATTTATAGGAGTTAATTTTATGAATTTTATGAAAAATTTTTGTAAATTTTTTTTATTATTATTTTTGATGTTAGATTGCAATAAAACAATTTGTGCAATCGGAAATGAAATAGAAGATGATATACATTCTAACTTTAGCACTGAAACCTTTAATTCAGACAATGATTTTGCAAATCGCTTAGATGAATCAGAATCTACATCTAGTGAAGAAAATTTTTATCTTGATCCAATAGAAAGTGATACTGATTCAGAATCTAGTTTTGCATCTGATAGCTCAGAAGGATTTGAAGATCTAGTTAGAGATTTTGTAGAAAGCATTAAAAACTTATCTTCTTTAGAAGCTATAAAAAAGTTTTCAAATATAATTAAAGATTTAGATAATGTTGAAATTTTTTCTATTTTATACGAAAATTTAGAAGAAAAATTGAACAAAAATAGCATAAAATATCAAATTAATTTGATACTATTAAATTTTATAAAAGAAAAATTCATAGAAAATTATATAGAAAAGCGCTATAAATTAACTGCTAAACTTTTAAAAGAAATTGACAACAATACATCAATAACTCCAGAAGAACGCGAACTTCAAAAAAAAATTACATTTGCTTTAAACAGTTTTGAAAAAGATTTAATTAGTCTAAATTTGGATTCTTAATAATTTTTAACAAAAATCAATAAATTTTAAGTACCAAACTTAATTTTTTAACAAAAAATGCCTTTTTTAAAAAAATTTGCCTATTTTTTTAATATCAAGTAAAATTATTTCAAATATAAATAAAATACAATATTAACCCTTTAATTAGGAATCTTATGAAAAAACTTATTTTTCTATTTTTAACAAGTATAATGTCCTCAGGAATTTTATCAGCAAGAGCTATAAATTCATCAAGAGCAAGAGGTATAAATACAACAACATTTCAAAATAATTTAGATAAAGATATTTCTATCTCAAGAAAAAGAACAAACAATCCAAATTTAACCACCAGTCAAATCTCTAGAAGAAGTTCAGTTCAGTTAAATACAGATTCATTAAGACAAGATTCTACAATAACCATAAATGTTGATGGTAAAAGTTTTGTATTAAAAAGCAGACCTACAGATACAATTGGAACAGGAACTTATATAATAAACAATTTAACAACTGAAATAGTTTTAACAGAAGAAGCTGACGAATTTGGTATTCCAGAAGCAAGAAGAATTTCGTTTTTTAAATTATTAATCACTACACCATCAAATAATACTATTGAAATTTACCCTATATCTACCCCAATTGTTCGGCAAATGATTATTCCTGGAGCTAGAAGAGGTGCAGGTAGAAGACAACTTAATTTTCGTTAAAAAATAAATAGTTAAAAATAAAATATTTAGAAAGGTTATCGATGAAGAAATTTATTTTTATACTTTTATCCTGCTTGTTAGGAGCACAAACATTATCCGCAGGTCAATCTCTATCAAATCCAAAGCCTAAAAAAACTTCTTTTTATAATAAAACAAGTCAAATTTTGAAAATAAATCTAACTACAGGTGATGAAATAACATATAGTCTTGAACCTGAACAATGCCAAACGTTTTTTACAGAATATTTAAAAAAGTATAACCACATCCTTATAAGAACTACAATAGGACGAATAATAGGAATTACTTTTGCAACAGACTGCATTGTTCCAGGAACAATAATTTTTAAAGATCCACCTGAGAATAGCGATTCTTATTTTAATATTCATAGAACCAAATAATAACAATACATAGCAATATGTTCTATCTAAATAATTATAATAATTATTAATTTTTAAATTTAGAGAGGTTATCGATGAAGAAATTTATTTTTATACTTTTATCTTGCTTATTAGGCGCACAAACATTATCCGCAGGCTTAGCTCAATCAAGACCAATATCTGAACAAACTTGTTTTTTAAATTTTACAGGGGGAGACATCGAAATACATTTAATATTTAACAAGGAAAACTGGACATATAGATTAAAATCTATGGGATCAAGAATCATTATAAATATGATGTCACCAGAAGAAATGATAGAAGCACAATTAATACAGCCCACAAATTTCCTATCAACAGATTTTTTAAAAAAATGTAACAATATAATTATAAAAGCAACAAATATTGATGGTACAGAAAAAATAAAAGAAATAACACTACAAGAACTAGAAACCAGAACTTTTATACCACTTGACTTCAATGAAAATCAAGAGTTAATTATATTATAAATTTTACAAAAAAATATAAATATATTTTAGAAAGAAAAGGGCATGATTAATCATGCCCTTTTCTATTTGCTGCCAAAATTTCAAAATTATTGATAAAAATAAAAATTTTATATTAAAATTAATTTATATTAGAAAATATAATAATATTTGTTATTTTATTTTTAGGGGGGAGATTAATATGAAAAAATTTATTTTAGTCTTATTTTCTACTTGTTTTATCTCAAAAGAATTGTTTTCTATTTTACCAATACTTTCAGAAACAAAATTTAAAAATAATACAACAGAAAACATGTTAATTAAAATAAACAGAAAAAAAAATGATAAAACGTCATCGATATTTAAAATAGGCACAAATCAAGCACAAATTTTTAATACAAAAAAATTAAACAAAGCATATAAAATTACAATAGAAACTCAAAAAACAGAATATAAATTTTCGTTAAAAAAATTAAAGCCATTTAAAAAAGGCACATATGAAATAGGTTTTACAGACGAAGGTATCGAACGACGTAAAATTTATACACCAAAGGGCGATTTTTTTAAAAAAGTAAACTATTTATATGTTTATACACCAGATAAAGCAATTTTTTTTATTCCACCCAAAGCTTTACCTGCAATGCGCTCTACTTTAGCTCCTGAAAAAAAATTTGGAATGGGTTTTTATACGCCTATGGATAAAACATCCCCACAATCACCAATATTACCGTACTAAATAATATTGCCATATTAATCGTATAAACAATTAATATGGCAATAAATTGTATTAAATTTTATTAATTTATTAAAAAATTAATTTGTAATCAAAATCTCTGATCTACGATTAGGAGCCAATGATGCAATTAGCTCTTTTTTATTTTTTCCTGTTTCATCAATAACAACCGCAGGAATTTCTTGACCGCAACCAACAGTCTTTATTTTTTCTTCAGGAATTCCATTTTTTACCATTTCATTTTTTATAACTAAAGCTCTTTTTTCGGAAAGAGATAAGTTATAACTTGGTGCACCCAATTTGCAGCAGTGACCATGAATTGCAATTGTTTTACCATCTTTTACTGCTTGTTTTGCCAATTCTATGTCAGCTTTCAAACTTTCTGCTTGACCTGCTTTTATATTGTTTTTATTTAAATCAAAATAAACTTTTTTAAATTGATTATCTTGCTGTGTAGATTCATCACCATATTCTTGCCAAGAAACATATGATTCATCTTTTTCATTTCCAAAAAAATCACCTTTGGCAGAAGCAACTAAATTTTCTGAATCTTTATTATCTGCTGCAGAATATAAATCTTTTAAACTTTCTTTATTTTCATCTAAATTAGCATTTTCTTCATCAACAAAAGCGAATTCAGAAATGTTATTATCATCGCCATTGACCAAGAAATCTTCTACTTCTTCATTTTCATTTGCTAACGGTATCTTATTTAATTCATCACCTAAGGCTACAGTTTTGCTTATTTCTTTTTTATCAGCAACAACTGTCTTTTTTTTGCCACAACCAGGACCAAACAAAACTAAAACTAAAACCCAAAAAGCGTACAATGATAATTTTTTGTTAATAACCATAAAAAATAACCCTTCTATTAGAAAAAAAATAACATTCAAAATACCGTAGACAGACACTTTAACATATTTTCTTTAAAATTTCTACTCATTATTAACAAGATTGTTTATAATGTATATTAGTAACTGCAACAATAGACAGGCAAATTTATAATATTTATTTTTTCGGAGCATATTTTGAAAAAAATTTTAATAAATAAAAATAGCTGGCAAACAAGAGTAGCTATACTAGAAAAAGATAAATTGTCAGATATATATTTTGATACCGAAACAAAAGAAGATTTAGAAAAATGTTTTTTTAAAGGTAAGGTATCAAAAGTTCTTCCTGGCATTCAAACAGCTTTTGTTGATATCGGTCAAAAAAAAGCTGGTTTTTTGCATATTTCAGAAATAGATAGGGCTTTAGCCACAGAAAAAACTGCAGAATTTTTACAAGTAGATGAAACAAAAGAACAAGATATTTTAGAAAAAAAAATAAAAAATGCCATTAGCATAGATAAAATTTTCTCAGCTAAAGAAGAAATTTTAGTGCAAGTATTAAAAGAACCTGTATATGAAAAAGGCGCAAAATTAACAACTTGTTTTACATTGCCAGGTAAATTTGTAGTTTTAATGCCAAATATCCCACAGATAGGTATTTCAAAAAAAATAGAAAACAAAGAAGAAAGAATAAGATTAAGAGAAATTTTATTAAAAAATTTGCCTAAAAAAATGGGTGCCATTATTAGGACTACAGCAGAAGATCGAAATGAAAAAGATATAAAAAAAGATCTTTCATTTCTTATATCAACATGGAATTCAATATTAAAAAAATTTAAAAAAGCAAAATGTGGAGACAAAGTATATCAAGACGTATCTGTCTCTTTAAGGGCAATAAGAGATCATTTAGATGAAGATATTGATACTGTTCTTGTAGATGATCAAAAAGAACAATCAACCTTATATAAATTTGTAAAAAATTTTACTCCAGAACAATCAAATAAAATAAAATTTTATCAGTCACCTCCAGATTTGTTTGAAAAATTTGATGTAAACAAACAAATAGAAAAGGCATTAGAAAAAAAGGTTTTTTTAAAATCTGGCGGTTCTTTAATTATAGAAACAACAGAAGCTATGACGGTAGTTGATGTAAATACGGGAAAATTTACAGGAAAAGATAACCTTGAAGATACTATTTTAAAAAATAATTTAGAGGCAGCAGAAGAAATTGTCAGACAATTAAGATTAAGAAATATTGGAGGTCTTATTGTCATAGATTTTATTGATATGGCAAATACAGCAAACAGACAAAGATTGTCAAAACATTTAGAAAAAACATTAAGAGAAAAAGATAAATATCAATCAGTTGCCTTAAAAATTTCTGAATTTGGACTTGTTCAAATGACAAGAAAACGTTCAGGAAAAACACTTGTTCAACAACTTACAAATGTATGCCCAACATGTAAGTCTTATGGATTTATAAAATCAATTTCTACATTAAGTTTTGAAATTTTAAGAAATTTTAAAAATAATGTTATAAGTCAAAATATAAAGGGATCAATAATTTTACTTACCTCACCCTCTATTTTTAAATACATTATAAACAACGAATTCCAATCTATACTTAAACTTGAAAAAGAATTAAAATGTAAAATCATTTTAGAAAGCAATGAAAAATTTGATGATACTCAATTTAAAATAGACAAAGTTAAATAGAGAAAGAAACAATGATAAACAAATATCCTGATTATCAAGCCTGTATTGGCATGGAAATTCATGTTCAACTAAAAACTGAATCAAAAATTTTTTGTTCATGTCCAAACAAATTTGGAGATAAACCAAATCAGAATATTTGTCCAATTTGCGCTGGTTACCCAGGAACGTTACCATCTCTTAATAAAAAAGTTATAGATTTTGCAATAATGGCAGGTATCGCAACAAATAGTAAAGTTACACAAATTTCAAAATTCGCAAGAAAACATTACTCTTATCCGGATTTGCCAAAAAATTTTCAAATAACTCAAGATAATCTACCTATATGTCAAGAAGGTTATTTAATAATAGATTTACCGGATAATCAAACAAAAAAAATTCGCATTATTAGAATACATATGGAAGAAGATGCAGGAAAAAATTTACATGCAACTGAAACAGAAAGTTGGGTAGATTTAAATAGAGCTGGAACACCATTACTGGAAATAGTTTCTTATCCGAATATGTCAAATTCTCAAGAAACAAAAGCTTATTTAACACAATTAAAAAGAATAGTAGAATATCTTAATATCAGTGATGCAAACATGGAAGAAGGTTCTTTTAGAGGTGATGTAAATATCTCAGTAAAGAAAAAAACTGATAAAAATCTTGGCACCAAAGTTGAACTTAAAAATATAAATTCATTTAAATTTATAGGTCAAGCCATAGATCACGAAATAGAAAGACAAATTTCTCTTTTAGAATCTGGACAAAAAATAAAGCAAGAAACAAGATCCTGGGACTCCAAATCTCACAAAACAGTTTTTATGAGATCAAAAGAAGAAGCAGAAGATTATAGATATTTTACCGAACCAGATCTTCCAATATTAGAAATTAGTCAAGAATGGATAGAAAAAATAAAAAAAGAAATTCCAGAACTTGCTCATGAAAAATTATTAAGATTTCAAAAAGAATACAATATTTCAAATTACGAAGCAGATATATTGGTTTCTAATATAGATCTTGCAAATTTTTTTGAGCAAACAACAAAATTTTGTAAAAATTCAAAACTTGCATGTAACTGGATAATTCGAGACTTACTTGGATATTTAAAAGAGCAAAAAATAAATTTAAGAGACTCTAAAATAGAGCCAAATTTATTGGCTGAACTTTTACAAGAACTAGATAAAGAAAATATAAATAATAAAGTTGCCCAAGAAATTTTTTTAGAAATGGCAACTTCAGGTAAATCTCCAATAAATATAATAAAAGAAAAAAATTTATCACAAATAGTTTCTGTGCAAGATTTAGAAAAAATTGTTTTACAGGTAATAACTGAAAACCCAAATCAAGTACAAGAATATTTATCAGGAAAAGATAGATTATTTGGTTTTTTTGTAGGTCAAATAATGAAAACTACTGATGGAAAAGCAAATCCTAAAATATTACAAGAATTACTAAAAAAGCATTTAAAATAATTATCTGTTAAACAGAAGGTTTTGTGGATCGGTTTTGTCTTTACAATATTTTTCAATAATATTAAAAATTTCTTCCACGCTATCAGAAACTGAAATAATATTTAAATGTCTTTCTTCTATATAATTTTGTTTTAAAGCCGTTTCTTTTAACCAATCAATTATAGGATTCCAATAAGATTTATTAATTAAAATTATAGGCATTTTTGGCATTCTAGAACATTGTTCCAATGTAACAATTTCAAACAGTTCATCCAACGTACCAAATCCACCAGGAAAAACTATAAAACCTACAGAATATCTAACTAAAAGTAATTTTCTAGAAAAAAAGTGTTTCATGAAAAGTTTTTCATGCAAATATGGATTTAAGTTTTCATGTCTAAAACAAGTTAATGTTATTCCAAGAGATGTCATTTTAGTATAATCTCCGCCATTCAATAATCCCATTTCTTTAGCTGCATCATAAGATCCCTTGTTTGCAGCACGCATAATTCCATAACCACCACCTGTGATTACAGAATATCCATTTAAAGTTAATTTTTTTGCTAAATCATATGCTTTATTAGAATCTTCACTTTCAACCTTTGCGCCATTTCCTCCAAAAATTGTTATTGCTGGTTGAGGCAATTTTGTAAGTTTCCACATTCCCCACAAAACCTTACCGCTAGTCAAAAACCAACTTTTTAAAAATTTTAAATATTCTTTTACTCTTTTGGTCAGCATTAACGTACCCCTATCATTTTTGCAAAATTTTTTTTGCTTGATCAAGGTCATTATCATCTAAAACTATACTTGCTATTGCTTTGCAAAATTTTACTGCATCTTCAACTTTATTTTGATAAATATTTCTACCTATTGCGCAACCACTTACATCACCAATTTTAATTTGATAATAAATTTTTTCTAAAAATTCTTCTTTGTTATCGTATTTTTTTCCGCCAGAACATAGTACTTTAGTTTTACCAGCAGCTCCAGAAACTCTTTTTAAAAAATTAGAACTATCTATAACATTTTTAGCCTCAGGAACATTTACTTTGACAAAATCTGCTCCTAATGCAGCACCAACTCCTGCAGCACCCGCAATCAAATTTACATCAAATTCATTTTTTATAGAAATTCCTCTTGGATACATCCATAAAATTGCAATCAAACCATTTTGATGTGCTTTAAAAACAGACTGCGCTGCCTCACTTAACATTTTTGCTTCGTATTTACTGCCAAGATAAACGGTATAACCAATACCTATTATTGGCAAACCTGTGGATTTTTTAAATTCCACAACTTGCTCAACAGTATTTAATAAAAGACTAATAGGATCAGAAATTTTTATAGAAACCAAATCAGTTTTAGAATTAAGCTTTACAACATAATTTATATTTTCAAAATCTTTTGAATATAAATCTATTAAACCTAGCTGCGTAGCAAAAGCACTAATTCTTGATTTACTAGCAATTTCAAAAAGATGTTTTGGATCCAAACACTCTTCTGGAATATCTTGTCCATAAAAGTCTTTATTTAAATGTTCTATTTTTTGATCTCCTGCAAACAGAAAAAATCTTTTTAAATTTTTTAAATTGCATAACATTATTTTTTTCCCCTATTATTTTTAAAAGCCATTTTTATATATAGATTTTATCTAAAAAATAGTAACTCTTATTATCCACAAAATAAAGAAAAAAAATTCTTATGCAATAAAACTAAATTCTTTTTTCTTTATTTTTTCTTGACAGGAAAAAAACAGATTGCTACTATCTTGCTTGATTAAACAAAACTAATTTTTGATAGAAATTTTTTTTAAAAATTTTATAAAAAGAAATTTAAAGAGTCCCTAAATGAACAATACAAAAAGTATTGTTCGCCCCCCCAACCCTCCAGCTTGTCCTAAGTTGGAGGGAATTTTTTTTATCATTCAAAAATTATTTGACTCGTTGGACCTTCTATTATTTTTTTATCAAAAAAGAAAACAATTTTTATGATATAGCATTTTTTATATTCTACTTCTTCTTGAATTTTTTTTATTAAAGCCGATTTATCTAAATAATTATAATTTTTTATAGGTTTTTTATTAATAGGTTTTTTTGGGATAATAGATTCTCTAACAAGCTTATAAATATTAAATCCAATAAATTTATAACCTTTTTTTTCTAGATTATTTAAGGCTTTTTTATCAAGATTAGCTTTCCAAAAAATATTGTTGCCTGTCTTAGTTTTTTCAATTTTAATTTGCTTAACATATGGTAAAGAAAGCTTGCTTGGCTTAATCGAAGGTTCTTTTTGGGGAAAATAAAAAATGTCTTTTTGTTTTCTTGCACAAGATGTAAAAAAAAACAAAAAGACAAAAATTAAAATTAATTTTTTCACAATATAAATTTAAAATCTTTAACTGCTTCTTTTAAATGAGATATAGATTTTTCATCCAAATCTTTTGTTTGCAAAATATGTTCATAAACATGCAGCATTGTACCTCTTACAAAACTTGCAAATTGTACAGAAAATTCTTTAACTTTATTCAAATCTAATTCGTCCAAATAATTTTCTTTTAATAAAAATAAAAATATAACCTGATCAACAAAAGAATATGTTATTCCATCTTGTTGCTTCAATATTTCAATTGCTCTACACCCTCTGTCTAATGCTTGTTGGCTTGATTTATCGAGTTCTGATCCAAATTGCGCAAATGCCAACAATTCATTATATTGAGCCAATTCCAATTTTAGTGTACCTGCCACTTTTTTCATTGCCTTAGTTTGAGCGGATCCACCAACACGAGAAACTGATAAACCTATATTTACTGCAGGCCTTATACCATTATTAAAAAGACTTGTGTCTAAGATAATTTGACCATCTGTTATAGAAATCAAATTTGTTGGAATATAAGCTGAAATATCATCTCCCTGAGTTTGCGTAACAGGTAGGGCTGTCAAAGATCCACCACCTTCGTCAGCAGAAAGTTTACAAGCTCTTTCCAATAAGCGAGAGTGTATATAAAAAATATCTCCTGGATAAGCTTCACGTCCAGGAGGTCTTCTTAAAAGCAATGATAATTCTCTATATGCAATTGCATGTTTAGAAAGATCATCATAAATTATCAAAACATCTTTACCTTGATGCATAAAATATTCAGCAATTGAACATCCTGCGTAAGGAGCTAAAAATTGATTTAAAGCCGTCTCTTTCGCATCCGCATCAACAATGATTGTATAATCTAGAGCACCCCTTTTTTCTAATTTATATACTATTTTCGCAGTATCAGCCTTTTTGTGTCCAATAGAAACATAAACACAAATTACATTTTTACCTTTTTGATGGCATATAGCATCTAAAACAATAGAAGTTTTACCGGTGCTTCTATTACCAATTATTAATTCTCTTTGTCCCTTACCAATAGGAAAAAGTGAATCTATAATTGTAATTCCAGTTTCTAAAGATTGATTTATTGGTATTCTTGAAATAATTCCTGGAGCTAATCTTTCAACCGAAAGCTTTTCTTCAGATTGAATTGCTCCTAAAGCATCAAGAGGTTTGCCTATAGCGTTAATAACGCGTCCTAATAACTTATTTCCAACTGAAATACGAAAAACATCACCTGTTCTCTTTGCAATTTCCTGTTCTACAACACTTATTGATGTATCAAGTAAAACAACAGAAACATAATCCTCATCCAAATCTAAAATAATACCTCTTGCACCCTTTTCAAATTCAATCAGCTCTCCATAAACAGCATTTTTTAAACCATAAACTTTACAAATGTTATCACCAACTTTTACAACAGTTCCAATTTCTTCTAATTTTTCCTGAGGCTGCGCACTCAATGCTTTTTCAAGCAAAGAAATAATATCCGTTTCTCTTTCTAACATAGTCCCGCCTGTTCAAATATAAATTTTCTTACATCTCGAAGTTGTTTAGATATAGATCGTTCCCATAAAAATTTATAACTTTTAATTCTAAAACCACAAATCAAATTTTTATTAACTAAAAATCTTGCTCTAACTTCCGAATTTGTTGCTTTTTTAATAAATTCTAAAATTTTATTTTTTTCAAATTCAGAAATTTCATGAGAAGTGGTAACAAAAAATGATTCTATATTTTTTTCAATTTTATAACAGCTATCTATTTGTTTTAAAATTTTATCTAAAATATCTATTCTTCCATGATCCAATACAATAAACATTAATCTTTTTATTGGTTTACATAAATTCAATTCTTGAGCTATTCTATTTAAAGCTTTATGTTTTATTAAATAAGAAATTCCTGGGATACCTAAATAAACATAAAATTGCCTATTTTTTATTAAAAAATCTGATAATTTCGAAAAAGCAGAAATGTCTTGTTCTGTTAACTCATTGATATATAAATTCAAAAATGCTATTGCATATTTTTTGGCGATAATATTAGCTTCTATTTGCATTTTCAGACTCAATTTTTATTACAAGTTCTTTTAATAAATCCAAACCCTTTTGTTCTTTATATAATTCTTTAAGTTTTATTGTTGCCTTAAGTATAGCTTCAGGAATTATTGCTTGTTGTATTTTTAACAAATTTAAATTTTGCACTTGTATTTCTCTTTTGTTTTCAATTTTATCATGAAGAAGCTTATATTCTTCTTCCTTTTTTTTATTTTCCAAGCTTACATTTGTAAACCAAATTTGTACTTTTTTATCAAGCACAATAAAAATATCTTTTTGATTTTTTATTTCTGTTTTTAAAGTCTGATACGTAGCATCAAGTAAATTTTTTTTTTCTTTTAAATCTCTTCTATCTTGTTTTATCTTTTCAATTTGCTTATACAAAATAGGCAAAAGTATATCTTTTATTAATTTGTAAATAATTAAAGAAAACAGAAAAAATATAAATAATCTAAAAAAAATGTCTCCAAAATCAATCAACATGAGGAACTCTCTTTACAAGTATATCTTTTATAACCTGAATAAGTTTATCTGCCTCATTTTTATCGACTTTTTTAAATTGAATATTTGTTGAAATTTGTTCTAACTCTGGAGATTTAAATTTGTATTTTTTAAAAATTTTTTCTTTAAAAACAGAAAAATTTTCAATTTTTTTATTTTCAATTTTTAACAAAATATTTTCTTTTTTTTCTATTTTACTTTTTAAAAGCAAATCTTTTTGCTTTTTTTGTTCTAAAAATAATAAAACAGGTTTAAACATAAACCTGTTCAAAAACCAGTAAGTTATCCAAAAATTTAGAACTTGTAAAAGAAGGGTTAAGTTAAACATGACTCAACTTGTTATATTTTATCTTGCAACAACAAACATTAAAACTAATGCTACCAATAATGCATAAATAGCTGAAGATTCTGCAAAAGTTAAAGCCACGGCCATGGTTCTTGTAATAAGGCCAGCACTTTCAGGCTTTTTACCTATACTTTCACACGCCTTTCCCCCAATAAAGCCTTGCCCTAAGGAAGGGCCTAAAGATCCAATTCCCATACAAAGACCTGCAGCTATACATGCCGCAACCTTAACCCAATTAACAGCTTCAATGACTTCGGACATCTTAAATCCCTTTCAAAATGATTATTTTTTACCATAATTAGTATTAAAACTATTAAAATGAATTGTCAAATATAACTTGTAAATATTGACAATAAAGACTATTGATATATATAAATATAATTCGTAAAAATATTATATAAAAACTTGTTAAATTGACTTTTATTTCAATTACATTTAAGAATTATACGTTAAATTTGTTCTCAACTTTTCAAATTAAGCCTAATTTTTTAGAGTAAATTAAAAAATTAAAATTAGATTATAAATAAAATAGAAAGCTTTTATGAGAAATACGAAAAAACTTGTTTTGTCTTTTATTTTTATATCTAGTACTTATATTTTTTCGCAAGATGATATTAAATTTAATAATATAGATAATATAGAAGATATAAATCTCGACCTTGAAAATATAGATATAAATTTAACTGAAATAAAAAATATTAATGATCAAATAAGTCTTCAAACAAAAGCTAATCCTAATATATTGAATGATCTTATCAATGTTGTAGTAAATATCGAAACACCTCTTTGGAATAACACCAAACCACCTAAGGGGCGAGACGCTTTATATTTAATTCCAGTAAAACTTACAGCTATAGAATATGGTGGAATATTATTAAATTTGTTTTTTAATAATACAAATAAAATGAATTTTTCTATAGATGAAGCTTTAAAATTAACAGATAATCAAACAGCAATAGATGCACTTGAAAAAGTTATATCAGACTTAATGCAAGAAAATATGACATCAGCAGAAGTCTCAAGCGTAATACCTTTGTTTAAAAAAATATCTATTCAAGAAAGAAAAGCCGGCGCATTACTACAAGCCGGATTTGTTACAGGTCCATTTACCTTTCAGTTAAACACTTCATTACAAGTAGCAGAAAGAAATTTTTGGTTAAGTTTTAAAGATCAACAACAATTGGCAAATATGTTTCAGGGTGATGGTACAAGTTTTAATATAAAAGATGCTTATATACTAAAATATGGCATGGGAGATACTCGACTAAAAGCTGGATTAAATACTTTAAACATGAGTAGTTTTAAATTGGATTTAGGACTTGAAGGAATATTTCCAACAAGCTTAATATCCAATGTACCCAGATTAAAAAGTTATGAAATAAATCTTGATAATTTTGAAAACACATTTCCAGAAGTATTAAGAAGCATCAGGGATAATTTATTATATCCAAGACTTGGAAATGGAGGACATTTTGGTTTAGGTTGTTACACAGAAGGCAAATTAGATTTATTTCACAATTTAATTCAATTATGGATAAGAGCTTCTTTTGATAATTTATTTTCAGCAAAAGAAGATAGATTAATTGCCTCAAAACAAACTTTATCTACTCCAATTGATCCAATTGAATTATTAAATCAAGAAACCATGACAAAATTTTTAAAAGAGTTTGTTTTTCCTCCTGCATATAAAGTAACAGTAAATCCAGGAGGAATTTTTAGTTTTATATTGGCACCAACGGTTAATATTAGTAAGCACTGGAGTGTAGGAGTTGGTTATGATTATTATTTACAACAAAAAGAATTTTTTGAATCTATTACTGATACAAATGCAAAGGACCCAGATACAAGGTTGGAAAACAGTTCTTTACGAATAGAAGATGCAGAACAACCAGCTTCATCTCAACATAAAATTTTTGCAGAAGCTAATTATGTTAAAAAATATAAAAAATGTGATTTTAATTTTGGATTTGGGGGTGATTATACAATAGCAAGCACAAATATGGGTCTTGATTGGACACTTTTTTTAAGATTTGGAACATCCTTTTAAAATAAGTTTGATAAATAATATCAAATATCATTCTGTTTATAAACGAAAGAAATTATATGAAAAAAACTATTTTATTCTGTTTAATTTT
>JBAZLD010000009.1:0-52959 GCA_041650475.1 Candidatus Babeliales bacterium | reverse complement strand
TGGGTGTTATATAAAATTTTTACATTTGGCTTTGATAAAAATTCATCAACAAATTTACCTGAAACTTTTAAAGAGTCTTTTCTTACAAAGACATAAACTTTTTTTGCTATATCCGCAAGATATAACCCTTCTGTAATAGCGGCATTGCCAGCGCCAACTATTGCTACTACCTTATTTTTGTACAAAGAGCCATCGCAAATTGCACAATTTGAAACCCCTTTACCCCAGTATTCTTTTTCTCCTGTGATATTTAAAAAATTTGGTGTTGCCCCCATTGCAATAATGCAAGATAGAGCTTTAATAGTTTTTTTATTGTCATCAGTTTTTAAATTTATGATATATGGCCAATTAGAAAAATCTACAGATTCTACTTGACCATTTATAAATTTAACACCATTTTTTAATGCTTGATTTTCAATTTTTTGTATAAGGTTTTTGCCTGGAATATCAATTTCTGATGGCCAATTTCTTACACTTTGTGACATTGTTAGAGCGCCACCAGGCAAATCACCTTGTATTAAAAAAGTTTCTACGTTTGCTTGAGCCAGATAAATTGAAGCTGTTAACCCACCTATACCACCACCCAAAACTACAATTGGATAAGTTTGATTATCTAAAGTAATTTGATTAATATCAAAAGCTTTTAAATCATTATTGTCTACGCTAAATTTTAAGCAACCTAATAAAAATACCAAACATAAAATAAGTACAACATTTTTCATAAAATCCATAAATTTGACCTATATTTAAATTAAAATTTTAATTAAATTTATTTTAAAACGTCTAAATACAAATCAGCAAAATCGTTTTTTGTAGTTTTGTATCCTCCAACAAAAGCGACCATTGCGGCGTTGTCACCGCAAAATTTACTGTGTGGACTGACAAAATGTTTGTTTAGTTTTTTGCATACATTTTCTAATCTTGATTTAATGTAATTGTTACAGGCAACTCCGCCAACAAAAGTAAAAGCCTTTGTTTGCGGGTATAATTTAAATGCCTGTTTTATTTTATCTTCAAAAATATTTGATATACAAACTAAAAGTGAACTTGAAACTTGATCTTGTATATCAGAAGTAATATTTTTAGGACCTGTTTTTAAATCATAAAAATTTTTGTTTATTAAATCATAAAGAACTGCAGTTTTTAATCCTGAAAAGCTTAAATTTAAATCTTTTTTATTTTTTAAGCGGGGATATTTAAAAAAATCTTCAAAATTAACTTTTTGGGCACTTTTTTCTATTATGGCACCCCCGGGATATCCAAAACCTATTATTTTAGCTACCTTATCAAAAGCTTCCCCTGCGGCATCATCAAGAGTTTGGCCTATAATTTTATATTTTCCAAAATCTTCTACTAAATAAAATGCAGTACTGCCTCCAGAAGCTGACAAGCATATATGAGGAAATTCTATATCTTGGCGAACAGTAAAATCTTGATTTAAATAAGAAGAAAATATGTGGCCTTCAATGTGATCAACTGCTATTAATTTTTTATTTTTTACAAATGCTATTGATTTTGCAAAACAAAGACCTATTAAAAGCGAACCAACTAAACCAGGTTTATTTGTGATGGCAATACAATCAACATTATCTAAAGTTATATTTGCTTGATCTAAAGCACGTTGAATAATAACGTCTATTTTCTCAAGATGAGAACGGGATGCTATTTCAGGAACAACACCCCCGTAAATTTCATGTAGCTTAATTTGAGAAAAAAGAGAACTTGATAATAATCTTTTTTCCTTTGAATCATAAATAGATGCGGCTGTTTCGTCGCATGACGTTTCTATCCCGAGAATTATAGACATATAAATAAAAAACTTAAGATTTGGTTTTGTTCATTAATTTCCAAAATTCTTCGTTAGTTTTTGTTTTTTTCATTTTATCTATTAAAAATTCCATGCCTTCTATTGTACTCATAGTGTTTAAGAGTTTTTGTAAAACCCACATTTTTTTAACATCTTCTTCACTTAAAAGAAGTTCTTCTTTTCTTGTTCCAGAATTTAACAAATCGAAGGCTGGGTAAACTCTTCTGTTAGAAAGCTTACGTGTTAAGTGAATTTCCATGTTACCAGTACCTTTGAATTCTTCAAATATAACTTCATCCATTCTGGATCCAGTTTCAACAAGAGCGGTTGCTATTATGGTTAAAGAACCACCTTCTTCTACATTTCGAGCTGCACCAAAAAATCTTTTAGGTCTTTGTAATGCGCTTGCATCAATACCACCACTTAAAACTTTACCAGATGAAGGTGCAAGTGTGTTATATGCTCTTGCTAATCTTGTCAAAGAATCTAGCAAAATAACAACATCATGACCGCATTCTACTAAACGTTTTGCTTTAGCCAAAACAATTTCGGCTACTTGAACGTGTCTTGTAGCATATTCATCAAAAGTTGAGCTTACAACCTCAGCTTTAACAGAACGTTGCATATCGGTTACTTCTTCTGGACGTTCATCAATCAAGAGAATGAGCATTATTACTTCTGGATGATTTCTAGTAATAGTATTTGCTATTTCTTTCAAAAGAGTAGTTTTACCAGTCTTTGGAGGAGCAACTATCATACCCCTTTGTCCTTTACCTATAGGTGCAAAAAGATCCATTAATCTTGTAGCTATTATTGAAGGATCGCCTTCAAGGTTGAATTTTTCATCCGGAAAAACAGGAGTTAGATTTTCAAAAACAGTTTTACTGTGAGAACTTGTAGGAAGTTGAAAATTTACACTTTCAACTCTTTGTAAAGCAAAATATTTTTCACCTTCTTTGGGTTTTCTTAATGTTCCCTTGATAACATCGCCTGTACGTAAACCAAATCTTTTTATATGAACAGGTGAAACATAAATATCGTCAGGTCCTGGCATATAATTAAATTTAGGAGATCTTAAAAAACCAAAACCATCAGGAAGTCTTTCTAATATTCCTTCACCGAAAATATCAATTTTTTTATTTGATAAGAATTCTAAAATTTTAAAAATAATTTCTTGTTTTCTTAAGCTGGCTGCATCTTTTATTCCAAGATCTAAAGCATATTTTACAAGATCTGTAATAGGCATTTCTTTTAATTCTTGGACATTAACAGAGCCTTTTATCTTATCATTTGTATTATTATTATTATTATTATTATTATTATTGCTGATTTCTGTTTTTTTAATTTCTTGATTAAGATTTTGTTCTAATTCTTGATCAATCAAATCTTTTTGTGTTGTTTCAGGAATTGATTCTGATTCAGAATAGCTTGAAGAGCTACTTTTTAAATCTTGATTAATATTAGTTTCTAAATCTAAATTATTATCATTATTTAAATTAAAATTTTGCGTTAAGTCGCTTTGATTTCCTTCAGATTTTTTGTTACTACTTTTTTTTTCAGTAACAGATTT
Organism: Candidatus Babeliales bacterium; assembly: GCA_041650475.1. Classification (GTDB taxonomy): domain Bacteria; phylum Babelota; class Babeliae; order Babelales; family UASB340; genus JAIPGX01. The sequence goes on along the minus strand of JBAZLD010000009.1, from coordinate 49,582 downwards.
TTTATTAGTTACATCATTAGATTTTTTCATCATACCAACTTTATATTTATTATATTTATTAAAAAATTAGAAATAAAAAAACAAAATCAAATTTTAAAAAACAGAAACTAACAATTTAAAATAATTATTTATTAAATAACTTTAATTTTCAAATGTTAGTTATTTTCTAACAGAAAGACCTCCAAACAACATCATTATAGGACTAGCAATATATATCGAAGAATATGTACCAACAATTATGCCTATTAACATGGCAAATGAAAAGCCTCTTAAAACTTCTCCACCAAAAATGTAAAAAGATAATACAGCCAATAAAGTAGCGAAACTAACAAGTAAAGTTCTAGTAAGTGTTTGATTTATGCTTAAATTAACTAGGTCATAAGAAGACATATCTTTATGTTTTTTTAAATTTTCGCGAATTCTATTAAAAATAACGATTGTGTCGTTTAAAGAATAGCCTAAAATAGATAAAATTGCAGCTAAAATATTAACTGAAATAAGTTCATTAAATATTAATAAAAATACTAAAACTGCCAAAAGGTCGTGAATTAATGCAACAATAGCTCCAACAGCATAAGCGTATTTAGATCTAATTGTTATATACCCTAGTAAAACAAAAAGAGATAAAATAATTGCAATTAATGCATTATTTTTCATTTCTTTACCAACTTCAGCGCCAACATAATCTATATTTTCAACGATCATCTGATTTGAAGAAATTTCAGATTTTATATCTTGAGAAAACCTATCTTCTAAATTTTTTATTTGACCACTTACTCTTATAAAATACTCTTTCTCTGAGTTTCCAATGCTTTGCAAATTATAATCATGCCAGCCTTTTTTTGAAAGAGCGTCTCTTAAAACATTTGCTTTAATTGGTTCTTGAAATGATGCTCTTATTTCAGCTCCTCCAACAAAGTCTATACTATATTTAAAACCGCCTTTTGCAAAATATAGAATACAACCAAAAATTAACAATAAAACAGAAGCTGATAAACATATATAACGATATTTTAAAAAATCAATTTTGCGAGTTACCATGATTTTTCCTACTCTTCCTATAAATTAAGATACTTCTTCTACTATTGATACAAATTTTTTTCCTTTTAATCCAACATGAAATTTGACAAAGCCGTCTTTCATGGCAAAAAGAGTATCATCTCCTGCTTTTTTTACTCCAACACCAGGAAAGAATTTAGTTCCTCTCTGACGGACCAAAATTTCTCCACATTTTACCCCTTGTCCACCAAATCTTTTACAGCCTAAGCGTTTACTTTGACTTTCACGACCATTACTCGTAGAGCCGCCGCTTTTACTCGTTGCCATTTTGAATCCTTTACTTTATTAGAAAATTACATTTTTGAGTTTAATTTTACTTTAAAAACCATTAATTTCATTAATTTAAAGAAAAAATATTAAAAACGAATTAAACATGTATATTTTGCCTTCTTTTTAAATAAAAGTCAAAAATATTTTGCTATATTTACTTGGTTATTTGTTCCCAATTTTCACCGATTCTTATGGTTGTTTTTAAAGGAATATCCCAATCTACAACTGTGTTCATTGCTTTTTCTACGATAGGTTCAATTTTTTGTATATCTTCCTTTAAGCATTCTATAATAAGTTCGTCATGAATTTGTAATATTATATGTGCATCCATTTTTTTTCTTTTAAATATATTATTTAAGTTGATCATGGCTATTTTTACAATTTCTGCGGCAGTTCCCTGCATTGGGCTATTTATAGCTATTCTTTTTGCCATATTAAAAAGAGTACTATTTTTTTCATTTATGTCTGGGACATAACGGCGCCGACCTAACCAGGTTTGTACATAGCCATCTTGTTTTGCTTGTTCTATTGTTTTTTCTATCCATTGAACAACTCCCTGATGTTCTTGAAAATATTTATCTATATATTCTTTTGCTTGACTTGGTTTTATTCCTAATTCTTGCGATAATCCAAATGGTGTTTGACCATAAACTATGCCGAAATTTATTCTTTTAGCAGTTTGTCTTTGTTCGTGTACTATTTTCTCTATAGGAACATCAAATATTTGACTAGCGGTATATGCATGAATGTCTTTGTCATGCAAAAAAGCATCTATTAATTTTTTATCTTTTGACATATGAGCTAAGATTCTTAATTCAATTTGTGAATAGTCTGCAGATAAAAATAGTTTTCCGGCTGGGGCAACGAATGCTGATCTTATTTTTATTCCATAACCTTGGGCTGTTGGTATATTTTGTAAATTTGGTTCTGAGCTAGACAGTCTACCTGTTGCAACCATAGTTTGGCTAAAAGAAGTATGAATTCTACCTGTTTTTGGATTCATATTTTTAATTAATGGATCTACGTAAGTGCTATCAAGTTTTGCTAGTTCTCTGTATTTTATTAACATACCAGGAACTGGATGAATTTTGCTTAATTCTTGTAACACTTCTTGTCCTGTGCTTCGTTGACCTTTTTGTCCCTTTTTTATTACTGGTAATTTTAATTCATCAAACAATAAAGTTTCTATTTGTTGTGGTGAATTTAAGTTAATTTGTTCTTTTTTATATCTTTCTTTAGTTTCTATAGTTGCTAAAATTTTTATTTTTATATTTTCTAAATCTTTTTTTATTTCTTTACCAATTTCTTTTAGCTTATCAGCGTCTAAAGTTATGCCAAAATATTCCATTTCAAATAAAACCTGGGATAATGGCATTTCTATATTTTCAAAGATATTTTTTAGTTTTTCATCTTGATTTAATTTTTCTTCTAAAACAAATTTTAGTTTATATGTTTGTAAAGCATCATGTGCTGCATATTTTGCTGCTGTTTGTATTGGAATTTCACCAAAATGTTTATATTTTCCTAAAATATCTTTAAATGTAGCCATATCTTGGTTTAAATATTTTTTTGAAAGATATTTCAAGTTTATTTTTTCGTTCTCATCTGTTCTTACTAAATTTGCAGCGATTAGTGTGTCGAAAATTATTTTTTTTATTTCTTGACCATTATTATATAAAACCAATTGGTCGAATTTAGTATTATGCAATATTTTTTTAATATTATTATTTTTAAAAGTTGGTTCTAAAATTTTTAAACCAATTTCAACGCCTATCTCAACTAAGCTTATATAATAAGATTCATTTTTGTTAAAAGCGATAGATAGTCCTACTAATTTATCTTGCAATGGACTTAATCCGGTTGTTTCTGTGTCTAAAGCTATTTCTGATACAGTTTTTATTTTATTTAAAAATTTTTCTAGTTCTTCTATTTTATTAATAACATAATATTGCCAGCTGTTATCTTCTTCGATTATATCTTGTTGCTCTATTTTTTCTGTGCTGTTAAACAAAGAAAGCTGTGTTTGTTTTAAATTTTTTTCTTGTTTTTCAGCGATTTTAGTTTCTGGATACTGTTTTTCTAAAGTTTTTAATAAGCTTTTGAATTCAAATTCTTTAAAATATGAGATTGCATGTATCCAATTTTTTTCATCAAAATCAAAGTCTTTTTCTTTTAAATTTAAATCTATTTCTTCTAACTTAAAAAGTTTTTCACTTAAAAATGCATTATCTTTATTATTTAATAACAACTCTCTAGTTTTATCTTTTTTGATTTTGTCTAAATTTTTGTATAGATCTTGCAAAGAATCAAAACTATTAACGAGTTCTAGTGCCGTCTTTTGTCCTATGCCTTTGACTCCGGGAATATTGTCAGAAGAGTCACCCACTAGAGAATAAAAAAATTTAAGTTTTTGAGGAGAAATTCCCTTTGTTTTTTCAAAAATAGTTTTGTCTATTATTTCATCTTTAAATGGGTCATAAATAACTACATTGTCAGATAATAATTGAAATAAGTCTTTATCTGGACCAACTATTACAATTTCCTTTGATTTATATATTTTTACTATAGAGGCTATCAGGTCATCTGCTTCATATCCGGATTTTTGAATTTGTAATAAATTGATAGCATTTGCGATATTTACTATTTGTTCTTTTTGGATAAATAAATCGCTAGGGGGTGCTTGACGCGTTGCCTTATATTTGTCGTAAATATCGGATCTAAACGTTTTACCTTTACTATCCCAAACAAGAATCATTTTTTTTATGTCAAATTTATCTATTAATTTTTGTAATGTTCTACAAAAACCGTAAGTTGCTTGCGTTGATAAACCAGAAGATGTTCTTAGTGATCGTAAACCATAATAAGACCTGTATAAAAGTGAAGATCCATCTATTATATAGATGGCATTTTTTTCTTTTTGTATCACTCTAAAATCCTTTTATTTTAATTTTTTTAGCCTTAAAATCTATTTTTATATTATTATCTTAATAAGTATTTTTATATTTTTTGCAATTTTTACATTTTATATGAGTTTTTTATGAAAATTTTAGCTCTGGATCTTGGTGATAAATGGGTGGGCTCTGCCATTTCTGATGAATTGGGAATTTCTTGTAAACCATATAAAACAATTGATATACAAGAACTTGATTCTTTTATATCTGAAACAATTGAGCAAGAGGGTATAGAAGAAATTATTATTGGTTACCCTCAAACTCTTTCAGGGACTCAAAGTGAACAAACAAAAAAGATAGCATCTCAAAAAAAAATTTTGGAGCAAAAATTTCATCAATTAAAATGGATTTTATTTGATGAAAGACTGAGTAGTAAAAGAGCCGAAAATCTTTTGGGAAAAAAATATAAAGAGAAACAAAAAAAAATAGATAGTCACTCGATAGCGGCTGCCTTCATTCTGCAAAGTTATTTGGATAGGTTATTTTTTAATAAATAATTTTTGTATTTCAAAAATAATACTTAATAAGTGAATATTTTATCTAAATTTTTGTTTTTTTTACAATTCAATAAAAAAATGCTTTAATGACTTTGAGTAGTAATAAGAAATTTTTTTATCATGTAAAGGAGGGTAGGTATTATGAAGTGCCCAAAGTGCGATGGTTTAATGACAATGCAATCGTTCTTTGACCACTTCATCAACTTCGAAGGTTGGAAGTGTTTGAATTGTGGTAAGATCATAGAAAAAAAAGAAAATACAATAAAGGACGATGTCTTTAGTATATTTTACCAAAAACAGAAAGTTAAGAAGCATCAAGATTAGATTAGCATGATAAACCTAAATTTTTTAAGTCTCCAGGCTAGTTATTCTGGTCTGGAGCTATCTTTGTTTAAAAAAAATATTCTTATCAAAAAAATTGAAGAAAGCAATAAAAAAGCTAGTTCAATACTTATTCCATTAATCCAAGAATTTTTAGAAAAAAATTCTTTAAAAATATCTGATTTAAATTTCATTTGTGTTGACCATGGCCCTGGTGCATTTACATCGTTAAGAGTCGCTATAACGACAGTAAATGGTATAAGTTTTGCTCACAAAATACCATTAATAGGCATAGACGGGCTTCATGCTCTTAGCCTTGAAACATTTGATCTTTTACAAAATAAATATAAAAATTTAAAAGCAAATTTGTTAATAACGCTCTTGAATGCCTATAATGACGAAGTTTTTTTTGAAATCAATAAAATAGAAAATAATATTTTAAAAAAAATAGAAATTAAAAATTTAGAGAAAAATTATGTAAAAATAGATTTTTTTCTAAACGAAATTAAAAAAAATTTGGGTGATAAAAATATTTTGTTTTCTGGTAATGGCACAACTCTTCATAAAAAATTAATTCAAGATATTTTAAAATCTCAGGCAATTTTTTTTACTGAAATTTTACAAGTTTGTTCTACTGAACAAATAGCCAAAATGGGAATTGAAAAATATAACTCTGATAAAAATTTTGTTTATAAACTTTTGCCTGCTTATTTAAAATCTCAAACTTTTGCAGTAAAAAAATAAATTGTTTTTGTATCAAGTTGCGTTATTAAGTTTGTGATGAGCTTGTTGAACCATACGAACTTTTTAAAAAATAGATCTAATAACTCCTAATCCTACAGTTATGGCTTCCACTGATCTTAATATTGTTGGAGTAAGTTCATAAAAATCAAAATTATTTTTTTTTATTAAATCTAATTCTTGATTAGAAAAGCCACCCTCAGGACCAAAAAGTAAAACTAAGTTTTCAGGATTTTTGTTACAGTCTTGTAATAATTTAATTAATTTTTGATGTTCTGGTTCAAAACAAATTTTTTTGTATTTTTTTAGATTACTATTTAAAGTATTATTTAGAAATTTATCTAATTTGATGGGTGTTAGTAATTCGGGTACAAAAAAATTTTTTGATTGTTCACATGCAGAAATCAAAATTTTATTTAAACGATTTAAATCTTTTTCTATAAACCAATTTTTTTGAATTTTCTCAGACAAAATTGGTTGAATTTGTGTAACTCCCATTTGAGCTGCAACATACAAAATTTCTTCAAAAGAAGATTTTTTTAGTAATCCAACAGCTAGTATAATTTCAGGAATTATTTTTTTATTATCTTGGATTTTTAAAATTTTGCCTAAAACTTTATCTTGTTTGGTTTGCAAAATTTCTAATTCTAAATTTATTTTAGAATCAAACAGAATAATTATATCGCCAGTTTCAAGTCTTAATATTTTTATTATTCTTTGATTTAATTCTTTGTCTTGTAGTAGTAAATTTTCTTCTGTAACTAAATTATTTAATTCAGATAAATTATTTAAATAAATTGCAAAAATATGTTTTTCTGAAAGCATAAATTATTTATGTTTTTTTCGTAAAATCAAATATGCGCAGCCTGAACCAAGTGCAACTAAACCAACGGTTATACCTGCATAAGTTGCAATACTTACTTTTGATGCTTGAAGTTTTATAAGAGCAAAAATTTCTTTTATACTAAATTTTTTAAGTTCTTTTTCTTCAGGTATAACTATATCATCTATATCGGCTATATTTATGTTATCTAGATTTTCAGTGCTTTCGTTTAACTCTATATCTTTAATAAAATTTTTGTTCTGATCCGGTAATTGCTCTTGTTTTTCTTCAATTACTTGATCGATGTGAAAATTATCGTTATTTTCTTGTGATGCAGTTAAAGTCGAAGTCAAATACATAAAATTTGTGGTTATTAGATATAATGGCAAAATAAATCGTAAATTTTTTATCATAAAATTAGCTCTCAAAATAAAAAAGTTTAAAAAAAATAACTAACGGATTATTTTATAGTTAAAATACAAATTAACAAATTTTATTAAAAATTTAAATAAAAACTAAATTGGAGATTTTAATGTCTAAACAAAAAGAAACACCTACAATGTTATTAATATTAGATGGCTTTGGTTACAACAAAGATACTTTTGGAAATGCAATAAAAAAAGCTAATATGCCAAATTGGAACAAATTTTTAATTGAGTATCCAAATACGCTAATTCAGGCTTCAGGAGAATTCGTTGGTTTGATGCCAGGCTTTATTGGAAATTCTGAAGTTGGTCATGCAAATATTGGATGTGGTCGGATTGTTAAAACCGATCTTGTAAAATTTAATGAAGTGGTAGAAGATGGTTCTTTATTTCAAAATAAAACTTTAATTCATAATTTTGAAAAAATTAAAAAATTAAATAAATCTTTGCATTTAATGGGATTGCTTTCTGATGCGGGGGTTCATAGTTATATTAAACATCTATTTGCATTAATTAAATTGGCAAAAAATTTAAATTTAAAAAATGTTTATGTGCACGCATTTCTTGATGGACGTGATGTATCCCCCAAATCTGCAGCAAAATATTTGCAAGAATTAGAGACAGTTTGCGATAAAAATAATTATAAAATTGCAAGCTTGCATGGTCGTTTTTATGCAATGGATAGAGATGAAAATTGGGATAGAACACAAAAAACTTACGATACTCTTTGTAATTTTAATATAAAAGAATTAAAAGCAGGTTCAAATTGGCAGCAAGTTTTACAAGAATCTTATAATAAAAATATTACAGATGAATTTGTAGAACCAGTATTACTTATGAAAGATGGGTATATTAAAGAAAGCGATGGCATAATATTTTTTAATTTCAGACCAGATAGGGCTATGCAGTTAACAGAGAGCTTTATAAATCCAAGCTTTGACCAATTTTCAGTGAAAAATTTAAATAGCACAAATGACACTTTATCTTTTTTTATTACCCCCGTTCGGTACAAGAAAGATTTTGTTAATTTTAATAATGATATTTTTTTTGAAAAAGAAAATATCAAACATACTCTTTTAGATGAGATTGCTGAACAAACACATGGCAAAAAAGTTTTTGTTATTGCTGAAACAGAAAAGTATGCTCATGTAACATATTTTTTTAGAGGCCTTTGTGAAAAACAATTACCTAATGAAATTCGCAAATTAATACCATCAATAAAAGTAAAAAATTATGTAGAATATCCAGAAATGTCAGCTGAAAAAATAACTCAAGAAATTTTATATTCTTTAAAAAATGGTCCAGCATATTTTTATTTGGTTAATTATGCTAACCCGGATATGGTTGGACACTCTGGAAATTTTGATGCTACTGTAAAGGCTTGCGAATTTATTGATAAGCAACTTGGTATTTTATATCAAAAAATTGTAGAAGATTTAGACGGCACTATTTTTATAACAGGAGATCATGGCAAAGCTGAAAGTATGATTGATGAAAAAACTGGAGAGCCTATAACTGCTCATACAAATAATCCTGTTATTTTTATGATGATTAATAAAAAGTTTAAAAATGGGGAAGATATTTTAAAAAAGCCTAATTTATATATTAATTCTAAATTAAGTTTGGCAAACATTGCGCCAACTATATTAAAATATTTGGGTTTAAATATTCCAAAAAATATGCTTCAAGAAACTATTTTTTAGATTTATTTAAATTTTATAAAAAACAGGTTTTCTCTTTTCAAAATAAGCTAAATACTTAAAGCCTATATCTTTTAAATTATTTTTGGTGACTTCAAAAAAATAACCAATATTGTTTTCTATGTGAGCATCAGAACCAATGGTAAGAATTTCACCGCCTAATTCACGATAGCGCTTCAAAATATCATAGCTTGGAATTGGACAATCAAGTGAATATCTGTAACCAGAACTGTTTGCTTCTATACCGTGTCCAAGATCAATAATTTTTTTTAAAATCATGTCAATCAAATCAGAGTAATCTTTATAAGCCATGCTGTTATCAGAAAAATTATAATAACGTCTTGGATATCCAATATGAGCTATTATGTCAAAATTAGAAAAATTAGTTACAGAGTAATAAATTTCTTGTAAATATTTTGTTAAAATCTGTTTTTTATCTTTATCTATATAATAATTAGGGCTGGATATATCTTGATGGTCTAAAGAGTGAATAGAAGCTATTATAAAATCAAAATCAAAACTTTTACTCACCTTTGTAAGTTCTAGCAAAACGTGTTTTTGAATACCAATTTCTAAACCCTGTAAAATTTTCAAATTTTTACCAAAATTATTTTGTAAAATATTTAGTTCTTTTAATCTTTTATCAAAATCGAATTTAAAATTATATTTGGGATTTGGATAATCTATCTCATAATGATCTGTAAAAGTTAAGCCTAAAATATTATTTTTTATAGCAATATTACAATAATCTATAGCTTTTGTTTTTGAGTCATCTGAATAATTAGAATGTACGTGGCAATCAAACATAACTTTGCCTTTAATTTGATCTTAATTTGACGAATTATTAACAATTTGTTAATAATTAAATTATCATTAAACTTAATATATTGCAAAATATGTATAAATTTATGTTTTTTTTAAAAAATTAAAAGGATTCATAGTGAAAATTTCTAGCCTTATTTCTTTTTAGGGCTTTTTCTATCAAATATATTGAATTTTGACAGATAATAAGCCTGCCCGTCGACCTGTCCGCCATAGCTTTAGCGACGGTGGAAGTCGGGCCCTTTCTATTACTTAATTATTATTAATGTAATTTTATAAATTTTTTGGAAAGGCTTAGTATGTCTAAAATAAATCTAGTTTGTGAAAATTTATCTTATTCTGTTGGTGACAGAAAACTTTTTAATAATCTTTCTATAAGCTTAGGCAGAGAAAAAACAGGCTTAGTCGGCAGCAATGGTGTGGGCAAAACTACACTAATTCGATTACTTGTTGGAGAATTAAAACCTGAGACAGGTATTGTTTACTCTTCGGGCAAAATTGGCCTGACATCCGTAGCCACGAAGGGCGTAGTATGTTACTTGCCCCAGAATTTTACTGTTGATCCAGAGAAAACCATTTCAAGCGTTTTAGGAATAGAAGAAAAAATTAAAGCATTTGAAAATATAAATTCTGGCAATGGCACTGATTTTGATTTTGAAATTATTGGTCAGGATTGGGATTTTAAACAAAGAGCTGAAAAAACTTTGCATCAATGTAATTTGTCTGAGTTAAATTTATCAAGAAAAATTAAAACTCTGAGTGGCGGACAGATTACAAGAGTTTTTTTTGCTAGCCTGCTTATGCAAGAACCAGATTTTTTAATTCTTGATGAACCTACAAATAATTTGGATTATGAATCTAGACTTGCACTCTATGATATTATAAAAAATTCTAATCTTGGATTTTTAATAGTTAGTCATGATCGACAGCTTTTATCTTTAATGGATCAAATACTAGAATTATCTTCTTTAGGAATTAAATCCTATGGTGGAAATTATGCTGATTATGTTGAACAAAAAAGAATAGAGCAAGAAGCTTTAAAGCAAGATATTACTGATGCAAAAAAAGGTTTGAGTAAAACTAAAAAAATTGTTCAAAAAAGCAAAGAAGCTTTTGATAAAAGAGTTGCAATGGGCAATAAAGCTCGCAAAAGTGGAAGCCAACCCAAAATGCTGCTTGATTATCATAAAAATCGAGCTGAAGTTACAAAAAGCAAACTAGAAAGACGAACAGATAAACAGCTTGAATCTGTTAAAAATAAATTTATAGAAGCAAAATCTAAATTAGAACAAAAAGATTTTTTAGATTTTGAACTTGAAGCTACAAGGGTGCATAACACAAAAAAAGTTTTAGAAATTCAAAATCTTACTTTTGCCTACCCAGATTGTAAACCATGCATATCAAATTTTAATTTAACTATAGTGGGTCCAAAAAGAATTGAAATTTCAGGAAAAAACGGTAGTGGCAAAACGACTTTATTAAAATTAATAAACAAAAAACTTGAGCCAAATTCTGGCTTTATAAATATTGGTGTTGAGCTCTTTGCATATCTCGACCAATTTTTAAGTATCTTAGATCCAGACTTAAGTGTGCTTGAAAATTTTAAAAAATTAAACCCAGAAACAAAAGAAACAGACTGTAGATTACGTCTTGCAGCGTTTCTTTTTGAGCATGATGCTGCACTTAACAAAGTAAAAAATTTAAGTGGTGGAGAACGCATGAAAGCTGCTCTTGCTTGTGTTTTGATGGGTGATACTCCCCCTCAACTTATTTTGCTTGATGAACCAACAAATAATATGGATCTTGATAGTATTGCAAGTATGGAAAAGGCTTTGAAAAATTATAAAGGTGCATTAATTGTAGTTTCTCATGATGAAACTTTTTTGCAAAATATTGGCGTGGAAGAAAAAATAGATTTTGATATGCTAAAAGCATAAATTAAATGTTATTTAAGATTTAAATGTATGAATAAATTAATTAAATCTAATCAAGTTTTTATTAAAAAAAGTGGTACCGCTTGTATTATTAGTGAATATGTTTTTGATAAACCAGCTCTTGGAATTGCACAAGCTGTTATAAATGGCAGATATCCTATTGATTCAAACAAAAAAGCTTTAAACACAAAATGTGATTTAGTTTATTTTGTTCTTTCTGGTAATGGGATTGTGCATACCAAAGATCAGAATTTTACAATTGAGACAAATGATGCATTGTTCTTAAGTAAAAATAATTGGTATTGGGTTCAGGGTGATAATTTGAAAACTTTACTTATTTCTGCACCTGAATGGACAGTTGAACAGTACAAAGAAGTAGAGTAATAAAATTTAAAAAATTTTGAAATCTTATGAACGAACAAATTTTATTTGATTTTTTAAAAAACAATAATATTGAATATAAACTTTTTAAGCACCAGCCGGTTTTTAAAGCTGAAGATAAACCTGTTTTAAGTGAAAATTATGCCACTAAAACAATACCAGGGCTACAATCAAAAAATCTTTTTTTAAAAGATAAAAATAATAATTTTTTTCTTGTCAGTGTTGCTGAAGATAAAAAAGTTGATTTAAAAACTTTGAATGTAATATTAGGTTGTGGTCGTTTTTCTTTTGGAAAAGCAGAAGAATTGCTTGAACTTTTAAAATTAACACCAGGTTCTGTAACTCCATTGGGATTGTTATTTGATGAACAAAAGAAAGTTACCTTTGTTCTTGATGAAGATTTTATAAAAGCTGGATCTGCAGCATTTCACCCACTAAGAAATGATATGACAGTAACTTTTGATATTAAATCTTTTTTAACATGCATGAATAAAATGGGACATGAGCCTAAAATTATAGGTATTCCTGTAATTAAATGATATTGATCATTTTTTTATCAAATCAATTATTTCTACGATTGACTCTTCAATATTTAAATCTAAATAAAATGTTTTAGATATTTTTAATTTTAATGGTTTTATTATTTCTACTGGAAAAAAAATTTCAAGTTCAGAATTGGGTTTATTAAATAAATTAGTTAAAATTTCTATTTGTATCAATCTGCATTCATTATTGATTTTTTTCATTAACATAAGAATTGTCGCATAATAGTTACTGCGACATTCTTCTAAATCAGCTTGATCATTTGTCTTTTGGCTTTTGTAATATGCTTTTTTTTCTTCGTAAAATTTCTGTATTTCTCTAATTTTGTTGATTGATAATCTTAAATTTTCATTCGAAAAAACAAATAAATATTGTGCTAAATTCAAACAATATTTTGGTTTGCCATATATATAAAATTTTTCGTCAAAATTATGAGAATCACAAAAATTAGCGGTCTCGGGCATTGATTTTAATGGAAGGAAGCAAAAAATGTGTAAAAAAAGAAATATGAAAAAATTGAAAAAGATTTTTTTTGCATTTTTCATGACTAGCTCTTTCCCAATATTATTGATATAAAAAATTACCCAAACAAATTAGAATTGTATTTAGAATTGTATATTGTATGTCGATTGTAGAAAAAAGACTACATATTTTGCAACATTTGTTAAAGTTTTTATATATGAAATGAAGTTGCTTGTTTTTACAATTTGAAATTGACGCAATTTTTTGAATTAATGCTTGAAATGCATTAAAAATGCTATAAGCTTTTTATTAGTCAATTGAAATTGAACAAAATAATAAAAAAATAATTACCTAAGTGGGGATCTGGACATATGATAAAAAGGCTTATGCCTGTAAAAAAAATCAAATTTTTGTTTTTTGCATTTTTTTTCACAACTTATGCTTTTTTATATGTTCCTCAAGAACCATTCCCTCCATATCCTTATAATGTAGCGGAAGTTAAATATAAAAATAAAACAGCAGGAATTTCTCTCTCAGGAACATTAACGCTTCCTAAAACAAACAAATTGCACGCGGCAGTTTTGCTGATTGCTGGATCTGGACGGCAAAATCGAGATGAGTATGTATGTGGACGACATAAAATACTTCTTGTGCTTGCCGACTATTTAACGCGCCATGGCATTGCGGTATTGCGCTTTGATAAACGAGGTTGTGGTAAATCAACTGGAAATTATGAAATGGCAACAACCGAAGATTTTGCCAGCGATGTATTAGCAGGTGTTGAGTATCTGAAAACTCGTAAAGATATAAATCCAAAACAAATAGGTTTAATTGGTCATAGTGAAGGTGGAATTATAGGTCCTATGGTTGCAGCTAAATCATCAAATATTGCCTTTGTTATAATGCTTGCAGGTCCTGGTGTTAATGGGGAAGAGATTCTCTATAAACAAAAAGGTTTGATTTTGCGCGCAAATGGAAAAAGTGAAGAAATGATTGAGCTTGGTTACAACTTTGATAAGCGATTGTTTGAAATATTAAAAAGAGAAACAAATTTAGAGACCGCTGAAAGGCAAATGCATGAAACAATTGTGCAATGGTTAAATACATTATCTGAAGATCAAAAAAAAGATTTTACAGAAATTTTTAATGAAAAAATTAGAGATTTAATAGTTAAACGTGTTAATTCAGGATGGTTTCGTTTTTTTATTAATTTTGAACCATCATCTGTACTAAAACAAGTTAAAGTTCCAATACTTGTGCTAAATGGAGAACTTGATTTGCAAGTTTCACCTAAACAAAATCTCCCTGTTATTGCTCAAGCGCTCAAAGAGGCTGAAAACAATGATTACACAATTTTACAACTTCCAAAACTCAATCATCTTTTTCAAACTTGCCAAACTGGATCGCCAGAAGAATATGGAAAAATAGAGGAAACTTTTGCTCCTGAAGCTTTAAAAATAATTTCTGATTGGATTTTACAGAGAATTAATTAAAAATTTTTATTTTTTAAATTTGTTTGGTTTTATTTGTTGGTTTTTTTAAATCTGTTTGGGGTTTTTATGTATATATTGAATATATCGAAAAAAATTGTCTTCTTATTTTTTTGCATATTATTTTCAAATATTAGTGCAAATATTGGTTCAAATGTAAATTTAGAAATTGGTTCAAATATAGGCTCAGATGTTGCTTCAAATGTAAAGCCTGGAGAAAATAATCCTTATCCCAAGATAGCAAAATTTTTGTTAACTAATTTCATAACTCAAGAAAGCACAATAAATTCTTTATTAGATTTGAATAAAGAAGAAGTAAAAGAAAAAGCAAAGCCAAAAGAATTTGAAGTTATACCCAAAATAGAAAATGATAAATTAACAGAGGAAGAGCAACTAAAAATAATTTTTAGAATATTTTCAAATTCAAAAGAGATAAAAAATTTAACTGAAGAAAAAATAGTAAATGACAATTTATATTATGATCTTGAATTCTTTTGTAGCAAATCTACAAATAACAAACAAAATAATCTTCTTTGCAAAATAGATAACACAAATACTTTAATTGGAAAAATTTATCTTGCAAAAATGCTGTTTCAGCCTACAGCAAACATAGAAGTTCTTACGCAAAGACAGGCTATTATTAAAGAGCTAATTGATAATAAAACATTATTTAATTCGCTTGATAAAAAATTAAAAGATATAAAAATCGTAGAAAGTGAGCTTATATGGTTTTGGAAAAAAATGAGCAGTGAACTGGAAAAAATTTTATATACAATTATTTTTTCCAATCCTAATAGCATAAAAGGTCAGATATTTAATAAAAACTCTGAATTATTAAACTTTTATCATGTTATGGATACCATAAATTATGGGATGTTTCAGCTAATACATAAAGTTGGAGCACCTGCAACTGCTTTATTTTATTTAAATAAAATTTGGAAAGATCCATTAATAAGTCAAAATGCAAACAGCAAATTAAATATGGCTTTTAATGGTGGTTATTTTGCATTTTTCGAATTTTACATTTTGCCGCAAGTATTAAAAATACAAAGAAGTATTTTTGATCTCAAAAATCAACTTCATGAAAAAACAAATGCTTTAGCAAAATATACTCTATTAACACAGAGTATCTATAATACTATTTCTTCAAATGAAACTTTAAAAAGTAATTTAGAAGATATTAAAGTAATAAAAAATTTACTAAAAAATAATTCTAAAGAAAATAGTGATTTAAAAAAACTTTTAGAAAATTTAAAAACTGATACATTCAAAAAAGAAGCATCTATACTCTCTAATAAGGGTAAGGCTTTATCAAGCTTTCAATTAATGCAGCAAGAAAAAGATAAATTTATAAGCTCGCTGGAAGTCATTGGACAAATAGATGCTTATTTATCAATAGCAAAGCTTTATAAAAAGTTTGAAAATAATGTTAATGCGAAATACTCTTTTGTAGAATATCTAAAACCAGATGAAGTTAATCAGGCTAAACCATATATTTATCTTAAAGATTTTTGGACACCTTTTCTTGATGTAGAAAAAATAGTTACAAATGATTTTGAAATTGGTAACAAAAATAACAATATTGTTTTGACTGGCCCAAATGCTGGTGGTAAATCTACTGTTCTAAAAAGTATTATAATTAACTTATTATTGGCACAAACAATTGGCATTGCGCCATCTAGTAAGATTATAATTACGCCTTTCTGTAATATAAAAACTTACTTGAATATAACAGATGAGATAGGTGAAAAATCTTTATTTCAAGCAGAAATGGATAGGGCGTTAGATTTTATAAATTCAGTAGAGTCTTTAAAGAAAAACGAATTTAGTTTTGTTATTATGGATGAAATTTTTACAGGAACAGATCCTGATGAGGGTTTATCTGGTGCTTATGGAATAGCAGAAACTTTAGCAACCTTTCCAAATAACATATGTCTAGTAGCAACACATTTCAAAAAACTTACTGAACTAGGAAAAGATACCCAAGGTGCTTTTAAGAATTATAAAGTGTCTGTTATTAAAAATAGTGATGGTAGTTTTATTTACCCTTATAAATTGGAAGAGGGTATTTCAAATCAAAGAATTGCTTTAGATCTTTTGAAATTGAAAGGCTTTAATCCTAAAGTTTTGGATAATGCTTACAAAATTTTTAACTCTATAAATTAAAAATAAAAATTAATATTATTTACAAAACCCCGCAACTTGTGGGATTTTTGTAAATAATATTAAGAGAGTTAGTATGCAAATCGAATTTAGAAAATTATACCAAAAAGATATTTCAGTTATAATCTCTGCTTTTGATGAATTGGGTTGGAATAAACCAGAATCTATTTTTTATAAATATATTGAAGAACAAGAAAATAATACCCGATATATTTGGGTAGCTTTTATAAAAGATATTTTTGTTGGATATGTTACTTTAAATTTATTACCAGAATACAAATTTTTTAGAAATCAAAATATCCCAGAAATTAGCGATTTAAATGTGCTGCCTAAATTTAGAAAACAGGGCATAGGATCAAAATTGCTTGATTTGGCTGAAAGCCAAGCACAAAAAATGGGGCCCTATGTTGGCCTTGGTGTAGGGCTTTATGAAGATTATGGCAATGCACAAAGACTTTATATTAAAAGAGGTTATATTCCTGATGGTAATGGTATAACTTATAAATGTAAAAAATTAGAACCAGGTAAAACTGTTATTCTTGATGATGATTTAATCTTATGGTTTGTGAAAAATTTTAGTAAATAATTTTTTAGATAAAATTAAGATTTATGAAATATAATTTCAAATTTAAACAATTAGAAGAAAAAGATCTCCCATTATTATTAAAGTGGTTTAAAGAGCCACATGTTGATAAGTGGTGGCCAGTACCAAAAGAAGAAGAAGATTTTTTTAATTCTTTTATAAAAAGAATTCGTGATGATATTAGAAAAATGTACATAGTTTTATGCTATAACAAGCCTATTGGGTATATTCAATGTTATAAAATTAATTTTGAAAAAGATGCTTGGCTACCAAAAATTTCTGGCAACGTAATTGGGATAGATCAATTTATTGGCGAACCTGATTTTTTACATAAAGGCTTTGGAACTCTTTTTATTAAAGAATTTATTGAAAATCTTTTAGAAAAAGAAAATGATCTTAAAATAATTGTAGACCCTGACCCAGAGAATAAAGCAGCAATAAGATGTTATGAAAAAGTTGGATTTGAAAAAATTGGGGAATTTCAGGCGCCATGGGGGCCAGCTTTGGTAATGACTTATAACAAATAAAAAATCCTAATTTTTTTAATTTTAAGAAATTAAAAAATCTTTAGTTCTGTCTTCTATATTCTGTTTTCTTACTTTATCAAGTGGGCTAGTAATAATCTTATTATTATCAAAATTTAATTTATTTAAATCAACCATGCGCATTTGTCTATTATGTTCAGTCCACCAATAATATTTTTTATTTTTAATATCACCAATAACATTCCATTGAGTGTACCCAAGAGAATATTTATCCGGTGCGCCATTACGTTCAAAGCCTTTGGGATAATCAAAATTATTCAAAATTCGAGATGCCTGATTTACAGCCATATCTATATTTTCTAATTCAATTGATGTTTGAGTATAAAAAAAAGCACGAATAAATCGTGAAGATGATGAGTAATCTCCTGGCAACCCTGTCATGCCAGATCCACCGCCAAATGGAGTAAAATTTATTCCATTTATATTTTTATCTCCTGGGCCTTGTGCATATGGAGTAAGTTTCGTGTAATTTCGCAAATTTAAAATATGCCAATCATAAGTTGGTGAATTTGTCATTATGCCAATTTTATTATAATGAATTTTTAATTTGCCATTAACATATTCTATGACTATCGAATCACCATTGCTATCAACAACAATATAGTGCAATGGCATTGGTGCCTTTGTAATCTTAATAATATCTTCATTATAAATTACATTGATTTTGGGCAAGTCTTCTTTTATTTGTTTTACTGTATCAAATTTTCCAAGAATATAACCCAACAGATCCATATTGTTTATTGATTTTTTTCTAGATTTTACAAACTGATATTTTGTAAATCCAGGCAAATATAGAGCACCAATTGTCAAACCTGCTTCATTCATGCCATCAAGATAATATGGCTTTTTTAAGCCATTAATTCCAATAAAACCATACTTAGTTTTCCAAGACATTCCATTTTTCCCGTGACCAAGTTCTGATGTAAATTTAAAATTACGTGGAACCATTACAAGCTCAGATTTAGTATCAAAAAGTCCCCATTCACACGTGCGGCCATAAACAGAGCTGTTATCTTTAGTTTTTAAAACAAAACTTGTACAACTTTTGATATGAGTAATAGACACTTGTAATAAAATAATAATACTAAAAAGTGTAATAAATATTTTCTTCATACAAATTTCTCCCAAAAAAGAAGCCGTAATAAATTATAAATTAGATTTATGCATTATAAATTTTTCAATTTTTATTGCTTTAATAATATCTTTTTCTCTTCCCATCAATTTGTATAATTCAAGTGATTTAAAAAGTGGTAAAACCGGAATTTTTAAATTTTCTATTTCTATAATATCTGGTTGTTGTAGCATCGAGTTTGTGTTGTTCCATTTATTATCAGTTCTAGATTTTATTTTAAAATCACAGAAAACTTCAACTTCGCAATTATTAATCAAAAATTTATTTATTAGTGAATTAAAAATTTCTGAAGGGGCACTGCTTATTGGTTGACTTTCATAATTTTTTAAAATTTTATTTATGCTTAAAATCCCGGATTCATCTGTTAGTATGTCAATATCATTAGGCTGAAAATTTATTCCCTTAAGAGCTAAACCACAACTTGTGATAATAACCCAATTTATATTTTGATTTGATAGTTTTTGTGCTATTAATTTTAGTGCATTAGTTACATTTTGATTATTAATTAATTGATTGATTTCGCATTTATACATTCTAATCTATCTTTTATTTTTTGAATTTTAAACAGATCTTTTTCTCTTCCCATTTTTTCATATGCTGCTTTTTCAGATTCTAAAGAAAAACATGAAATCTTAATATCTTCAACCAAGATATTAACAGGATTTTCATTTACAATCCAATAGATTCCATGGTCATATTCAGCGCAAACTAGAATTTTGACATCATCAATAAATATAAAAAATTCCCACGCCTGGCCATTTTCAAGAAACTCAAGATTTGATTGCTTAAAATCAGAAAATAATTTTTTAAAATTATTTAAGTCTTTATGTCTGATTAAAATACCCAAATGAGATGGTTGTAAATCAATTCCTTGCAATGCCAAATTAGTTTTTCCAGTAACAAACCACTCTATTCCGGATTTATCAATCCGGGCGGCTAAAAGCTTTAATGTTTTAATAAAATTTTGTTTAAGCATAAATTTCTATTATTTATAATTAAATTCTTCAAAATTTTATTTTGTTATAGATAAATAATTTCTTCAATGTCTTTTTTATATAGAACTTTAATTAATCTAATATTAAAGTTGTTTGCTTGAGATTTTTGGTGCAGAAAAAATGCAATTTTATCGGCATCAAACAAATTATCTCCGGCTTCTTTTTTTACTTTCTCAAAAAAGAATTCATAGGATCCAAAATTTAATTCTTTCAAATTAACATCTTCAAAAGCTTTGCAACTTCGTTTAACTTTAACAACAATTGGTTGATGCATAATTTTATTATCTTCTAATAAATGCTCTTCTATTTTTTTCGTTATTTCCCAAAACTTTTGTTGCTCAATAGCATTAAAGCTTTTATGATTTTTATATTCATGAATAATCTTAACTATTAGATTAAAATTGTGCTTTATTTGACTTCCTGCATGATTAAACGCATATGATGTAGCATCTGCATAATTTGTTGTGAAATCAATTCCAGAATTTTTTATATCACGCACAGTCCATGTTAAAATTTTATGCAATGGTTCAATGTAAAAATCATTAACATTAAGATCAAGACCATTCTCAATTAGTTTAAATAACAATTCACTATATTCCATGAAAACAGGAATCATGTCTTCATAGGGATTTTGGGCAGGATCTAGCACAATATCTGATTCTAGATCCAAATTATTTAAAGACATGCCTCGATAAAAGTATGCATTGTTTATAAGCTGTTCCCAGTGAGATTTTATAATTTTGTTTATCCCGTCATTCATGATTTTAAAACCTATTCAACTTTATCAGCTTCTTGATCCATGCCACCTTGGTGTAAAATTAATTTTGTAACTTTATTATCTTCATCTCTAACAAAAGAAATTTGTGCATTAATATATTTATAGAAAAATTTTGTTTCAGATTCTGGATATATTTGAAATTTAGATTGTCCAGTTGCTTGAACAAATAATTTGTTATTCTCTTTTGTAATTGTAAGAAAGAAATTTTCTTTAAGCTTGTAATCACCAACATATTGATTATAAACTTCAGGGTTTATTGAGATAACAATTAATTTTTTAGGTATCTCATATTTTTCTCCAAAAATAATTGCTTCAAGTCCCGCAGCAATTTCGCTTGATTGAGCATGTTCAAAATTACTTAGAACAATAATGCAAACATGATCATCAGGATACCTACTAATATCTGAAGAGAATCCATTTATTCCACCTGCATGAGCAACAAGTTTATGACCAGACGATTGTGTAATAATCCAACCATAACCATAGCTATCTTTGAATGGTGTAAAAATTTCATCTAATGATTTTTGTGATACTAATTTTTCTTTATATAAAGCTTGATCCCAAAGATATAAATCTTCGATAGTTGAATATAAAATTCCAGCGCCAGACGTGAAAGACATATCAATATATGCTGCATTAACAAGCTCATCATTAAAAATGCCGTAACCAGAGGCTCTATTTTTAATAATAGTTATGAAACTATCACATCCGGAGTCTTTCATACCAAGTGGCTCAAAAATATTTTCTTTTAAAAAAGTTTCATAATTTTTTTCAGAAATTTTTTCGATAATATAAGTTAATAAAATGTATCCTGAATTACTGTAATTATATTTTTCACCGGGTTCAAATTCTAAAGATTTATCTTTAAAAATATTTATAAGCTGTTCAGTATTATGAGATTTTAGCTGTTCAATTTTGCATTCAGGAAATTCTGTAAAATTGGGGATTCCTGAGGTATGAGTTAATAAATGGTGAATTGTAATCTTATCGCCATTTGGATAATCAGGAATATATTTGCATATCTTATCATTAACATGCAGTAATTTTTTTTCTCGTAATAGCATAATTGCCATGGCGGTAAATTGTTTTGTAAGAGATCCTATTCTAAATTTTGTTTGTGGTGTATTTGGGATATTATGTTCATAATTTGCCATGCCATACGCTTTACAGAGCAAAATTTTACCATCTTTTGCCACCAAAACAGAACCACTAAACCAGCCGAGTTCTACGTAAGCTTTAATATATTTATCAAGTTTAGATTTTATAAAAATCATATTATTTTTTCTTTAAAGATTTTTCTTTAGAAATTTGAACCCAACGAATACCTTTGCTTTTTTTAATTTCTTCATATTCCTTGAGTTCCTTTTTTATAGCATCATATGCATCTATAGGTAAATATGCGTGTGTTACTTTTCCTTTAGAATTTTTAACATATTGCGGCCAGATTTGATTTTTTTTCTTCATAATCATCTCATCTTTTTTTTATAAATTTCTTTTCTATGCCCCACGCTAATAATAACAATTATAATTTCATTTCTAAGCTCTTCAAAAATAACTCTATAGTCTCCAACGCGTAATCTGTATTGTGGGGATTTAACATTTATCATAGCTTTAATGTCCAAACCCTCTCTTCCTGTAACAAGCTCATCAAGTTTGATTATTATTTTTTTTACAATTTGCTTATCAAGTTTTTTAAGATCTCTTTTCGCTGCTTGAGAAAAAATATATTTAAAACCAATAAATCTATTAGTTTGCATTATGATTTTCCAAGAATCTCTGCCTTAATCTGTTCAGCCGTATAAGTTTTTTGTTTTTTCTTTGATCTTTCTTTAATTATTTTATAATCATAATAATCTTCAAGCTCTTCCTCCATCTTTTTAAAATCAGCGATTTTTATTAAAACACCAGTTTTGTTGCCCTCATCATCAACTAAAAACAAGGGTTTATTAATTTTTGTTTTTCTCATAAAAATCCCTCTTTTATTTTTCTAAATCAGGTCTTCCGTAATACTGACTTAGCCATTTAAAAAATCTATTCCAGCGAACATGTTTTGTCCAAAAATCAATTGGGTGTTTGATAAGATCATAAAACCAAAAACTCTCAGAACTATCAATTGAATAAATTACAAAACTTGCACGCCCATGAATTTGACTCTCATCAAAAAATCCCCAAAAGCGGCTATCTCTACTATTATTTCTGTTATCTCCCATTCCCCAATACTTTCCTTGCGGTACAGTGAATGGACCAAAAGTATCTCTAGATGTTGGTGTATACGGAGGTATTAGTATAGGCCTGCCTGTAAATGGATTTTTTATCACTTCTTTTTGATCAAGTTTGTAGTAGGGCTGTTCATCTAATGACTTACTTGGATCGTATGTACAAACTTGCATATGCTCATCAATTCCATATTTTAATCCCAGCGTATCAAGAATTGATAAATCAGAATTAATAAAACCTTTTGTTCTTTGAACTCTAATTAATGGATATGGGTTAATATATGGTTCATCAAGTTTTTTACCATTTAAATAAATCACTGGTTTTCCATCTTCAACCCGACCTTCAATGTTGTCCCCAGGAATTGCAATTATACGTTTAACCACGTTGTCTGGGCCTTGTTTTAAACCCAAAAACGGTATTGCTATCCCAACATATTTTTGCCAAAATTTTTGTATTTTACTTGATTCATCAAATCTAAACTCCGGATTGTTAATAGTAACAAATTCGCCTCTTTTAGGTTTTTGTAAGAAATAAATTAATTTATTTCCCCAAATTCTGTCGCCAATTAGAATTGTTGGTTCTGATGATCCAGATGGTACAAAGTAAAGACCAAATAATACTGTTCTTATAATAAATACAATTCCACCAACTATTACAATTGCTTCAAACCATTCACGAAGTGCACTCTTTTTTTTCATGAATATAGCAGCCCTTTCGATAATTTTTTAGTTTTAATTAATATATTTTTTTTATAAATAAATTTAAAATTTCTTAATTATTTGACTTAATTTTATAAATTAACTATACCTAAAAAAATAATTAAAAAATAATTTTATAAAGAAATTAGGAAATAATAATGTTAGATAAAAGCGTTTTTTTTATATTTAATAAAATACGGAATTTAAAAAGTCTGTATGCAATGTTTTTATCAAAAAAAGTTATTTCTTTAATAAGTGTCATATTTAACGCCAATAATAATCAAAATCAAAATAATAATAATCAACAATATAATTTGTTGCTAGGGCGTTATTATGTCACATAATAATTAAAACTAAAAAAAGATAATAAAAGCCCTGGTAAAAACCAGGGCTTTTTTGTTGTTTAAAATTTGATATTTATGCAATGGGATTAATTCAAGAGCTACGTTTTAATATTAATTTTTACTTATTGTAGGAGTTTTACTATGAAGATCTTATCTTTGAAAAAACCATACTTTGCAGCATTAGATAGACGAGAAACTGAGCACGCTATACTTTTTATTAAAAATTTTTTTCAAAATGAACTCTCTAAAGAATTAAATTTAATGAGAATTACAGCGCCTCTTTTTGTTTTGCAAAATACTGGAATTAATGACGATTTAAATGGTAAAGAAAAACCAGTTTCTTTTTTTATCAAAGATAATAACAACTCTCAAGCAGTAATTGTGCATTCGCTTGCAAAATGGAAACGTATAGCTCTTGCAAATTATGGTTTTAATCGTGGTGAGGGTATTTACACTGATATGAATGCAATAAGAACTGAAGAAGAATTGGATAATATACATTCTGTTTATGTTGATCAGTGGGATTGGGAGATGGTTATTAATCATGAAGATAGAAATTTAGATTTTCTTAAATTTATCGTAAAAAGAATATATGCCGTTTTTCTTAAATTAGAACAAGAACTTGTAAAAAAATATCAGTCAATAAAAATTTTATTGCCAACAAATATTCATTTTGTACACTCAGAAGAACTTGAAGAAATGTATCCAAAACTAACTCCAAAAGAACGTGAAGATGAAATTTGTAAAAAGTATGGAGCAGTTTTTATAATCGGTATTGGTGGTAATTTAAAAAATGGTGTACCTCATGATGGTCGTGCCTTGGATTATGATGATTGGTCAACGGATACTCACAATGGCTTTAAAGGTTTAAATGGAGATATTTTAGTTTGGAATCCTGTTTTAGGCCAAGCATTTGAAATTTCTTCAATGGGAATAAGGGTTGATAAAAAAGCGTTAAATAAACAACTTGAATTGCACGCAAGACAAGAAAGACTTAAGCTTAAATATCATACAATGTTAATGAATGATGAAATTCCACTTTCTATTGGCGGTGGTATAGGGCAATCACGTTTGTGTATGTATTTTTTACGCAAAGCACATATTGGTGAAGTACAAGCAAGTATTTGGCCAGATGCTATGATTACAGAATGCGCAAATAATAATATATTTTTATTATAAATTGGGAGATTTTATGAAGCCGTTTTTAACAGTAAAAGAACTTGTTAAAAAAATAAAAAATAAAGAAGTTTCACAAAAAGAAGTTGTTAATTATTATTGTAAGCGTCTTAAAAGATTTAATACAAAACTTAATTGTGCTTTAGAAGTATTTCAAGAAGAATTATTATTGGACAAGGGTTGCCCCTTGTCCAATAATAATTCAAACAATAATTTTAAACCGTTATCAGGTATACCATATCTTGTAAAAGATATTATATGTCAGAAAAATCATATAACTAGTGCGGCTTCAAAAATCTTATCTAATTTTAAGTCACCATATAATGCAACTGTTATTGAAAGACTTAATAAAGCTGGTGCAATATCAATTGGCCGAGCAAATTGCGATGAATTTGCAATGGGTGCATCAGGAGAAACATCTGCTTATGGGCCAACAAAAAATCCTTGGAATTTAGAGCTTGTGCCGGGTGGATCAAGTTCTGGATCAGCGGCAGCCGTTACTGCTGGTCTTGTTCCATTTGCTCTTGGAAGTGAAACTGGTGGATCTATAAGAAATCCAGCAGCATTTTGCGGACTTGTTGCAACATATCCAACATATGGTTTGCACTCTAGATTTGGTGTTATTGCACTCGCTTCTTCTTTTGATCAAGTTTGCCCACTGACTAAAACTGTTTTTGATAATGCACTTGTTTATTCTGCTCTTTCAGGCCAAGATAAATATGATTCAACTACAGTTCCTATTGAACCTAGAGATTATACAATTGGTCTTGATGGCAAATTACCTAAAAATTTGACTATAGGCATTATAAAAGATGCCCTAAGTGAAAAAATAGATCCTCAAGTTGCTAAAGCTTTTGATCAAGCATGTGAACAACTAAAAAAGTTAGGTGCTAAACTTAAAATTATAGATTTACCAAGCCTTAAATATGGTAATTCTGTTTATTTTATTATTAATCGAGCTGAAGCTGCATCAAATTTGGCTAAGTATGATGGCTCTTTATATGGCGTAAGAAATAAAGGCGCTAAAAATTTGCATGATATGTATGTTCAAACAAGACAAGAAGGTTTTGGAAAAGAAGTCAAATTGCGTATCTTGGTTGGAAATTATGTTTTGTCTGCAAGCCACAAAGATGCTTTTTATAACAAAGCACAAAAAGTTCGAGCAATGATTAAAGCAGAATTTGATACTGCTTTAAAAGAAGTTGATGTTTTGACTAGTCCTACAATGCCCATATTGCCATTTAAACTTGGCCAATTTGCTGGAGATCCTGTTGCTATGTATTTAGCGGATCTTTTTTTGATTAGTAATAATGTTATTGGGTATCCAGCAATTTCTTTGCCTTGTGGATATTCAAAAGAAAACTTACCAATTGGTATACAGTTTATTGGCCCAAGATTATCGGAGAGTTTATTATTTAAAACGGCATATGCATTTGAACAAAGCACTGAATATTATTCAAAAAATCCTGAGGGATATGAATAAATTTATTCTTTGATTTTTTGCAATTTTTTTAAAAAATTTCTAAGTAAAGAAAAAAATTTTTCTGGCTCATCTGCTTTACTGAATTTGGTTAAAATATGCCGGTATTTTTAGCCAATACATGGATATTTTATACCACATATTTAAGCCATAAACCAGATGTATGCTTCCAGAAAAAATTTTTATTAATTTTTTATTAAAAATTTAAAACTCAATGGTTGTGTAATTTTTAACACAATTATGCCAATAATCGTTGCTGTTTTTCCTGAAAAAGCCAATATTTGCATGAATACAAAAACTAAGCTTGTACAAAATATGCTTGATATTATTGCTATTGCGATACTAATAAAAATATTTTTGGTTGTTAATTTAATTTCATAAATCTTTATAAGATTATAAATTTGTTCAAATATTAAACCAATTAAAATGCCTGCTGCAAAAGCGAAATAAAAATATGGTAAGCCAAATATTTTTACAATTTTATATGTTATTAGTGCAACAGCAAGAAAAAATCCGTATAAACCTAACATATAAATTTGAATTTTTTGCAAATAAATTTTTAAAAATTCTGAATAATTTTTAGATCCATCAGGCCATAAAAATTTTCTTATTTTTCCAGTTATTTTCATGGAGATTATAATTGTTATTGGCACTGCCCAATCTCCAAGCGGCCCTCTTATAAAATAGTATAAAATTGATAAAACGCACGCGCTGGTTAGTGCAAGAATAAAATTATTTTTAATATTTAATTGTTTGATTTTTAATTCTAAAATTATTAATTGATCATAAAAAGCGCGCCATAAAACTGTTAAAAAATAGCCAATAAAAATCGCAGTTATTTGATTTAATCCTAAAAATTGAAATACAAATATAAAACCAAATATGCTTGCGACAGCTGCGTATAAACCTGCACTAAATAAATAAAATTTGTTTGATAATTTTTGATTAAGAGCTGTTAGATTAGTCATAATTTTATGAGCCTTTATTTATTTTACATTCTAAATACACCCATTGCTTTTTATCGATTGGCATATAATGCTCTGGAATAGGATTGTGATCTGTAGTAAAACCCCACTTGTTATAAGCGTTTATAGCATTGTTATTTGTTGGACGAACACTTAAAAAAATACGTTTTAAGTCGGGAATAATTTTAGAAATTGAATTTATAAATAATCTGCCAATACCTCTATTTTGTTCTGTTGGTAATAATGCTATAACAGTAAGTTTTATATCCCCATATGGGAAATCTGGGGTTATACAAAATATTGAATAGCCTAAGATTTTTTTAGAATCAATATTTTTGGCTAAAATAAAGCAATTAATATCTTCTACACCAAAATTTGAGTAATCCATTAATTGTAATTTTGATAGAACAGATGGAATTTTTTCTTCAACAGTTTTCCAATCTAAATTTTTTAAAGAGTGCTTAAATAAATTCCAATCATAGATCATAACCTCATCTTGAAATATTGGTTCAAATTGTTTGATATATTGATCATGTGTTTCTTTGTCTTTGCTTTCTTTTAAAAATTGTAATTCAACGGGAGTAAAGGCCTTAACAAAAACATCACAAGTTTCTTTCATTAAAGTTGAAAAATTTGGTGAACGAACATCGGTTATTGTCCATTCTAGTAATAAAGAATTTCCTGATTTATCTTTGGCAGTAATTTGTCCTGTTTTATTTTGAATAGTTTTAGATTTTACGTGTGCTAACCATGTTGATGTTTGTTTTTTGAAATAATCTCTTTTGACTATAAAGAAAACAGAACTAAGAATTATTGAAAAGATTATTAGTAAAGTAAAAAATGTTTTCATATTTTATCTTTCCTTTCATTTGTATCAAGCGTATCATCGTCGTCTTTAAAAAGTTTTTTTGCAGATTTTAAATCGCCAAGAGCTTTGATTAACCAATCATTATGCGTTGGCATAAATAACCTTTCCAAAGCGTTTTACTTTATAAGGCAAAGAATTTTCTTTTTTAGAAGACGTTTCAAATTCATCTTCAGTATAAACAATTATATCTTTAGAAATTCCAAGGCCCCAAAGAGCTTTATATCCACTAAGACTTCTTTTTATTGCTCTTTCTTTTGATTTATCAACAACAATTAATATATCTAAATCACTATCTTCATGAGGTTTTCCCCATGCATAGGAACCAAATAAATAAATTTTTAATGGATTATAAACTTTTACAAGTCTATGCTTAACTTCTTCTATTGTTTCTTGTGATATCATAATTTTATAAACCTTTATTTAAATGCTTTTAATTATCCTTATTCTCTCTTTTTATGTTTTTTTGAAGAAAATTTAAGGTCTCTTGCCACGCTTTTTTTGCAGCGAGAGCATTGCCTTGTGCTGTTCCGCCTAAAGTTACCCAAAATTTTCCCATAGGATAATAAATAGGTTGACCAGCTGATGATGGAAAATAAGGAAATAAAAATCCATGTCCAGCATCGGGAAAATGTAAATGTTTTCTTTCAATAATTGATTTTTTTTTATTTAAACGTTCCATAACAAGGTTGCAATAAAGAGTTGATGGCCAAACTTTATCATCCTCTCCAGAAATCATAAGAATTGGACACTGAATATTTTCTAATGGAATAGTAGCAGCCTCTATACGTTGATGAAATTTATCCATGCCATACAAAAAAACAGAACTGAGGTCCATTGGATCTTCAAATGTACCTTTATGAAATGGTATTTTATCTTCTCTTGTGGCATTAAGAATTTCTTCATCATTAGGGCCTGGAATATCATTTCCGTTGCCCGTGTAACAAGGAATAAATGGAATTGGTGAATTTTTATAAATCCAACAAGGATTATTAAGTTGCGGAAAGGCACCATAAACAATATTACTTGGAACATATGAAATTACAGCACTAATTTCTTTAGGAAACATTGCTGCCAAAAGCAAAACTAACGTTCCTCCAAAAGATTGACCCCAAAGTGCAATATAATTTTTATCTACTTGTGGTTGGTTTTTAAGCCAATGCATTGCATTTTGAAAGTATTCTAAAGGAATATTTTCAAGATTTTTAGGTAACTCTTCTAATCCAAAATATCCTAAAGCAAGAACTGTATAACCATGAGATGCCAGCAGCTGAGAAGTTTTTTCAGGAATTCCTCCGTCTGATCCTGGAATGACAATAATTCCGCGATTCTTTTTCATGTTTTTATGATAAAATAATGTGCCAACAATCCCTTGCTCTCTAATTTGTCTTTTTTCTATATCAGGAGACACAATTAATCTATAAATTTTTTTTTGAGTTATGAGTTTATTTTGAGAAAAAACAGATAAAGATATTTCTAGTTCATTTTTATCAAAAGAAAAAGATGGATCTTCTTTATCTGTAGAAATCATTGACCAAAATAGTCCCATGGGATCGACTATTTTATATGATCCTGAAATTGGTGCTTGTGTTGCTACGTTTACCACCCCTTTGTCATCTGCCTGAAATGTGGCATGTGAGAGCCATGTGTTATTTTTTTTATCTTTGCATGAAGACTCAAGAGTAATTTGCTCGTAAGATGTAAGATTTAAAACAGAAATTTCGATAGGTTCATCAATTAAGGCTTTTTGTTTTGATACATGAATTTGGGGAGTTTTTTTTACCTTCCAAAAAATAGTGCCTAACAAAATAATTGCAAAAATTATTAATAAAATAAAAAATGTTTTCATATTTTATCTTTCTTAAATATTTTTTTATGTGATAAAAGAAAAGTAATTTTTTATAGCAGCCAAATTTTACTAAATTCGGCTACTGCAATAACCAAATTATGCCAAATTCGGTCATTTGGTAAATAAATTTTGATAATTTACAAAATTCATATAAATTTAGCCATATCAAGTGAGGCTTTTATGAAAGTTATATATAAAATATTCTAATTTAACGGTATAAATTTTAATTTATACTGATTTTCGTTTTTAATTTGTAAGCCAATAATTTTTTATTGGAATCTATTTATTTTTAAAAAAATATTTTAAATATTTTATTTTATTGAAAGAAATAAAAATGCAAAAATTAAATAAAGAATTTAATTTTATAAATGAAGAAGTTTGTTATCAAAATAAAAGTGCAAATATAACTCTTTCTGGAACATTAACAATTCCTGAAAATACTAAGCCTATTGCAACTGTAATTTTTATTGCTGGCTTTGGTCCAAATGGTCGCGATTATGAATTGCTGGGACATAAACGATTTTTGGTTATGTCAGAGTATTTGGCCAAATTAGGCATTGCTACTTTGCGGTATGATAAACGTGGTGTTGGTAAATCTACAGGGGATTATTCTTTAGCAACTAGTCGTGATTTTGCAGATGACGTTATTGTAGGCATAAAATTTTTAAAAAATCGAAAAGATATTAGTTCAAATAAAATTGGTTTAATTGGGCATAGCGAAGGTGGCATGATTGCCAGCATGGTTGCAGCTGAAAATAAAGATGTTGATTTTGTTGTTAATATGGCTGGCGTTGTGCAAACTGATGTTGATGGTTTAGTTACGCAAACAGCAAAGCAATTAAAAGTTGATGGCGCAAGCCAAGATTTTCTTGAACAAGATAAAATTTTGCGTACTCAAATTTTTACGATTGTAAAACAAGAAAAAGATATAGAATCAGCAAAAATTAAATTACAAAATTTAATGTCTGATTATTGGAACAATTTACCAGAAAATTTGAAAAAAGAAGCCAATAAGCTCCCATTTGCAATAACTAAAGATAAAATTGAAAATATGGCTAATATGTTTAATTCACCTTGGTATCGATATTTTTTAAATTATAATTCAGTAGATGCGCTGAAAAAAATCAAACAACCAATTTTATCTATTTATGGTAATAAAGATTGGATTGTATCAGCACAGCCATCGCTTGATATTATTTCCCAGATGCTAAAATCTTCCGGAAATAATAATTTTATAAATATCGAGTTACCCAATTTGAACCATTCTTTTCAAGCCTGTAAAACAGGTTCTATGGCAGAATATCCAGTCATAAAAGAAACAATTTCACCTGTTGTTTTAAAAAATATTTTTGATTGGATTTTGAATTTACATAAATAAAAAATAAGCAACATTTTCGTTAGCTCAAAGCGTGTGCTTTGGGTTTTTTAAGTTATTTTAGTATTTGTTTAAAATCTTTAAAAACAAAGAAGCGCGACTATGTAAATAGTCGCGCTTCTTATAAAAATCTAAAAATAATATATTAGTAACCTGCTTCAACTGGCTCAGAAGTAATTTGAGTTTCTAATTCAGCTTCTTCTTGTTCTTGTCCTACCGGCTCTCTTTTTAGGACAACCATATCATCATCATCAACATATAAATTGTCGAAACCTTCAAAAGTAACTCTAGTATTGAATTTTGTAGCTTCATCAGGATTTTGAGTGAAACTGAAAAATTTTTCAGTTAATCCATTTTTAGCAGAATGACTTACCATTACAGCAGGACCAATAGCTCCTGGTTCATGGAAGTCGTGCCAAGAACCACCAATAACGGGTGAAAATTTTAAATAAAAAGGCAAGCTGTTATCTCGTGGATCTTTTTTATATGTTATTTGCCAATGAGTTGCACCAACCAAACCGGCAGGAGTAACATTTTTAAATTGAAATATTGTTGCTTCTGTTTGATTATCGGTCGGTGAGAAAACGAACTCAGCATTCATCGCACTCATCGATTTGATTTTTAAGTATTTTTCTGTATTTGGTAATTTTAAATAATAAGAATTTTTTTCAGTAGAATTTGATTTTACTACTGGTTGTATCCTAACATCATTTTTTTTCCCCACACGAATAGATGAAATGTCTAATGCCAATTTTTCTATATTTAAAGCTATGTCATCCCCAAAGAACAATTTATCATCACCATCTAAAATTGCACGTTTATGGAATATGCTTGCATCATTTTTGTCTAAGCTTTTAGTAAGACTGAATTTATTTATTCCATTTATTTCAGGATTATATTTTAAGTATAAAACTCCACTTATTGCTACTCCATCGCCAACATTTGATGTAGATATTATAAAATCTCTCGCACCGGTTCGTTCTTCTTGAGGAATCAAATTAAATTTTGTAGCATCATTTTTATTGTCCACCATTGAAATAATAAATTTTTCACCACCGGTTCTTTGGCCTGTTGGATCTATGTCAGACACCATCATTGATTCAACTCGTAGATATTTTCCAGTATCTGACGATTTCAAGTAAATAGTTTCTGTTTTACTAAAAACTGTTGTGCTTGAAATAAAAAATAACATGCATGCAATAAAAAGATTTTTAAAGATTTTCATAAAATCCCCCTTCGATTTTCGTTGAAAATTAAACAAATAACAAAAGCTATTAAAATACTTACTAAAATAATTATAAAATACTAATAGAAAATAAATCAATAGATTTAAAAAAATAAATTTTTAAAATTTTTTGAATGTAAAAAATACAGCTCCAACAATAAAGAAAAAGGCAATCAAATAATTCCATTTAAAGCTTTCTTTTAAATATAAAATTGAAAAAACTGCAAACACACTTAATGTAATTACTTCTTGCATTATTTTTAATTGGGATGCAGAAAAACGGGTACTTCCTATTCTGTTTGCAGGAACTTGTAAGCAATATTCAAAAAATGCGATCAACCAACTTATTAAAATTACTTTTACTAAAGGAACTTCTTTGAATTTAAGATGTCCGTACCATGCAAAAGTCATAAAAATATTTGATAAAATAAGCAAAATTATTGTAATCATAGGCTTTATATTTTAGAATCCATAAAATCTTTAAAACCAATAGAAGTGGTATTTTCTCTTAATAAAAAGCTTCCAGTTCCTGGATGAATAACATAAAGATGATCTAATTTAAGGTCTTCAATAGCAATACGCATTGATGGTGTAAATTTAGGAGCATCGCTGTATTTAAATTCGAATCCTACTTTTTTACCCCCCTTGAAAAGCAATAAATCAAGCTCAGCTCCCGATTGTGTGCCCCAAAAAAAACATTCTTCTTGAGCAGCTTGATATTTACGTAAAATTTCTTCCAAAGCAAATCCTTCCCAGAATGCTCCTAATCGCGGATAGCTTATTAATTGGTTTTGATTATGAATATTTAAAAGTGCATGTAATATTCCACTGTCACGAAAATATATTTTTGGAGCTTTAACTTGTCTTTTACTAATATTTTCAAACCAAGGTTGTAGTGAACGCATCATAAAAGTTCCAATTAAAATATCTAAATATTTTCTTGCTATATGGTCAGTAATACCAAGAGATTTTGATATTTCACTAGCATTAAATGTTTGGCCATGATAATGACAAAGCATCAACCAAAAGCGATAGATTTGTTGTGAGGGTATATTAAAGCCTAGACTTGGAATATCACGTTCTAAAAAAGTTTTTATATAACTTTGTCTCCATGTAAAACTATCTTCTTCTGAGTTTGCTAAGTAAGCTTTTGGAAAACCTCCACGCAACCATAAAGAGAGTAATTCTTTAGTTTCTAAATATGAAAAGGGGGGTAGTTCAATATAACCAATTCTACCAGCTAAGGTTTCGGATGATTGTTTAATTAAATCACGTGAAGCACTACCCAAAATAAGAATTTTGCTTTTTTCATATTTATCAACTAAAACTCTTAAAATGGGAAATAGTTCTGGTCGCATTTGAATTTCGTCTATTATAATTAAATTATCTTTTTTTCCTAAAAGAGGTGTTAGTAAAAGCATTGGATTATCAAATTTAATTAAATCTTGAGGATTTTCTAAATCAAAAATGTGAATTTTTTCAACTGAATCTGAAAATTTTTCAGCAAATTGTTTAGCTAAAGTTGTTTTTCCAACCTGCCTTGGGCCTAAAAGCCCACAAACTTTATGAACTCTTAATTGTTTTTCTATTTCTTTAAGATAAAATTCTCTTATCATAAAAAATCCCCAAAAATATAAAATACCTTGTAAATTTTAAATCAATTCCAAATTTACAAGGTATTTTGCTAAAAAACAATATTTTGAGTTATTTTTTACTATTTTTATTCTTGGACCCTGACAAAGAAATAGCTAAAAAACCAATTTTTGAAATTTCTAGAATTATAATTATAAATCTTTTTGAAATTCATAATGTGTATAATATTGGGCAGCATGCCCCCAAATTTTATGATCATTTCCAAAATATGGAAATTCAATTACTGCATTATATCCAACTTTTCTATATAGCCATGGGGCATGATAATCGGATGTAACTAGCGAGGATTTAATACATCCAAATTCTTTTGCGATATTTTCTATAATATTTAAAAATATTTTTGATAATCCATTGCCACGCAAAGATTTAACTATCCATACATCATTAATATGGATATGTGGAATACTTATATTTAATTTTATGCTACCCAAACAGCCTCCAACAACTTCACCATCTATATCTCTAATAAAAACCCCTATTTTTTGAATTGGTTTTTTTTCATATTTATCTTGTATGTCAAATTTTTGCATAAAATTTTTTGTTTCTGGAGAAAAGAAATTTTTACAAATTTCTTGTTGTTGATTTTTATTATTTAGAGGGAGCCATGCAGTATCAAATCCTGTTGTGTTTTGTTCCTGAATTCCATCTAATTCTTTATACATATGGCAAACAAGATTCCTGTGCGGCATTGTTTGTTCATTAAGGTCAAGACATTGTCCTTTTATGACGTAACCAGAAGATAAAAAAAGATCTATCAAATTCATATTGCCATCTTCGCAAATTTTAAACTGGGCACGTTTTGCACCATTTTGAATTGCAAAATTTTCTATTTTTTGTATAAAATTTGGAAATAATTCTGGATTTATAACCCCAAGCTCAACTAAAAGTAAATTATCAAATATTATTAGACCTACGGCGCCGCATATTTGATTTTGAGCATCATCTTTTAGGGCTGCTATAAAAATTTTAAGATCAAATCCACCCAAACATTCTTGATTATGAGCTCTTAATCCTTGACCAAGTACTCCACAATCTCTTTCTGCTGGCGGGATAGAAACTGTCATTTCTAAATCTGATTCTGGATTTGGATCTTGCCAAACAGTTTCACCTTTTGCAGTATTAAGTAAGCATTCGTCAATTCCCAAATTTGGCGCAAAAGTTACGCTAAACAAAGTTTGACCATCTCTAGAGATAACATAAGATTGTCTTTCTGGGTAAAATTGAATTAGGGATTGTGATTTTTGTGTATCTATTTGTGACTTTTGGTGAGTTTCAGGCTCAATAGGTTCTATTTGTTCCATTGAGTAAAGTGAGTTTGAGATTGTTGTTATAAAAAATGCAATTAAAGTGTATAAAAATTTATTTACGTTAAATAGTTTCATGTTTACCTTTCAATATAAGGCCATATATTCCAATATATTCCAAATTTTTATAAAAACTTCCAAGTTAAAATATTAAGTATTTCTATGTTTTTATATAAATTATACTAATTAATTGAAATTTATTATTTAGTCAAAAAAATAAAAAAATGGCCAAAAATCAAAAAAATGTAATTTTTATTTGTAAATAAAATATGGTTTGCGTGCAACAAAGGCAGTTGGCGGAGGCATAACTTGGATTTCTCCATTGTTTGTATTTGGAGTGGCTGCTTCGTTAGGTGTTGTTGCGTTATGGATTTTTATTGCTAGTTTTGTTGGTAATAAATTTAATGAGTTACAAAAAGAGAATAAGATTATAGAGTGATATTTTTAAAATAATATTTTAAATTGCTGTAAGTTGTTAAAGGGGCAAATATTTTTGCCCACTTTTGCTTTACTACGAGAAATTTATGAAACAAGAATTAGAAGTAAAAATACAAATTACTACAGAGCAACTTAATCTTTTACACAAATGGCTTGATAAAAATGCAAAATTTATCGAGCAAATTAATCATAAAGAATATTATTTGAACAATCCAAATGATTCTTTTTTCTTTATTAACGCAGATGGCAAAAAAGATGCATTAAGATTTTTTCGTATCAGATTAACTGACCAAGGAGATTCTGCTTGTTATAAGAATTGGCATGTAGACAAAAAAACTGGTCATTCTACACATTGTGATGAAATTGAAATAAAACTTATTGGTGGAATGCAAATGCTAAAATTAATGGAGGCTGTGGGTTTTACTGAACAACGTGTAAAAGAAAAAAATCGTAAAAAATATATTTTTAATAATTTTGAAATTGTTATTGATGATATAAAGAACCTTGGGATATTTGTTGAAATAGAGCTTATTGAGCAGATTAAAAATATAAATTTGGATATTCAAAAAATTTATGATTTATTAAGAACAATAGGGATTTTTGTGTTTAATAAACAGATTGCTGGGTGTGGTAAAATGGAACGAATAGAATTATGACAAAAGTAATTTTATTAAATGGTGCATCAAGCTCAGGTAAATCAAGTATAGTAAAAGAATTACAAAATATATTAGGCGAACTTTTTTTAGAAATGGGTGTTGATAGATTTATGTCTATGATCCCATCGAATTATCAGGGTTTTGGACCAAATGCATCACAAATGTGGACTTGGGAAAAATCAAGTGATGAGCTCGGGGAGTTAGTGAAATTAAAGCTTGGGCCAGATGGTAAAAAATATGTTCAGTGCATGTATAAATGTATTAAAACAATGGCTGAAAATGGTTTTAATGTCATAGTTGATGATGTTTGCTTAGACACTGAAGAATTAAGAAATATTGCAAAAGAACTTGATAATTTTAAAGTATATTTTATTGGAATTAAATGTCGCTTAGAGATTCTTGAACAAAGAGAAAGATTAAAAAAAAATCGAATTATTAATAGTGCTCGCGGTCAATATGATATTGTGCATCAGTATAATTATGATTTTGAAATTGATACTTCTGATTTAACTTCAAAAGATTGTGCTTTAAAAATTAAAGAATATATCTATAAAAACTCTGAACCTAAAGCGTTTAAGTTTTATAATTTATAAATTTTTGATTTTATTAATCCAAAAATAATTAAAAATGTTGCCCATGGTTTACATTTTTACAAATATTGCATATTCTCAATATTTAAATAAATAATAAATTTTTGAGGCAAATTTTAAAAAATTAAAGCATGTTGTGAAATATTCTATAAGTATTTTTAAAACTTCAAATGGAAAAAGGATATTGATAGGGCAAGAGAATATTTTAGAGATTATAAAATGAGAGAATAAGAAATGGTTAAAAAAATAGCATCAACTAAAATTAAAAAAATTAATAAAACAAAAAAAACAACAAAAAATTATTCAAGTTCTGTTAGTTATCATGATGAATTAATAATGTCTCTTAAAAATCATGATCATGCAGTTGCATATTTAAATGCAGCAATTGAGGAGAGTTTCAAGGGTGATAAAGAATCGCAAAAACTTCTTCTTTTAGCTCTTAAAAATGTAGCTGAGGCTCAAGGAAGTATAACTGAGCTTGCAAAAAGATCTAACATAAGAAGAGAAAGTATTTATAAAATGCTTTCAAATGAGGGGAATCCATATTTGCAATCTTTTACTTCTTTATTGCATGCAATGGGATTTAGTATAAGGTTACATTAATTTTACGAAAATTATTATGTCGATATTAAAAATTGCACTATTACAAATGAATACTTGTGGATTTAATCAAGAAAAAAATTTAAAAAAGGGTATAAAATTTTGTGAGCAAGCTGCAAAGATGGGTGCAGATATTGTTCTTTTTCCCGAAATGTGGAATATAGGTTACAAATCTTATAATCCAAAAATAAAGGGTGAACATGAAAAATGGTTACAGAATGCTATTACTGCTGATAGTAACTTTATAAAGGAATTTAAGGTTTTAGCTAAAAAACTAAACATTGCAATAGCAATTACATATTTAGAAAAATTTGAAAAATTTAAACCCAGAAACACAGTGTCTATTATTGATAAAAATGGCGAAATAGTTTTGACTTATGCAAAGGTTCATACTTGTGATTTTGATTTTTTAGAAAAAGGGTTTACCTCAGGCAAAGAATTTTATGTTTGTGATTTAGATACAAAGATTGGAAAAATAAAAATTGGAGCAATGATCTGTTTTGATAGAGAATTTCCTGAGAGTGCTCGTATTTTAATATTAAAAGGAGCAGAGATTATTCTTGTTCCAAATGCATG
This sequence comes from Candidatus Babeliales bacterium, assembly GCA_041650475.1. Lineage (GTDB taxonomy): Bacteria > Babelota > Babeliae > Babelales > UASB340 > JAIPGX01. The sequence continues at coordinate 10,956 of JBAZLD010000009.1, read as the reverse complement.
TAATTTAATTGAAGATGAAGAAGGTTTTGGTGATATAAGGTTACAACAAATAAAAGTTCGTGCATTCGAAAATATGGTTGGAATGGCTGTTACAAATTACGCCAAACCAGATGATGATGGTTATAGCTGCGCTTTTGATATGAAGGGTAGAGAGTTGGTAAAAGCAGATGGAAAAGAAAATATTTTTATTGCAAAATTTGATATTGATGAACTAAGAAAATATAGAGATGATGAAGTTTGGGGCAATAAATTTAGAAAAATTAATTCTTATGGTGATTTGATAAAAAAATAAATTTTTAAAACAAGTTCTGGAGAGATTATGTTGAAATTAAAAACTAAATTTGTATTTGATGAAAAAAATAAAAAAAATGGAGTTGTTTTAAGTTTTAAAGATTATGAAAAACTTATTGATGAGCTTGAGGAATATGAAGATTTTTTGGATATAAAAAATTATAAAATGCCAAAGAGTGAAGAATTTATCCCTTTTGAACAAATAGAAAGGGATTTGGAAAGGAAGTTTAAATGACCTTTATTCCAAATTTGAAAGGGTATAAACTTTCTTTTGCAAAAAATGCTCAAAAAATTTTATATAAATTAGATAAAGGCATAGCTGATAAAATTAAACAAAAACTTAAACAGTTAATTTCTGGGGAGGCTAATTTGAATGTAAAACAAATGGAGGGCATGAATAAAACTTACAGGTTAAAATGTGGAGATTATAGAATTATTTACAAAATAAATGAAAAAGAAATTTATATTTTAGTTATAAAGATTGGCCATAGAAAAGATGTTTATAAAAATCTTTAAAAAAGAAGCTAAATTTTATGAAAAAAACTAATAGATTGCCAGGTCCTAAGTTTATAAAAAATGAACAGGGAAAAATTGTTGAAGTTTATTTAGATATAAAGACTTTTAATGTTTTTATGAAAAGACTTGAAAAATTTGAAGAAGAAAAAAAGAAGGTTAAGAAAGGCTTGAAGAAAAAATAAATTTTTTATGAAAATAAAAAAAGTTATAGATCTTACTCATACAATTTCAGATTTTATGCCTGTTCATGAATATGATGAGACACCAAGAATAGAAAAAATTAGAAATTTAGAAAAAGATAAATACAACGATTATAGATTAAGTTCAGGGATGCATGTTGGAACTCATATTGATGGTCCAGGGCATTTAACAGATTCAAATATTTTAATTTCACAAATCCCAATTGATAAATTTGTTGGTCATGGTTATTTAGTTGATGCGCGAAATAAAAAAATTGATAAATCTTTGTTAAAAGATCTTCCTGACGAAGAAAATCTGATTGTTTTAATTTTAACTGGTTTTGATAAAAAATTTGGGATGCAAGAATATTTTTCAAAACATCCTGTGATAGAAGCAGATTTTGCGCAAGAATTGGTAAATCGAAAAGTTAAAATTATTGGAATTGATTTCTTTTCTCCTGATAATTTCCCATTTGAAGTGCACAAAATGTTTTTTGAAAATCATATTTTGATTGCAGAAAATCTTACAAATTTAGATAAGTTAATTGAGGTAGAAAATTTTGAAATTATTGCTTTGCCTGTAAAAATTGATGCAGATTCTGGACTAGCAAGAGTAGTGGCAATAGTTTATTAAAAATTTTAAATAAGGGTGAGTTGTATGAATGTAAGAAAATCTAAATATCCGGTTAACCCGTTAATTTTGAATAGATGGTCGCCACGAGCAATGTCAGGTGAGCTTTTAAGTGAAAAAGAATTAATGACGCTCTTTGAGGCCGCTCGCTGGGCACCATCTTCTTATAACAATCAACCGTGGAGATTTATTTTTGCAACAAAGGATTCTAAAGATTGGGATATTTTGTTTAATTTACTTGTAGATTTTAATAAAAATTGGACAAAAAACGCAGCAGCATTGGTTGTAGCTATTTCCAGAAAAAATTTTGAATATAATAATAAACCATCAATAACACATTCTTTTGATACTGGCTCTGCGTGGGAAAATTTGGCTATTCAGGCATCAAGTATGAATTTAGTTGCACATGGCATGGAAGGGCTTGATTATGATAGAGCAAAAAAAGAGCTTAATATTCCTGATGATTATGCTGTAGAAATGATGTTTGCAGTTGGTAGACTGGGAAAAAAAGAAGATTTATCTCCTGAATTGCAGGCAAAAGAAGTTATTAGTGATCGCAGGCCATTAAATGAAATTATTTTTCAGGGCAAATTTGGAAACAAAATTAATTTATAATTTTTGTTTATAAATTTTATAAATTAATCAAAATCCAAAAGTGCTATAAAATTTTTTTTGTTCAATAGCTTCAAGGGCAATACGCACAGGAGGTACAGTTTTTTCTGGAAGATTATTTGGCGATACCCAAATTAAATCGTCAGCCTTTTCTGGTTCCATGATTTGTGGAGTTCCAGACCAATCTAAAGCTTCTATAAAAAAACTAAAACATTCATATTTATTTGGATAATATGAGTGCATTACATGAACAATTTTTAGAGCATTGGGGTCAATATGAATCCCTAGTTCTTCTTTAGCTTCACGAATACAAGCTTGAATTATGGTTTCGCCACCATCAATCCCTCCGCCCATAAAAGCATAATACCCATCCATCCAATCGGTATTTTTACGGCGTTGAAGTAAAACTTTGTCATCTTTATGCAAAATAAGAACTGCTCCTGCTATAAAATTAAATCTGTTTCTAAATGCTTGACTCATAATGTTTCCTTAAGTTTTACATGTTTTATTTATATATGTTTATAAGAATACATGAATTTTTTTATAATAAAATTTGTCATAATATAAAAAAATAATTTATTGAGTAAAAAATATGATAAAAAAAATTTCTGTATTTCTACTATTTTTATTTATTTCTTTTTTTGAATGCGATCTAAAACTTGTTGAAGTAATAAGAATTATTCCAAATATTTGTTTAGATGTAAAGTACGCAACTAAAAATAATTTTACAGGACAAATTGTATATGCAAGTTCTAAGTGTTTTTTGGAAGAAGAAGTTGTAAAAAATCTAAAAAATGTACAAAAAGAACTTAACAAAATTGGCCTGGGTTTAAAGATTTTTGATGGTTATAGACCACTATCTGTCCAAAAAAAATTTTGGTTGATATGTCCAGATGAAAATTTTGTTGCAAACCCAAAGAAAGGCTCAAAACACAATAGAGGCGTGGCAGTAGATTTGACTTTGATTAATTTGGTTACCAAAAAAGAACTTGTGATGCCCTCAAAATTTGATGATTTTACTTCAAAAGCATTTAGAAATTACGATAAAATGAGCAGTGAAGCGGCCAAAAATTGTCGATTTTTGGAAAACATTTTGAAAAAATATGGTTTTATTGGCTTAAAAACTGAGTGGTGGCATTTTGATTTTAAAAACTGGCGAAAATATCCAATTTTAGATATAGATTTTGAAAAAATTGAATAAAAATATTTAATTAATTTATAATTTAAATATCTTTGCACAGATTAATCAATTGATCTAATCGATTTATTAATAGTGTTTGTGCGTTTTCCGAGTTTACGTTAGGATTTGCACAATTTTGCATTTTAAGAAAAATTTCAACTTGAAAACAAAATATTGACAATAAATTATTTTTTATGCATATTAAAACAGAATTATTAGTTTTTAACCTTCGAGGAGTTCTATCGTGGAAATTATTATTAAAAATCTTTTTTTAGCGGTGCGGAACAAGTAATTTTACTTGCTCATAGCTTTCTTGTAGTTTTGATTTTTAAAAAATCAAAAAAATTTCTTTTTTAATTTTTCTTCAAATACACGAATTCTGCAGCAAGTAATCTTTAAAATTGTGATGCACAATCCAATTGTGTTGTCTATCTACCAATTTGGTATTTTTTCATAAATTTTTACAAAATTTTTTTATGAGGTTTTATGTTGAACGAATTACTGCAGATAAAAAATATAAAAAAACAATATAAACAAAAGGGTCAAAAGCCGATTGATGCTCTCAAGGGTATTTCTCTAGATATTTATAAAGGCGAAATTATTACTCTTTTGGGTGTTAACGGTGCAGGAAAATCAACTCTGTCTTCTATAATTGCAACATTGCATCCACCAACAGGTGGAGATATTTTTTTTGAGAATAAATCTATTTATAGTGATTTGGCAAATTACAGATCACATTTAGGTTTTTGCCCTCAAAAGCCAAATTTAGATTGTAATTTGACTCTTGAACAAAATTTAAGATTTTCTGGCCGTTATTATCAAATGTCAGAAACAGATATTACAGATAGAATAAATAAACTTGTCGAACAATTTGAACTAGGTGAATATCTTGGGCGCAAAGCCAATATTCTTTCTGGTGGTTACAGACAAAGATTTATGATAGCAAGATGCCTAATGCATGATCCGGATTTAGTTCTTTTGGATGAACCAACTGTTGGTCTTGATCCACACATCAGACGTCAATTATGGGCAAAAATTAGAGAATTAAAAAATGATGGTGTTACTATAATTTTGACAACTCATTATTTGGATGAAGCAGAATATCTTTCTGATCGTGTTTGTATTTTAGATAAGGGTTTAATTAAACTACTAGATACTCCTGCAAAACTTTTAAGTGATTTTAAAAAGGCTCACTTGGAAGATGTTTTTTTGGATTTAATGCAAGAAAATAAAGAGGTTTTATGAAAAATATATTTCAATTTAATTCTTATATTTTTAAGCAACTTATGTTTACAAAATTTACAAACTTAAAAAGTACTATTAAAGATAAATTTATAAATTTTTATATCTGGGCCGCATCTACAATTTTTGTAACTGGTTATATTATGCAGGCTTTTGGTTTATCTAATGATTTTGGAGCTTTTCAGCTTGGAGGTGTTTTAGCATCTGTTGGTCTTTTTGAATTATATACAAATGCCGTAACTTTTGTATCTGACCTTGAAGGTGATAGGTCAATTGACTACTATTTAACTTTGCCTACATCTGTTTTTACAGTTTTTTGTAGTTACATAATTTATTATGCATTTATTAGTTCAATAATGGGCATTCTTTTATTACCTCTTGCAAAAGCTATTTTGTTAGACAGATTTGTTTTAGCAAATGTTGCCTGGTTTAAACTTTTATTTTTTACAATATTAATTAATTTAGTATGTGCAACTGCAACACTTTTACTTTCTGCTTTAATCCCTGCAATGGATAAATTTGATATTTTGTGGACACGTTTTATATTCCCATTATGGTATTTTGGTGGATTTCAATATTCATGGTTTTCTTTAAATGAGAAAGTTCCATGGTTATCATATATAATGCTTATTAATCCAATGACATATGCTACAGAAGGTATGAGAGCTGCGCTGCTTGGACAAGAAGGTTATTTACCTTTTTGGTTTTGTTGTTTGGTTTTGATAATTATGTGGATATTTATTGGAATTTGGGCTTTTAAAGTTTTGAAAAAACGTCTTGATTTTGTTGCCTAGAAATTAGCCGTTCAAATGGATTCGACAGGCTCACCATGAACGGCGTAAAAATCCGTTCGCCCTGAGCTTGTCGAATGGGTACGAACGGTCTTGAAATTTTATTTACTTATTTTTTATCCAGCTCTTCAATTCAACTTCTGGATATGGCTTGATCTTGCCGTCTAATAAATCAGATGGTTTATTTTTTAAATATTTATCAAAAAATGCTACAAGATAAGAATTAATAATTTTTACTGCATTAAAACCATTTATTTCTCCAACACCAAGATTATTAAATAATGGTGATAAAAATATTGCTTCTTTTAATAAAGCCAGATCACAAAATGCCATGTGTTTCGCGCCTTTGATTGTTATGTTATAGACATCATTGCTAAGAGATTGGCTGAATTTTTCTATCCCAGGTATATATCTTTCTTGGGCCCATTTTATTTGAGTATCCATTTTTTCTGGATCATCAGTTACCCAAATAGCATCATAAATAGATTCTTGCAACATAAACATAAATGGTTGACTAAATTTTTGAAAAAATTCTTTTCCCATTAATGGACTGTCAAGAACAGCTCCTGCTTTTATTCTTGAATCTTTTGGCATGATTTTAATTGTAGTTACACCGCCTAAAGAATGTCCAAACATGCCTATTTTATTTAAATCGAGTTTATTATATAAAAAATTTTGTTGATCTGAATTTAATTTTGTAATTTGATCAATTACAAATTGCGTGTCTGCAACTCTGATATCAACTTCTTCTTCTGTTAAATCTAATGGGTGTGTGAATTTTCCCAGTTTTTTATCACTTATTTTGGCTATTCGACCATCTGGAAATTCCATTAAAATGCTATCAAAAGTATGGCCAATTCCAACTACTACATATCCATTACTTGCTAGTTCTTCGCATTGTGCTGTGTTTATATCAAAGCGACCAGTAAAACCATGAGAAAATATTATTACAGGAAATTGTTGTGATATATCTGCTATTTTTGCATCGGGCATAGTCCAGACATATATAGGGCGTGAATGTTCGACAAGCCAAGTTAATTTATCTGTTTGCCATGTATAATTTTGTGCATATGTAGTATAGGGTGTAGCGGGAATTTCTTGAGGTTTACCTGAAGCTGGGTACCAAATTTGAACCATGATTTCTCTATTTGGATGCTCAGGAACTTGCTGCAAAGTTTCTTTGCGATTGGTATCAATCCAATGATATGTTACAGAGCCAATTGCGTATTCTCCTGTTGGTTTTGGAAAATAAAAAGGTTTTTGCAACCATGAAAGATAAATTACTAGACTTACAAATAATATAGCTACAAGTAGTAATAATTTAAAAATCCATCTAAATAAACAACACACTTTAGGTTCCTTTCTTTTAGGTTTTGCTAAATATTTTATTTGAAAAAGATATATTTAGTAGAAATTAAAAAGCTAGATTTTGAATAAAATATTAAATTAAATTTTTTAAAATTTTGGACAAATTCGATATTTTTATCATGAAAATTCGACTTTTATGTGCTGAAAATTCGACCTGTGCGTTCAAAATATTATTATAAAATCAGGAAATTTGAATAATGTTGTGTACGTGTAAAAATATATTTTTTTAAAATAAATTTAATTTTATTGTCGAACTTGAAAAAGATTTCCGGATTCATAGCGCTTGAGGCCAACTTTAAATATACAAACAGCAAGAGAAAATATAAAAACTGTAAAAATAAACATAATTAATAATTTATAAAAATTAAATTCTCTAATAATCGAAACTGGTAGTTCTGCAATGAAAAAACCTGGAATAATTGTCATAGTAAGAATTTTAAATAGTCCATGGAAATTTTTTTGTGGTGTAAAACTATAAAACCAGAAACAAACAAAAAACTGATCAGCAGCTTCTTCAAAATTTTTTACAAAAAAACCAATAGAATTAACTATAACTAAAAAACTAAAAAAAATTATTGATGTTAAAATAGTTAAAAACGTAAATAAAATTATTTGTTTTGCGGATAAACTACCTGCAAAAAAAAGTAAAAAAATTCCAAATGCAATGTCACCAAGACCAGCAGCAAAAGTTTTATTGGTGACTAGTTGCCATAATGTGCTTTTAGGATAAGTAAGATATATATCAAGTTCTCCTGAAGAAATAATTTTAGCAATATCAAATACACCTTCACAAAAAAAATTTATTAAACCTAAATTTATTGACGATATCGCTAAAAGTAGCATTGAATCTGTAAGTTGCCAGCCATTAATATCAGAAAAACGCATAAAAAAAATTGCCCATATAACTGCAAAAGTTGTAAGACTAAATATTGTAGAAAAAATTTGAGTTATAAAACTTATTTTATATTCTATTTGTGCTTTGAGATTAATTTTTATCATTAATAAAGAAAGTTTTATATATTTAGCCACCGTTGATAGAAACATTTTTTATGCCTTTTCTAAAAATAATAAAAGCTAAAAAACTAAAAAAAATTATCCAAAAACTTTGAATTAAAAAATATTTTAAAATAATAAAAAAATTTAAATCTACTAAAACTCTTGCAGCTCCATAATAAATTTGACTAAACGGTAAAAATTCTGCTATTGGAGCAAGTTTTTCTGGAAATAAAGAAATTGGGACTATGGCGCCACCTAAGATATATTGTGTTCGTTGATAAATCCATGAAAAAGGCTCGGTATTTTCTACCCAAAAAGCAGAAAGACCTATTATTATTTCTATAAAAAAATTTAATGTATAACCTAAAAATAATAAGATTGTACCAATTATAATATTTAAAATTGATATTTTTATTAAGCCACTTAATAGTGCTGCTATTGTTATGCCAACAAGTAAATTTGTAAGAACACTTGGTATTATGCGGCCAATAAATCCAAAATAATGAAATAAAACAAAAGAATATGGTTTGTTAATAGTATAAGCAAAAGCACCAGTTCTTACTGATTCGTCAATTAATTTATCAACTCTTGGTCTGCTTGAACTTCTAAAAATTTGTACAAACATCATTATCCAGATAGTTGATTTTAAATCTAAATTACCAATATGCGTTTGACCTAGTGCATGAAAACTAGCCATATATATTTGAGCAAACATCCAAATTCGAAATGCTATAGCCAAGTTACGTGCAATCATATCTGCAAAAATAGCAGTTCTTGATTGTATGTTTACTTTTACAACTGCAAGGTATTTAATAATTTTTAAATGCAATTTTGAATAGGACATATTTTTAAGCTAAATTATTTACAAATTTTTTTAAAATTAAATCTATTTGATTGTTATTTGTTTTTGGTCTTTATAAATATGTGCGATAATTTCTTCCATTGGTGGATCAAAAATGTTTATATCTTTTATTTCAAAATTATTTACAGCGTAATTTAACAACTTATCTAAAGGGACACATGCTGGATTTATTTCGATTTTTATAGCATTTTCTGTTTTTTCTATAATTGTTCCGCCAGGAAAATTAAAATTTTCAACAGCATTTACCATAATAAGTTCTATAATTTTGGTTGTAATAAAGTTTTTTTTAAATTTTTGAGTTGAATCATCAAAAATTATAGAACCATGGTTTATTACAATTGTTCTTTGTGCAAGTACTTCAACATCTCCAGCATCATGCGAGGTTAAAAAAATGGTAACTTGTTCTGTTTCATTAAGATATTTTATTATTTTTCTGATTTGCTGTTTAGCAATAACGTCAAGGCCAATTGTTGGTTCATCAAGAAATAAAATTTTAGGTTTATGTAAGAGAGATGCTACAATTTCACAACGCATACGTTGACCTAATGAAAGTTTGCGTACTGGGATTTTTAAAAGATTTTTTATTTCAAAAGAATCAACAAGAAAATTTAATCTATCTTGATATGCTTTTCTATCAAGCTCATATAAATGTGATAGTAAGTTATATGTGTCAAATGGACAAAGATGATACCAAAGTTGTGATTTTTGTCCAAAAACAGAACCTATATGATATGCCAATTCTTGGCGATCTTGTGATGGATTTAAATTAAGTACTTGCAAATTGCCACCTGTTGGAAACAAAATTCCTGTAAGCATTTTAATAGTAGTCGATTTGCCGGCACCATTTGGACCTATAAAAGCAATTAATTCACCTTGATTTACAGAAAAAGAAATTTTATTGACTGCATTAATTGTTGAATATTTACCTGAAAATAAATTTGATAAATTTCCCCAAAAGCCCGAAATTTTTTGTTTTAGCTGAAAATTTTTAAAAAGATTTTCAGCTTTGATTGCGATTTTAGACATTTTATAAAAATCCCAATTTATAAGATTTATTGTATATAAAATATAATAATATAATTTTTTAAATAAAAAAAGATTTGCCTAATTATTTTTATGAGAATAAATTAAATAAAAAATTGAAAAAAGTGTTTGATATTAGAGGAGAAGACGGTGAGAAAGATAGCAGTAGTTGGAGCGGGTTATGTGGGGCTTGTCACTGGTGCATGTTTTGCTCAAAAAGATAATTTTGTAATCATTATTGAACGAGATCAAAATAAAATAGAAAATTTGTTACAAGGTAAAATTCCATTTTATGAACCAGGGCTCGATCTTCTTGTATCTAGGGCGATTGATCATAAAAAAATTATTTTTGTAGATAATTTAAAACAGGCCTTAAATCAAAAGCCTGAAATAATTTTTTCTTGTGTTGGAACGCCATCTTTACCCAATGGAGCAGCAGATTTATCTGCAGTTTGGGGTGTTGTAAAAGAAATTGGACAAAATTTATCTGATTATTGTTTGATTGTTAATAAATCTACCGTCCCTGTTGGAACTGCTGCAAAAGTTAAAGAAATTATTAAGCAAGAAATTTTAAAAAGAAATTTAGATATAGAATTTGATGTTGCATCTAATCCTGAATTTTTAAAGGAGGGGGATGCTTTAGATGATTTTTTGAATCCTGATCGGGTTGTAGTTGGTGTTGAAAATGAAAAGGCAGAAAAAATTTTATTTGATTTATACAAACCATTTTTAAAATCAGAAGAACAGTTTTTATCCATGAATTGGTCTTCTGCTGAATTAACAAAATATGCTTCTAATTCTATGCTTGCTACAAGAATTAGTTTTATGAATCAGTTGGCATTGCTGGCAGATAAAATTGGAGCAGATATAAATCAGGTAAAATTGGGAATGTCAAAAGATAGACGTATTGGCAGCTGTTTTTTAAATGCTGGTATAGGTTATGGTGGCAGTTGTTTTCCAAAAGATGTTCAAGCTCTTATTTATTCAGGGCAAGAATATAATCAAGAAATGTCTTTAATTAAAGAAGTAGAAAATATAAACAATAAACAAAGATTATTATTTGTAGATCAAATTTTAAATTATTATGGCAATAATATTTTGAATAAAAATATTGGAATATGGGGATTGGCTTTTAAACCCGAAACAGATGATATCAGGTGTGCACCATCGATAGATATTATAAATAAACTTTTAGAAAAAAAGGTAAAAATTACAGCCTATGATCCTGTTGCATGGCAAAATATAAAAAATATTTTTGGTGATAG
>JBAZLD010000008.1:0-58267 GCA_041650475.1 Candidatus Babeliales bacterium | reverse complement strand
GACGTTCTGAACCCAGCTCGCGTACCGCTTTAATTGGCGAACAGCCAAACCCTTGGGACCTTCTCCAGCCCCAGGATGCGATGAGCCGACATCGAGGTGCCAAACCTCCTCGTCGATATGGACTCTTAGAGGAGATCAGCCTGTTATCCCCGGCGTACCTTTTATCCGTTTAGCAATGGCCCTTCCATTCGGAACCACTGGATCACTAAATCCTGCTTTCGCACCTGCTCGACGTGTATGTCTCGCAGTCAAGCTCCCTTTTGCTTTTACACTCTATAAGACGATTTCTATTCGCCTTGAGGGAACCTTTGAACGCCTCCGTTACACTTTTGGAGGCGACCACCCCAGTCAAACTACCCACCAGACAATGTCTTCCCTCCGGATTACGGAAAAGGAGTTAGATTTTCGAAACAACAAGGGCGGTATTTCAAGGTTGACTCCGCTGTAGCTAGCACCACAGCATCATAGTCTCCCGCCTATCCTACACAAATTAATCCAAAAATCAATGCCAAGTTGTAGTAAAGGTGCACAGGGTCTTTCCGTCCTATCGCGGGTACCCGGCATTTTCACCGGGACTACAAATTCACTGAGTCTCTCACCAAGACAGCGCCCAAATCGTTACGCCATTCATGCAGGTCGGAACTTACCCGACAAGGGATTTCGCTACCTTAGGACCGTTATAGTTACGGCCGCCGTTTACTGGGGCTTCGATTCAGAGCTTCAATTCCGAAGAATTTGACTCCTCCTGTTAACCTTCCAGCACTGGGCAGGCGTCAGACCATATACATCCTCTTACGAGTTCGCATGGCCCTGTGTTTTTGTTAAACAGTCGCTTGGGCCTCTTTATTGCAACCAACAATCGCTTCTTTTGTAAACAAAATAACGACATTGGCACCTCTTCTCCCGAAGTTACGAGGCTATTTTGCCGAGTTCCTTAATGAGAGTTATCTCAACGCCTGAGCATTCTCAGCCCACCTACCTGTGTCGGTTTCCGGTACGATCACTTTTTTGCTTGCTAGAGGTTTTTCTGGTCAGTGTAGAATCAGCTGAACATATCTTTCGCTAAGATTAACATATCCATCATGCCTCAAAGTTGTTTTTGCGGATTTTCCAGCAAAAACCTTCTAAACACTTAGCTTGGCAATCCATAATCCAAGTCAACTTATCTTACTGCGTCACCCCTTCACTCAAACGCTAAAAGTGGTGCAGGAATATTTAACCTGCTTTCCATCGCCTACTCCAATTGGCCTCGGCTTAGGATATCGACTAACCCTGAGAGGATAAACCTTTCTCACGGAATCCTTAGGTTTTCGGCGAACAGGAATTTCACCTGTTTTTTCGTTACTTATGCCAACATATTCTCTTCTTTGATCTATACACCTGTTCTTACGATCAAGCTAACATTTATCAAAGAATGCTCCTCTACCCCTGTATCTTACGATACAAGCCATAGCTTCGGTGATTCGTTTAGCCCCGTTCATGTTTCAGCGCAAAAACACTTGACCAGTGAGCTGTTACGCTTTCTTTAAAGGATGGCTGCTTCTAAGCCAACCTCCTGGCTGTCTGTGTATTTCCACCTCTTTTACCACTTAACGAATACTTAGGGACCTTAACTGATGGTCTGGGCTGTTTCCCTTTCGACTATGGAGCTTATCCCCCACAGTCTGACTCCTGTTTTCAAAATATATGGCATTCAGAGTTAGCAAAGGTTTGGTAGGCTTACGCCCCCTAGCCTAAACTGTGCTTTACCGCCATATAAAATTCAACAAGGCTATACCTATATATATTTCGAGGAGAACCAGCTATTTCCTAGTTTGATTAGCCTTTCACTCCTATCCACAGATCATCCGAACAGTTTTCAACCCATACCGGTTCGGGCCTCCATTCCGAATTACCAGAACTTCACCCTGTCCATGGATAGCTCACTAGGTTTCGGGTCTACCCCACGCTACTAATCGCCCTATTAAGACTTGCTTTCGCTACGACTTCGTTCTTTCCAAACTTAATCTTGCAACGTAGGAGTAACTCGTTGGCTCATTATGCAAAAGGCACGTGGTCGCGCATACTTATATATCGCTTCCACCGGTTGTAAACATTTGGTTTCAGGTTCTATTTCACTCCCCTCCCGGGGTTCTTTTTACCTTTCCCTCACGGTACTTGTTCACTATCGGTCATTAGGTAGTATTTAGCTTTACCCCATGGTCGGGGCAGATTCCCACAAAATTTCACGTGCTCTGTGGTACTTGGGAGAATAACAATTATCAGACTTAATTTTTTATGTACAAGACTTTCACTTTCTATGGTTACCCATTCCAGAGTATTCTATTAAATTAAACTTAATAACCTAAAAACAGTACTTTTTAGATAATTATTTCCCGCAACCCCCGTGTTGCAACGCGTACAGGCTTACACAACACAGGTTTTTAGCTATTCCCTCTTCGCTCACCACTACTAAGGGAATCACATTCGTTTTCTTTTCCTGACGTTACTTAGATGTTTCAGTTCACGCCGTTCGCTTTCTTACTCTATGTATTCAAGTAAGAATACCTAGGTTCTGCCTAGGTGGGTTTCCCCATTCGGAAATCTTCGGATCAAAGCTCGATTGACAGCTCCCCGAAGCTTACAGCAGTCTTCCACTTCCTTCATCGCCTCCTAATACCAAGGCATCCACCAAATGCTCTTTTCAATTATTTACAAACTTTAAATGCTCAATTCAAAGTAAATTTTGTATTTACCCTAAAATATTTAAGAAATATTTAAGAACTACAAACATTTCAAAGAACTTGTTAAATTTTTAATTTAATATACAAAAAACTGTTTTTTTATTCTGAACCCTAAATTCGGACTTAATTTACACCTAATATATCCAAGTAAACTTGGATGGATTTTTACTCCCTCGAAAGGAGGTGATCCAGCCGCAGGTTCTCCTACAGCTACCTTGTTACGACTTCACCCCAATTACCCTCCACACCTTCATCAACCGCCCCCTAAAAGGTTAGCTAAGCTGATTTCGGGTGTAGACGATTTTCATGGTGTGACGGGCGGTGTGTACAAGGTCCGAGAACGTATTCACCGCATCGTTCTGATATGCGATTACTAGCGATTTCAACTTCATGAAGTCGAGTTGCAGACTTCAATCTGAACTTAGACTAGTTTTATGAGATCAGCTCCCCTTTGCAGGTTGGCTTCCCTTTGTACTAGCCATTGTAACACGTGTGTGGCCCTAGACATAAAGGCCATGAGGACTTGACGTCATCCCCACCTTCCTCCTAGTTTCCTAGGCAGTCCCACCAGAGTGCCTTTCCGAAGAAAGTAGCAACTGGCAGCAAGGGTTGCGCTCGTTAAAGGACTTAACCCAACATCTCACGACACGAGCTGACGACAGCCATGCAGCACCTGTGTAACTGTCCAAGCAAAGCTTGGAAGACCATATTTCTACAGCTGTCAATTACATGTCAAATCTAGGTAAGGTTCCTCGCGTAGTGTCGAATTAAACCACATGTTCCACCGCTTGTGCGGACCCCCGTCAATTTCTTTGAGTTTTAATCTTGCGACCGTACTCCCCAGGCGGATCACTTAACGCGTTAGCTACGACACGGATCCGGATAAACCAGACCCACATCCAGTGATCATCGTTTACAGCGTGGACTACCAGGGTATCTAATCCTGTTTGCTCCCCACGCTTTCGCGCTTGAGCGTCAGAAACAAGCCAAGAAGCCGCCTTCGCAACTGGTGTTCCTCTCGAGATCTACGCATTTTACCGCTACTCCGAGAATTCCACTTCTCTCTCTTGCCCTCTAGCTAATCAGTTTTGATCGCCTATTCCCGGTTGAGCCGGGAGATTTGACAACCAACTTAATTAACCGCCTTCACGCTCTTTACGCCCAGTAATTCCGAATAACGCTTGCTCCCTTCGTATTACCGCGGCTGCTGGCACGAAGTTAGCCGGAGCTTTCTCTAATGGTACCGTCATCCTTTGCATATATTTCTTGCAAAGATTTCTTTCCACTTAACAGGAGTTTACAATCCGAAGACCTTCATCCTCCACGCGGCGTCGCTGCATCAGGCTTTCGCCCATTGTGCAAAATTCCCCACTGCTGCCTCCCGTAGGAGTCTGGGCCGTATCTCAGTCCCAGTGTGGCCGTACACCCTCTCAGGTCGGCTAGCCATCAAAGCCTTGGTAGGCCTTTACCCTACCAACTAGCTAATAGCCCGCAAGCTCATCCTTTAGCGACAGCAAGAGGCCATCTTTACCCCCGGAGGGGACTATGCAGTATTAACCTCGATTTCTCGAGGGTATCCTTCACTAAAGGCTAGATACTCACGTGTTATGCACCCGTTCGCCACTTTACTCACCCCGAAGGGTTTTCTCGTTCGACTTGCATGTGTTAAGCACGCCGCCAGCGTTTATTCTGAGCCAGAATCAAACTCTCCGTCTCAAAAATTACTTAGGTCCGAATTTAAGGTTCAGAAACCTTAAATCAGTTTTATGTATTTCAAAGACAAATTTATTTTATTTCGATTTCTAGTTGCTTTTCCGTTTGTATTTACTTTGTCGTTCGTCAGTTGATGGTAATATGATACACGTTATTTTAGTCTTTGCAAGTTTTTTTTAAAAAAAATTTTTAGCAAGAAAATTCAGGCAAAAATTACTTAAATTTGCAAACAGCCAAAAACTCGAAACGAGCCATAGAAAAAGCTTTTTGAACAACTTATATAAAATTAAACAACATTGTTTAATATAAAATTTTTTTTAAAAAAATCACAAGTTTTTTAAAATATTTTCTATTTTTTCTTTTACTTCTTTATAAGAATCTGATTTTTTAAATTTTATTGGTGGCGCAAATTTGACAATTATATTACCTTTTTTGCGCGGAAAGAACTTACCATACGGTACAATATCAACTGCACCAGTTATTTTTACAGGAACAATATCAACCCCCATTTCAACCGCCATTAAACCGGTCCCCTTTTTTAAAGAAATCAAATCACCACTTTTGCTCATTTCTCCCTCTGGAAAGACAACAACGGAATACCCTTGATCAAGCATATTACCCATATTTTCAAGACCAAATCTTACACCATCACCGTTTTTTCTAGGCAAGCAAAAAGAGTTAAATAACAGATCTGCTAACCATGCAACACTTCTGAAGGTTTCATACAATACATCTTTTGCTGCAGCAAAAGATGTATTTTTTCTTATATCTTTGGGTAGTGCCATAAGAATAACCAATGGATCTACATATGTAGTGTGGTTGGGCATAAAAACCACTGGCTGTTTTAGATTTTTTAGATTTTCAATGCCTTGTACTTCCATTTTGGCAAAAATCTTTGAAAACAAAATTAAACAAAATTGTCCAAATCTACGTATTAAATAAGCCCACCAAGAACGTGGCCATTTGTTTAATTCTATTTTTTTTACAGGTTTATGAGTTTTTATTATAGCTTCTAATTGTTCAACTGTTGTATCTTCAGTTATTAAAGAAGCATCTAATATAATTCCATAATCTTGTTCTATTCTTAAAGTCAATTCAACAAGCATCAAAGAATCTATATGTAAACCTCTTATAACATTAGAATCATTAGAAATTTTTTCTACTTGCACGCCTGTAACCTGACTTAATATTGTAATAAGTTTACTAACTTTATTTTCTGATTTATAAGTTTGACCATTTTTTGTTGCTAAAATTTGCTTAAGCACAATATCTTTTTTAACTTTCCTTGTTGCAGATCTTTCAAAATCTTGTTTTGGCCATATACTCCAGCATGTAATTTTTTGATAGGTAGAAAGATTTTTGTTAGCTTGCTGCACAATAATTTCCGGATTTAAAGTTTTATCTTCTAATAATAAGACTGCGTGAATATTGACTTGTCCACTCGATTCCGGTATTCCAAGAACACAACTATCTTTTACACCTTCTATTTCGTTTAATTCTTGTTCTATATCTTCAGGAAAAACATTTTGCCCCCCAGCACCAATTATCATGTATTTTTTACGGCCCTTTAAAAATAAAAAATTATCTTTATCTAAAAAACCCATATCGCCTGTTTTAAACCAACCATCGTCAGTAAAACTTTTTTTTGTTTTTTCTTCATTATTAAAATAGCCCAGAAAAACATTTGGCCCTTTAACAAGGATTTCCCCATCTTCTTTTATTTTAATTTCAACATTTTCTATAGTTTTACCAACTGAACCAAATTTGTGTTCTGTAAAAGTGTTGCATGTAACAACTGGAGACGTTTCCGTTAAACCATATCCTTGCAATACATGAAACCCCAATGCATTCCACTCTTTTTCTAATTTTGGATCTAAAAACGCGCCACCAGAAGCAAATGTATCTAATTTATTACCAAATTTTTTAATTATTGGATAAAACAAAACTCTTGAAAACATTTTATTATTTAGCTTATCAGCAATTCTTACTGTTCTTTTAAATAGTTTATTAAAAAAACTTTTCTCAACAGATGTTTTAACTTTGGACATAAAGATTCTCAAAAATTCTGGAACAACAAGCATTTTTGTTATCTTATATTGTTGAAGCAAATCTAATATTGATGCGTAAGAATGTACATAAACAACATGCGCTACATAATATGTAACCATAAAAAAACCGATTGTTTGTTCAAATATGTGCGTTAATGGTAACACAGATAAAACTATCTCTTCATTTGGTTTTAAATCAAAAACTTTTGAAATACCAATAACATTAGAAGCTATATTTTTGTGCGTAAGCACAACACCCTTTGGATCTCCTGTGGTTCCTGAGGTATATAAAATTTCAACAATATCTTCTTCATTAATATTAGTTTTTTTAAAATTTTTAATATCAAATTCTTCTATAAGTTCATCTAAATATTCTATTTCAAAAATTTTTAAATTTTCAGGCAAATCTCTTTTTAGATATTTACTTTTAAAAATAAATTGCGCATTTGTTTGATTTATAATTTTTTTAATTTGATCGCTAGTATTTTGAATATTAATAGGTACAGCAATAATACCACGAAGCAGGCAAGCCCAAAAAAGAATTCCCCAATAAGGAGAGTTGGGAGCAAAGATTAAAATCTTATCATCTTTTTTTAAATTATTGTTATCAAGAAATAAAGCTGTTTTTTGCGCAAGTAAAAAAACAGCTTTATATGTAAAATTTACATTTCGATAGCCCATTTTCATTGTAAAAGCTGGGCTGTTTGGATAATTTTGAGAATTTTTTTCTAAAAGATCTGTAAGAATCATAATTTAAACTCTTAATTTTAATTGCCAATGAGACCCATACCATTTTTTAAAATTATCAAAATGGCCTTAAATAAGTCAATCTTGTTACGCCGTAGCTCTAGCAAAGGCGAATTATGCAAATTTTCGAGTTTTAAATTTTATGATTCTAGTTTTTTAAATACCCTGGCTCAATATAGTATTCATAGCTTTTGCTGTAGTCATGCTTGATAAAGTCTCTGCCAAATTTCCATCAAGCCCCTTATAAACTATTTTAATATTATTTTTTTTTAATTTTTCTATTACAGCTCTTTCTAATTTAGATGCTTCAAATTCTATAATTGTTTTAATTCTATTTTTTATAGCTTTATCACGTTGTTCTTTTGATGCACTAAGCTTCTGTTTTGTATTTTCAAATTTTCTTCTTGTAACGCCATATTTTTTTAAATAATAATTTTTATATTCTCCTATAAAATTAGGTACACGCACTGCTTTTTCAAAAACAACATACTTTCCCGGAATAAAACTAGGAAAAGAAACCTCTCTTTCAGCTAAAATATCATTAGAGTAATGCGTATAAACTTTAATCAAATTATTAGCATGAGCATAAACTACAAAATATGGGTCTAAATTTTCTATATCATTTATATTAACAAGAATTATATAAATTTTACCTAAATAAGGGTGCCTTGGTTTACCATTCTGATCGTATTCTGGATCAAGTATTTTTGTATTACTTCCTAAAAATTTTTGACCAAAAGCATATTTTTCTGCGTGCAACAAAAATTCTGCCGTAGAAACTTGAGGATTTCTTGATGACTTAAATTTTCTAAAAATACCATTGTAATCAGTTTTAGATTTCTTTTTTAATTGCTCATGAAATTTATCATATCTATTTGTATATAATTGTTGAAAAGTATTTCTATTTTGTACAGATAGACTCGTTATTACATTTTTTACACTTTGAGCAGCATCTTCCAGAATATTGTTTTCAACAACTGGGTTTACATAATCTTGTACATGTGCAACATCAAACGCAGCTGAAGAAAGAATCGATTCCCCAGCACCTGTATTTCTTCTCATCTGAGATATTTGTTTTTTACTAAAAATCGACGGAGAAAAGTGAATCCCTCGAAAAAATATAAAATACTTATTACTCTTATTTTCTATCTCTTCTTGATCTGGGACAATATTTGAAAGATCATAGCCATTATACTCGTAACCTTCTTCATCTTCTGAATCTGAATAGTATTCATCATCTGAATTTAAATCTATTGCATTTATACCATCTGCTAATTGATTAACGGCTTTATCAGGATTATATTTAGGATCAAATTGCTCTGCTTTTGCCCCATCTTCCATTGCTGTCAGATTAAAATAAGTTATCTGAAATAAAATCAAAAAAATATAAAAACTAAAATTTTTTCTCATAAAAACTTAACCTTTTGTAATTTTTTTTATAAAAAACTTAATAATTTGCTAAATTATCAACTCGTAAATATAAAAAATAAATATTTAGTAATAAAAATTATAACAATTTTATTAAAATTTGCAAATAATAAATTTTAATTTAAAATTAAAGAACATATTTCATATTTTTTAATAAAACCTAATAATAGGAGTTAATCATGAACAAATTTATAAATTTTAAAAAATTAATTTTCTCTCTTTTTTTTCTCTCTCTTTCATTCTCTCCCGCTTTTTTAATGGAAGATGAAACAGAGAGCTCTGCGCCGATGGAACAGAGAGAATGGGAACAGATGGAACAAGAAGATAATCAAGCAAATATGCTACGTGAAGATGAATTCTCTCGACTTGCAAGAGCCAAACATTTTAATATTTTTCAAAATATGCATGATGATTTATTGTTAGAAATTATTTCAGAATTAGACACGCCAAGAGATCTTTATAATATTTTGAATATAAATAAAAAATTTAGACAAATAACACCAAATAAATATGGACATTTAGATCTTTGTGGATATAAAAATATGACAGATAATCAACTTGAACAACTTTTACAAAGATTTCCAAATATCAGGTCATTGGATCTTTCTTTTTGTTCTAATATAACTGATAGTGGATTACAATACATAGCCAATTGCCATAATCTCAAATTTTTAGATTTAAGATTATGCAGTAAAATAAAAGATAATAGCATATTTTCCATATTACAAGGCTGTCATGAATTACAAAATTTAAGCCTTTCTTGTTGCAAACTAATAACTGATGCAAGTTTGCAATTTTTAATTTATGGATGTCCTAAATTAAAATCTTTATTTTTACCCAGACAAACAACAGATAAAGGTTTACAATATCTGTCTCAACATGGCCAACATTTTGAAAAATTATATTTCGTAGGTTGTCCAGAAATAACTGAAGATGGTCTGGTATCTTTAATCAGTAACTGTCCAAATTTAAAAGAAATTAATATTACAAAACAAGCAACAGATAAAGAATTAATATGCATCGCTAATACATGCCAAGAACTTAAAGAATTATCAATTGTGAATTCTAATCAAATTACTGATAATGGCATACATTCTTTAATTGGATGTCAGAATTTGCGTATTTTGAATATTACAGGATGCAGTTTAATAAGTAAAACTGAAATAGAAGCTTTAAAAGCAGTGCGCCCTGATATTAAAATTAATGCATAATTTTAATTATCGAACTGACGTTAACCTAAAACTTTAAGCCTTTTAAAAACTCGGTCTCTGCCCAAAATTTGCATAATAGCATGCAAATCAGGACTTTGTATTCTACCAGTTACCAAAACTCTTAAAATTTTAGCAACATCAGCTACATAGCCTTTGTATTGTCCTGGATTGGCTTTAAAAGCTTTAGTATTTTCTGCATAATTATGCTTTATTGCAATTTGTTTGATTTTATCAAACCAAATTTCTTTTGAATCTTGCACATCATAAGAAGCCATAAAAGAATTAATAATAGATTTAATGTCGTTTTTATCTATGCTAGCAAGCATAGAATCTATATCTTGAGTAGATAAATTAAAAGTATCATCAAAAAAATATTCTATCTCTCTTCTAATATCAGACCATTTTGCAATATCTTTTCTGACTTTTGTAGTATTGACACGCTCTATATTAAAAATTTGTTTTACATAATCTGAATTTTGTTCCATTTTGTGAGCTAAATTTTTATCATAAATTTTGGCCCATTTCAAACTTTTTTCAAAAATTTCTTCTGCACTAAATTGTCCAATTACTTCTTTGCTAATATCATTTAATTTTGTCAAATCAAACAATGGCCCACTAGAATGTGATAATCTTTGCATAGAAAGAATAAATTCTTTGTTATTTTTACCTAAATTTGCTTTACGCCAATCTTCAAAATCAGAATTTGCCAAATTAAGTAGATATTCTATAACAGCATCCTTTGGATAACCTTGTTCTTCATAATAAACAACATTAGCTTCAGGATCTTTTCTTTTACTCAATTTTCTTTTAGAGGAACCTTCCATTTTCTGAATTGGCAGCAAATGCCCATAATTTGGTGTCTGCCATTCCATGGCTTGAAATAATTGCAAATGTAATGGCAAAGAAGAAAACCACTCTTCACCACGTAAAACATGCGTTGTGCCCATTAATTTGTCATCAACAACGTGTGCAAAATGATAAGTTGGCAGACCAGAAGATTTTAATATCACAATATCTTGATCATTTTCAGAAAGCTCTCTTGTTCCCCTCAAAATATCTTGTGCAATTATTTTATTATCAAAATTACCATGGGATTTAAATCTTATAACAAATGGAATATTTTGTTCAAGAGCATGCAAAATATCTAGTTCAGATTTATTTCTCCATACAGCATATTCTTTATAATATCCAGTTCGAATGCTTTTAGATTCTTGATTCAAACGAATCTCTTCAAGTTCTTCAGGAGAACAAAAACATGGATATGCTAAATCTTTTTCCAATAATTTCTTGACATAAGCTTTATAAATTTCGCCTCGTTCACTCTGTTTATATGGACCATAGTAACCAATTTCTTTTCCAGATAAAGTTGGGCCTTCATCTGCTACAAGCCCGTAATAATTAAGAGAATTTATAATAAGCTCTGTTGCACCTTCTACTTCTCTTTTTTGGTCTGTATCTTCGATGCGTAAATAAAAAATACCATCAGTTTGATGAGCAAATCTTTCACTAATCAAGCCAGAATAAAGGCCACCTAAATGCATAAAACCTGTTGGGCTTGGTGCAAATCTTGTAACCATTGCCCCTTCTTTTAGTTTTCTAGGTGGGTATTTTTTTTCAATCTCACTAATAGACAAAATTTCTTCAGGAAACAATTTATTTATAATTTCTTTTTTCATATTTTTATCTTTTTATTTAAAATTAAAATTTTACTTTAAGTTATGCAATATTATTACAAGCATTAATAGCAAATTGTCCCCAATTACCTAAGCCTGGAAACTGAACCCCTGGGTTTTGATAAGATTGAGTCGTATCTTGCTTAAATTCATATTTAACTTGCAGTGAATCTTTAATTTGTTCAAATGCTGCTTTTGTATCTTTTTTTATACATAAAATAAAAGCTGCTTCTTGATTAGGTTGCAAATCTATAAAACTTATAGCTCTATTTTGTTGTAATAAGCCGATAAAACTGTTATTTAAAAATTCATTATCAAAATTTTTTCGTAATTTTCTAAAATTAAAAATTTGGAGCAAAAGTGCTCCTAAAACAAAAGCATTACCTATGGCTCCCAAAATACCTCCTGTAATTCGTGCAAATAATGCAAGAATTTTTGGAATTAGAGCTTTGGATACAATTAAAGGCATAAAAGATGCTCCGATTAAGACGGACGGTATCACAACACCTGTCCCAATATAAATAAGAAAAAATGATGAATTTTCTCTAAAAATTTCACTTTTATTTAATACAGGATAATCGCCAATAAAAGAATCATTAAGACTTAAACAATCTTTTAAATTTAATGCTATTATGCTATTAGATTTATTTTTTATTGATAAATTATAAAAGCATGTATTATCAAAATATTTTTGAATTCTATCTGAACAATCAACTGCTTCAGAATCTTTCAAATTACTAAAATTTAGTTCTTCAAAACTAATTTCAATATCTGAATCTAATTGTGTTACAGGGATTAGAGCAGGAGCTGTTTGTGCTTGAATAGGATCTTGTATTTGTGGTATAGAAAGATATGAATATGACGATGGCGTTAATGGCAAAAACTCAGGCAATTCATCTTGCATGCCCTTGCATGAACAAAAAGATATAATTAAAAAAATAAAAAAATAAGCATTTTTTTTAATATCCTTATAATCCAACATTAAAACTCCTAATTTTATTTCGTAGTTTTTTAACAAAAAAAATAAACTCGCTATAATAATCTATTAGTTTTTTAATAAAAACAAAAGGAGTTTTATGCGTATAAGAATAAAAAATTTAAAAGAAACAGATATAGATAAAATCGTAAAGATTAAGGGCTGGGTTAGAAGTATAAGAATTTCTAAAGATTTTTCTTTTATTGTATTAAACGATGGTTCAAATTTTGCTGGCTTACAAGTAGTTGCAGACCAAAACACAAAAGATTATTCAAAAATTATAGAAAAAATTTCCACAGGAGCATCATTAAGTATTTCTGGAAAATTAGTAAAAAGCTTAGGTAAAGAGCAGGCTTTTGAATTAAAAGCAGAATCAATAGAAATTTTGGGTGAATGTAATGCTGAAGATTATCCATTACAAAAGAAAAAACATTCTTTTGAGTTTTTAAGAACTATCGCACATTTAAGACCACGGACAAACACCTTTGGCGCTATTGCACGTACAAGAAATTCTTTGGCATATGCCACACACAAATTTTTTCAAGAAAATGGTTTTTTATATTTAAATTCTCCAATTATAACATCTTCAGACTGTGAAGGTGCTGGACAAATGTTCAGAGTAACAACTTTAGATCTTGAAAAATTGCCTAAAGATAAAAATGGTAAAATTGATTTTGCACAAGATTTTTTTGGTAAAAGCACCTTTTTAACAGTTTCCGGACAACTTGAAGGCGAAAGTTATGCGTGCGCATTAAGTGATATTTACACTTTTGGGCCAACATTTCGAGCAGAAAACTCTAATACATCTAGACACTTAGCAGAATTTTGGATGATTGAACCGGAAATGGCTTTTGCTGATTTGAACGATGATATGAATTGTGCAGAAAAATATTTAAAATATTGTTTAAAATATGTGTTAGAAAACTGCCAAGAAGATATGGCTTTTTTTGATAAATTCATACAAAATGGCACTATAGAAAAATTACAACACATAATTAATAATCCATTTGAAAGATTAGATTATACAAAAGCAATAGATATCTTGAAAAAAACATCTAAAAAATTTGAATTTCCCGTTGAATGGGGAACAGATTTGCAATCTGAACACGAAAGATATTTAGCAGAAGAATATTTTAAAAAACCTGTAATTTTAATTAATTATCCACAAAAAATAAAATCTTTTTATATGCGACAAAACAGCGATAATAAGACAGTTGCTGCAATGGATGTATTAATTGCAGGAGTTGGTGAAATTATCGGAGGATCTCAAAGAGAAGATCGTTTAGATCTTTTGGTAAAAAGAATGAATGAACTCAATTTACCAAAAGATGATTATTGGTGGTACTTGGAATTAAGGAAATACGGCAGTGTATCACATGCAGGCTTTGGACTAGGCTTTGAAAGACTTGTTCAATTCGTTACAGGCATGGAAAACATACGTGACGTGATTCCATTCCCTAGATACCCTGGACACGCAGAATTTTAAAAAATCGAATTAGTATAGTTCGACAACCTCACCACGAACGAACAAAGCAACCGTTCGCCCTGAGGTTGTCGAATGGATACGAACGGTTTAAACTTCACATACAGCACAGCTTTCAGCAATTATTTTTGCAATTTTTTCATCACTTAAATTTAATTTTCTTAAAATATTTTTGTTTTGTGCAAGTTGCTTGCACAAAACAATATCTTTATTAATCAAAAAATTTTTATGATATTTTGACAAAGTTGATAAAGCTGTAATCGGATGTAAAGAGTATTTATCAATTAATTGTGCCAAATTATTTTCCTTAGGATAAGACCAACCAACTAATTTTAAATTCACACACTCTCCATACTTTATTGCATCGGTAGTAAATTTTGTGTTCGTAAAAAGCCATGCTTGCTTAATTTTACCATCTAAACTATTCGCATTTGCAGAGACAATGTCATCAAATCTTGCTTTAACATATAACGGAATCTTAACGTTAGTCTTAAGACCATATTGATTATGAAATTTGCATTCAACAATAAAAAATGTATGATCACTTTTAACTAATACATCTACCTCATGTCCTACACAAATCCCATTTATTATTTTATCTACTTCAACTTCAAAACCTTGTGCATAAAAAATTTGAGCAACAAATTCTTCAAATGGGTATCCTGTAGGCCCCAGTTCTCTTAATGCATTTTTAAGATTATATCTACCTGCAACTCCCTTGTTATATCGACACAAATATTTTCTTGCAAATCTATAAACGTCTTTTGCCGTATAAAAAGGTAATTCTTGTTCAATTTTATCTAAAATTTTGTCAACCAACTCACTATCAGCCCCTGATCGTCGTAAAGAATTTTCTAGTTTCTTAATATTAAAAAGCTCTTTTTCACCTGATGCCTTTGTTATATAAAATTGCTTCATGATTTAATCTTTCTAAAAGTTTAAATTTTAATAAAATAATAAATCACAAACTATTTATTTAATAAAAATATAGGAGTAAGACATGGAATTAAAAGAACTAATAAAATTTATTCAAAAAGAGGGGAATAGGCTAAAAAGTCTTTATAACAATTGTGATGACGAAAAAATGATTCTTGCGATAACAGTAAAACTTAATGAAGAAGTCGGAGAACTTTGCCAAGAAGTTCTGGGAAATTTAAAATTTTTAAGAAAAGAAAAATTAGAAAAACACACGCCTGAAACACTTAAAGAAGAATTTGCAGATGTATTAATAACTTCTTTGATTTTAGTTAATCAAATGGGAATTGATATAGAAAAAGCTATGGAAGAAAAAATTGATAAAATAAATACAAGAAATAATATGCCCAAAGACCGGTGGAAATAGTTTTTTTTATCGAAATTCCATTATTGACCATGCCAGGCGAAGCTCGAAGAGCGAAGCCTGGTGGAGATGAGGGGAGTCGAACCCCTGACCTTCTGTGAGCGAGACAGACACTCTACCAACTGAGCTACATCCCCATAAAAATTTAAAAATAGATTTTATAAAAAATTTTAAAAAATTAAAACAAAAAAAGGCCTCGGATTTTCCGAGGCCTAATTTACTGCCACTACTGGCCACGCCAGGCGTAGTTCGAAGAACGAAGACTGGTGGAGGCAAGCGGATTCGAACCGCTGGCCTTCCGCGTGCAAGGCGGACGCTCTACCAACTGAGCTATGCCCCCAAAAATTTCAATTACTGGCCATGCCATCCAGGCTTCACTTTCTAGTTACGCCGGACAAGGGCGTAGCCAAAATAATGAATTACTGGCCATGCCAGGCGAAGCTCGAAGAGCGAAGACTGGTGGGCCTAAGTCGACTCGAACGACTGACCTCTCCGTTATCAGCGGAGTGCTCTAGCCAACTGAGCTATAGGCCCTAAATTTCAATCACTTTTGAATTATACACTGATTTTATAGTCGATGCAATATCAAAAATCATAAAAATCTAATCTGCGAGTTTTGACGTATCAACCATGGCTTTAAGAGAAATTTAACATTAAATAATTTTAATTTCAAAATAATTGATTATCTAAGCACAATGAAAATATACTAAAATAAAATATTTAATTAAAATTTTTATTAATTTTTAAGGGAAGAAAGGCGAATTATGATATATAAAGACCCCCAAAATAAACATCAAGAAGAAATTCAAGAACTACATTCAAAAAAGCATAAAAAACCGGGATTTTATTCAAAATTAAAACAAATGACCATTAGAGCAAAAGCATATTTAAAATCTCGCTTTCCGGTAAGATTTTGGAACAAAGTTCAAGAAAATAAAAAAGGACCAAAGTTTTAATTTTTAATCTTAATTTAATTACCCAACTTTAAGTGCATATTTACACATGAAAATATAATTTATATACTAAAATTAGTTATTATTCATGTTTTTACATTACAAACTAGTCTTTAAATTATGTTAGCAGAAGAATTAATTGAAAAATTAAAATCTATAGAACCTGAGCTTGATGCCATTAAGACTTTTTGGCAAAAATCTCAAATTAACCAAAAATACGATGATTTGCAAAAAATAATAAATTCTGAAACATTTTGGCAAAATCCAAATAGCACTTCTATTTTAAAAGAAAATCAAAAATTAAAACAATTAGAAGAACAATACAATCAAATAATAAATGTTTATCAAGATAATAAAGAAATACTTGAACTTTTCGCTTCCAACGAAGAAGAGTTAGGAAAAATTAAAAAAGATATTTTTGCTTTTTGTAAAAAAGTTACAAAATTTAAACTAGAACTTCTTTTAAATAAAGAAAATGATTATAACAATTGCTTTTTAAGCATAAATGCAGGAGCCGGAGGCACAGAATCTCAAGATTGGTCGGATATGCTTTTTCGCATGTATTTAAGATTCTGTGAACGAGAAAATTTTAAAGTTGATATTCTTGATTATCAAAAGGGCGAAGAAGCTGGTATAAAATCAGCCACTCTTTTTATCAAAGGACCTTATGCATATGG
This sequence comes from Candidatus Babeliales bacterium, assembly GCA_041650475.1. Classification (GTDB taxonomy): domain Bacteria; phylum Babelota; class Babeliae; order Babelales; family UASB340; genus JAIPGX01. The sequence goes on along the minus strand of JBAZLD010000008.1, from coordinate 41,296 downwards.
TCTTTTGAAATGGGAAGCAGGGATTCACAGACTTGTAAGAATTTCCCCTTTTGATGCAAATAAAAGAAGACATACATCTTTTTCTGCTATAACAGTTATTTCAGAAGTAGAAGAAGAAGAAATTAAAATAAATGAAGCAGAATTAAGAATAGATACTTATAGGGCCGGTGGTGCCGGCGGACAACACGTCAATAAAACTGATTCAGCAGTACGTATAACACATATTCCAACAGGGGTAGTTGTCCAATGTCAAAACGAAAGATCTCAATTACAAAACAAACAAACTGCTCTTAAAATGCTTTATGCTAAATTAAAGCAAAAATCAGAACATGAAAAAGAAGAAAAAGAAAAATCTATTGAAAAAAAGAAAATAGAATGGGGTTCTCAAATAAGATCATACGTTTTACATCCATACAAAATGGTCAAAGATTTAAGAACCGATTTTGAATCACCAAGACCTGAGTTAGTTTTGGATGGAGATCTCATGGAATTTATTGAAAGTTGTTTGGTTCAATTTTCAAGCTTAAATTAAGTTATTATTAAATTTTACTAACTTCACTAAATTTTATAAAAATGCTTTTTAATAAAATCAAAAATAATATAAAAAATATTTTAGAAAATTTTAAAAATAAATCAGAAAGCCCTAAAATTATTTTAGGTCTTTCTGGAGGTCCTGATTCAATTTTTTTATTTTATTTTTTAAAAGAATTACATCAAAATAACGAACTTAATTTAATTGCTGCACATCTTGATCATGGTTGGAGAGCCGAATCTTTTAAAGATGTTCAATTTTGCCAAAATTTATGTAAAAAATTTTCAATACCCTTTATTTATACTCAAGCTACAGATCTTGGCTTAAATTTAAAATTTAATGGCTCTAAAGAAGAATTAGGGCGCAAACTCAGACAACATTTTTTTAAAAAATTATTAAAAGAACAAAATGCAGATTTTGTTGCCCTTGCTCATCACCTACAAGATCAACAAGAAACTTTTTTTTGGCGAATAATCAGAGGGACATCTCTAAGTGGTTTAACTTGTATGAAAATTCTAGATGACCGTACTTTACGTCCTTTATTAAATATATCAAAACAAGAAATTTTAAATTATTTACATGAAAATAAAATTTCATATATTACAGATCAAACTAATTATTCTGATAGTTTTTTACGCAATCGTATTCGCAAATATGTTTTGCCTGCACTTGCGCAATGTGACTCAAGATTTGATCAAAAATTTCAAAGCACGTTAAAACACTTACAAGAAGAAGAAAATTTTTTAAAAAATTTAACAAAAAAAGAATTTGATAATATTTTTAGCAAAAATAAAGAGTTTTTCGTTGGTAACCTAAAGTTATTTATTAACTTAGATATTGTTTTGCAAAAACGATTACTAATTCTTTGGTTATCAAAAGAAAAATTAACCTTTCATTTAAGTGATGCATATTTAAAGGAAATTTTAAAATTTTTAAAATCTAAATTTGGTGGCACACATAGTGTTGGCCAAACCTGGCAAATAATCAAAAAGAAAAATTTTTTCTGGACAGAACAAATCGAAAAAAAATTAAATTGATTTCTTTATTTTTTTAAAAAATATAAAATTAAAAATATATAAAAAATTTGTTTGTTAAGAAAGTTTTTTTATGCCAAATAAAAAGGGAAAGCGTCGAAAAAATTTAACATTATTCTTTATATGGTCTTTATTAATACACTTAATAATTATTATAATATTTTTTTTATATGCTTTTAAAAAAAGAGAAATTTTACTTTTATTTACTCCTAAAGATCAAAAAACTCACAAGAAATTTTCAGCGCCCAAAAAAGAAACCATAGTTTGGTTCAAAAAAGATGAACTTAAAGAAAAATTTATAAAAAAACCTGAAATCAAAAAAGTAGAAGAAAAACTCAAACAAATAGAAGAAAAAAATGAACTTCCTGCAAGTTTAAAACCTCGAAGATCTGAGTTTGGTGTCACAGAAGTTTTTGATGAAATCCCTCAATTTAGACCTCCACAAGCAAAAATATTAGCAAAACAAGAGCAAGCAGAAATCAAAACCGAAACAAAACAAAAAGCACAAATAAAACAACACGAATTAAAGCAAAAGCAACAAACTAAAACTGAAACAAAACAAGAAGTTACAGAAAAAATTGCACCTGAAACAAACATCGATAAAAAAGCTGTCTCAGAAAAACCTGGAATCAAAGAATTTGGCCAAAAAGAACTTCAAGAAAAAATAAAACAAATAGAACAAAAACAATTAGTCGTCGCTAAAGCTATGGCGCAACAAGAAAAGCTTGAAAAAGAGATCGATTTGCCAAAAGTAAAAACTGAATCTGAGCAAGTTGAACAAGCAGGCCAAGTAAGCAAAACTGGGACTCCAGGGCAACAGGATACAGAACAATTAAGAACCTTTGGTCACGACCTTGAAGATAAAGGCCCTATACAAAAACCTAAAAAAAGCATAATTGCAATGACGCGTGGCTTTATTGAAAATTTAAAAAACGAAGGCACAGATTGGCTTGAAAGAAAGGGGGATGACAATAAACGTCCTACTTTTGAAGAAATGAAATATATTTCTTATGAGCAACAGGTTAACTGGCACTTACAAAATTCATGGAAGCAAAATTTTGAATATAGACCTTGGCAAAAAGTCTTAGAAGGCAAAGCCGTTGTTGAATTTAAAATAACAGATAAAGGCAATGTCCAAGATGTTAAATTGTTAGAATCTACTGGAATCATGGAATTGGATGAAATAATAATTAAAAGTGTACATCTTGCCACCCCATTTCCCCCATTACCTAAACATTTTAATACAAATCTTTATACAACTGGAAGAATAATCCATGTTAATGCCCGCAGAATCGGGCTCTAATTTTAAATTATTTAACTTTTGGTTTTAAATTTTTATAAAATATAAACAGAGAATTTTGGGGCTAATTTTAGGGGGTGTCTTATGTCAAAAAATCTAAAAATATTTTTATTTCTTTTTATTTTAATAAATCCAGAACAAATCTTTAGTAAAATATCTCAAAATTTTGATAATCTTTTAAATCAAAATTTTGAACAAAACTTTTCGTTAAGTACAACAAATACCTGGTTTGAATATATGCATCAAAATAATTTGCAAAATAACTTAATAAATTCTGCGCTGGTTGGTCTTTTAACTTTTAAAGCTAAAAACCCATTTAAATTGCAACAATTAGAACTTAAATGGCACGGCAGTTATATAAATTCAAATAAAATAAGCGCATCTTTATATAAAAAAAAAGAGAGAGAAAATATCTTAATCCCTGTTGAAGAAAATCTTATATGCGACGGAAAATGGGATAAAAAGAAACAGCAGATAACTTTTCATATGCAAGAAAAACTTATCTCTGTAAAAAAATATTATTTATTACTTAGTTTTCCGCAAAATTTAAGGCAAAAATTGAGAACTGGAAACTTTTTAATAATAAATAGTGAGGCTAAATTTCATTCGCCCCACAACATTTATTCACAAACTCCCGCAGAAATATAATAGACTTTTTTCTTTTTTTAATTTATAAAAATAAGAATCGATTTGGCTTTTCATAAAAAAGCTTTTTTGAAAAAAAAGAAGGAGAAGAGTGCCAGAAATTGTAATTTTGGGGGCAGGACTCACAGGTCTTAGTTGTGCTTATAATCTAGAAAAACATGGATTCTTTGACTTTCAAATTTTTGAAAAGGATATTTATCCAGGCGGACTTTTACGTTCTTTTAAACAAGACAATTTCACTTTTGATTATACAGGACATTTACTGCACATAAATAATAACGATTTTTATAATTTTCTAAATGAAATTGCCAACATAAATAATTTTGATCTTGTAACTAGAAACTCTGCTATATTTTTAAACAATAAAACTGTACCCTACCCTTTCCAGATGAATTTAGCAGGTCTTGATGCAAGATTAATCGTAGAATGTATTCATGAATTTATAAACAAAAAAAAGAATTTAAAAACAAAAAGTTTTCACGATTGGGCAATAAAATATTTTGGCAAAGGAATCACTAAACATTTTTTTGATCCATACAACAAAAAGCTTCTTTCTTATAACACAAAAAAAATTACGCCATCATGGACCGGACGCTTTGTACCTAAGACAGACTTAAAAAAATTATTATATGGTGCACTTAATACAGACCCTAGCAAAAACGTAGGCTATAACTGTCAATTTTATTACCCTAAACACAATGGAATACAATTTTTAATAGATAATCTTTGCAAAAATTTAAAAAATAAAATTTACACAAATCACAATGCTACAAAAATAGATGTTTTAAACAAAATTATATACTTTGAAAATGGCAATTTTGCAAAATATAACAAACTTATATCAACATTGCCTTTAAATTTATTTTTGGACCAGATAGAAGAAAAATCAGATACAAATTTAAAAATTTTATCTAAAAAATTACTTTGTAATTCCGTAATAAATTTTAACTTAGGTTTTAATGTAAAAGATTTGGGTAATAAACACTGGATATATTATCCCGAAAGACAACTTTCTTTTTACAGAATAGGTTTTTGGCATAATATTAATCCAAATTCTACTCCTCAAAATTATACTGCTATTTATGGCGAAACGTCTTATTTGCCAGGAACAAAAACAAATAATCAAATAAAAAATTTGACTTCAAGATCAATAGATCAAAGTTTAAAAATTTTAGATTTAGAAAAATCAAATATTGCAACACAAAAAATATTAAAATTATCGCACGCATACGTTATATATGATTTTTGGAGAGAAAAAAATCTTAAACAAATTCTAAAAACACTTGAAAATTTATCAATAAATTCGATAGGAAGATATGGAGAATGGAAATATTCAAGTATGCAAGAAGCGTATCTTGATGCAAAAAAAACAACAGAAAATTTATTAAAAACTTTATTATTCAATTCCAACATAAATATTTCAAAAAAAAGAGGGCATAATGAAGCAGTTGACAGAGTTTTATAAAAACAAAAATGTTTTAGTCACTGGTGGTGCAGGTTTTATAGGATCTCATCTAACTGATGAACTAGTTAATCTTGGAGCCAAAGTTACAGTTTTAGATAATTTTTCTACAGGGTCTCTTACAAACCTAAAAAACGTATTTACAAAAATAAATATCATCTGTGTAGATATAAGAAACTATTTTGCATGTTCAAATGCAACTAAAGATATTGAAATAATATTTCATTTAGCTGCATTGGTATCTGTTCCTGAATCTATAAAAAATCCTAATTTGTGCAAAAAAATAAATTTAGATGGTACAAAAAATTTATTACAAGCAAGTGTAAAAAATCAAGTTAAAACAGTTATATTTTCTTCTTCAGCCGCAATTTATGGAAATAAAAACAGTGTTTGTAATGAAAATGATACCCCAAACCCAGAATCACCCTATGCACAATATAAATTAGAAAGTGAAGAATTTTGTAAAACATATTCACAGGAACATAATTTAAATACTGCAAGTTTAAGATATTTTAATGTTTATGGTCCAAAACAAAATCCAGATGGTCAATATGCTGCAGTTATTGCAAAATTTAAAGAAAATTTATTAAATAATAAACCATTAACTATTTTTGGAGACGGAAAACAAACAAGGGATTTTATTCACGTATCAAAAGTTGTTCAAGCTAATCTAACAATAGCAATGCAAGAAAATTTAAAAGGCGACATTTTTAACATAGCTTCAGGAAAAAGTATAAACCTTCTAGAATTAATAGAACAACTTAAATTAGAGACAAATACGCAAAATATTGAATTTAAATTTGAGCCCGCAAGGCCGGGGGACATTTTTACCTCCATGGCATGTTGTTCAAAATATAAAAATTTAGTAAAAAAATACGAATCAAAGCCAAATTTATAATTTAAAATTGACACTTTTTATCTAAAATTTAAACTTTTTCTAGCCAAGGCCGAAGTGGCGAAATTGGCAGACGCGCTAGATTCAGGTTCTAGTTCCCGAAAGGGATTAGGGGTTCAACTCCCCTCTTCGGCACCACAGTATTTTTTTAACAAAATAAATAAAAGAAATAAATTATGACAAAAAGAGATTTTTACGAAATTTTAGGCGTACAAAAAACAGCAAGCCAAGATGAAATAAAAAAAGCATATAGAAAACTTGCATTAAAATATCATCCCGATAAAAACCCAAACAACAAAGAAGCTGAAGAAAAATTTAAAGAAGCTTCTCAAGCCTACCAAGTTCTCAGCGATGAAAATAAACGTAAACAATATGACCAATTCGGTCACGCAGGAATGGAAGGCGGTCCTGGATTCGGGCAAGGAGCCGATTTTAGTGATATCTTTTCAAGCTTTGGCGATATATTCGGAGATATTTTTGGTGGGGGACAAAAAACACGTGGTCGAACTAAAAAAACCGGTCCAACACCTATGCACGGTCACGACCTTACATCTTCAATACAAATTAGCTTAAAAGAATCTTTTTTAGGCGTAAAAAAAGATATTCTAATATATCATTATGTCGTATGCGAAACTTGTAATGGTTCTGGTGCAAAGGCAGGTACAAAAACATCGGTTTGTGAAGAATGTAACGGTACAGGAACAGTAAATTTTTCACGAGGTTTTTTTGCATTCTCACAACCCTGCAATGCCTGTGGTGGCCAAGGATTTAAAATTACATCACCATGTGCAACTTGTCATGGACAATCAAGGATTCAAAAAAGAGAAAAATTCAGCATAAATATTCCTGCTGGCATATTTGGTGGCGCAGAATTAAGAGTCAAAGGCAAAGGTGATGCCGGAATTTTTAATGGCACAGCTGGAGATCTTTACATAACAATTCATGTAGAGCCAGATAAGCAATTTTGGCGCAAAGATAACGATCTTGTAACAAATTTAAATCTTACATACCCTCAACTCGTTTTAGGTTGCCAAATTGAAGTTGAAAGTATTGATGGTACAAAAAATATGGTAAAAATACCTAAAGGTTGTTCTGTAGGAAAAGAGATTATTATTGTTGGCAATGGCTTTGCTATTCCAGGTAGATATAACCAGAAGGGTAATTTAGTTTTTATAACACAATGTGATATTCCAACAAAACTAGATGATGATACAAAAAAAGCACTTTTAGAATATGACAAAAAACTTGGGGAACAAGTTAAAAATTCTTCTAGTGGTATCTCAGGTTTTTTTAAAAAATTTTTGGGATAAGTTTCACAAATATAAAAATTGCACGAAAATTCGTGCAATTTTTATTACAATCAATTCCTTGCCATTTTAAATAAAATAAATTATTTTTTTATAGAAAAGAGATTAAGGGAGTTTAAAGTGAAGAAGTTATATTTTAAAAAAATAATTAAAATTATTTTTTTATTTTTTTTATCTTTTATTTTAAAAAATATTTATTCAAAATCAAGTCTTGATGGCACTTCTGACATTCAATATGTTAGCAATCATTTAGTTTTTCACGACGAAGGTACTCCTGGCTATAATATGGCACAAGGTTTTGTTCGCTTAAATAATGGCTTTACAGTGCTATCTACCTGCACAGCATTTCTTGATACTTTTATATCAGTATCTGGTGATATAGATTTAAGAAACACAGGCCAAATTGAATTATTAAACAATTTATATTTAAATTCTTCTGTAACTTTTACAGGCGCCGGCGGCATGATAAATGGCCGTGGCAATGTTATATATTTAGATAATAATTTAAATTTACCTGATAACTATATTTTAAATATAACCGGTAACACTATTATTGATGGCAACGGCCATGATCTAATTTTAGGTAAATGGTCAAATATTACAGTTGATGACAGTGTAACTTTAACTTTAAGAAATTTAACTTTAAAAAATACTTATACAACTTACACTGTCTCTCCTATTATCCCTTATTCTATTAAAAGTATGGTAACTTTTGATAATATAGAAATAAGCTTATTTGATGATTTTAGTTTTAATCAGGGTAAACTTTTTATTCATAATGATGTCGATATAACAGGAACTTATAAATTTTCATACAAATCTACGCAACCAATGTTAATAGAATCTAATTCTTGTTTATATTTTGATAAAAATTCAACTTTTGAGTTTTACCCTTCTTGCACAAATAATTCTCTTTTTACTATGCAAGATAAATCATCAATTTTGTATTTAGACGGCTGCACTTTACAAACTACACTTACCGGCATGATTTTAACCAAAGGCCAATTATTTTTAGACAATAATGTAACTTTTAGCAGCATTGATAATACCTATCTTTATGACGTAGCTTATTCAGCATCAATAAATTATGGAACTTATCAAGGTACAGATCAAGATCATTGTCGAATTCAAACATCCGCCTGGAGTCCAAGCGGATTATATATTGCAATTGGCGGCAACCATCCAGAAACAATCAATACCGATTTTTTAAAAATATATAGGTTCGATGGATCCAATTTTAAATTTATAACATCAGCACAATATTATTCAACTATCGCAGCCGCAACGGGAATAAAAGCAATCTCATGGCATCCTTCTGGTAAATATTTATCTGTAGGCGGATATAAACAAAGTAATGGGAGCGAATTACAAATATATAGCTTTGATGGGTCTAACTTAACACTATTAACTTCTCAAAATTTTCAAACTATAAATACAGCTAATTGGAGTCCAAATGGTAAATATGTTGCTATTGGCGGTTATACAACTTTAGCAAATAATGATTTGATAATTTACAATTTTAGTAATCAAAGTCTCACAATTACGGTATCAGCTAATTTTGAAAAATATCAATCTCCTGATGCAGCACAAATGAATACTGCGCATTGGAGCCCTGATGGTAATTATATCTCCGCTGGTGGATATAGAGCAAACCATATTATAGGTATTACTCATGAAAATTTACTAATTTATAAATTCAGTGACAACTCTTTAAGTGTTGTAGATTCTGCCACATTTGCCGGACAATATGGATGGATTTTTGCAAATAAATGGAGTCCTGATGGTAATTATTTAGCTGTATCAGGAAGTCCTGATGCCAATATTAGAATTTATGCTTTTAGGTACACAATCGAAAATCTTTCACTTATTAATAGTCAAACACTCCAAGAAAATCAATCTTCAGCAATAAATTTCAGTACTGACGGAAAATTTATTGCTGAAGGTGGCGCATGGACAAACCAACCAATTCATTTTTATAATTTTACAGGCAGCACATTATCTCTTATTTCTACACTTTCACGATATTACGGTTGGGACATAGCTTCAATTTCTCCTACACCTAATAATAAATTTTTGGCTGCAAATGGTCGTCCACAGTCTAATGTTTCTGAACCAGAATTAAAACTTTATAGATTATTTTATAAATATGATACAACACCTCAAGCTCTATCTCACGCTATCAAATTAGGCAATAGCCAATTAGGTTCAGATTATGATATTGATGTAACATTATTAGGTGGAAATTATAATAAACTTTTTGGCTCAATTTTTTATGATAACATCAACTAAAATAAAATTATTCTAATTTATAAATTATGAAAAAATTACTATTTTTTTTATTTTTACTTTTTTATATTTTTAACTCAAAAAATCTTTATTCAAAATCAACTCTTGCTGGCACTTCAAGCATCCAATATGTCAATAATCATTTAGTTTTTCACGATGAAGGTATAAATGGTTATAATATGGTGCAAGGCTTTGTTCGCCTTAACAGCGGCTTTACAGTGTTATCTACCTGCACAGCATTTCTTGATACTTTTATATCAGTATCTGGCGATATAGACTTAAGAAACACAGGCCAAATTGAATTATTAAGCGATCTACACTTAGAACCATCTGTAACTTTTACAGGCGCCGGTGGCATGATAAATGGCCGTGGCAATGTTATATATCTAGACAATAATTTAAATTTACCTGATAACTATATTTTAAATATAACCGGTAACACTATTATTGATGGCAATGGTCATGATTTAACTTTAGGTAAATGGGCAAATATTACAGTTGATGACAGTGTAACTTTAACTTTAAGAAACTTAACCTTAAAAAATACTTACACAACTTACACCGTCCCGCCTATTATCCCTTATTCTATTAAAAGTATGGTAACTTTTGATAATATAGAAATAAGCTTATTTGATGATTTTAGTTTTAATCAGGGCAAACTTTTTATTCATAACGATGTCGATGTCACAGGAACCTATAAATTTTCATATAGATCTACACAACCAATGTTAATAGAATCTAATTCTTGTTTATATTTTGATAAAAATTCAACTTTTGAATTTTATCCCTCTTGCACAAATAATTCTCTTTTTAATATGCAAGATAAATCTTCAACCTTGTATCTAGATGGCTGCACATTACAAACTACACACACTGGCATAATTTTAACCAAAGGCCAATTATTTTTAGACAATAATGTAACTTTTAGCAGCATTGATAATACCTATCTTTATGACCTTAATTATCAATCATCAATTAATTATGGAACTTTAAAATTTTCACCCCAAGATGCTAGCCAAATAAAAGCCGCTGCCTGGAGCCCTAATGGTATTTATATGGCTATAGGAGGAACACATCCAACAATAATTAATGATTCTCTTTTAAAAATATATAGATTTGATGGTTATAATTTTAAATTTATAACCTCAAATCAATATTATGAAAATGTCATTACAACTTCAGGAATTTTTTCACTTTCTTGGCATCCTTCAGGTAAATATTTAGCCGTGGGTGGACATACAGAAGATACAGGATGTGAATTAAAAATATACAGTTTTGATGGATCCAATCTAACATCATTAAATTCACAAAGTCCTTCTCTTTCTTATGTATTTGCAACAAGTTGGAGGCCTGATGGAAAATACTTAGCCATAGGAGGAAGTAGCTCTGCAACATCAAACAATGATTTTATAATTTATAATTTCAATAATCAAAACCTTACAATTACAACATCCGTCAATTTTGAAAAATACAATTCTTCTCCAGCACAATTGAATTGTGCACAATGGAATCCTAATGGTAATTATATTGCTGTAGGTGGATATAGGCCAAATCATAAAATAAACGATGCTTTTCAAAATTTATTAATTTATAATTTTAACAGCAGTTCATTAAATTTGGTAGATTATGCCATATTTACCGGAACATATGGATGGGTTTTTACTAATAAATGGAGCTCTGATGGTAATTATCTTGCTGAAGCTGGAACAGCTGATAACTATCTTAGAATTTATGCTTTCAGATATACCACTCAAAAAATTTCATATATAGATGCTAAAGTCCCTGGGTCAGATATAATAACTTTAGATTTTAGCCAAAATGGTCAATTTGTAATCGAAGGCGGAGGTTTTAACAGAAATTTTAATTTCTATAATTTTACAGGAAACTCTTTAATACAAGCCACATCTTTATCAAAATATTTTGGATTTTTGCAGTCCGTTATATCTCCAAATGGTAAATTTCTTGCAGCTGCAGGACAACCAAATTCACCACTCTCAGAACCTGAATTAAAACTCTATAAACTAAATTTTAAATATGATACAACACCTCAAGCTCTATCTCATGCTATCAAATTAGGCAACAGTCAACTTGGTACAGATTACGATTTAGATATAAATTTGCTGGCAGATAATTACAATAAACTTTATGGTTCAATTTTTTATGATAATGTAAATTAGATACCTAGCACACGCTAGGTACTAACACACTTTGTGGCAGCACCTAACGGCGCAGCCAATAGGCATTTTACAAATTAAACAGCTTTTAAAATAAATTTATAAATTTATTTTTTTAAAAAATTATCAAATTCAACTTTACTGCGCGTTACGTGCAGTAAAAAGTACGTTAGAACCTAGCATATGCTAGGTTCTAACATTAAACTTCTCCAAACACTTTCAAAAATTCTTGCAAAGAAATTATTCCATTTTTAACTTTTTGCAAAGCATCTTGAGTTAAAAGATTCATTCCAGATTTTATTGCCTTTTTTTTTATTGAAATACAACTTGAAAAACTAGTTACCAAATCACGAATATCATCATCAATAATTAACAGTTCAAAAATTCCCGTGCGACCTTTATGCCCCAAATTAAAACAATCTTTACACCCGACAGAAACAAAATTTGTTTTTAAATCGCAATTAAATTTATTTTTTAAAAATTCTTTTTCCTGATTACTTAAGCAAACTTCTTTTTTGCATTTTGAGCAAAGAATTCTGCATAATCGCTGCGCTAAAACTCCAGAAAGAGCCGCGTTAATTAAAAAAGGCTCTACACCCATATCAATTAATCTTGTTATAGAGCCAACAGAATCATTTGTATGCAGAGTACTCAAAACTAAATGGCCTGTAAGAGCAGCTTCAATTGCTATTTGCGCTGTTGGTTTATCTCTAATCTCACCAACCATTATAACATCAGGATCTTGTCTTAAAATTGAACGTAGACCATTATCAAATGTAAAACCAATTTTAGAATTTACCTGGCTTTGAGTTACTCCATCAATATTATATTCAACAGGATCCTCCATAGTAACAATATTTCGCTCAGTATTATTAAGTATAGAAAGTATTGCATATAGCGTTGTTGATTTGCCAGAACCAGTTGGCCCTGTTACCAAAAAGAAGCCATAAGGCCTTTTTATTAAATCATTAAGTTTTTTAAAATCTTGTGAATTCAAGCCCAAAGAATCCAATGTTTTTATACTATTTGAACAATCAAGAATTCTTAAAACTACTTTTTCTCCATAAACAGATGGAAAAGTAGAAACTCTTATATCTATCGGATCTTTATCTTTTACTTTAACGCGAATTTTTCCATCCTGAGGAATTCTTTTTTCAGCAATATCAAGAGAAGCTAAAACTTTTAATCGAGAAACAACCGCAAGTCTTTTATCAAATTCTATAGGATCCTGATCATAAAGAATGCCATCAATTCTAAATCTTAGCCGCATATCAGATTGACCAGATTCAAGATGAATATCAGAAGCTCTTAATTTTATAGCTTCAAACAAAAAATTATCAACTAAAGATACTACAGAATCTTCATTGGACCCATGCAAGCCGGCGTGAATTTTTTCTTCCTGATTTAAAAGATTATAAATCAGGTGTTGATCCCTATTTTTACCCCCCATATATTTTCTAGCCTAATTTACATCCAACCAAAAAACCAACAGAAGAAGAAATCACTATTAAAAGATTCGCCTTTGCCCAATCAAAAAAAGAATCTAAAAGCATTCCAAAATCTGCATTTGGATCAACACCTAGCAAATTATTAAATGCTTGCCAGTCAATAACCAAAACTCTATTATATTGTAAAAATAGAACTATAAATACAGAAACAAGAACGCTAAAAAATAAAAACTTAAAGTATTTTTTTAAGAAAAAACCAACTCCAAAACCCACTCCAAAATATATTGCCGCCTGAATTGCATCAGAAGAAGATCCACCAATACTATCAGCCCATGATTTTATATCTATTTTATTCCAAAGCTGTTTTATCCAATCCATAAAACTTTGAAAATTTCCAGAGATATCCATCACTTTGCCCTCCAAAAAATAAACCATTAAAATACTTACATTTACATATTTTAGATTAACAAAATTTAGATAAAAAAAACTAGAAATAAAAAAAGGCAGGAACTTATAAATTGAATTCCCGCCTAATTTTAAAAAATTAAATAGTAAAAAATTTATGCTTTTTTTACTAAATCTTTTAATTTTTTACCTGCTTTGAATTTTGGAACTTTCTTTGCAGGTATTTTCATTGTTGCGCCTGTTGCTGGATTTATACCTGTTCTGGCTTTTCTTTTCATTACTGAAAAAGTTCCAAAACCTGTTAAAACAACAGTTTTGTTTTTTTTCAATGCACCTTCTATTGCTTCAACAAAAGATTCTAGCGCACTTTTGCATGCAGTCTTAGGCAACTTTGTATCTTTTGCCATCTGCTCAATCAAAGCCGCTTTATTCATATAATTCTCCTTAACTTGAGATTACTAATTTAATTCGAATATAAGATCTAACACAAAAACACAAACACAAAAGTAGGCATCTTTTTGATGATTGAGCATCAAAAAAAATTTGTCAAGTCATATTTAATAAAAAACACAAATCTTAATTTTTTTTAAATAAATTGAAACTTAATGGTGCCGAGGGCCGGACTCGAACCGGCACAGACAAAAGTCCGAGGGATTTTAAGTCCCTTGCGTCTACCAAATTCCGCCACCCCGGCAAACTCCATTAAAAATTTCAATTTTTTAATATGGAAATATTATTACTTATTTTTTAAATAAATACAAATAGATTTTTATAAAAAGCCTAATATTTTTTGGAGGCGGCACCCGGAATTGAACCGGGGATCGCGGTTTTGCAGACCGCTGCCTTACCACTTGGCTATGCCGCCATATGAACGGGTTCAGACTTATTCTATCAAAGAACCAATCAAATTTGCACGACCAGCACTTTTAATCTTAAGTTTCACAAATGTTCCTACCAACTCGTCTTTACTGTCACACAAAACTCTAAGATTTCCTTTTGTTCTTGCTAAGAGTTTACCATTTGCTAAGCGTTTTTCAACTAAAGTTTTAAAAGTTTTGCCAACGGTTAATAAATTATTTTCAAAACATATTTCCATCTGCCTTGTTTGTAACTCTTGCAATCTTTTATTTTTTTCTTCGTTTGAACAATTGTCAAGCATCAATGCAGCTTTTGTATATTTTCTTGGAGAATAAATAAAAGAATAAATTAGATCGTATCTAACTTGTTCAATTATTTTTCTTGTCATTAAATAATCTTGTTCTGTCTCTCCGGGAAAACCAACAATAATATCCGTTGTAATAGTTGCTTGAGGTAAAATTTTTTTTACCCAATCTATTTGCTCCATATATTTTTCTATAGTATAAGTTCTATTCATAGATTGCAAAATTTTATTTGAGCCAGATTGCAGTGGTAAATGTATAAAAGTACACAATTTATCTTGATGATCAGCAATAACTTTTAAAAGATCAATAGTCATATCTTTAGGATGAGCACTCACAAATCTAACCCAAAATTCACCGGTTAAATTTGCAACTTGCTCCATTAACCATTCAAAACCATTGTTAGTAACAGGGTCTTTATAAGAATTTACATTTTGACCTAATAAAGTTATTTCTTTTACCCCCAAATCCAAATCTCTTTTAATTCTATCTAACAAAATATTGCTAGGATAACTTTTTTCTCTACCTCTAGTAAAAGGCACAATGCAATAACTGCAATAATTATTGCAGCCGGTCATAATATTTATAAAAGACTGTTTTAGTTCTTTATCTTTATTTTTGACACCACCAAGGGATAGATCTGATAATTCTTTTACTTTATTATTTATAACATTTTTTGAATTTATAATTTTTTTAAGCCTTTTTAACTCAAATTTAACTTTATTATCTTTTTCATGTACTTGTTCATGTACTTGTTCATGTGCATAAATTTCTTTAATGGTTTCTAGTTTTAGAACTAAATCATGCAAATAGTCTTTTAATATATTTAAATCATCTTTAGCACCAAAAACAAAACTTACATGATCAAAGCGAGTCAAAATTTCCTTTTTTAGGTAGCTGGCCATACAACCAATTACGCCTATATTCAAATAAGTTTTATTTTTCTTCAATTCTGCCAATTGACCAATATAAGAAGAAACTTTTTTTTCGGCCTTATCGCGTATAGCACAAGTATTTATCAAAATCAAATCAGCCAAATTTTCGTTTTCCACTACTTGCACATTACCAAGGCTTATAAGATAGTTTTCTAAGCTTTGAGAATCTGCTACATTGGCTTGACAACCATATGTTTTAAAAAAAAGATTTACCATAACTCTACAATAACAAGTTAAATAAAATTAAATTTTATATTAAAATCAAAAAAATATGCTAATTAAAAACAAAAATTCATATTTAATTAGCATAAAAATAAAATTTAATAACCGCAACAATTTATTTATTTTAATTAGCATATTTCTATTAAAATTTGGCATTTAATTCAAAAAAATTTAAACTATAGCTAAATTTTAAAAAATTATGTTTTTTATAGGAGCTTTTATGGCAATTCAAGCCGGTTTAGTAGGTTTACCAAATGTAGGAAAATCTACACTTTTTAACGCGTTAACAAAATCTAGTATTCCTGCACAAAATTACCCTTTTTGTACAGTTGATCCAAATATTGCCATTACCAATGTTCCTGACGAAAGATCTGAAAAATTAAAAACGATTTTTAATTCTGAAAAAATAATCCCTACTACCGTCCAATTTGTAGATATTGCAGGGCTGGTTAAAGGTGCATCCCAAGGTGAGGGGCTTGGAAATCAATTTTTAAGCCACGTCATGAATGTAGATTTAATTTTACACATAGTCAGATGTTTTGAAGACAGCAACATCACACATGTTCATAATAAAATTGACCCGCTTGAAGATCTTGAAGTTATTTGGGCAGAATTAATTCTCAAAGATTTAGATTCTATAGAAAAAAGAGAAGAAAAACTTAATGTACTGTTAAAAGGTGCAAAAAATAAAAATTTAACCAGTCATCAAATTGCAGAACTTGAAAATGAAAAAAATTTTATTACAGAACTAAAAACTGCCATGCAACAAGGCAAGATAGAAAAAATTCAAAATATTGCAAAAAAATATGCTACCGAAAATGTCAAAACCGTGCCTTTATTATCTGCAAAAAATTTTTTAATTATTGCTAATTTATCTGAAGATGATTTTTCTGAACAAAAATATAAAAATAATAAATTTTATAAAATTTTATTAGAAAAATTTGGACCTGAAAAGGTTATACCTGTAAGTGCAAAAATAGAAAACGAATTAGCACAATTGTCAGATAAAGAGCGAGAAGAAATGCTCAAAGAACTTAAAATTGAGCAAAGCGGCATTTCTGAAATTATAAAAAAAGCTTACGCAAACTTAGATCTTATAACTTTTTTTACTTGTGGACCAAAAGAAATTCATGCCTGGTCTATTTGTAAAAACACAAAAATACCCCAAGCTGCCGGCACAATTCATTCTGACATGGAAAGAGGTTTTATTTGCGCTGAAGTTTATAATTGCAACGATCTTTTTTTAGCGGGAAGTGAAAGTAAATTAAAAACTCTTGGTAAAATTAAAACTGAAGGCAAAGAATATACTGTTCAAGATGGTGATTGTTTATTGATTAGATTTAATGTATAAAATTACAAAAATCTAAAAAACCGTTCATATAGATTGGTACGAGCGGTTTCAGAAAGAGCCTATTATTCATATAAATAATTTAGCCAACCTAAAAAATTTTCGTCTTGAACAAAAAAATTTCTTAATTCAGTATTTTTCTCTTTCAAATTAAAATTAAATCTTCTAAATAAATATCTTGGTACGATACATTTTACAAGAGAATAAGAATAAGCTGTATCAAATAAAATTCCCAACATCTTATTTACATTTTCTACATTATTTTGATTAGTAATATTAAAAATAAAAGAGCAAGTTAATTTGTTAGCATTTTTGTCTAAAAAAGCTTCACATGAATTTATATCAAAATTTGGGACCACAACAGGAAATAATTTTGTTATTCCCCAAATACTTTCCCATCTTTTTTCTTGAGCATCAGAACATAAAAATTCTAATTTTAATTTTATATTTTCTGTTTGCGTATCATATTCAATGTGAAAAATATTACTATGCATATCTGATGGCAAACTATAAGTACAATAAATTTTATTTTGCTTAAATTCTATTCCATTAAGTATCAATCTTTCTTTGAAATCAAACAAACACCTATTTAAAAATTTTATTTTATCAAAAATAAGATTTTTAAATTTAGATAAAATTTTGTTTAAAATAGAGTTTTGATCTATATGCATAAAATACGCAAACAAACATGATAACGAAGCATTAGCATTCTGATGTATAAATGTAAAAATATCTTCTAATGTTACAGGGTCTTTAAAACGTGATGGTATGGAATAAAATAAAACCGATTGAGAAACATTAAAATTGACAGATGGTAAAGTTTGACTATCGTCAGAGTTTAAAACATCTAAATTTTCTAATCTATTCTTTATCTGATCTAAAATTTCTACCGGGTTTAAATCTTGATTACTAAATAAATTATATTTTAAAACACAATTTTTAAATAAAATTTCTAAAAAATTAAAAAATCTAATTAAAAAGTTCTTAAAAAGAATTAACCGTGTTGATCCTGAATATTTTATTTTTATAGTTTTAATAAGCAAATCGAATTTATCTAAAAAATTTCTCAAATTTGTCAAAATATTAAAAGCTAAAAAAATGTCCTCTTTTGCAAAAGCTGTATCCAATAAATTTTGACATTCTTGGATTGTAAAAAATTTAAAAATTTCTCGATCAAATTTTTCTAAAATATCTTCAATATGTTCAGATTTTTTTAAAAAAAATTCAGAATCAAGTTTTTGTATTACCTCCTGCTGTTTAAATAAAAAATCCTTAATAGCACAAAAATCATGATCTGATTGTTTGAGTAAATTAAAACAACGTAAGCATTTTTGATCAAAATTGCAATCATTAAAAAGATTAAAAGTCACGTAAAATTTTAAATTAAGCCATAAAGAAAAAGTTTCTTTTGAATAAATATATTTTTCTAAATAATTTTCAAAATTTTTAATTAATTCAACATCATCTGATTTTGCAAACCAATCTAAAAAATATATCCAGGCAACTTTTACTTCATTATTTAGTGCATATTTTACCCCTTTAAATTCAAGTTTCACAAAAAAATTATCAGTTAATAATCTTGGAGATGTATCTGTTGAACTCAAAACTGGCGATAGACGATTTACCATAATATTAATTTTTTTATTATATTTATTTAAAATACTATTAAAAGAAAAGCAATTAACTAAATTTTTATCTAAATCCTGAAATAAACATTTTTTTAAAAAATCAATTAAATATAATTTTATAAGATTATTTGTTTCAGATTGCAAACAAGTAATAATTTGATTACCAAAAAACGTGATATTATATAAAACAATAGATAATTGATCTATAACATGTTGCTGCAGTTTTTTCTTATAATCATCTTGTTCTCCAGCAGCTTGTAATTGATTTTTAAATTCAATAATTTTTGAATTAACTTTCGCAATAATAGAATTTAAAGCATTCTGTGAATCTTGAATTTTACCGTTTTTAATAATATTTATAAGATCTTCAAAATTATTGTTCTCAGGAAAATTATCCTGAATATCCTGTGTGCTTTGTAACAAATCTTGTTCGCAAAAATCATTAGATAAAGATATACTTGTATTTATAGGATGCTCTATAAAACCAACACAAACTAAATTTTTTTCAATTAAATTTTGTAAACTTTGATTTTTATAAATACTTTCATTAGAAATTTTAAAAATAGTATTCCGTTGAATATCAATTAATAATTCTTTGCCATCACTAAAATTCATAGTCTTTATAAAAAATTTATCAACCAAAATTACAGGAATTTCTCTTTCTCTAAAAATAGTAGCAGCGTGAGAAATATTAGAACCAATATTTTCTATTAAAATACATTTTATGTTATTTCTATCATTAAAATCTAAATTTCGATAAATTTTCAGTGCATCATCAATATTATCTGATTTAATAATTTCCTGATCACAATTTATTTTTTTTACACTAGCATCTGCCGTAATAACGTCAAATTTAAATTTTTCAGCAGACAAACAATAATCAGGATTTGCGACGTAACATGGTTGCATATCCTTATTATTATTCACAATAGATCGCAATTGCACCAAATAAATGGTCTTTGTTTTTGGTAAATAAATAAATTCAACATCTTTAGTCTTGCCATAATATTGCTCAATATTTTTTGCCAAAACATAAAACAATCTAAGCGTCTCATCTTCTAAAGTTTGTGAATTTACAAGATTTTCAGGATTTTGAATTTTTTCTAACATGCAATTAACAGGAGCTAATCTTTCTGTTTTTTTATATAAAGTCTTACGAATTAACCCTAATTCATTTACATAAAAATTATCAAACTTTATGTGATATTTATTACTTACTATTGCTTCATTATTTCCATATGTAGCTTGAATATTAGTTAATAATGGCATATAACTAGAACTTTCAGTTGTAAACATAACTCCACAAACAGGTATGTTTTGAAAATTTTGCTCACCCTTATTTTTTTCTCCAATCATTAATTGAATTAAAACTGGTATAAATGGCATCGCAAAAATTGCTTCAACTTGTTCAATATTTTGCACTGACATCAATCTTTGTTGCAAAGATTTTTTACTAAAATAAGATGCTACAACATCACCAATTACATTACTTATATTTTGTTCACTTGGTGTAATATACGGAATACTTTTGTTTCCACCAGCATTAGACATATTTTCACTGTCTTCTCTACCAGTACTTCTTATTATTAAATATTTTTTATTTTCAGGATTTTGATTATTAAAATTTTTAAAGTTATTTATGAAATTCAAAGCATTAGATTCAAAATTAAAAATATTTTCACTAAATTTCTTTTTGATTTCCCGCGACAGGCTTTTTAAAGCATTCAAAAATTCTTTTGGCAAAGTCTTAGTTCGAAAAATTTGGACAAACATTTCTGCTCTTGGAGCAGAATTATCAAAAACCGTATTTTGTAAAATTTCATTCCAGACTTCGTTTATATCAATATTACATTGTTCTTTTAGAAATTTTTTTATTTGTGAATCAGAAATTCCAATAAAATCAGGAATAGTTATATTGTAATCACAGCAACCAACTTCTGTTTTTATTTTTTCAAGATTTTCTTGTAAAAATAGATTTAAAATATGCAAATTCGCAGTTTTGTTGCCATAAGAACTTGCGTAATTATCTAAAATTTCTTGATTTAAATTTGCATTAAGATTAGTGAAATGATTTAAAGAAATAAAAAGAAAAAATAAAAAACTGGCAAACTTATTAATATTCAAGTTAAATACGTTCACTCAATTACCCCTTTTTTACTAATTAAGATTTAAAAATACTTAAACGTATTAACCCCAGAAATTCAACCACTATCTTTTTTGATAAGATTTAATTGTTTTATTTCTAATATAAATTATTTTAATAAAAAATCAACAAATATTTTATTTTCAATATTTTTGAATTTTTTAGATTTTAAATTAAAATTTTAACAAAAAATGCGTTTTTTCACCAAAAATAGAATTTTACCCCTCCAATTCTTCCCACAATTTATAAGAATTTTCTAGTTCTTTTTCTATCTCTTTAATTTTAAAATCAAAATTATCATAATCTTGTGTACCATAAGTTGCGTAACCCAATTTTTCATAAATCAAGCTTTTCTCTTTTTCAAGACGCTCTATTTTTGATTCAAGATTAGCCAATTTTTTTCTAGTTTTATAATCCTGTTTTTTTTCTAGATTTTTATCTAAATTTTGATCAACAGATATATTTTTTATTTCTTTCTTATTAATATTATCAGCACTTTTTTCTTGTTCTTCTTTTTGATATAAAAAAGTATCATAATTGCCAGCATAAGAATATATACCATTATGAGTCAGTTCTAAAATATGATCTGCTAATTCATTTAAAAAATCACGATCGTGAGAAACAAACAAAATTGTGCCATTAAATTGTTTTAAAGCTCTTAATAAAATTTCTTTGGATTGCAAATCTAAGTGATTTGTAGGCTCATCTAAAATCAAAAAATTAGCATCTTGCAACAAAACTTTGACCATTGCAACGCGATTTTTTTCTCCACCACTTAAAACTTTAATCTTTTTATCAACAGAATCGCCTGAAAATAAAAAACACCCCAAAAAACCACGGACCTTTGCTCGAGTCTCGCTCGTAGTACAAGAATTCTCTACTTCTTGCAAAATAGTGTTTTCAAGATTTAATGAACGATTTTGATCTTGTTCAAATATTGCCAAATCAACATTATGACCAAGTTCTACGCTACCAGAATCTGGTTTTAGTTTACCAATAATAGTATTAAACAAAGTTGTTTTTCCCATACCATTGGGTGCAACAACAGCAATTTTCTGGCCTCGTTCAATTTCAAAATTAACATTTTTAAAAATTAATTTTTTATCAAAACTTTTACTTAGATTTTTAACTTTAAGAACAATTTTACCTGCACGTTTTATATCATGAAAACTAAAATTTACCGTTTTTTGTTCATGTTCTAATTCAATTCTTTCAACTTTTTCTAAAGCTTTGATCATACTTTGGGCCATTTTAGCTTTACTAGCTTTAGCCCTAAATCTTTCTATAACTTCTTCTTGTTTTTTTATGTATTTTTGTTGCTCTATAAATTTTTTTTCTAACAAAAGCTTATTTTGTTCTTTTAATTCCAAATATTTTGTGTAATTGCCTTTATAAATATTTAATTTCCCCAAAGATAGTTCATAGATATATTCACACAAGTTATCTAAAAAATATTTATCATGAGAAACTAAAATAAAACCAAATCTAGAATTTTTTAAAAAATCTAAAAACCAATCTTTAGCTACTATATCTAAGTGATTTGTAGGTTCGTCAAATAAATAAAAATCTGCATCTTGTAATAAAAGTTTAGCTAAAACAAGACGCATCTTCCACCCCACACTAAGCTCAGAAACCTTATTTTCAAGATTTTGTTGCAAAAACCCTAAACCTATTAAAATTTTTTTTGCTTGAATTAACTTTGTTGCATAATTTAATTCAGATAATTTTGTTTGTAAAAAAGCATACCGCTCTATATTCACAGGACAAGTTAAATTTTGTTCTAATTTATCTGCTTCTTCTTTAAACTCTAATAATTCTCCAAAAACACTAAATGTCTCTTGTAAAATATTTTTTTCAGAAAGCAAAATCACTTCTTGTGGCATATAAGCAAGCTTGCAATCTTTTTGAATAGACACAGTTCCTGAATCTAGATTTTGTTGGCCTGCTAAAACTTTTAAAAGAGTAGTTTTTCCCGATCCATTACGTCCGACTAAACCAATTTTTTGATCCAAATTTATATTTAAAGAAATTTCATCAAAAACTGCTTGCTGTCCAAAAAACAAATTTATATTTTTGCCATTTATCATATTTTATATTCCCATGTAGCGTTTTTTTAAACTTTTTTGTGAAAAATAAAATTTTTTATGTTTTTCAATTCCAATTTTTTGTATCAGATGATAAAAAAAATCCCTATCTGGCCCCTTTACTACAGCTTGCTCATGAGCTTCAGCCAACACTACGGGATACCCAGAGCCTTTACTGCATTGATCAATTGCAATTTTGCAAATCAAATCTATTTTATCAGAATCTTTAGCAATCCAAAATGGAATTTCTATTCTTACAATTTCTTTACCTATGTTTAAATAAAAAAAACATGTTTTTAAATATTTTGGATAATCATCTATTATTTTTGACTTACTATAAAAAATTGTAGTTCTACAAAATTTACTTAAAAAAATCCTTAAAATAGAAGTATCTATTAATTCATCTACCTGAGAACAGGGCAAAAAATCATATTTTTTTTTACAAGAAACACATTCAGGAATCTCAAAATGACATAAGCCTAATTTAATTAAATTTACTAATTCTCGGCTTTTAGGAAAACTTATAAATCCTGCAACTAAAATAGAATTTTGATAACATTGTTCTAAATAATATAGATATTTATTTAAAAAAAGATCTTTGACTTCTTTTTGTTTGCTTTCAAGAAACCAAAAAATTAAACTGCCATCAATAAAACAAATCGTATTTTTAAAATCTTTTTTTAATTTAAAATTTAAAGCTAAATCAAACATGTTTTTTAATTCTAAGCCTTCACGCAAAAAATCTACTAATTCATGACTAAATTGAATTTTATCGTTTATATTAAAAAAATCTTGTGGCAAAAATAGTTTGGGTTCAGAAAAAAATTTTACGCTACTTTTATCACCGTACTCTAAAAAACATGCACCTAAATTTATTAAAAAACAGTTTGCACCAGAAAAATTTCTGTCAGGATAAATTTGAGAACCATCTACAGATAATACAGAGTATTCTTTTATAAAAGAATCAATTTCAAAAATATCTCCTAAATTTCCCTGCCAAGTTGGAACTAAAAAAATAGATTTTGATTGTTCGATTTTTTGCAAAAAATTCTTGTCATTACAAATTTGAATCCATGCTTTTTGAGCTAGATCACTTGTGTTTTTTAAATCAGGAAAAAGTTTTTCTGCTAAATCTATTATTTGTGTAGCTAATTTACTACGATCCAGCATATTTATTTGTCTTTATATATCCAAAACTGTAAACAAAATATTAAAAATATTAAAAAACCACGAAATGAATTTAACGTCGTTGGCAATGGCAATTTTAAATTTAATGCAGCAATAAACTCAATTAAATTTCCAAAACCTACTAAAAATGCCAATGAAAAACTAAATCCTTTTATAGTTTTATCTTTAAAAATTTTAAAAACCTGCGGAAATTGGTAAGTAGCCCAAATTAAAGCAGTAATCCATCCTAAAATAATTCCAAACAATGAGTATTCAATAAACAATTTAATTAAAAAAATGTAAAATAAGATATTCAAAATATAAAAAAACAAAATTTTATATTCTTTATCATAAAAACATTCAGAATAATAAAATCTTTGAAAAATCATTATTATTACTGCTAAAAGGACCATTGGCATAATAATCTTATACGCCAACGGCAAATTGCAACAAAAAATGTAATATAAATATGTTATCGAGCCATTTAAATAGCCAAACAATAAAAATTCACTTAAACCCTTTGTAGATTTTAATTTATAATTAAGTAAAATCTGTGGTATTAAACCAATAAAAAATAATATTTGTGCTACCCATATCGCTAAGGCAACAAAATTTGATACTAAATTATTCATCATAAAAGTATCCTTAAATTTTTTGAAAAAAAATATTTGTTTTTGAAAAAAAGAATTCAAAATACTTATTAATTTATACTTAAAACTAAAAAAAACTAAGATTCGAAAAATCTAAAAAAAATAATTAAATTTATTTTTTAAAAAGATTAAAATTTTTATAATAATAATAAATTGTAATAATAAGATTTAATCAAAAAACATTCTTTAGAATGATAACATTTATATAAAAAAACGCAACTATACAAAAAAACACAACTTGTTATTAACAATAATTTACAAAATATTTTTATTTATTTTTTATAAATCCAAAACTGTAAACAAAAAATTAAATAGATCAAAAAACCACGTAGAGCATTTAATATGGTAGGCATTGGCAAATTTAAAATCAATGCACCAAGTAATTCAACGAAATCCCCCACTCCTATTAATGATACAAGTAAAAAACTGTACCCGAAAGTAGTTTTTTCTTTAAAAATTTTAAATATCTGTGGAATCTGATAGGTAGCCCAGATAAAAGCCATTATCCATCCCAAAGATGTACCAATAATGGTTTTATAATTTATTGCAAATGGCAATAAACTTATTGTAAACAAAAAATTTAAAATATATATAAGTAAAATTTTATAAATTTTTTTATCAAATTCTTTAACATAATAAAATCTTTGAAAAACCATTATAAGCATAGCCACGGTTGCAATTGGAATAATAGTTTTATATGCAGCAGGCAAGTTACAACAAAATGTATAATATAAATATGCAATGTAACCGTTTAAATAACCTATTAACAATAATTCACTTAAACCCTGAGTTGATTTTAATTTATAATTAAGCAAAATCTGTGGAATTAGTCCCACAAAAAATAATATTTGTGCTGTCCAAGTTGCAAGTACAGCAAAATTTGATAAAAAAATATTCTGCATAAAATTTATCTCTAAAAACTTTGTTATTTAAAATTTTTTATTATCTTCTTTTAAAATTAAAAAACATGTATATACTCCTACTTATTTTAAAATTTTTATCAAAAAATGGGAATTTAACATGCAAAAAACTAACATTTTAAAGTTATTTTTTATTTTTTTATGTTTTTTAACAATAAATATAACATTTAATTATTCTATAAATGCTTGTATGAATGCTTGTAAATATGAGTATAAACTCATCAAAAAACATCAATTCTCTTACCCTTATAATATTATTTTTCCAATAAAAATATGTATTGGTAATAATGAACAAGAAAATTTTACACATATAACAACTTGTGACTTGATATCAAAAGATCCAAATAAAAAAAATAAAAATATTAATTTTAATCTTTATGTCACGCTGCAAGAGCTTTTAGAAAAAATTTATTTATTTAAATTAAGCGGCATAAGTTCTGATCTAGAAAGATTCAGAATAAATATCTTGCCAAATAATCAAGAAATGTTTTTAAATTTAAACACAGTTTATTATATTTTAGAAAAATATGACCAAGCAACAAAGCAAATTTTATCAGAAAATCAAATGGCAAGCACTCATGCTGTGCGCCATGCTACTATATTTGCAGAATTATTAGGAATAAAAAATAATCACTCTCATTAAGATTCATTAGGGGTTCACTATGAATAAAAAATTTACTTTTTTAATATCTACACTTTGTTTTTGTTTTTTGTCAGTAAAATGCATGCAAGAACCCACACCCAACTCGCTTGAAGATTTAATTTTTGATATGAACAAATACAAAATAGAACCTGAACTTCCAACAGATAATATTAATTTTAAAATAAATCCACATATGGGTGATTTAATTGCTCATTCTTTTTGGGTTACACAATATATAGATAGATGGCTTGCAAATCAAAGCAGCTGGATAGAACCTGAATTTTGTTACAATTTTGATAAAATGCTTGAACAATATACTTATAATCGAAATACAGAAATAATTAATCAATCAAAAACACAAGAAAATCTTTGGTGTAATAATTTTACAGAACGGGATAAATTCCTTTTATTCTTTGCAGCTTTACTTCTTAATATAGGCAAAGCAGGAATTGGAATTGTAGAACAACCTAATGAAATACAAAATATTCGCAACTGTAAATACACTAAAAATGATGATGGATCAATTAATTTTATAGATAGACGAAATTATGAGATAATTGGCATGCAATATATTTTGCGTGATATTTTAAATAAAACTGAATATCTCCAATATATAAAATTAGATGGTTTTGCATTTAATTTCAAAATTTTTTTTGAGCGCTTTGAACTAACACTAGAAGAACAAAAAAAAGTCGCTTTATTAGTTGGTTCACATAAATTATTCACTAAAGTTTATTCTGATGCAATTGATAAACGCTTAAATCCTCATGCTAAGACTTCATATAACAATTTTTTAATAGATTTAAGATTAATGGCTAGTGGAGCTGGTCTTAGCGATTTTTGCATAAACAAAAAAATGCTTGAAATGATAATAGCTTTAACTGTTGCCGATCTTTATGCACGATTTTTTCCAGTAAATCAAGGTGCTTCTTCTTGCATTTTACCCAATTTTAATTTTATACAATTTCCTGCCCGTAGAGCTTATTACGAAACAGAACTACAACAGCGTTATAGTTATTGCAATAATGCAATTCCTGCTATGTACAATGCTAGAAATGAAATAATTGCTTTATTACCTAATGAAGTTTGTATAAGATAAAAATAAATTTAAAATTTTTAAAATAAGTTTAAATATAAAAAAGCCCCTAAAATTTTAGGGGCTTTTTTATTATATTTTTATTTTCTAAAAAACTATTTTTTATAATTCAAAATAAAATCAATAAACAATCTAACGCCCGCACCTGTTGCACCTTTACCCAGATAACTAATTCCAGG
This sequence comes from Candidatus Babeliales bacterium, assembly GCA_041650475.1. GTDB lineage: Bacteria > Babelota > Babeliae > Babelales > UASB340 > JAIPGX01. The sequence goes on along the minus strand of JBAZLD010000008.1, from coordinate 13,633 downwards.
AACACCATCTGCAGTTCCAGCAATATCCAAGTGTGCCCAACTCTTTGTAGTTACAAAATTACTCAAAAACAATCCGGCAGTAATAGTACCAGCTCTATAAGTTGGTAAACCACAATTTGCAACGTCGGCAACTTCTGATTTTATTGCATCCCTAAAATCTTCATCCAAAGGCAATGGCCAAACTCTATCGCCAGTTACAAGACTAACAGCTTGTAATTTAGTTCCAAGAACTTCATCTTGCGTCATAAGCCCTGTAAAAAAATGACCTAATGCATATAAACAAGCACCAGTCAAAGTAGCAATATCTAAAATTACATCAGGCTTATAAAATTTTTCTACATAACAAAGTGCATCAGCCAAAATAAGCCTACCCTCTGCATCCGTATTTTTAATTTCTGCAGTTTTGCCATTCATAAAAGTAATAATATCATCTTGCTTACAAGCTTTTCCGCTTGGCATATTTTCAACCATTGGGGCAACTGCAACAACATTAACTTCAGGTTTTAATTGTCCAATAGCCTTCATTGTAGCAATAACTGCAGCTGCTCCAGACATATCAAATTTCATTCCTGTCATAGAGTCTGAGGGTTTTAAACTTAATCCACCAGAATCAAATGTTACACCCTTACCCACAATCGCAATAGTAGGAGCATCCTTTTTAGTAGTTTTATATTCAATAACAACAAATTTGCCAGGTTCATCTGATCCAGAATTTACAGCCAAAAATCCTCCCATACCAAATTTTTGCGCTTCTTCTGTTCCAAAAACTTTACATTCTAAATCAAGAGAATCAGCAATATCTTTTGCTTGCATACTCAAAGTTGTCGGATTTATATAATTGGCAGGTAAATCTGATAAATTACGAGCAAAATTTACTGCATTACCTATAATATGCCCCTCAGAAAGGCTTATTGCATATGTCTGATCTTGCCTAGCATCTAAAGATAAAAACATTTCATAAGACCAATCTTCATATTCTTTTCTGTCACTTTTAAATTTTGTAAATTCATAATCGGCCATTAAACCGGCAATAACCATTTGCCTTATTAATCTAGCTTCTATTAACCCAAATGGTTTTTCATTTGGAACAGCCAAAACAGATTTTTTTATTTTAAGTTTTTTCAATAACAAAACTGCAGTTCCAACAGCCCTTCTTAAATTTTCTAATTCAATATTCCAACGATTTTCAAGATTACCTAAACCTATGAAAATAAACTGAACTAGTTTATCACCCTTTTTACCTGTCAAAATAAATGACTCACCCTTTTTTGATTCAAATTTATGTTTTTTTAAAATTTCTTTTAAGTTTGGATAATAATTTTTTTCTATATAATCAAAGTTAATAAAATTACAAGCTGATTCAAAATTTTCTTTTAATAAAAAAATATAGCCTTCTACATTATTATCCCAAAATTTTTTTTCTGAAATTTGAATATCTAACATAATAAACTCCTGGGAAAAATTAATTTTTAAAAAATTTACTCAACATATTTTTGCAAAGCATCTTGTAATGCTTGTAATGCTAACAAAGCACATCTTAATCTCGTAGGTCCTAATTCTATTTTTATAAGTTTTAAAATGTCATCTTTATTTAAATTTAAAATATCTTTTACTGTTTTATTTTTGCAAAATTGTGTCAACATAGAAGCTGTTGCCTGGCTTATTACACACCCAGAACCATCAAAAGCCAACTGACTAATTATTAGATCTCCAGTTTGCGAATCTTTTTTTAACATACCCTGAATGCTAACACTATCACCACATGAAGGGTTATGTATATCGCTAAAAAAATCAGGATTATCTAATTTTATTTTATTTTTTGGATACTTAAAATGCTCCATCAATTCTTCTTGATACAATTTATTTACCATTTATTTTTACCCTAAATTTTTTTAAATAATTTTTTTAAAATAAAATTTTTATCAAATCTATTTAAAAAAAATTATCGCTTCTTTCAAAGCTTCTAAAAATAAATCTATATCTTTTTGAGTATTATAAAAAGAAAAACTAACTCTTAAACTTGATTCAATTTTTAACAAATCAAATAATGGCTGTGCGCAGTGATTGCCACTTCTTAAAGAAATATTTTTTTTATTCAAAAAAGCACTCAAATCATGTGCATGAATATTTTTTATGTAAAAAGTTACTAAATGCCCATTTCTTTTTAAAGTTTCTTGATTACCCAAAATCTGACACTCAGGAATTAGTTGTAAATTATTTAACAAATAAGTTGTCAAATCTGATTCATATTTTATTAGTTCTTTAAAATCTATATTTTGGTTTATAAAATCAATTGCACTTTTTAGACCTATTGCCTGGGCTATTGGCTGGGTTCCAGCTTCAAATTTATTTGGTGCATCACGATAAATAGCTGGTTTATCAAAAAAAACAGAATAAACCATTGAACCACCAAGTTGATAAGGTCGCAAATTTTTGTGCAAATCTTTTTTTATGTACAAAACACCAATCCCAGTTGGCCCAAACATTTTGTGTCCAGAAAATACCAAAAAATCTGGATTTAATTTTTCTATATCTATTTTTTTGTGAGCTACAGCCTGTGCTGCGTCAAGCAAAACTTTTGCACCAACAAAATGCGCTTTTTTTATAATTTTCTCCAACAAATTATCTGGCCAAATATTGCCCAAAACATTGGAATCTAGCGTTATTGCAACTAATTTTGTCTTAGAATTTATTAATTTATCTAAATTATCTTGCGAATAACTTTCAAGCAAAAAATTATTTTTATCTAACTTTATAAATTTAAGTTCTGCCGTCTTTTCTTGCACCAGTCTTTGCCATGGCAAAAAATTTGCATGATGTTCTACTTGAGTCAAAAGTATTTGATCGCCAGGAAAAACATTATCTTTTCCCCATGAATCAGCAACAAAATTTATGCCTTCTGTTGTACCGCTTGTAAAAATAATTTCTTCATATTTAGCATTAATAAAATTTGCAACAGTTTTTCTTGCATTTTCGTATAAATCTGTTGCAACTTCACCTAAATCATAAATTGATCTATGAATATTGGAATTTTGCTTTTCATAAAAATCTACAAGATTTTTTATTACTATATCTGGTTTTTGAGAAGTCGCAGCATTATCTAAATAAATTAGATCTTTATTATTTTTAAATATGGGGAAATTTTGTTTTAATTTTTCAAATTTATTATTCGACACTTTCATACTTCTAACTCTACGACAATCTTGTGCCGTTTTCTACAAATCCGGAAACAGTAACCATTTTCATATTACCAATTTCATCTTTTGCAAAAAGCATCATGCCATTAGATTCATGGCCCATCATTTTTCTTGGCGCAAGATTTGTGACATAAATACCCTGTTTATTAACAAGATCTTCTTGTTTAAAAAATTTTGCAACACCAGATAAAATTTGTCTAATACCCATTTTGCCTAAATCTACTTGTAATTTATAAAGTTTATCTGAACCAGAAACTGAATCACATGACAATATAGTACCAACTATCAAATGCACTTTAGCAAAATCATTAATATCTATTAGTTCAGCAGAAAAATTTTTATCACTTTCAGGCTTTGTGCTTATAGCAGCATCTTTAGCTTCCTGAACAAGTTCTTTAGAAAAATTTTCTGGCCGAATAAATAATGGCTCTATTTTTGTTAAAATAAAAGTTTTATCCCATTTATTATCACGCAATTCTTGTTCATAATTATTATTTAAATCAAAATCATGACCTAAAGATTTTAATAATTCTTGCATCTTGGTTGGCATTATAGGCCAAAGTAAAACTCCTATTGTGTAAAGGCTACGACAAGATGCATAAATTACCTCATAAAAAAGATCTTTGTTTTCTTTGGCTGCTACCCATGGTTCCATTTTATGAAAATATGCATTCACATTAGCAATAAAAATCCATAGTTCTGATAAAGCAATATGATAAGAATAGTGATTCATCTGATCCCAAAAACTTCTAAAAGCTTCTTCACATTTTTCTCTTAAAGCCAAGGTTTCAGTATTAAAAGCAACAGGAGCTTTTAATATTTGCAAATTATTATTTAAAGCCAAAGTTAAAGTTCTGTTTAATAAATTACCAAGACTATTTGCTAAATCAGAAGCAATATGATTTTCAAGGTCTGCCAAAGAAAAATTACCATCTTGATTTATAGGCATTTGTCTAAGCAAATAATAGCGTACAGGTTCTACTCCATACATTTGTGCAAGTTTTTCAGGATCCATTACATTACCCAAAGACTTTGACATCTTATTGCCATCAGACAAAATATATCCATGAACCAACAATTTTTTAGGTAATTCTAATTTTAATGCCATTAAAAATGCAATCCAATATACCGCATGAAACCGCAAAATATCTTTTGCCATTATTTGCAAATCAGCAGGCCACCAATAATTAAAATCTTTTTCTTTATCCTTTTGCCCATAACCTATGCCACTTAAATAATTAGTTAAAGCATCAGCCCAAACATAAACTGTATGTCCACCTTCTAATGGAAATCGTATTCCCCATTCAACACTTTTTCTAGAAATACTCAAATCTTTCAAACCAGATTTAACAAAAGAAACAACTTCATGCATACGTTCTTTTGGCGTAATAAAATCTGGATTTCTTTCAAAAAAATCTAAAAGTTTATCTTCGTAAGCAGAAAGCCTAAAAAAATAACTTTCTTCAGTAACTTCTATTAAAGATCTTTTACACGTTGGACACAGATAGTTATTTTTTTCATCTTTTATAGCCTCGTTTGCAACTACAAATTTTTCATCTGGCACACAATAAAGACCAGAATAAACAGATTTATAAATATCGTCATTTTTATATAATTGCTCTATTAATTTAATAACAGCTAATTCATGCTCGGCATCTGTAGTTCTTATGAATTTATCATAATTTATTTCGAATGTTTTCCATGTATTTTTAAAAAAAGGCACAATTGAATCAACAAAATCTTTAGGTTGCATAACGGCATTTTTTGCATACTGTGCTAATTTTTGGCCATGCTCATCTGTACCAGTTAGAAAGAAAGTATTTTTGCTACATAATTTATTCCATCTAGCTGCGACATCTGCTAACAATGAAGAATATAATGTGCCAATATGTGGTTTTGCATTAACATAATAAATAGGAGTTGTTACATAAAATTTATTACTTTTTGGCATCTAAAGCCTCTTGATTTGATTTATATGATTCAATTTTAAGATTATTTAGTTTTTTAAAAAATCTATCCCATCTTAAAAAATTAGTCCAAAATTTAATTGGATGTTTTATAAATTCAAACAACCAAAATGGTTCTTGACTATCTACAGAAAAAATAACAAAACTTGCTCTTCCATGAATTAAATTTTCATCCAAAAAACCCCAATATCTGCTATCTCTACTATTTTTGCGACTATCACCCATCGCCCAGAATTTTCCTTCAGGTAAAGTTATTGGACCAAAACTATCTACACTATTTGCTATTTCTTGATAAAAATAACCTGATTCATAAGTTGGAGTATATGGTAAACTTAAAATATAATTGCCATCAGGTTTTCTTACTATCTCATCTTTTTCTATTGAATAGTATGGCTGATTTTTCAAATCTTTTTCAGGTACATATGTATAACGAACAATGTTTTCTTGTTTACGTAAAAAACCAGGAATCCTAAATGGCCCAAAAGAATCCAAATCGATCAAGCCAGTGCTCTTTTTTAATCTTATTAATGGATATGGGTTTACATATTTTGTTTCATCTAATTTTTTGCCATTTAAATAAATCGTAGTCTTGCCATCTTCTATTTTACCCTCAATTGTATCCCCAGGAATAGCAATTACCCTTTTAACCCAATTATCTGGACCAGAGCTTAAACCTAAAAGCGGTATTGGAAAACCAATATATTTTTGCCAATAATAATCAATAATATTTGATTTATTATAAAAAAATTCAGGATTATCAAAAATAACTAAATCACCTCTTTTAATTTTTTTTATATTGTAAATAAATTTATTTCCCCAAATTCTATCACCAACTAAAATATTTGGTTCAGCAGATCCTGTTGGAACATGATAAAGACCAAAAGCATATGTTCTTAAAATAAAAACAAGACCACCAACAAATATTATAGCTTCAATCCACTGTCTCCATTCTGGTTTTGTAATAGAATTTAATTGCTTATAAACTTTTTTAAAATCTTTAAACATTTTTTCTTGCAAAACCTTATCAGGCTGCGATTCAACTGTTGCAATAAAACCTTCTGCTAACTGCTTTGAATAATTATCAGCTTGATGTAATAAATCGTTAGCCTGTTTATATAAATCTGTTTTATTTTTGCGTTGCCACTTTTTTATAATTTTTTCAAAAAAATTTTTCTTGTCTTTATATTTCGAATATAATTTTTCAAATTTTTCTTTTAAATTTTCCATACATTCTCCAAATAAATTATGTTCTAAATAAAAACTTTTTAAGCTAATTTTACTGAAAGCCACAAATCTTCTATTGTTTTTATATCTATTTTATTATCTATCAAATAAAGCCTTTTAAAATTTTCACCAATAGGAAAAAAATTATTATTTTCTATAAATTTTTTATTTATTAAAGAATAAGCTTTTTTGTTTACCGGATTGTAACCATGTTCAACAAAATTTAACGTAGAATTTTGAGCTGTAGTTAAAAAATTAATAAACTGATAAACTAAATCTGATTTATTAGTATGCACAGGGATTGCTATGTTATCTACAATAAAAAAGGAGCCCTGCTTAGGCAAAATAAAATCAAAATCATCACTTATTTCTAATAATTTTTTTGCAAACGCACTAGAAGAAACTGCCATAGGTACAATATCAGCCAAAAGATAATATTGTAAGCTTCCGCTCATATAAATTTCTACCCATTTTTTTTGTTTAATCAAAATTTCTTTTATAAATCCTAATTGCTCTTTACTTAAATCATAAGATCTATTAAAAAGATAATTCGCCGCTAAATAAAAAACTTCACGTGGAGTATCTAACATACAAATTTTATAATCAAATATTGGATCTTTAAAAATAAAATCCCAATTTATAAAATTTTGATAGTTTTTAAATAAATTTTTTTTAAAAACTATCCCTTCTACAGACCACGCTATAGGCAGACTATAATTATTTTCAGGATCAAAATAGAGATTAAGAAATCGAGAATCTATATCCTGAATATTAATAATTTTTGATTTATCTATTTTTTTTAACAAATTTTCTTTACGCAAAAGCTCAATGGCATAATCAGAGCTTGTAATTAAATCATATCCGGAGCCTTTATCTAATTTTAATTTTGCAATTAACTCTTCATTATTATCAAAATATTTTAGTCTTACAGAAATACCTGTTTTTTTTTCAAATTCGCTTACAACAGACCTTGGGATCATATCAGTAAAAGTAAAAACATTTATAACTTTAGATGGTTTGAAAAAAAAATTATAAAAACTGGATAAATACAAAAAAAATAAAATAAGAAAAAAATAAAATAATATAATTGTAATCTTGGGTAAAAATTTATTTTCAAATTTTTTTATTTTTTCATTATTCATTTGATATTACCCTGTCTACAACCTTAAAAGAACAAACTAATAAGACCAATAAACTACTTATAACTAACAATAATGTAGACACCGCATTTATTGTAGGATCAATCCATGTTTTTATCATAGAATAAACATAAACAGAAAGAGTTTGAACTGTAGGGCTAGAACAAAAAAATGCTATTAAAAAATCATCTAAAGATAAAGTAAATACTAACAAAGCTGCTGCTATTAAAGATGGTTTAAGTAAAGGCAAAACAATTTTTATAAATGTTTGCATATAACCAGCACCTAAATCCAAGGATGCTTCTGTCAAAAACGGATCTATTTCAACAAACCTTGATCTAATAATTGGCACAGCAAATCCTAAGCCTATTATAGTATGACCAACAATCAAACTTGTATATCCCAAAGGTATTTTTAAAAAAGAAAAAATACTCAAAATACAAATTGCCAATATGATATCTGGCAATATAATATTGACATAAAAAATATTATTAAAAAAAGAATTTTTCCACCATCTTCCAGCCAAAACCAAACTTGTAGATAAAAAAAGACTTAAAATAGTAGAGGAAAATGCAACAAATAAAGATACCATTAAAGCTCTACCTATTTCTGGTGAATTAAAAAGATTTAAATACCATTTTAAAGAAAAACCTGTCCAATGAATGCTAACGCTAGACTCATTAAAAGAAAATAGTATTAAAATAAAAATAGGAAGATACAAAAATAAATATGACAATATAATAAGTAAAGTTGGTAAAATTTTGCCTAATAAATTTCTATTACCAGTAATTTTTATTTTATTCATAATCTATTCATAACCTCCCCATAATTTTTTAGTTCTAATAAATTTTATTAAAAACCTATAAATAAAATAAAAAAAGGTAAAAAATATTAATAATATTAAAATCCCTATAAACGCAAAGGCTGCTCCAGATCCCCATTCTCTTGTCATTAAAAACTTATCAACAATTAAAGATCCCCAAAAAATCTTTTTACCACCTCCCAATAAATCAGGAATAGCAAATTCACCAAACGCTGGAATAAATACCAATAAAAAACCTGCCATTATTCCTGTACTTGACAATGGTAAAATTACTTTTTTAAAGGTTTGAATTTTATTTGCACCTAAATCAGCAGAAACTTCTATTAACCTTTTATCCATTTTTTCTAAAACAGTATAAATAGGTAAAATCATAAATGGCAAATAACAATAAACCATACCTAATATAATTGCAAAATAATTATTTAAAAGATGAGTTGATTTTGAAATTATGCCTAATTTATAAAGTATAATATTAAACGGTCCATTTTTTTGTAATAAAAAAATCCAGGCATAAACCTGCACAATAAAACTTGTCCATGATGGTAAAATTAAAGAAAAAAGTAAAAAATTTTTAAATCTTTTTACTTTCATAGATAAAAAATATGCTACAGGATACGCAACAAACAAACAAATAGTTGCCGTAATAAAAGCTAAAATAAAAGAATTTGCTATAACATTAAAAAAAAGATTATTTAATAAACCAGAATAATTAGAAAATCTGAAATCTAGACTTTGTAAAAAAAGAACAAATAGTGGTAAATAAACAAAAAAAATCTGCCAAATTAAGGCAGGCGCAGCAAAAACAAATGGCAAATCTTCTCTAAATATCTTTTTTAAAACACCCATCAACATAAACCCTAAAGCTAATGATCTAATAAAATAACATTTTCTTTTTGAAAGTATAAATTTACCTGATCATAATAATCTATTTCTTGCTGAGGAAAATGTTCTTCATTTTGTTCGAAGACAGTTAACATTTTACCATTTCTCAATCGTACATCATATTGAGTAGAACGGCCATAATAGATTATATTATTAACTTTACCAATTAAATGGTTTGAAAATCCTGTTATCTCCTTTTTACTTATAAAAATTTTTTCAGGTCTAATTCCCATAAACAATCTACCCCCCGGAATAAACCAATCTTTTTTTATAGGAGAAAAAACTGTAAACCGGCCAAGGCCTTCAACTTCAACAAGCATTTTGTCTTCTTGTACTCTTAAAACGCCTTCTAAAAAATTTGTACTTCCAACAAAACTTGCAACAAATCTAGAAAAAGGAAATTCATAAATCTCCTTAGGACTACCAATTTGTTCAATATTCCCTTCTAAATTCATTATAGACATCTGATCCGCAACAGTTAATGCCTCAAATTGATCATGAGTAACATATAAAAATGTAGTTTTTAATTTATCTTGCAAGTTTATAAGATCAATTAAAACTTTTTCTTTCAATCTTGGATCTAAGGCTGCCAATGGTTCATCTAAAAGAAGAACATCTGGTTCACTAACAATAGCTCTTGCAAGAGCCACTCTTTGTTGTTGACCACCAGAAAGGCTATTTATAGATTTTGATTCAAAACCTAAAAGACGGACTGTTTTTAAAACATCGCTAACCTTTTCTACGATAACACTCTCTTTTAATTTTTTTATTCTTAAACTATAAGCAACGTTTTCAAAAACTGATAAATGTGGAAAAAGTGCATATTGTTGAAAAACAGTATTAATTTTTCTCTTATATATAGGTTCATGAGTAATATCTTGATCACCTAAATAAATTTTACCAGAATCTACAGATTCAAAACCTGCCAATAATCTTAATAAAGTAGTTTTTCCACATCCACTGGGCCCCAATAAAGCAAAAAATTGTCCAGCTGGAATAGTTAAATTCAATTTATTTAAAATTAACTCTCCATCAAAAGATTTTGTCACATTTTCGAATCTAATCTGCCTCACCGAACCACCCTTTATTTATACTTGATTATTTGGCGCTACTATCTATTTATTTCTCTATTATTTTTTGCACTAAAAACTTCACTTGGGGTAACTTTTATATTATTAATATCATGTTCTGAATGCATAGAATGTATACAACACCCGCATCCTGTATTTGTAACTTTTTTATTAAATTTTGCAAATATCATTGGAACTACTATATCAGAAAAAGTACATGGAACCAAAACAGCTAAAATTAAAAAAGCAAAAACAATACCCATTTGTTTATGCCAATCAGAAAATCCAAAACCCACCAAATATAAAATAGATGCCATTGAACTTATAAATATATGTAAAAAATGAAACCCCTGAGAATAAAAAAGCTGTTTATTCAAATTATGATTACTCATAATCCAACCATTAATCATACCTATAATCAAAAAGGTACTGACAGTTTTTATATGATGAAAAAAACACCAGTGCAATTCCATATCAACCCCCAGCAATCGTCCTCCAACATATGGCAGCAAGGCATCTGATGTTGTACAAAAAATTGCAGGAACTATAAAACCAATCAAAATGCCAATTGTTACATTTTTAGAAAATCTTCTAAAAGTTAACATTGTTCCTGTCCCAGCAAATAATAAATGTAAAAAATGAAAATTGTGAAAAAGTCTATGTGCACCCTTTAAATTACTCCCTGAAACATCAAAGTAACTCAAAAAACTCAGAATTATCATGGAAAAAGCAACTGAAAATATTGCAATCGGCAAATGACAATAAATTTCATCTTTTATATTGTTGTGCCTTTCTAAGATTGCACCATTAGCATGATTGTGTTTTTCACTTAAATCTTTTTTACTCATAACAATTCCCGAATTTTAATTATTTATTCTTTTTTCTTTCAAAAGACTTCAAATACCTTTTTCTAAGTCTAATAGATTCAGGAGTAATCTCCATAAGTTCATCATCATTAATCCATTCAAGAGATTCTTCCAATGTCATAATTTTTGGAGGTGCTAATTTTACGGCATCATCAGAACCAGAAGCTCGCATATTTGTTAATTTTTTCTTTTTTGCAGGATTAACATCTATATCATTTTCTCTATTATGCTCACCAACAATCATGCCTTCATACACATTAATTGTTGGACTCACAAATAAAATTCCTCTTGGTTGCAATGCATCCAATGCGTAAGCAGTAACAGGGCCATTTTCCATAGAAACCATTGCACCGTTAATTCTTTCTGTGATATCCCCAACACATTCGCCATAATCTGAAAAGCGATGATTCAATAAACCAGTTCCTCGAGTTGCTGTCATAAATTGACTTCTGTATCCAATCAAACCTCTTGCAGGGATTCTAAATTCCATTTTTAATTTATTTTCACCGTAAGGTGTCATTTCTTGCAAAATAGCTTTTCTTGTACCCAAAGCCTCCATAACTACACCCTGATATTCAGCGCCAACATCAATGGTCAATAATTCAAATGGTTCACATTTTTTTCCATTAATTTCTTTATAAATAACCTCAGGAGCTGATACCTGAAATTCATAACCCTCACGTCTCATGGTTTCCATTAAAATACCTAGGTGTAATTGACCTCTACCAGAAACTTTAAAGGTTTCTGGTGAATCTGTGTCTTCAACTCTGAGAGCAACATTTGTTTTTAATTCTTTATACAATCTATCTCTTATTTGTCTGGAAGTTAAAAATTTACCTTCTTTTCCAGAAAAAGGTGAATTGTTTACTGAAAAATAAACAGATAAGGTTGGTTCATCTATTGATACATAACTCAATGGTTTTGGTTTATCTATATCACAAATTGTAGTTCCAATAGTTACCTCGCCTTCAAAACCCGCAATAGCAACAATGTCACCAAATTTTGCACTATCTACTTCTTTTTTGGATAAACCCTCAAATTGATATAATTTAGTTATTTTTGTAGGATTACTTACTTTATTATCTTTACAGCAAATAATTTGCTTTCCAAGCTTAATTTCTCCACTAAATATTCTACCAATTCCTATGCAACCAACATAATCAGAGTGATCAATATTTGTTATTAAAAGCTGTAAATCTTGATCTTTTTGAACAGGTGCAGGCACATGACTTAAAATTAAATCAAATAATGGTTGCATGTTACCAGATTTTACATTTGGATCGCTTGAAACGTAGCCATTTCTTGAAGAGCCATACAAAATCGGAAAATCTAAATGTTCGGCCTCTATTGCTATTTCTAAAAATAAATCATGTATTGCATTTTCCACTCTTTTTACATCAGCATCTTTTCTATCTATTTTATTAATTAAAACCATAGGTCTTAAATTTAATGCTAAAGCTTTTTGCAATACAAAGCGAGTTCCAGGCAATGGTCCCTCTGCTGCATCAACAAGCAATAAAAAACCTTCAACCATTTGCAAGGTTCTTTCAACTTCTCCTCCAAAATCCATGTGACCTGGAGTATCTACGATATTAATTTTTGCTTGTGGCAAGCAAATAGCAGTATTTTTAGCTGTTATTGTAATACCACGTTCTTTTTCTAAATCACCGGTATCCATTAATCTTTCTGTATTAGCTAGATCTTTTGTTAAGGATGTTCCAGACTGTCTTAACATTTGATCTACCAAGGTTGTTTTTCCATGGTCAACGTGGGCAATAATTGCTATATTTCTTACATCTTCTCTTTTTATATTCATATTTTTTTACCTAAATTCCTAAAAAAAATTTTAAAAATATTTGGAAAAATTTTAAAAACTAATTTTAAATTATTAAATCCCCAAATACCCAAATATTGATCTATTTATCATAACAAAAAACAAAATATTTTCAATAAGAAAAATTCTTTATTTTTATGTTAATTTATCTATGATTTTAAATAAATTTACAATTTTTTAAATCAAGATAATTAGTAAAAAACTTGTAAATTTGGATGTTCATGAAATTTTTGAATTAATAAATCAGAAATATTATTACGTTCATAAATATATAATCTTCTTAAATTAGGACAACAAAATAAAAGCTCTTTTATTGCTTCATCTGTAATTTGATTACATCCAGAAAGGTGAAGAAATTCTAAAAATCTACAATTATACGCAATTTCTTTAATAGCCTTATCTGTAATCTGCACGCAATTATTTAAATTAATTTCTTTTAAAATACTAGATAAAGTAGCAAAATAATCTTTATTTATATAATAACAATGGTGATTATTTTTAATTAACTCTATAATTGATTGATCCGTAATTTTATCACAATAAGAAAAATCAACCTTTTGTAAAAATTGGCAATTCTGCGCAAAAGCAAAAACAGCATCATCTGTAAGTTGTAAACAATTACTAAAACTTA